>CAYTUG010000042.1:0-1799 GCA_964441275.1 uncultured Christensenellaceae bacterium | reverse complement strand
CTGCGGTATAAAGCGCCAAACCGCCGCCTTCCAACGCAAGCGAAGCCCCGCATGTAAAGCCTGCGGCTAAACCTGTTACTGCTGCTCCTGCTGTGTTGCCCAAGTACGTTTCAACAGGAGTGTTAATCTCGCCATCGTCTATAAGATCGCTTACAAATGTTACTGCCGCCCCAGCTACAGCCCCAACAACCGCTCCAATTCCCGCAGCAAGGAAGTTAAAGAAATGCCCCGTCGGATCAACAAAGTTCACCGGATTGTTGCCGCAATACGCATACAAGTTCTGCGTCCACGGGTCGTACGGGTTGCCCGTATAGCTGTCCTGCGTCAGCTTATCCCCAGCCCTTTACGTCTGCTTTTTTGCCTGCAAGCAAACTGTATTCACATCGTTTTCTGTTTCTTCTCTTTGGTCCCTTTATATATTAAAAGTATTGTTATGCTTAACATAATTATTGGCGCTACAATAGTTAAAATAGTAACTTTACAAATAGTATCTTCTATTATTTCCATGCTCTTCATTTCTATCATTTGTTCTCTCAAAATATTATTCATAATAAATCGAAAAATATTTAACAATAGCAAGGTAATTGAAAGTATATAAATGGTAGTATCTTTTTTCTTAAGAAGTTTGATGTATACTATACAGCAAATTAATAGTGCAATAAGCGTAAAACGCATTATATCATACATTTTTATTTCCTCATCATATATTTCTGTTTATTATTATTATCCATATCAATTTTAATAAAAACCCGATTTGGTCAACAATAAATGAAAGCAAAGAACCCCTCAAGTAAGACATCCCTAAAAAAATTGATATTAAAAAGATGCTCCACATGATAAACGTAATCATTGAATTCTTTATTTTCTTTATTATTCCAATTATACTTATGGCAATTCCCATAATGCCTAAAGTCATTATCATTGTATCTTTTTCTCCTTTCTTTAAATGCATTCAATTCATTCTTGTATCACCAACTATTCGGGCACGTGTGAATAATACCTCGTGTACGAAATTGGCAACTCTTGTTCTAATACACTATTTGCAAAATCGAGGGTCGAAGTCATTGTATACACGTTTCTATTAGATTTTCCCACAAATACTGTAGCATCTACAAACCGAGCTTCCGCATTAAACCAACCATGTAGTTCCACATAATGCGATATATAAATAGTGTAGCTACCCTCGCGGACAAACATAAAATCATCGCAGTTTCCAGGAAATATTTTACTAAGAATATCAGCCGTAAGCATTGCTGTACTGCCACTTGGCACTCCTCCACTAATAATGTCGGCACCAGTCGAATATATATCGCCTAATCGCTTTGAATCATTATTGTTACTAATTATTTTACGAGACAATTCCTCTTGGAAATCATCATTTACATATAAAGTCATCTCCCCGATAGTTTCACTATTTTCTGCAATTGCTCGTATTGCTCTATCGTGTTCCGAATCATTTACAGAATTGGCTGCATCATATAACGCTATTTGTTGTTTATTAATCTTCCCCCCGCCTTTACCAACACTACTACTGCTAGTTCCACCACCACTAATTTCTTTTTTTGTTTCAGTCTTAGCAGCTGCCGTCATCGCCTTTACTGCCTGTACACACTTAAGTATACTTGGAACAACCTTTGAGGCCGCCTGAAGTTTTGCCGCTGCTTGATTTAGTACCTTCGCTATCATCTGCATAAAATGCCCCGTCGGGTCTACAAAGTTCGTGGGGTTGTTGCCGCAGTAGGCGTACAAGTTCTGCGTCCACGGGTCGTACGGGTTGCCCGTGTAGCTGTCCTGCGTCA
>CAYTUG010000041.1:0-2732 GCA_964441275.1 uncultured Christensenellaceae bacterium | reverse complement strand
CGTAGCATTTCTATGTCTGAGTCATCTAATCTTTCATTTTTACTTTACAGTCCCTGAAAAGAGCACCGAATAGCTCCGATGCCCTTGCCGCTTACCGATAATGATATTCACAATAGTAAGGATGCGCGGTTTATTTGCATGTACAATTAGTTTGTTTGGGAAATAATGAGCTCATTTAATCGAGCCTATTTTTACCTGAAACTCTTGTTCCTTTTCTAAAAAGTGTATTAAAAAAATGACCACTGCATTGTTGTTTGTTGGCAATTGGCAAACAATAATATCTGATGATAAGCTTAGTGGTGAAACACCCCACTAAGCACTTTTCGTGGAAAAATTAGTTTTTTAATTGTACAATTCCCCTAACGCCCTATCCGCATGCTCCTGTATTCCTTTTGATGTAAGATACTTGGATGTTGGCTTTCCGCTAATTTCTGCCGGGCAGTTTGGATGAGATTGCAAATAGCAATTAAGCAATATTACTTCCCCCGGCGTTAAATCGTCCGAAAAATAGAACTCCGTAAACGCGTCAAACTTTTCATCTGTAGGTTCTTCAAACCATTCATCTATACTGCTTATACCCCTTATAACGCGTTCCTGCTTTTCCCTGGAATCAAAGAGCATGATATAAACTGTCCGGTGCTGAGATGCATCGAAGAGGAATTTATAAAACTCGTCTTTATCCATATCCTTTGATGTGCCGTTAAGAACATCTGCAACGTCGCTAAATTGGCTTTTTGTTTTGTCCCATATAGCATCCTTAAAGTTTTTAGCGTCCTTGAATGCCGCAATTGAAAACAGCTTTGAATACTGGCTTTCAGTAATCTTGCCGTCGCTTAGCATTTCGCGAATCAACAAAGCCGCCGACCAGTCATTGTATCTTTCAGCGATGGTGATAAGCTCGTCATATCGTTCCCTGTTTTCTATATCTTCCTCAGACAATGTAGGTTTTGGCGTAGGAGGGGGTGTTAATGTTGGAGCGACAGGCGTTTCCGTTACATCTTCCTCATTCGAGTCCGGCTCGCCGGCACAGGCGGCAAAGGCCAATAACATTATCAACATAACAAACAGCCACGCTATTTTTTTCATTGGTCTTGTCCTCTTTTATTACACATAAGCATTAGGTTTTATAAATTTACCTGACGGCTACATTTCGCTTACAGTCTTAAACGGTTTGAGTGACTCTATCAGCAAATCAATAGCTTCCTGATAATCTCCAACCAATCCATTTTGTAGCTATGTCTGATTAATAAGTTCGTAAAAATAATCCGCGCTTCTTCCTGATATTTTTACTAATAGTTCAATTGGTATTTCTACATATTCGTTTTCTCTTCTGTTACCGCAAATTATTTTATCGCCGCTTTTACCTATAGCTAGAAGATAGAGTGCGCCAGGCAAATCAGAAGAATAGCAACCAATAGAAATATTTAATATTTTAGAGTTATTTTCAATCATTTCGTACTTTCTAGTTTTTTCTTCGGAATCTAATATATCAAATAACTCCTTAATTATTTTTTTATCAACTATCGTATTAATATATCCCTCTTCACTACCAACAACATATTCCTCCCATATCATTTTATTTATACTCTCTGCAGAAGGCTCAGGAATAACTTTGTCTGTTCGATATAAGAAGCCATCATAATAATCAGCAATAGTTCCTTTTATATAAACGAAATTTTTTTCTGTATCTCCCTGTGCTTCTACAATAACAGTATCCCATCCGCCTGCGTACCCAATTTTTTTCTCTGGCCATGTTGGATGTACTATCCACTTTAGTATAGGAAATTCCTTATATCTTACACCGTCAATAATAACACTCATACCATCATCGTTTGTTTTCTCGTATATTGGCAGAAAAAAATCTATACATGCAGTTAATGTAGTAGCTAATGTTATAATTATTAGTGTGAAAACAATTTTAACTTTCATATGTAACCTCTATTCATTCAAATATGTTAATAATATGTTACGGGGGCTAAAACGTCTTTTTCCTCTAAAATTGGGCCATTTCCTGTTAGTTTATAAACGCCATTTTTATAAACACTATCACCTGGCATTGCCATATATACATTGGTGCAGCCAAAGGTATCTATCATCCAATCCTTATCCTGGGTGGAAAACCCAGGTATGCCAGTTGGACTTGCCGGATGAGTGTGAACCAAAGACTTTTTTTCAAACACTGGAAGCTTTAAGATCGCTTCAAGTCCAATGAATTTTGTGTTATTAAACCCTGTAGAACCTTTAAATGCCCCCAGTGTTAGCTGATAACCGGAATAGCTTACAATATCACCATTTTCATCTTTTCTATATCCGGTTGTGGCTATAATATAAGCGGACCTTTCTTCACCATCACTAGCGGTATAAGGTACATATTTTCTTAAAAACGCTGCAGCTGCTTCCTCCTCATTCTCATATACAGGGTTTATTTTTTGCCTATCAACTATCTTTGATAAATCGTACCGCCGTTGTAAATCCTCTATTTGTGAGCTAATTTCTTCCGCTATTTTTGTATTACGTTTAAATCCTCCATCCGCTAATTTAATCATCATCTGATAATGAGTTTTGCCCTGTTCTACATAGTCTTGATACCTAATTTTATTTTTATAGTACCCTGAAGCCCATTGATCCGCTTCCTTAAGTTTTCTTTGCAATTCGGCCATCTGCTTTTTATAATCTATGGCAGATATGTATTTCGCACTATGCCCCGTCGGGTCGATAAAGTTAGTCGGGTT
>CAYTUG010000040.1:0-3215 GCA_964441275.1 uncultured Christensenellaceae bacterium | reverse complement strand
CCTCTCCGGTGCTTATTGCTTGTCTGACTGTACTGCCCGCCATGCTGCTCAAGCCATATGCGCCTGCGGTATAAAGCGCCAAACCGCCGCCTTCCAACGCAAGCGAAGCCCCGCATGTAAAGCCTGCGGCTAAACCTGTTACTGCTGCTCCTGCTGTGTTGCCCAAGTACGTTTCAACAGGGGTGTTTATCTCACCATCGTCTACAAGATCGCTTACAAATGTTACTGCCGCCCCAACTACAGCCCCAACAACCGCTCCAATTCCTGCAGCTATAAGATTGAAGAAATGCCCCGTCGGGTCAACAAAATTCACCGGGTTGTTGCCGCAATACGCATACAAGTTTTGCGTCCACGGATGAGCGGGCGAGCGCTGCCGGCGGCAGATACAGCGAGTAAGCAAATCTGTGAGCGTAAGATAAGCGCAAGCGTTAGCGGCGCGTCTTATCCACAGCGAACAGAGGATTCGTACGGGTTGCCCGTGTAGCTGTCCTGCGTCAAAAACCTGCCGATAGAAGGGTTATAGTACCGGGCATTCAGGGTCTGCCCCAGCGAAGCGAGGGTATGTAATGCATTCCGGTGCTCTTGTCATGTGTCGCGCCGGTAAACTGCGTTTCGTTGTAAAAGCTGCCCTCGCCCTCTGTTGTGTTGCCAAAGGTATCGTATTCGTAATCCTTCAACTTCCAGCTACGGACAACCTAACCAGCTTGCTTCCCAGTTAACTATCTCATGTTCAGCCCCTAATGGTTTTGATTAAATTAAAGGTGATGGCGCCAAAGTCGTCATGTGTTTATTCCTATCTTAACCTTAAAAAATAATTGCCTTGATAGTTATTTATTACATTTTCATCAGAATCGAAAATAAACTTTGCTTTATCGCCAAAATATTCTATGTAGCCTAAATCACTTAGTATTTTCAAAAACACATGCTTAATAAGCTCCGATACACCATTATCCTGATTTTGCGCTAAATCAGCATTATCTTTATAAAAGACATACACTTCGACTGCAAAATCAAACATAGGTACAAAATGAACTTCAACTATTTTTACGTTATTACATCGCGCCCAATTAAACAGTTTCGTCTTAGCTTTCTCCAATAGCACCCATTGTTGTTCTTCCTTTCTTGTCATATGCTCCTCCGTTCTATTCTACATAAAACGAATTTTGACACCACGGTTTCCGTTAGGGTGTTACAGTGCTCTTTGCTTCTAATAGCCGAATCATAATTTCAATTTTGGCAAGAAGCTCATCAAACCCAATAATCTGCACATGCCGCAGTTCGTTACGATATAGCTCAAACGACTGCCTTTTCGCTTGATCTTCATCGAATCTTTTGACGTTTCCCACAATTAATATACTATGGAAATTAAGGGCCTCAAATTTATCAGCAGAGTAATGCAAGGAGGTAGTGTAACTTTTATACAACGTATCACGTTGCTGGAGCAATTGCCCCACAGCACCACTCAGATCATTATGAATTGCGTATACTCCCGTTCTATATGCCGTACCAGACACTAATTTGGTTGTAGGTGTTTTAATTTCAACCACAGCGATATTGTTAGTAACATTACTGCGGTATAGGTAATCCGGAAACTTTCCGGAACTATTTTCGATACCCTTGCCACCGACATAAGGTTGCTCTTGGAAAAACAGATATGGCGTGGAAAAGATTTGGGAGATAACCCAAGTATGCTCAGAAAATACTCTTTGCCAGAACCTTTCATCGCTATTTTCCAAATTGTCCTCGATCAGCGCCTTCGTATTTTTAAGTTCCTTAATTCTCAATCCCACAGATAGAATGTCAATATCCTGCTGCTCAAGCAGAGAAAGAATATTCGGAGTCTCTTGAATGATATGGTGTAACTGCCGAATTTTTTCCTCATCCTGCTTGCTGCTTTTTATATATGTCTGAGGCTCAAACGGGGTTTTTTTCCCCATGGTAAGAGCAAAATAATCATACAAGCCCTTTGCCAGATTGTAAGTTTCATCGCAATTGAGCTGCAATTCAACATACTCATTATTGCTAATATCGCGTTTAGATAATTTTACTACATCGAAACCATTAATGGCCTTTGTTATCCGCTTGAATATTAATTTTCCCTTAATGCGTTTCTTGGGATCTTTTGTGTTATCGACCTGCATAGGTTCAAACAATGTCTGTATTCGTTGCCCTTCACTTAGAATTATTGGCGACATATCGGCAGTAACAGAAGATGTAGGTGTAATTTCAACTTTCTCCATTGCGAACCCCCATCATCTCGATTGTGGCAAATATAACTAACTCATTTATAATAACACACAACATGCAAATTATCACATATATCACCCGAAAAACGAACATTCTAAATTGCAAGTTGAATTGCCCACCATAAAAACCCAGTCCACTTTAAGCCGCAAACATCTCGTCTGCCGTCCTATACCCAAACATCTTTCTTGTAACTTCCGGTTGGCGTCAACACCACCGTGGTGCTGCCGCGCATGTCGTAGTTAAAGTAGTACCACGCGTTGCCGTCCTGCACATCGCCGAAACGCTTGCTGGTTATCACCTCTCCGCCCGGACGAAATATTAATGAGTTTTTTTAATAACTTTTTTTGCAATTTCGAATCGTTTTTTTTGTATGTGGTTTAAAATCGAATAATTATCATAATATATCTTATATACTAATTGATAGTCATGTTTATTCCAAGCTTCAGATGCCTCTTTTTCAATTAATTTTTTATTTTCCTCTTTAACCATTTCATCTTCTTCTATTTTCCTTTTAAATAGTTGATTTATAAAAATTTCTTTCTCTCCTAATAAAATATTTTTGCCATATTTCTGTATTATTCTTGAACTCTCATTTAAATACTTTTCAATAACATACTTTTCGATTGTTGCGTAATATTCCATAATAAACGTGTCTATATTAAAATATTTAATTATCTCATATAAAGTTAGGTATAACCCATTTTTTCTGTGTTCTGGTAACAATCCTATTATTATATTAAGTTCATAAGATAATTTATCATGATAAATATTTAAATAAACTATATTTGAAGAATATTTAATAATATATTTATCGGAATATTTTAATTTAAATTTAAACTTATTGATTAAAAAATCAAAATTAGCCTTTGCTATTTGTTCAAAATCAAGCTTAATTCTTTCTTCTCCCATTTCTTTTTACCATATTAATAAAATATTTTTTACTTTAATCTACTTGGCGGAAGCCATAA
>CAYTUG010000039.1:0-4912 GCA_964441275.1 uncultured Christensenellaceae bacterium | reverse complement strand
AAAGCTGTGATGGGACTGCTGAAGCAATATGGGCTGCGTCAGAGCTTTTCACGAGTGGGGATGGCTGATAGAATTGTCGTCATGAAGGATGGAGTAGTTCAGCAAGTCGGAACGCCAGATAGTTTATACAGGTACCCTCAAAATTTGTTTGTTGCCGGATTTATTGGAGCTCCGCAAATGAATTTTTTTGAAGGATTAATTAAAAGACAAGATGATAGGATTATTATTGAATATTGATGATACAGAATTAAGCATTCCAAAAGAAAAAAATAAGGATGGAATAAATACTTATGCAGCTAAAGCAGATCTTGCAGAAATGATGGGCAGTGAAGTTCTTGTATACTTAAATTTCTTAAATACAAGAGTGATTTCACGTTTTGCTCCATCTACTAGTGTTGTGTCAGGAGATATTGTATATTTTCAAATAGATGCCAGTTAGGCACATATATTTAATTCTGAGGCAAATGAAATAATTACAAATTAATAATATGATTTTAATTGGTGACTATTAAAATTTGTAGTTTTCCAGGATATAGGTTTCACTGATTTAGATAATGGATTCTCTTGTTCAGTATTGCCGTAAAAATTTTGGGTTTTTGAGGATATATCAGTTGTTTTATTTGTTGAGTTATTCCCCCTTTAAAGTCAATTATAGTGTATTGGGATAACGCCTTGTAAATTCTATGGAGGAATTTATGAATAATCGTTATACAGATAGGGAAGCACAGAAACTGATGATTATATCGGATAAAATATGGAAAGTCATATTAAATATATCATGGCCGGCAATTCTAGCCCTTATATTATATGGGTTAAACTCTGTGTTTGATGCTATATTTATTGGGCAATATGTTGGGGAAACGGCACTAGCAGGTGTATCAATTGCATATCCAATTTCACAGATGACGATAGGGATAGGTTCGTTGATAGGGGCGGGAGCAGGCTCTGCGCTTTCAATAGCACTTGGAGGAAATGATAAAAACACACAAAGAAGTTTGCTACCCAGTATGAATTTCCTGATAATAACTTTGAGTATTACTTATGGTATATTAACATGGTTTTTTGCAGAAATGTTGATAGAATTGATGGGCGGGCAAGGCGAAGCATTGCAGTTCGGTACGAGCTATTTAAAAGTAACAGCAATAGGGTCCATATTTTCTGTTTACGGGCTTTCTACTAATATGATTATAAGGGCTGAAGGAAAGATGAAGACTGCAGCGTTAATTATGGGAATGGGCCTATGTGTAAATATTTTTGCCAGTTACATAATGGTAGGAATATTAAACATAGGGGTAATTGGTGCTGCTTGGGGAACAAATATTGGGATGTTAGCATACGCATTTTTTGGTATTACATATTTTATTACAGGACGCTGCTCATTTGAAGCATATCCACTGAAAATAATAAAAGATGTTAAAGTAATAAAAAGAATTATGTCTCTAGGGATATCTTCTTTTCTTACGGCTATAACGGATTTAGTAAAGGCAGCTATTGTGTTTAATGTATTATCTGAATTAGGGACAACTTGGGATATTGCAATATACGGAGCTTCATTTCGGATATATACCCTTTTGGAGACTCCGTTAATAGGCATGATGAGAGCTCAGCAACCAATAGTTGGTATTAATTATGGAGCCGGAAATTATATAAGAGTAATTAAGAGCGTTAAGTTTTTTATTTTTTATGGTATTGTTTTTTTGATTCCGATTATAATAGTATTAATTATTAAACCGCAAATTGCATTGTCTATGATGATACCTAAAAAAATTTTTAATGATTATATATTGTTTAATTTTAGAATATTTATTGGCATTTTTCTCGTATTGCCTTTTTCTTCGATGGCAATGACTTTTTTCCCGGCAATCAATAAAGGGATATTAGCTAGTGTACTGGTAGTAATGCGACAAATTGTTTTGTTTATTCCGGCAATATTAGTTTTACCAAAATTGCTTGGTGTCAGGTGGATATATTTAGGTTCAACAGTAATTGAAATAATTATTATGATAATTACTGTTGTGTTATTGATAAGGCAATTTAGAGAACTAAAAAACATATATGAAAGAAATTCTAGAAATCATATTTGAAATAAACGTTTACATCATAAGCAGAATATTTTTTGGGACACGCTGATTAATATGCGTATTGTATTACCGGAAGAGCGATAACAAATACTATGTGATAAATCGCCTGGCATCATCGCTTATTTTCGAGGTTTCCCTTGAAAATGAGCGCACTTGTCCCCTTATGTATGCAAACCTTTCCCGACATTCGCCGCTTTGAGCGCACATCAGCAGATTGGCATTCAAAGCGAGCGTGTACAGCCTGTTGAGTTCTTTGTTATTCCCCGATAACGTGCTCTGCTGTAGCCAAACGTATTCTTGATTGAATGCGTGTTCAACTTTGGAGCGTACCGACGATTTCCGGCGCTCCATATAGCGGAACCATTCCTGTGTCGGGCCTTTCGGTAATGTACTCGCCTTGCCGGATTTTAAATTGATGCGGTAGTCGACTTTAGACTTGTTTTCATCTTCTTTAATTTCTGAGCACGGTAAGGGGGTGCGGACATATAGTTGGACACTAATGACGCTTTGGAAGGAGTATGAAAGTGTATTCAGAAGAACAAAAAAAGAAAGCTCTGAATCTATATGACCAGTCTAAATCAATTACTAAAGTAATCCAGCGTTTAGGCTACCCTACCAGACGAACATTATATGATTGGATTGCAACAAGGGATGCTCCCCTTAAGAAAAGGCCCCCAAGAGAGAAATGTAATAACACACCAAATCATCTTAGGCATCTTCTTTAAAGGTCAAGATGGATACAATACATCGTTGTTTTTAATTTGGTGAGAATGTAAAATTGGTATCAGAAAAGATTGGATACAGCAGAGCCAGCATTTATACGTGGCGTAGAAAGTATATTCTGAAAGGAGCTGCTGGGCTTATGAACACCAGTGACAGACCTTGAGGCAAACTGCCTAAAGGAGAGCCGGCATCCTCCCAAGAGGTTGAAAAGCTGAAGAAGCAAATTCAGGGCATGCAAATAGAATTAGATATTTTGAAGGATAAGTATTCACTGCCGCTTCTTCTACGAAGTTTAAATTTATCCAGAAGCAGTTATTACTATCAGCATAAGATAGCTTTATTCCCAGATAGATACAAGGTAAATCGTTGCAAAATTAAGATGTTGTTTGAGGAGAATCATGGAAGACATGGATATTGGAGGATTTATGCTTTACTGGATAGAGAAGGTACCCCTATCTCTGAGAAAATCGTCCGTAGACTAATGGCAGAGTGCAGCATAGTAGTAAAAATTAAACGAAAGAACAAGAAATATGACTCATACAAGGGCGAGATCACCCCTTGTGTTCCAAACGTCATAGATCGCACTTTCATGCTGAAGCATCGAATGAAAAATCGCTAACCGATATAACAGAATTTGCTATCCTTGTTGGTAAAGTATATTTTTCATCTATTTTGGATTGTTTTGACGGAATGATTCCATCATGGAAGAGCGGGACTGTTCCGGATGCCAATCTTGTGAATAGTATGTTAGATGATGCCATTAACATTCTTAATGATAACGAACATTCTTTGGTTCATACAGATCGTGGTTGCCATTATCGTTGGTCGGGCTGGATATCCAGAATGGAGAATGCGGGGCTGCAGCGCTCTATGTCAAAGAAAGGGTGTTCTCCTGATAATTCTGCCTGCAAGGTCTCTTCGGGCGTCTTAAAAACGAGATGTTTTTCAATCGCCAATGGGCGGGTATGAGCATCAAACAATTTATTAAATCCTCGACAACTATCTTATTTGGTATAATAAAAAGAGGATTAAAATATCACTTGGAAATATGAGTCCACTGGAGTACCGACAAAGCCTTGGAATAGCCGTTTAGGCTGTCTGAAAAATCGTCCGCACCCCCCCTCTCCTGGGAGCTTATCAACGCCCAGATATCCAGAATCCCCGTAGACAACTTCGTTGTCCGCTCTAATCAGTTTGACGGCTTGTGTAATATCATGCACATTGGCTGATGTAGCCTCAATACTGTGGATATAACCCGTCCCCGCGTCTACACCGGCGTGGCACTTCATGCCAAAGTAACACTCGGTGCCTTTCTTCATCTGATGCATCTCCGGATCGCGGTTGCCACTTGCATTTTTTGTGGAAGTTGGAGCATTAATGGTTGTCGTATCAACAATCATTCCACCGCTCATCATATGCCCGCATTCCTACAGACAGTGGTTTATAGCTTCGAAAAACGTTTTGCCAAGTCCGCTTTCTTCAATCAGACATCGAAAATGCAATAGTGTCGTGGCGTCCGGTACCTTCTCCTGCATAAAATCTATTCCCATGAACTTGCGCATGGCATAGCTGACGTAAATGGCATCCTCAACCCCCTCGTCTGATAGGTTGAACTATATCTGCAGCAGATACATCCTCAACATCTTTATCCTTTCGATCCCTATCGGCGGTCCGGCCTCTCCTGCCGGCGAAATAGTGCGGTTTTACATATGCAACCCACTCATCCTAGGGGATTATCTTGTTCATAACCTCCAAAAATTCACCCCTTTTGATTTTCTTCCGCCGATTTGCGTATTCAATATCCAAAACGTCTGCTGTTTCATTCACCGACCTCCAAATAGTTTTTGTCGTATTGTAAAGTTAAATGAAAATTGAGACCCTGTAAGCCTTTCTGATACAATGTTTCTGCTAAAAAACTAATATCTCCCGAAAGGATAGCCTCATGCAGAAATTGTACCAGTTCCGTTGCCCAAAGTGCAACAATTCTCATAACTTTTATCGTTACGGTAAAGATAATTTAGGCTTTCAAAAGTATCTTTGCCGTAATTGCTTACATCAGTTTGCACCTGATCACCCCAGTTTACGTTCAGTGCAATACTATCCTCGCT
>CAYTUG010000038.1:0-5108 GCA_964441275.1 uncultured Christensenellaceae bacterium | reverse complement strand
CCGGTTTATGGAAGCTTTGATTGCTTTTAGAAAATATCTTGGAGGAGATAATTAATGAAAGTTTTAAAGGATAAGATTATTATAACTGCTAAAATACACGTCATTACAGGAATGCATATTGGCGCCGGGTATACAAACTCGGCAATAGGCGCCGTTGATGACATAGTGATAAGAGACCCGCTAACCTTTCAGCCAATTATACCAGGCAGCTCAATAAAAGGTAAATTACGCTATCTGTTAGAGAGTGAAGGGCTCACAGAAAGTCAATGTGAACATATAAAAGAGTTATTCGGCGGCAGCGATTGCCCATATAGGGAAAGTAAGCTGATGTTTTCAGACTGCTTTTTAACACCGGAAAGCGAAAAACGTTTAAGGAATGCAAACACAGAGTTATCTTACACCGAAATTAAATACGAAAATACCATTGAGCGTATAGAGCTTAAGGCAACGCCCCGTCAGCAAGAGCGCGTAATAGCCGGAAGCGAATTTTGTTTTTTAGTCATTTACAACCTGTATAGCGAAGAGGATGTAAAAAAGGATTTCGAGGTAATTGCAAAAGGTTTTGAGTTGCTTCATTACGATTACTTAGGCGGCAGCGGGACAAGAGGTTATGGACGTGTCGCATTCTTGAATTTTGAAGTAAAATCTTTGAAAGATAACGACACAACAGAATATAAGGAGCTTTTAAGCCATGTCAAAGACAATCCGCTTTATAAAGCTATCGTTTAAAACTGCTGTACATTTTGGCAGCAGCCACGGATGCGGGGGTGTTGAAGGAACAGAATACTACTTGCATTCAGACACTCTGTTCTCTGCGCTTTTTATTGAAACTTTAAGGCTTTTTGGCGAAACTGCAGCGCAAGATTTTGCTGATAAAACAAAAGAAGGAGAAATAATATTATCCTCTTTGCTTCCGTTTAATGAAAAGGGGCTGTTTGTACCCAAGCCTCTTATGGTATTCGAACGCGAAAAGCAGCTTGAGAGCAATTCAAAGCTTAAAAAACAGCTAAAAAATCTGCAATTTATCGCCGCCGATAATTTTAACGATTATATAAGTTTTCTCGAAGGAAAGCATTCGAACGCCGAGTTGTTTTGCTGCGGTTCTGCTTTTGGCGAAGTGGAAGTTCAAAGCAAAGTGTGGTTTATACCGGACGGCGATAATAAACCATATGTTGTAAGCGTATTTCATTTTAATAAAGACTGCGGCTTGTATTTTATACTTGTTTGCGAAGATAGTTATTATAATGATGTATTTGCTGCTGTGCTTGACAGCCTAAGCTATTCAGGGCTTGGCGGAAAGCGTTCATGGGGCTATGGTAGGTTTTCTTTTTGCTTGGCGGGTGATGATGAAACAGCAACCATGCGCAAAATGATGGACTATGCTAACAGCGCAAATGTTAAGATGCTTGTTAGCGTGTGCTTGCCCGAAAGTGAAAATTGGCATGAATATGCGCTTGGCTATAAGCTGCTTTGGAGAAAAGGGTACATAGAATCGCAAACTTATGCGACAACGCAATATAAAAAGAAAAGCGTTGCAGTTATTGCGGAGGGAAGCTGTTTTAATGCCGCGCCTTTAGGCATTATTGCTGATGTAGGCCAAAACGGCGCCCACCCGGTTTATAGGAACGGCAAGGCGCTTTGTTTGGGGGTAGAGACAAATGCATAAAACATATAATGCCACAATAAAAATTGCGACTCCTGTCTATATTGGGTCCGGAGATAAGCTTGACAGAACTCAATACGCACGATACGGCGATACGGTTTATGTTATTGATGAGAGCAAACTTAGCAGGGAATTGATAAAATACGGTCTTGTAGAATGCTTTATTGAAAATTTGTCTAAACCACGATTTGAGCTTCCCCGTTTTTTTGACCAATTTATTAAAGGAGTGAAAACAGCCGAACGGGTGCAAAGTTATCATGTTGCGGCAGATAATGAAAGTGAATCGATACCGACTCTTTTTAGAGGAATGGAGCGGAAATCTTCGATGAACGATTTGCTCACGTTTACAAAAACCCCCAATGGAGAGCCATATATACCCGGCTCATCTGTTAAGGGAGCTATTAGAACAGCGTTGCTTTATTCAAAAATAACCGACCCGCAAAACGCTAACAAAAGAGACAGGTGGTGGGGGAACATCACAAGAGCTTTGCAACCGTTGAGTGGTCCCCGCCAATCTTACAGAGTCAGGAGTGGGGTTAGCAAAGAAATTAGCAAAACGGTCCGAGAGATTGAAAATAGTTTCTTTCGGGCTGACGATATTGTTAATAACGAGGCAAGGCAGATATCTGTGTCCGACTCAAGACCTATTTCGATTAAACAGCTCGGCATTTTTAGAAAGATTGATAGATTTGCATATAAGGAAGATAATTTTTTCACCTATGCTGAGTATCTTAAGCCTCATTGCGTTGCCGAAATTACAATTGGGCTTTCATATTCTAAGCAAGAAATTGAAACCATGCTAAAAAAGTATACGGATTTCGTAAGAACAAGAGTGCGCAACGCTTTTAATATAGGAATTAATAAAAAAATAAAGACCAACCTTTATGCAGATACAAGCCCTAACCTTATACTCGGAGGGAATACAGGGTTTTACACTAAATCGCTGCTGTATGCTTTGGCGCCCGATGATGCAAATGCGGCGCAAGCCGTAAAGAAAATACTTGATATGAAGTTTTCAAAACGCTCGCGAACCAGAGACTATAAAGAGGCGGAAAATTTTGAACAGAGTTTTTCGCCAAGAGCAGCCAAAACGATCAGATACAAAGTGAAAGACAACTACTATTATCTCGCCATCGGGCTTTGCGAGCTAAGTTTGGAGGAAACATAATGCTGCAACGAAGGGTATACAAGATGGAAAATCCGGAAAGGTTTTTGACGTTTAAATCTGGCTCTATAATGCATGGTGTTATTATGGAGTTAGCAGGTGACAATGTTAAGCATATCCATTCCGAACAGATAAAAGCTTTCTCTCAATATATATGCAGGGAAAACAGGGAGGCAACGTATTGGATAATAAGCACACTTAACAGCGAAGCTGCCGATATAATTTTTGGCAGTTTAGAGAAACAAAGTTCGATATTTATAAAAGCAAAAAATGAGCAGTATTCGTTAATTGAAGAAAGCCGCAGTCAAACAAGTTATAAGGAGTTGCTTCATGAGGAGCTGGTTAATGAAGATTTAAAAAAGCAGATTAGCATTGAGTATATATCGCCCGCCGTTTACAAAAGCGAAGGTAAATTCTTAGCATTTCCGAGGGTCTCAAATATACTTATTAATCTATATCATAAATGGGTTAAATTCTCTAAAAATGCGGATATATATGACAATGAATTGGTGGATAGGATAACGAATGGAACTAAGGTGGACTCTTATTCGCTTAAAAGCGTAAACTTTCCGTTGGAAGGCACAAGTATTTTAGGATTTAGGGGGTATTTGAATTTATATTCTAAGCTGCCTATATCGTTGCTTGCAATACGCAATGCGCTGCTGCAATTCGGATGGTACGCAGGCATGGGCAGCAAAACTGCCCTTGGCATGGGCGGGGTTAAGGTGCATAGATGAGCGTAATATATATTTACGAGAATGGCAGCGACGTATCCTTTTCGGAAAACAGATTGATAATTACAAACAAAAGGATTAGCCTTTTGAGAGAATGCCCTATTGAGGGCGTTGAGGCGATTATTATAATCGGTTCTGCCGCTGTTTCATCCGGATGTTTTAAATCCTTATTAAAAAGAGGAATATCGTTGATTTGGCTCTCGGAGAGAGGTAAGTTTTTTGGACGGCTGGACAACACGCTAAGCACAAATATTGAGCGCCAAAGAATGCAATTTAAAGCTTATGAAAGCAACAAAATGCGTTTAGACTTCACTAAAAGCATTTTAACTGCTAAGGTTAACAATCAAATAGTAATTGCACGACGATATGGCAGGCACCGCGATGCAAACATAAATGAGCAAACAAGCAAAATGGCGCATTACAAAGATGCTATCGCAAAATCGAGTAGCCTTGAAGAAGCGAAAGGGTATGAAGGTATTGCCGCAAGAGAATATTTTCAATTGTTAAACGAACTGACTGAGCCGGATTTTAAATTTTCAGGCCGGACGAGGCAACCGCCGAAAGATAGGTTCAACGCCTTGTTAAGCTTTGGATACACTCTTCTTATGTACGAGATATACAATACGCTTGCCGTTAAAGGTCTCAATCAATATGTCGGACTTTCTCATTCTATAAGAAATGGGCACCCGGCTTTATGTTCAGACCTTATGGAGGAATTTCGTGCTATTTTAATTGACAGCTTGGTTTTAAACTGTATATCAAGATACATGATACAAAAAGAAGACTTTTGCAAACCCGATGAAGGCAAGGGCATATACTTAAAAAAAGATGCTGCAAAGGCGTTTATATCGGAATACGAAAAGAAGATACGTACAAAAAGCAAGTATGTTGAATATGCCGATTTTGCTGTTAGCTTTAGAAGAGCGATTGAAATGCAGACTGAGCAATATATAAGATGTATGGAGAGTGCAGATATGAATTCGTATAAGCCCGTTTTGCTAAGATGAATTCCTGGGTATATAGTTTTGAGTTTGACGATTTTGTTAGTGAGGAAAGGAGAAAGTATTTGGTTGTAGTCATTTATGATATTGTAGATAATAATAAGCGAGCACGTTTCGCCAAATACTTGAAAGGGTTTGGCGTTAGGGTTCAAAGATCTGCATTTGAATGCATACTGCAAAATCGCCTTTATGAAAGGCTGATCAAAGGCATAACAAACTTTGCCGGAGACGAAGATTTGATAAGAGTTTATAGAATTGCCAGCAATGCAGATGTTAGGGTCTTTGGGAATATTGGGAAGGTGACGGAGGAAGAAGTTGTTATTATTTAATATGCATAAACATACCAAATGTCATAATGTGTTAAATATGCGCCGAACAGCAGAACATAGGGAAAAAATTAAGCTGAATATCAACTTGTTGATGATTATTATGTATATTTATAATTTTATTGTGAATGAGCCGCAAATGCCCTTTAAAAGCCTTTGTTTAAGCGGCTTTTTAAGGGTAGTATAATAAAGAAGCCCCCAAGTGATGGGGACGTAAAC
>CAYTUG010000037.1:0-6625 GCA_964441275.1 uncultured Christensenellaceae bacterium | reverse complement strand
TTTGGTGGAGGCGAGGGGAGTCGAACCCCTGTCCGAAAGTCCCAAAGCTAAATTTTCTACGGGTGTAGCGCTGGTATTACAGTTTCCCGCAAGGCACGCCCCAAGCGCAGGCATTGCCTTGTAGTAGCTTAAAATCCTCTCCTTTGCTTAAAGCTTTGCAAAGGCGGTTGCCCTAAAAGATGGTGCCTTGACCCGATGCTTAGGGAGACACCGGCAAGACATACACTGCCTTAAGCGGCAGCGTAAGCTAGTTCAGAATTATCTGCAACTAAATTTAGATCCGGCTTTTTTACGCAGCGTTCCGGAACTGCGACCCGCTAACCTAACCCCGGCAAACCCCCGTCGAAAGCCAAATACGCCCCCGAATAGGCTATCTTGCCATCTTTCTTGCAATTTCTTTTTTACGCTGAGCATCGCGCTCTGCAATGCTCTGTCTTTTGTCGTAAAGTTTTTTGCCGCGAGCCACGCCAATTTCGATCTTTACAATTCCCTTTTTAACATATACCGACAAAGGCACAATTGTTAAACCTTTTTGAGTTATGATGCTAAACAGTTTAATTATTTCACGTTTGTGCAGCAGCAGTTTGCGTTCACGCAAAGGTTCCGCATTATATACGCTTCCCTTTTCGTAAGGGCTTATGTGCATGTTTTGTATAAACGCTTCGCCGTTTTTTATGCGTACAAAAGCGTCTGAAATATTGGCTTTGCCGCAGCGTACAGATTTAACTTCGCTGCCCGCAAGCGCAATACCCGCCTCAAGCACTTCTTCGATAAAATATTCATGACGCGCCTTTTTGTTCTTTATAAGAACTTTAACAGCTTCGCTCATCAACCCCACCTGATTTGTTTGCGCGTTCAAATTCTATACGCGGCGGATACACGCAAACGCTCATAAGCCGCACCCTAATCGCATCGCCAAGGCTTATTCGTTGCCTGGTGCGCTCTGCAATGACACAGTGCAGTTTATCCATATAAACATAGTAGTCATCGCGGAGGGATGCTAATGGTAACACACCCTCCACCGTATTGTCAAGCTGCACAAATATTACATTTTTCGCAACTCCGCTGACCACAGCATCATATACTCTTCCCTCTTTGCCGCGCATGAATTCCGCGCGTTTTATATCATCTACAGCGCGCTCCGCTTCCATTGCGTTACGTTCGCGCAGGCTAGACTGCAAAGCGATAACATTAGTTTTGGCGGCAAGTTTATCGAGCGCATTTTGCAGCTTGCCCGCTAAATCAAGTTTAATTATTCTGTGCACCGCAAGGTCCGGATAACGCCTTATAGGCGATGTAAAATGGCAATAGTGATCAAACGCTAATCCGTAATGCCCTTTGCATTCAGAGGAATACTCCGCCTTTTTTAACGAACGCAGCAACACTTGGCTTACTATGCTTTCATAAGGCTTGCCCTTTATATCTTTGAGCACGCCCTGCAGCGTTTTCGGATGAACATTGCTTGGCCTTCCTTTTAACTTACCATAGTTAGAGTAGAACGCGGCAAAATCATGCATCTTTTCTTCGTCCGGAGGCTCATGCACACGATATACAAAAGGGATCTCGCGCCAAAAATACATCTGTGCCACAGCTTTATTCGCAGCCAACATAAACTCTTCTATCAGTTTTTCCGCCGCTGTTCGCTCTTTAGGCTTTATGGAGATAACTTGTCCGTCCGAGTCATAGCTAAATTCCGTTTCAGCTATATCAAAGTCTATACTTCCCTTATCTTCACGCCTTACGCGCATTTTCGAAGCGAGCTCTCCCATGATACGGATATCTTCAGCTATATCGGCGTATTCGTCTTCAAGCTGCCTATATCCGCCTGTTAACAGCTTTTCAACATCAGAATAGGTCAGCCGATGTTTTGATAATATTACACTTTCACAAACCCGGGCGCTTTGCACATTTCCTTGCTCATCAATTTGCATTATACACGAAAGCGTAAGGCGCTCTTCGCCCTCGTTTAAAGAGCATGAACCGTTGGAAAGCGCTTTTGGAAGCATAGGCAAAACGGAATTTGCAAGATAAACGCTTGTTCCTCTTTTAAAAGCCTCTTTGTCAAGCTCAAAGCCTTCTTGCACGTAATGCGAAACATCCGCTATATGTACTCCCAAACTGTAACCGCTATGCGTCTTTTGTATTGAGACAGCATCGTCTAAGTCCTTAGCATCCGCACCGTCAATTGTAAACACTCTATGCAGTCTAAAATCTTCTCTGTCTTTAATGTCATAGCGCTTTAAGGCAACTCGCTCCGCTTCCCGCACGACGTTTGAAGGAAACGTTTCAGGCAGCTCATAGCTGCGGATAACGCTTTTTAGCTCAACATTGGGCTCCCCGGCTGTCCCGAGAACTTCTATTATGTTCCCTTGCGCATTTTGTGTTGCATTCGCCCGCTCAATGATATCAACCACTACCTTTTGTCCGGCTTTTGCACCTCCCGAATTGCTTTTTGATATGAAAATCTCTTCAATTCTATCATCATCCGGAATCACAAAACGCCCCGACAGTGTGCCGACAACTCTGCTTGTTGTTTTTTCAATTATGCTTACGACTGCGCCTTCGCGGCGTTTTCCCGCAACATCATCTTGAATTATTTTGACCGCAACAATATCCCCGTTTATTGCGCCGCCTTTTTTATCTGATGGAACGAATATGTCTCCCTGCTTATCTATCACAAACGCAAATCCGGAACGTTTAACATCAATTCGTCCCTTGACAATACCGAAACTGCCCGGTAAAAATAGTTTGCCACGTTTTGATACAAGAACGTTACCCTGCGCGAGCTGTTCCCTGACGGTGTTTTTTAGCTCTTCATGATTGCCGGGAAATATTTTCGCTAACTCGTTAAAGGCATATTTCTTTTTGTTGGAACTAAGCCTTTCCATCAGCCATTCAGATACATTCAATTAGTAAATCCTTTTTTTAATAATATATTTGTAGATTGCCCTTTATATCAACATAAAATGCTCGGCAACAAAAAACGCTTCCCGCATGTTTGGGAAGCGTTTTAATAATGCTATCATTCCATTGCGAATACAATCCTAAAAAACAACTTCGAAATATATGCGCCGTTTTATATTTCAGTAATGATTACAATGCATAAACCTGGATGAACACAAGCGCAACCGCCAGTACCATTATGGCAACCGCCGCGATTTTTGTTAGCTTTTTCAGCTTAGCGTCATAACTTTTAGCTTTTGTTTTGCCAAGAAAAGTTTCAGCGCCTCCCGCTATGTCGCCCGCTAACCCCGCGCTTTTACCCGATTGCAGCAACACAACAGCAATCATAAAAATCGAGAATATGCATAATACCAATTGTATTATCAGCACTACAATGCCCATTTACGTCCTCCTTGAACCTACAGCAGAGGTATTCTATCATGCGATATTGCAATTTGCAAGCAAATTTGCCGTGATTTAACGTTATTTGTTCAGGCGTCAAACCTTGATTACACTTAACAACTGATTGATATCATTGGTTTTTTGGAGCAGGAGAAACCCAGACGATAAAAGATAGTAAAGTTAGCGAATACTGCGCAGTTGCCAGATATATAGAATCTTTAAATGAAAGTGCCCATGCTCAATTTTGCAGCCGAAACAAGGGATAACTGCAACTAGACGAATAACGGAAGAACAACCAAAAGAAATGGTTGCGGAATGGTATCATAATGGCAAGCCACTTGTCTTTCCGGATACTGGTAACGCACTAAAATCCAAATTTCCCCACATAGAATGATATCGCATATTCTTGGCACAGAGTATGCGTATCAAATTATACAGCTTAGTATCTCGTCAAGCGTAATCTGATAGAAACAGTTCCCGGCATTTACTGCCTCAAGCACTCCTCTGATTGCGTCCTTTTCAAACCGGCAACCTTTAATCCGTTCTTCAAGATTACTTAATCCTTCGTGTGCGAAAAAGTCGCCGTAAAAACGGATTTCTTTGATTCTACCGTTTTCAACATATGATTTTACCGTTAATTTGCCGCCCGCAAAGCGGTTTTCTTTGGTGAAATTGAATTTGGGATCATTCCCGAAATTCCATTCCCATGTGTAGAACTGAGCATGTTTGATTTGGTTAACCTTGTTTATATCGTCTTGGGTAAGCGTATAGGTATCCATGTCTTTGAGCAGGTGCAAGAGCATAAAGTCTCTAAACCCTTCACTCGTCATTTTCCGCGTAATATGTTCTGCAATATTAGTAACTCTTTGGCGTACCGACTGTATTCCCTTGGAAACAACTTTTTCGTTATCAACGTTCAAAGCGCGTGCCAAAGTTTTTAGATCGGTATCAAAGAGCAAAGAGCCGTGGTGAAGCGCGACATCCTTGCGCAAATACTGCGCATTGCCCGAAAATTTTCTGTCGCCGATAACAAGATCGTTCCGGCCGCTTCTTTTTACATCGACACCAAGAGAGCGGAGCGCTCCAAGTATTGGCTCGGTAAATGTGGCAAACTCAAAATCGAGTTTACCGGGCCGTTTTGAAATAAAGGAAAACTGCCATCCGTTAAGATCTGTATAGATCGTACCGCCGCCCGTGATACGGCGCACGATATTGATATTGTTTTTTCGGGCGTAGGGAATGTTGATTTCTTTGAGCGTATTTTGGTACCGCCCAATCATCAGCGTAGGTGTAGTGCGCCAGAACATGAAATATTCATCTGCGATATCCAGATGCTCCATCGCATACTTTTCCAATGCAAAATTGAAATAAGAATCTGAACTCTCGTGCTTAAGATACACCATAAGCGTTTCTCATCTCCTTTAACCCCTCGGCGGCTTTATACGAACTGCGTACCAACGGCGCACTCGCGACATATTTTATGCCTTTTTCAATTGCGATTCGCCGGTATTCTTCAAACTGATCCGGCTGGACATAAGCGGCTATGGGTAAATGCGCGCGTGAGGGCGCAAGGTATTGTCCAATCGTGAGCATATCGCAGCCGATACTTACAAGGTCGTCCATAACGCCGTAAACTTCCTCAACCTTCTCGCCCAGACCTACCATTAATCCGGTTTTGCTATATATACCGCCACCTAATCCTTTAACCCTTCTTAAAAGTTCTAGTGATCTTTTGTACGAGGCCTGCGGGCGAACGGAAGCGTAAAGGGACGGTACCGTCTCTATGTTATGGTTAATAATATCCGGATTTGTAGCAATGATCGTAAGCAGGGCATCCAAGTTGCCTTGAAAATCGGGAATGAGCGCCTCGACAGTGCTGCCGGAGAGCTGTATTTTTAATTCGGTAATCGTCTGTGCGAATTGTGCCGCTCCGCCGTCCGCGAGATCGTCCCGCGTGACGCTGGTCAATACTACATGGCTAAGCCCAAGTTTTTTTGCAGCGGCAGCCACATTGGCAGGTTCGTCCGGATTAAGCGGCATAGGATTACCCTTACCGACCGCACAGAACCGGCATGCGCGGGTACAGACGTTTCCCAGCAGCATAAATACGGCTGTTTTGTTTTTGAAACATTCGCCCCTGTTTGGACAGACCGCATCCTCGCAAACGGTATTTAACCCTAAAGAACGCAACAACGCTTCCATTTCGGTCACTGCAGCTATATTGATTCTTTTTTTAAGCCATTCGGGCTTGTTGGTTATAAACATCGGTGTCCCCCAATTATGAATATAAAACGAAACAGCAGTCTGTCAAATAAAGATTATAAAATAATGATAGGGCTATACCTATGCATAAAAAATCTCTATGCCGAGCGCGCTTATGTTTTTATGCACAGAGTCGGTTAGGGGTTCATCACAAATCAACGCATGGATGTCGGTTTCTTTTGCGGTGGACGCATAGCCCACTTTATCGAATTTCGTATGATCACACAGAAGATAGGCCTTTTGTGAACGGCGCAACATCATCTTTTTCATATCAGATTCCTGACCATTAGAATCCGTGATTCCTCTTTCTAACGAAAAACCCATGCACGAAAAGAAAAGCTTTGTTGCGTGATAATTCTCAAGAGCTGTCTCAGCAATTCGCCCCACGTAAGACATGCTCTTTCGCCTCAAGTTGCCCCCTGTTGATATAAGTTCAATCCCTTCAGCCCCCGAAAGTTCAACAATTATATTCTGGGCATTGGTGATAACCGTGATACCCTTTGTTTCTTTTATTTTTTTCGCAAGGCAGAAAGCTGATGTGCTCGCATCCAGTATGATAATATCCCCGTGGTTAATCAGCTTTGCGGCTTTCGCGCCTATTTTGTCTTTACCCGTGATGTTAATACTCTTGCGCCTTTCGTATGAGATTTCATGCCGCGCGGTATCGATAACGACCGCTCCGCCATGCGTACGTATCAGCAGCTCTTGTTTTTCGAGCACGTTTAAGTCTCTGCGAATTGTCTCTTCCGCAACACCAAAAATCAAAGCAGTATCTTGAACAGAGAGGCTTTTTTTTTCGTTGAGCAAGTTTAAAATTTTGTTCCTTCTTTCCACTACATACAAGCAGACGGCACCTTCTCTCGTAAAACTAATTAAAATTATATCAGAAACAAACGTATACGTGCAACAACAAATAACAATATGTGACCAATAATGAACAAATGTGTGCAAATATAATAAAAATGTGTTGATATTTATTTGAATTGAAATTATAATAGAGTATAGAAATACTCTTATA
>CAYTUG010000036.1:0-7362 GCA_964441275.1 uncultured Christensenellaceae bacterium | reverse complement strand
CCATATAATATTATCTGACATTCGGAGAATACACAAAATTCTCGGCACTACCGTTTGCGGCTTAGGTGTAACTGGTAGCATATGGCGGGTAATTAAACTTGCAATTTAGACCGTTATAATTAACAGCCACAAAATTGGATTTAGCCGCCGCGATAATGTATAATGACTATGACTTAAAATACAATTCAACCAAGGAATCTAACATGAAAAAAAGCCCGGTTACTCGCAGTCCGCTGCGTCAGTTTTTCTCATATTATCGCCCGCACAAGAAACTATTTGCGCTTGATATGATATGCGCACTGCTTATTGCAGTTATTGATCTGTCTTTTCCCATTGTATCACGCTACGCCATGAGCGAACTGTTGCCCGTCAAGTTGTTTGGCCATTTTTTTATTTTAATGGGCACATTGGTGGTTGCATACCTTTTGCGTGCGGTATTTGAATATATTGTTACCTATTGGGGGCACACATTAGGAGTACGAATGGAAGCAGATATGCGGCGTGATTTGTTCACGCACCTGCAACGGCTTTCGTTTCGCTTTTACGACAAACACCGTACCGGGCAGCTTATGTCCCGCGTGACCAACGACCTTTTTGAAATAACCGAACTTGCTCATCATGGCCCCGAAGATCTGTTTATATCATTAGTGACCATAGTAGGCGCGTTTGTTGTAATGTTGAGCATAAGCTGGCAGTTAGCGCTCGTTTTAATCATATTGGTGCCAATAGGCGTGCTGTTTGTAATGATGCTGCGCCGCCGTATGATAAAAGCTTCAAAAAATCTTAAGGAGCGCACCGCAGGCATCAATGTCGGCATTGAATCGAGCATATCGGGAGCGCGGGTAGCTAAAGCGTTTACCAATGAAGATCACGAAATAGAGAAATTCTCAAAGAACAACGCACGTTTTATACGCTCGAAAAGCGGCTTTTATAAGACAATGGGCATATTTTTATCCGGTATGGGTCTGTTTACTAATCTATTCTCGGTTGCAGTTATTGCAGTCGGCGGATATTTAATAATGAACAATAAGTTCGATTATGTCGGTCTTGTAACATTTACATTGTATGTGGGCGTGTTTTTGCAGCCGATACGGCGCCTGACATCATTTATGGAAGCGTTTTCAAGCGGCGCGGCCGGTTTTTCACGGTTTCGCGAGTTGTTGGCGGAACAACCCGAAATTTCAGAAGCGGAAAACGCGCGTGAGCTTACAAACGTAAAAGGGCTAATCGAATTTGAAAACGTCAGTTTTTCTTATGATGACCACACCCGGGTGCTTAACAATTTAAGCCTTACCATTGAAGCGGGCAAAACGTTAGCGTTGGTAGGGCCGTCAGGAGGCGGCAAGACCACGCTTTGTCACCTTATCCCCCGGTTTTATGAGGCGGACAGCGGGCGCATAGCTATAGACGGCAACGATATTCGCGATGTTTCATTGCTGTCTTTGCGGCGCAATATTGGCATCGTGTCACAGGATGTATTTTTATTTGCGGGCAGCGTGCGGGAAAATATTCGCTACGGCCGTATTGACGCTAGCGAAGAAGAGATAATCGAAGCGGCAAAGAAGGCCGAAATACATGAAGCCATTATGGAAATGGAAGACGGTTACGATACCGAGGTAGGCGAGCGCGGAGTGCGCCTTTCCGGGGGGCAGAAGCAGCGCATATCGATTGCGCGCATATTCCTTAAAAACCCGCCTGTGCTGATACTTGATGAGGCAACTTCCGCACTCGACAGCATTACCGAGCAGCGAATACAGAAGAGTTTTGAGCAGTTAGCGCAGGGGCGCACCACTTTGGTTATTGCGCACAGGCTTTCTACCGTAAAGAATGCAGACGAAATAATTGTTGTGGATGAGGATGGAGTAACCGAACGCGGAACACATGAGCGGCTTATAAAAGCGAAAGGTTCATATGCCAAGCTATACTGCAGTCAGTTTGAAAACAGCAAACAGCGCGATTGTTTTTGATGGCGCCGTAAACGTCTGCCACAAAAAGCCGGCAGCAAGCAACTCGATATAAAAAGCTCGCGTTTACAAAGGTTATCAGCGCTCTTGCGCAGAGGGAATTATTTCTTCAAATTTTACAACCTCATTATGTTGGGGATATTTACAAAATGACAAAACTTGTTGTTATTGGAGCTTCGTTTTTGCGCTAATCATTACAACATAATTTAAAAATAATAAAACGCGCACAAAAAACCATAATAATATTATATAAGAAAATTATAATAAATACTTTATTTATTGACATCAAAGCTAAAATAGACTACTATAACCTTATCAGGCAAATATAGTAAGAAAAGGGACTATGAAAAAAACTGTATGTTTTCTTGTAATCGTTCTAATACTGGCTACAGGCATAATAACAGTAATAGCCGGGTCAGCTATCTACAATACCACATTACCTATGAGCGTTTTTCACAAAACACTTTGTTCGTCAACAAAAAGTACAACTACAAACTATGGCATTCACTCGACTGGAAACTGTGAAAGCTATTTTGTGTGCTGGATAGATGGCAATTTGTCAGGGAGCTGGACCTTGGCTTCTAAAAATTATAAGATGTATGCGAACCAATCTAAAAACATGAGTTACACCAAATTCATTCCAGTAGTGGGTTCCGGTGTCCGTTTAAGATGCCAGGGGACTGCCGTATTCGGCGGTGAGACCGTTAAAGGCACCATGAATTTTAAATAAATCCCATAAATCAAGCAATATATCTGCCTGATAATTTTGTTTAGGAAATACTTTATGATTGCTTTAATGAAATATGAAATCAAAAAACTATATTATAAGCGGGAAACATGGATTGTACTAATTGCTTGTGTTGTTTTGGCAGTGGCTGCATTGTTCGAAAGCACCTCATACCGCTCATACATGGCAGATTCAAGTCAAACAGAATCCGCAATTGAAACATCTATGCTCTATCTATCGGGTATCGGAAATCTTACGTTTATATGCTTTGTACCCCTTTTTTGCGGCATCATTTGTGCGGAGGTTTTTTGGGAAGAAAATAAGAACCATTCTATTATCATTGTTGTTACGCGCACTAACTATTCTAAATATCATGTGGTTAAGCTCATTCTTACGGTTATTATCTGTTTTGTGGTATCGGCTCTTCCTTTCACTCTTAATCTGCTGATGAGTTCTATAGCTTTTCCTATAAAAGGGATAATCCCAAATTCAAGTGTATACTCTCCGTATTTTTCATACGAGTTATCATATATATTCGAACATGCATTATTCCCAATATTATATGCTAATTGGCCGTTAATTGATGCCTTTGCACATATCGGCCTAATCGGTGTATATGGTATAGGTATGGGGTTGCTAACTTATGCAATTTCGCTGTATTACAACAAAAGCAAAATTGTTGTTGTCACGTTCGCAACAGTTTTTGGTGTCGTTGCCGCTTTGCTCATATCTGCATTAAAAATAAACAGCCTAGTATTATTCCATTATTTTATAGCTTACTCGCCCTATAAGGAGATGAGCCTTGGCATATTCTTTGCCTCTATGGGTGTGTTGGTTTGTACGGCACTGGGGTTTATATTGTTTAAATTAAATAGAAATAAGGACATTCTCGTATGAACAAGCGCGCGTTTAAGTTTCTGCTGAAGCCTTCGGAACTGATT
This sequence comes from uncultured Christensenellaceae bacterium, assembly GCA_964441275.1. Lineage (GTDB taxonomy): Bacteria > Bacillota > Clostridia > Christensenellales > SZUA-584 > SZUA-584. Next base: position 3,730 of record CAYTUG010000036.1, on the reverse strand, counting down.
GCTGCTATTATAATCTATGCGGTGTACCTCACGGCTATATTACTGACGACAAGGTCATTGAAAGCGCAGAGCTTACTTGAGAGTATAACATATATAACTTACATTCATTTTATTTTGATTTCGGCTTTTCTTTATTATCTAAGCAGGCATGAGTCTTATGTATTAGCACCATACTGCAAAATACGGTTTAAGAGCAATGCTCATGCATATGTTATACGTGTTAAATATCTGTTTATTGAATCGGCGGTATTTGCGCTTCCATTAATACTTATCATAACAGTGTTTGATAACATGTCTGGCAGTGTACTGGGCGCGGAAGAAATTGCTTTTAATGCAGTTAATATCTTTTTTGGCTTAATTCAGATCGGAATTTTAATAGCAATAATACGGTTTAAAACAGATCATATTATACCAGGATACTTACCGACAATATTTGTGTTTTTACTGCTCAGCTTTGATTGCTTGGCAGCTTTGGGATTTTTCAGGTTCGATTTTTCTATACTATATAAACCTATGCTATATGTATTTATGACAGAGGAGCCTTTATATATGGTAAATTCCATTCTAATGCTGCTTAAGGCTGCATTTTTATTTGTGATAGGTCTTTATTTGCTGTTGCCATGGAAAAAACGCATTAGGAAAGGAGATGTGCCAAATTAATAAGCCATTTTATTTAAAATGTTTTTGGGGTTTTCCATTGGGTGTAATTATAGCATTGTTCCAAGTTGTTAGGTTGCCAAACGATATCGGCGATATTTATTTTGGCTTGTTTGGCGGTGTGGCTGCCGGGGAGCTGCCGGATACTATTTCTATTATGCTTTACGTTTGTCCCTTGCTGGTGCAGTTATTTCTGTTTGCAAATATCATCAGCGAAGAAAAGGATCGCGCAGCAGTATATCTGTTTACACGGTCTTACAGTAGGGTGGTTTGGTTCAGGCAAAAATTATTTCTTGCCTTTATCTGTTCAATATTGTTTTCCCTATTCATGTACACTGGTGTTTTTATTCTGTCTTATATAATGGGCATCAAACTCATATGTTATGATAAATTTATAGGCATTATTATATTGCTGCTTCTTACGGCAGGGCTAAACCATGCTGTTTTTGTTATCGGCGTCAATATGCTGAGTATACGCATACGCCACACATTCGCGTTTATAGTTGCATGGTTGATACATACGCCAGGACAACTGATTGCCACTCTTGTGCCAAAGACAGCAAGCGATATTGTGATGTTTTACCCTTCGGCTCAATCGATTATCGTATTGCATGACCTCCCAAATTTAGCTCAATTATATCCTGAGTTTTTTATCGGCAGCATTAAAGGCTTTACCCTTTTATTTTCAACGGTTTACAATGTTGGGCTTATTGCCGGGGTAGTTTGTTTGGGTATATTTTTGATTAGGCGGACTGATTTATCACTTTATTAAGGAGAGAAAAATGAACTCAATTGAATTGAAAGGTGTCAGCAAGACAATAAAGGGCAAATTAATCTTGTCGGATATCAATTTAAGCCTTAGCAAAGGCGGAATATATGGATTTTTTGGCCGTAATGGTTCAGGGAAAACTATGCTCTTTCGAGTAATCTCCGGTCTTCTCGTTCCGGATAGTGGTAGTGTAACAGTTTTAGGGCAGCCAATATCGGGAAAGCACATATTTCCTCAAAGTATGGGACTGGTAATTGAACATATCGGGTTATGGAGAAGTATGACTGGTATGGAGAATTTAATGCTTTTAGCTGGCATCAAAGCTGTGGTAAAAGAGGATGAGGTTCGTTTCACCATGTCTCGTCTTGGGCTTGACCCTGATGATAAGCGAAAGTATGGCGCATACTCTATGGGAATGAAGCAAAAACTTGCCTTAGCGCAGGCGGTAATGGAAGAGCCGGATTTGTTAATTCTTGATGAACCAACAAACAGCCTTGATGAGGAAAGCATAGAATTGTTTCGCTTAGTTATACAGGAAGAAAAAGCCCGGGGCGCGACATGCCTTATTGCCACACACCAGAAGGAAGATATTGATTATTTATGCGATCGTGTCTTTCTTATGAAAAACGGTACATGCAATGAAATTAAAGGGGAAGATCGTTAATGAAAGAGAGAATGCTGTATTGTTTAATCTGTGTCGGTTTGCTCATATTAGGTATTGTTTATGCAGTAAATTTTAGTAACCAATATGTAATAGATTTTGATGTATCTGATTTAGCTTTAGCTAATATGCGTATACTTAATGGCGGAAGCATAGCTGATGAATTCGATGAAGAAACTTTGAAGGCATATGAAAATATATCGGCCGGAGAGCTTATTGAAATGTCCCAAATAATTATCAAAGCCCGGCCAAATGGTATACGTTCTTTACGAAGAAGCGATGTTTTATCTGAAGTCGTGATTGAAGATGTGTTAAAAGGAGATAAATACGTTTCCCCGGGACAAACCTTAAAAATCTATGAGCCGGTATACATCAATTCGACCATGGGTAATGAATTTATTTCTTTTTTGTCAGTAAACAACATGATGCAGACAGACAAATCATATATATTACTGTTAAAGCCGCTTGATACGCCTGACGGATACTCATACTCCCGGATAGATGGTATAACATACATATTTGTTAATTATAATTATGGTGTTTATCCCGTTTTTTATAATGAAAACGCTTTTGTAATTAACGACAGCTCAGAATTTTTGTATAGAGATGCGCAAAGTTATGATAACATTTTATATCTAAATGCTGATGCTGATACAATAAAATCATACAGACAATTTAGAAGTGAAATCCTAAAAATCCTTTGGGGCGAAAACCTATAATGTAATAAAAACATCAATATTAAGAAAAAGCAATCTTCTATCCGCCAGATTATCTTTGGTGGTTTTTTTTATTATTTTTAGACGTTCGCAAAGGAGATGCAATCATTGACAAATAAACTAAGTATCCAAGCTTATGGAAAAGACTCTTAATCGGACAACAGGCAATCCACTTGCAAGGATTGTCTCATCGCTTCGGCGATCCGGATGAAACAACTATCGGTTTTGAAAGTCAACTCAGAGATATTATTCATAATTCCGTTCAGGATAATATGTGGGATTATTTTTCTGAGCTTATGGACGCGCGAAACAGCGCCACAAGCCGGATGGGTACTTTTGCGTATCGCTCACTCTGGACACATACGGGCATCTCACAGAGCTTATGAAACGCAAAAGCGTAAACCGCACGGGACGGTCTATTAAGCGCATCTTAAAGCTGTAAAGGGTCAAATGTCAAAAACGCAACAAAAAAGCCTCTTAAATGCCTTTAAACTGGATCTGTTTTGCCTTGTGCTACCAATAAAGAAGCATGCTTCAGCGCGCTTAGAACACAAAAATAAAAACCGATTGCGAAAAATCCATTCGTAATCGATTTTCTGGTCGGGGTGTTCATAAAGGAACATTAGCAAAAGCATGGTTAAATAAGCATTTTTTGACGGTCAGTAGTAGTATTTATCAACTTCAATAATCAATTATAGACACTAGAACCGGCAAAGGCGACCCTGTAAACTTATATTGTGTGGGCAAGACGGGCTTTGTCCGCGCAGCCCACACATTACAGGGTTTACCGACCGTTTGCGATAGCAAACGGTCGGTAAACCCTGATAAAATCAAACGGGTGGCATTTCGCCACTTGTTTGAAGCGGCCTTATGGCCGCTTTGGTCTGGGTGATAGGAATTGAACCTGCGACCTCTTGAACCCCATTC
>CAYTUG010000035.1:0-8099 GCA_964441275.1 uncultured Christensenellaceae bacterium | reverse complement strand
AGGCATAACGGCAAAGTTGAACGCAGTCACAGGGAAGATAATAAGCGGTTTTACTATAACCTTCTATTCCTTCACCGACTTTAAACAGCAGCTTAAGGCTTACCGATATCGCTCAAACAATATACCCATGCGCCCGCTCGGTTGGCTTAAGCCAACCGAATATCTTAGACAGTACACTGTCCAATATGTTTGACAAACCTACAATGATTTATGAAAAACAACTTAAAAGCTAATAGAGGTACATTCCTAAAGTAAAAGGGCAAACAAAAATTATAATAAATAAAAGGTTTAAAGACAAAACCAATTTTATAAATCTACTTTATGTCTTGTCTTTAATTGTTTTTAATATAGCATTTACCGTTTCAAACCAATCACCGACGATTGCAAGATCTGCATAATCAAATATCGGTGCTTCGGGGTCACTATTAATTGCAATAACTTTGCTGGATGTATTCATGCCTGCAATGTGTTGGGGTGCTCCGGATATAGCGAATGCAATATACAGGTTCGGGCTGACAGACAACCCGGTTTGCCCTATCTGGCGATCATAGTCTGCATATCCCGCATCTACAGCGGAACGTGACGCACCCAAAAGGCCGCCAATGCGATCCGCTAGTGATTCTAATAAACCAAAACCTTCACGAGAGCCTATGCCTTTGCCTCCGGCAACAATAATGTTCCCTTCACGCAAATCTTTTTTTGACGATATTCTTTCTATTGAAAGTATTTTGACAGGGTCTGCATGCATCGAGGTTAACTTAAAGGATATATGCGTTCCTTTTCTTCGCAAATCCGGATTAGACACCGGAAACACTCCGGGTCGGACTGTTGCCATTTGCGGCCGTCTATTATAGCAGTATATATCTGCAATCAACCCGCCGCCAAATGCAGGACGCGTTTGTTTCAGAAGGCCGTTCTTATCAACTTCAAGGCTGGTACAATCGGCGGTCAGGCCGGTACTTAGCTTTGCAGCTGTACGCGCGGCTATGGCACTGTATTCAACGGTTGCTGGGAATAATAAAATATCGGGATGGTATTCATTACATAGATCAAAAAGAGCCTGCGATTTAACTATATTGCTACCTTCTGCGCATAAATTGTAAACAATATCCGCCCCTTTGTGTATCAGCAAGGAATCATCAGAAGAAGAATTAAAAATAACGACTGCGACCTGCCTGCCACATTTGGAGGCAAGCAACCTTGCTTTACAAAGCAGACCGAAGTTTTCCATATCGTTGAAATCAGCACATAACCAGACTTCGTTAGGCATTGTTCACCTCTTTTGGTGTATCAGCAATATACTTTAGCGCAAGTTGAATACCGTTTGTTCCTGCCATACGCACGGCAGTACGCTTACCTAACGGCTTTACCATAATCCTGTGAACATTCGTTGGAGAACCTTTGAGGCCACATTCATCTGGGGAAAGGCCAAGTGTCGTGGCAGTGAGAATTTCAGCAGAAATATCTTTAGCTCTTCGCAGACCCGATATACTTGGAAGACGCGGCGAGTTAATGCTGGTGTATACCGTTACTAGTGAGGGTAGAGGAAGTTGCCAGTCTTGGTATTCTTTTTCTAAGAGTCGCCGGCATAAAACGGAATTGTTCTTAACCTGCAGCGATACACAATTTGTGGCGCAGGGGATATTTAAAATTGAAGCCAACTCAGGTCCGACCTGACCTGTTTCGCCGTCAGTACTGCGGCGGCCACACACGAGCATATCGAAACCGCCAAGGTAATGTACAGCTTTGCTCAGCACTTTTGCTGTCGCATAAGTATCAGACCCAGCAAATGCAAGGTCTGATATCAGGAATATTCTATCTGCACCCATAGCTGCTGCATACTTAAGCACTCCTTCGGCAGAGGTGGGTCCCATAGTGCAAACTGTAACGTTTCCACCAATATGATCCTTTATACAGAAGGAGGCTTCCAGAGCGTTTAAATCTGCAGGGTTGATGATGTGCGGGATACCTTGACGATTAAGCGTGTTTGTTGTGCTGATTGGGATATTGTTATCTGCCGGAACCTGTTTTATAAAAACAACTATATTCATACACTTTACATTCCTAAGGCGTTGTGCTTTTAATGGCTTGCCATTTTTCTATATACAGGAGCCATTGCATCGTGGATCTGTCTATACAGATTAAAACCATTATTATATATTTCTTTGTTATCCGGATTCGGGTTTATACTGCCCAACTTGTGAACGCATTTTGCAATGCTGTCTTCATAGGAGCAGAATATGCCCGTTGCAACACCGGCGAGCATCGCAGAGCCAAGTGAGGAATCATCAGTTTCGTTTTTTGTTAAGGGTATATTAAGCACGTCAGCAACAATTTGTCTCCAGAGCTGGCTTCGCGATCCACCACCGATGATCGCTGCTGATTTGACGGGAATCCCCAGTTCAGTCATTACTTTAAGGCAGTCCCGCAGAGAATATGCTACACCTTCCATAACTGCGCGGTTGAAATGGCCCTTTGTATGGAATGACGAGATGCCCGTAAAGCTTGCCCTAAGGTTGTTGTCTAGGTAAGGTGTTATTTCTCCCTGTAAATATGGATGGAAAAATAGGTTATCGGAACCTGCCGGGACATCTACTGCGGCTTTATCCATCAAAGTGTATGAATCGATGCGGCTGGTTTTACTTTGAGCAACTTCACTGTCACATAAAACGTCACGATACCAACGATATGAGGCGGCGCAGGATTTTGTTGCTGTGCCTGGATACCACATACCGGGAATGACATGGCGATAGTTGACCAGAAGAGGATGAGCGATACCTTTATCGGTGACAGAGCAGATACGACCTGCGGTAGCGAGTTTAACAGTTGCCTGACCTTTACGTATAGCACCTGAAGCAAAGACTTCCATAACAGTGTCGGTCGCGCCGGCAATTACTTTGGTCAAAGGGGAGAGCCCGGTTTCCTGAATAGCTGTATAAGTAAGCGGACTGATAACAGTTGTTGGTGCTACTATCTCAGGGAGCATATAGGTCGACAATCCTGCAAGTGCACAAAGCTCTTCCGACCACTGGTTCTTTGTCGCATTCATTAGCATACTACCCATTGCTTCAATATTATCAGTAATAAAATCTCCTGTAAGGCGATAACGCACATAATCTTTCATAAAAAGTATTTTACGAATACGCTTAAAATTATCTGGCTCTTTTTCCCGAACCCACATGAGTTGCGGTAACGTCCAGAGGGGACTGGGCGAGTTAAGCGACAGCTTTAACAGTATCTCTGCATATTCCTTAACCAGCATATCCGATTGTTTAATGCTACGGCGATCCGTCCAATAGATTGCTGGGCGGATAGGAATGTCATGTTCGTCAAGTAAAACTGATGTATGCGTAGCGCCGTCAAGCGCAATGGCCTCAATATCTTCAGGGTTTACCTCACTTGCTCTAAGGATCGAACGTACATTATAAACCAAAGCATCGTAAGAGTTCTCAGGATTCTGCTCCACCCATCCGACGTGGGGATAAAGAGTGGGATACTCCTTTATTGATACAGCTACGACTTTTCCGTCAGCACTGAGCAATGTGGCCTTAGATGCACCTCCACCGAAATCAATACCAAGAAGATATCGCATATCTCTTAAACCTTTCCAAAATATTGTATCATACATTACATGCTTGCGCAAGCAGTTCGAAAATATCAAAAAGCTGCATTCCGTCGGGGACTAAAGAAGAAAGAGCAGCGTAGCTGCCAGGCGCTTCAGTGACTAGTATTTTTGCCTCTGTTCTCTTCGCATCACACCAGCGTCCTGAAGCCAGCATGGTTGCTGTTTCGGGTTCATAAAGCAAGAAAAGGGCTCCACCGCTGCTTCTTGAAAGATCGCGGTTAAGGAACATTTCTTTGAGTGTCAGACCCATCGAGGATAGTATATATCTACTGGGTTGTGTTTCATTGAGATCCCGGGATAGTGCACCTGCATCGTGGAAAGTTACAATCTTATCTATTTTTCCAGGTTTAAGTTTACCCTGTGCAATCAGATCTGCTATAAATGCTGTTATTGTGATTGTCTGTGCCTTGGGTGTAATATTCCATTTAGGATACTCGTGTTTCATAACGCGCGTATCAATTGGATCAAGTACGATCACTGTTTTTGCGCAACTAGAATCTATCATCTTTGTAAGATTCACTCCGCAACTTCGGACATCTTCAACAAATCCAACAAGGTCGCCAAGATAAGCACCAGACGACGGTTCGTCTGATAACACCGTAAAATTCACACCCGCCTTATTAAGTAAAGTTATTATTGCCTTAGCAATACTAGGAGTTCTTATTGCAGCAACTTCACCGATGTACAACAGTGCATCAGCTTTTTTGGGTAGTCCTGCAAGTTTGTTCTTAATTAAATCGAATTTATTCTTTGGATTAATACCATAGATATTGTCAGTCTTCAATATAGTATCATAAAGCTTTTGAACTTTCTTGGGTGCAAGATTCTCGACGATCGCTTTTGTTCTTGCTTCACGTATGAATATTGGTGGCTCATATCCTGTTGCACAGTCATTAGAACAGGAACCGCACAGCACGCATTCCCACATGGTATTTGCTATAGACGTGTCAAATTCCATTCCGCGGTTAGACATTGATACTAACAGACCTTTTGCGCGGGCATTATTGGCTTCTTTCCCTGTTTGTTGACCTACGGGACAAATATGACGGCACATCCAACAGAAACGGCAAGCATCAGCATTTTTTTTAGATATATCAGAAAACATGTAATTACCTTCCTCTCTATAATCCCAGCTTGTATGGGTTCATTATACCGTTGGGATCAAGTGATTTTTTCAGTCCTACCAATACCTGCATAGCCGGACCATATTGCTCCTTCATTAATCGGGATAATTTAAGACCTATTCCGTGGTGATCGTTGATAATACCACCATGTACCATTGCAGCACGAACTCCTGCGTTCCAGATTTGGTTATGCAGGCGGATCGCCTCTTCGGGATCGTCTGGTGGGTTATCTATGATAAAACGGTTATATATCATAGTGCCCCAGTCATACCAATGAGAGCAATGGGCGATGAAACGTACACCCGTAAAGTTGTCTACAACGGCATGTTTCATAGCCAAGTAGATTTTTTCAACATCTGTATAGCTGCATGCCGTGTCCATCGTACCAAACATCTGTGGATTGTTCATAATGTGGCCGGGATAGAAGAATGTAATTCTATTTTTATACCACTTCTTCCCGTATTCGGATCCGAGATCCATCGCTTCGTATTTAGCACAGATGTCAAGTATAATATCCATTTCCAGCTTGACGAATGCTTCTTCACCTTCGACAGCAAGGTTCATAAATGCACCGGGCTTATCAAACCCAAGTACGCCTTTAATAATATATTCGGTTTCTTCTTGGTCAAACAGCCGCAATATAGATGGTTTTATCCGCTGGACAATATCACGGCACGCCGAAAGGCCGGTTGTTAAACTATTGAAAAGGAATGCTCTGAATTTGCGGGTTTCCGGAAGTTTAAACAACTTAAACGTTGCTTTTGTTATGACACCCAAAGTTCCTTCGGATCCGATAAATATTTGATTAAGGTCAGGTCCGGCCGCATGCTTTGGAACCGGTAAGGTATTAATTATGTCCCCATTTGGCAATACAACTTCAAGATTAAGGCATTGATCATCTATCTTGCCGTATCTTGTTGACATGATTCCGATACCACGGTGAGCAAGTGCACCGCCAATTGTTCCGCATGTAAGACAACTTGGGATATGCATAAGGGAGTAACCAATTTCATTAGCATACCATTCAAGTGTTTGATCGATTATGCCACTTTCCGCCGTAATGCATCTGGTATTCTCGTCTATTGAAAGTAGCCGATTCATCCGCTTAATATCAAGAATAATACCTCCTGCCATGGGAAGAGCACTTCCTTGAGAACCACTGCCGCCACCCCATGTGTGAACAGGAATTTTATAGTAGTTGGCGATCTTTAAAACTTTTGATACTTCTTCAGCACTTCCCGGGCGGACTATGATATCCGGTGCTGGCGGAATGCGTCCTTTGTCAACCCACATTCTTGCAATCCAAAAATAATCAACGCCATAGGAGATTTTATCAGACGTTGAGACGCTGACATTAGCGTTGCCGACTGCATCCTCAAGTTCACTGCGTATCATGTCGATCATAAATGCTTGAAACTTCATTTTTTATACTCCCTTATATAACAGATGTGTTTTATATTATAACAAAGGCGGAACAAAACTACAATATAAATATAATATATTAGAAAAATAATTACATTATCTATTGCTCTTTTATACTCTATCTGTTAAGATAACCATGGTAAACAGATTATGGGGAGACTTGGATGGAAGAAAAAAACCGGGCCATTCCTGCTATAATAATTAAATTGCTAACTCTGTGGGAATGCTTAAGCAGATCAGAGCATAAGGTGATAGATTACATAGTAAAGGAATCCGACAAAGTTATATATTTGTCGGGGGCTGAATTTGCTCAAAATTGTGGTGTTAGCGTCCGACGGTAGTTCGTACCTGTCAGAAAATTGAACTTAGCGGTTATCAGGAATTGAAGGTTATATTAATTAAAGATCTTGTTTCACCTTTGCATAGTATTCATGAAGAAGTTTTAGAAAACGACAGCATAAGAACAATCATAGTTAAAGTGTTTCAAAGCACAATTCATGCCATTACGTATATACGAGAAATTATACGTGACCAGATGCTGGAGGTGGCGGCAGAATCAATTATGACGGCACGAAAAATAATAATTATAGGTCTTGGTAATTCTCATGCTATCCCAATAGATTTGCAACATTAATTGCACTGACTAATATCGGTGGAAGGATTTAGACACGTAGAGAAAGCTTTGAAAAAGAAAAATATTAGGGTATGCAGATGAGGCACAAACCTTGCGGCACGTAATTTGATAAAAGGAAGTGATAGAAAAGTTAATTGGATGTTGCAGAGGTGGCAAGCTCGGTCTTGAGGTCGGAAGATGTTTGCCAAAACACTGGGGCTAAAATTACCGGTATTACAATCATGATATCACAAGAATACGAACCAATAATAGCTAAAATGCTAACTAAAAAGTTTATAATTGAACTTGTACCTTAACTATGATGTTAAAAAGATGACAAGAGTAAAAAAGGAGGGGAATATGAGCTATAAAAAAACCTATTATCCATCTATCGGGTATACTCCGTTACGTAAAACTGGTGATTGTTCTTTAAAATCATTAGACTTCGGAATTATCGAGTTAAAAGCAAATGACAGTGTGGAGTATTTGACAGGGGAGAAAGAAACTGCATTTATAATTCTTGGTGGCAAGTGCGATATTCGTTTCGATGATGTTGCATGGCTCAATATTGGCGGCAGGCGATCTGTTTTTGAAGGTAAAGCGTACAGCTTTTATTTGCCGCGCAATAAGAAAGTATTGATTTCTACGCCTTGGAGTGTAAAAATTGCTGTATGTGCAACACCAATAGACTCAGATACGGAGCCTCAAATATTGCCCCCTGATCATGTTAATAACATAGTGCTTGGAGTAAAACCGTGGGAGCGTGATACACATTTTATCATTGATGGACGTAGTAGTGCTAGGCGGCTGACGATTGGTGAAGCTTTTATTACACCAGGCAATTGGGCAGGCTTTCCTCCACATAAGCATGATATGGATGATATGCCATCTGAAGGTATACTTGAAGAGATTTACTATTTTTTATTTCAGCCAAGGCAGGGTTTTGCAATTCAACGTATGTACACAAAAGATGGGGAGATAGATGAATGTTATGTAGTAAAGGAGGACGAACTTATCGAGTTTCCAAAAGGATACCATACAACTGTAGGCGCACCGGGGTATAATACTTATTTCCTTTGGGCAATGGCTGGTGAGTATCAGGGCTTTTACCGTTCAAATGATCCAGATCATGACTGGGTAAGTGCAATTGAAAATATTATAAAAAAGTATAGATAAGGAGGATGTTAATTTTATACTAGCAGTTATGGAATATTTAAAACAATATACTTATTAATATTATTTTTATCTTTTTATAAACCCGGGAGTGTGTTAGACAATCTGTAAAGCATAGAAGGGACGAAAAAAGGTCCAAAAA
>CAYTUG010000034.1:0-9530 GCA_964441275.1 uncultured Christensenellaceae bacterium | reverse complement strand
CTACAGAACCATATAATATTATCTGACATTCGGAGAATACACAAAATTCTCGGCATTACCCTTTCTTATGCTATTCGAGCAAATAAAGGATTCACTCATACATTCTCATTTGTTGCGAGGCGTTGTCAGTATATCCGTCCAGTCTTGCACATTGCATTGACCCTCTCCGTTATATCCAACCGCTACCACCGTTCCGTCCGCCTTAAGCCCAACGGTGTGTGCCTCTCCTGCGAATATTGCCACTATAGCTTTCCAGTCCTGCACATTACATTGACCATCTCTGTTATCTCCAATTGCAACTACTGTTCCGTCGGTCTTAAGCCCAACGGTGTGCACAGCCCCGGTGGATATTGCCGCTATGTCCGTCCAGTCCTGCACATCGCATTGACCATATTTGTTATTTCCAACCGCAACCACCGTTCCGTCCGCCTTAAGCCCCGCGGTATGCCAGCCCCCTGCGGATATTGCTACTATACCCTTCCAGTCCTGCACATCGCATTGACGGCGATCGTTATTTCCAACCGCAACTGCTGTTCCGTCCGACTTAAGCCCAACGGTGTGCACAGCCCCGGTGGATATTGCCACTATATCCGTCCAGTCCTGCACATCGCATTGACCGTAATAGTTAAATCCAACCGCAACTGCTGTTCCGTCCGTCTTAAGCCCAACGGTGTACCGGGGCCCTGCGGAGATTGCCACTATAGCTTTCCAGTACTGCACATTGCATTGACCGTAATAGTTAGATCCAACCGCAACTGCTGTTCCGTCCGCTTTAAGCCCAACGGTGTGCACAGCCCCGGTGGATATTGCCGCTATGTCCGTCCAGTCCTGCACATCGCATTGACGGCGATCGTTATTTCCAACCGCAACTGCTGTTCCGTCCGCCTTAAGCCCAACGGTGTGCCAGGTCCCTGCGGAGATTATGTTATCAGGCAGGAAATTTCTAATGATTGACAGCAAATCGTCACGCAACGATTCAGAATCTTTATAGCTTTCTATTTCTGAAAATAAAACAACTGCTTTGCCGAGGTTTCCCTGTTCTTTGAATGCATTCGCCTGTCTGTACCGACACTCCAGTATCATTGCCTCAGAATCATTATATCCCTTCAAATCACTAAATGCGGTTATTGCCTCTTCATACTCTTCTCTTTCAAGCAAAGCGTTTGCCTGTCTGTACTTACTCTCAAGTATCATCCCCTTTGAATCGCTATAATTTTCTAACTTGCTAAATATTGCGATAGCTTCTTCATATTCACCTCGTTTAAGCAAAGCGTTTGCCTGTCTGTAGCGGCTTTCTTGTATCATTAGCTCTGCGTCGCTATAGCTGCCCATTTCGCTAAAAGCGGCCATCGCGTCTTCGTATTGCCCTTTCTCTAAAAGCTCTTTCGCGTTATTATATTTCCCGGCAGGTATAATGACCGTAAACAATACTATTGCAGCGGCTATCAGCAGGACTGCACCTGCAGCTATAATTGCTGCCTTTCTAAACATTGTTTTTGTTTTTGCTTCTTTTGCTTGCTTTTCTGCAGCTATCTGTTGTGCTCTTTCAGCTTCCTCCTTATCGTACTGCGCCTTGTGCTTACTCAAAGCCTCAGTATCTAACGCTGCAAGCAGTGCCTTTTTATTGCTGCGGCAATTGTGGCAATTCTCTTCGCCTTGTTTGTTTACAGCGCCGCACGCACACAACCAAAGATCGCGATCGTCCGTAACCACAAACGCAGATAATTCAGTAGTGTCTCTTTTATATTGCGCTGTTAGTTCTCCAAGCTTGTTGTAAAGAGGTTCCGGCACGGCAAGCGGTTTGTGTTCTGCGACCGCAGCCTCCCACATCGTTCCGTCAGCAAAAACGACGTTTTTACATTCGCAGGAAAAGGCTCTAATAGTTTCATCAGGCAGAGATATTGCTTTCTTATACCCAAACTCTGCATTGCGGGCAGCTGACAAATCAAGATACTGATACTCGGTTCCTTGTAATTCTCCCCCGGAAATGTCATACGCCTTAATGTTTACTTTAATAGCTTTTATAGTTTTGACGGATATGTTCTTAAACTTTAACTGTGCTAATATTTTGCCCGTCTGATTGTCTTTTAAAAGTGCGCCAGCTGCTATAACGACAGGCGCGCCTTCCGCATACAGGTTTTCAGGTAAACTGAATAATCTTGTGTATCTTTCGCTCATTTATATAACCCCCTCAAAGATCCGGCAGCTCATCAGAGATCACTTGTTTATTCGCATCTTTTGGCGTGCTGCGGATTGCACGGACATCGTCCACAAGCTGACCAAACCCATATAAAAACCAGCTGGATAAAAAAACTATTACCCCGCCCAATAAGCTAAGCCAACCTGTAAGGCTGGTACCGGAATAGCCATCAGAAAGAAAAACTACCCAAAGAATAAACCCTGCCGTCAGTGACAACCACCCAATTACTTGTGCGATTACCATTATCTTTTTGCCAACATTCGAATACATAATAATTACCTCCATAAGTTATTAAATAGATATATCATTTTTTGCGCGAAGTTTTTTACAACGTATACTTCAAAAGATATATTTTTAGTAATATTAGGGGAACTAGTTTCATAAATAGCTCATTGATTGCTTGAACCCATTTTAGCTCAGATTGGATAGGCAGTCAAGGCGGGTTCAAGCTTCATTCTACGTTGTCAAATGATCTGTTACACTTTCGGCAAAGTTCTCCCTCATAGTACTGGAGGGGTAATTTTCGCCCTAAAACCAGTAACGGGAAGTTGTTATCCCATCTCTGGTAGCGCTGCAGCTGCTCGTTTGCATCTTTCACCGAATAGAATGTTCTGGTTGCATAAAATCTTTCGCTGTCCATCCGGTGTACGCGCTCTACCTTGCCGTTATGTCTTGGCGTTGCCACGCGTATTCTTTTATGCTGTATCTTCTCCTTTTTCAAATACTGCTCAAATGCCGTAAGAGTTGGGGAATTGGAGAACGCATTTGTAAACTCGGTGCCATTATCCGTTTGCACACATTGGATATCAAACGGGAACTTCTTTCTGACATGATGTAAAAACTTTACTGAATTCCAGTTACTTAATTCCTCAAAGATCATTCTGCATCTTATTCGCGTGCATTCGTCTACTGCTGTGTACTGATACAACTGTGGCATACCTCCTACCAGGCAGTTCCTTGGCACGTACTTCACGTCTATTTGGATACATTCTCCGGTCACTTGGGGCGTTTCATACGGCTTTGGTACATGCCTTTTCTTCCGCTGTTTCTTCCTCCCGATCCCAAGTTTTCTCATCATCCTGTTGAGCGAACTGGCGCTCCTTGCATATCTATGCTTATCTGCCATGTGCAGACATACAAGATCTAAGCCTTTGTTATGGCTCCACACTCGCTTGATCAACCGCAGTTCCTCAGCTGTATGCTGGTTTGGATGGTACTTTGGCCGATGGCTCCTTTCATACAACGATTCGACCGTTCCGTCATATCGTTTCAGCCAGCGATAGATGCTGGTCCGGCATATCTGATAACGTATTGCCGTTGCCGCTACTGCTCTGCCTTTCTCTATTTCCCTTATTACCCGTTGACGAAAGAACGCTTTCTGCCGTATAGTTTTCATGCGAGGATTCCTTCCTTTCTGACTGTTGCTTTTTTGCAATTACAACTTTATCAGATTGGAGGAATCCTTGCTTATTTTTTATACTCCACTGTTACATATCATTGTACAACCTACATCCGAGAAACTCGCTTCATGCTCAACAGGCTAAAGCCCAAAAATAAAAAACCCACCGACATGCGGAGGGTTTGGCTCTCTACCGGGTTAATCCTTTTTTATCCGTTTGCGCCGCAAAAACGGAGGTATGTCAAGCTCGCTGTTCAAATCCGCAAAACCTAAGTGCCTTTGTTTTTCAGGCATAACGGGTACAAAATCATCATCTTCTTCGGGCATTCTGTCAAACTTTATCTCCTCTTTTACCGCCGTTTCAATCCGGGGCCTATCCCCGTCAAACCCGGTTGCTATAACCGTTATCCGCACTTCGTCTTCAAGGTTATCGTCGGTATCGGCGCCGAAGAATATGTTTGCGTTAGGGTCTGCAGCCTGGCGTATAAGGTTTGCCGCTTCTTCAATTTCGAGCAAGCTCATAGTGGGATCTCCCGTGACATTGTAGAGTATTCCCCTTGCGCCCTCTATGCTTGTTTCTAACAGAGGGCTTTGAATAGCCTGTTTGGCGGCGTCCATAGTTTTGTTGTCGCCATACCCTACGCCTATTCCCATGTGCGCCACGCCGCGTTCCATCAATACGGTTCTTACATCCGCAAAGTCAAGGTTTACCAACGCGGGCTTAACTATAAGATCGGTTATGCCCTGAATGCCCTGCCGCAACACATCGTCCGCAACCCTAAACGCCTCGAGCATAGAAGTGCCTTTGCCTATAACCTGAAGCAGCTTATCGTTGGGTATGGTTATTATGCTGTCCACAGAAGATTCCAATATCTCGTGCCCTTCCCTTGCACGCGTAAGCCGCTGCCCTCCTTCAAACATAAAAGGCATAGTGACCACAGCTACTGTAAGAATGTTTTTCTGGCGCGCAATTTCAGCAATTACGGGCGCGGCACCCGTGCCTGTTCCCCCGCCTAAACCGGCCGCAATATATATAAGGTTAGCGCCCTCGATAATTGAATCAAGCTCTTCTATGCTCTCTTCCGCCGCGCGTTTTCCAACATCGGGATCCCCCCCTACGCCCAATCCGCAGGTTAGTTTTTCTCCTATTTGTATTCTGTTTTTTGCCTTGGACAGCAACAGTGCCTGCTTATCGGTGTTAACGGAATAAAATTCGGCGCCGTTAATGCCATGGTCAATCATACGATTAACAGCATTGTTGCCTGCGCCGCCCACACCAATAACCTTTATTTTCGCTATACTATCCTGTCCTATATCAATTTCCAGTGGCATAATTACCCCCTTTTATGCAAAACACTAGTTAAAACTTCTTTGAATGAACCGCCCGCCAACCGCAATATTAGCGTCCGCGTATGTTTGGGTTCGCGCGTCAAACACATAATCGAGAAGCGCCAAAGCTGTATAGTAGTTAGGCATCGAAAGCTGGGGAGCATCGATTCGCGGTATGCGAACTTGTCTTTTTAAATGCTTCTGCAGCATTTGTTTGGCGCCCTTGATCATTGACAGCCCTCCGCCCGAAAGAAACACCCTCGGCCTTCTTGCTACGGGCAACGGGCTTTGCTCTAAAGCGGCGCATATTAGCATGCAAAGATGTTCAACGCGCGCATCGATAATCTCCGACACCAACGAATGCGCAAACCGCTCTAACTTGCCCGATTTTTGTTTAGCGTAATCATAAAGCTTCGCACCGGAGCTTTCAAGCCCAAAAGAATACCTCTTTTTTATCTGTTCCGCCATGTCCGTCGACATGTTAAGCACTAACGCCAAATCGTTGGCTATGTGCATTCCGCCTGAGTGTATCGTCTTATTATATACAATTGCATCGCCATAGACAACAGTAACATTTGTATCATAATATCCGATATTTAAAAGCACTGCGCTGCTGTCACGTTCGGCAACAGGCACAAGGAACATGCTCTCCGCCAAAACATCGGGCACGAACGCATTCACCTTAATGTTTAACGAACTCATAACTTGAGTAATATCCTCTATGTATTCGTTTTTGGCAAAAACCATAGACACCATACCGAAAAGCTGCGTTGTTATTTCTCCTAAGGCGTCTATATAATAATTGCCATCCTCTAAAGCAAAGTACACGGGCGTGCTGTTTATAACACAATACCGGCTGCGATCATAATCGCTTTCAGCGTTTTCCATAAGCATCTTTATGTGCATATCAGTGACCTGCCCGGTATCCACCGGCACGCAGCCTTCCTGGCACACCACTTTGCAAAAAGTTCCGGGTACGCCCACAAACGCTTCTTTTATCCTTTTCCGCGCCCTTTTTTCCGCAAATAAAACCGCTTTTGCAACCGCGTCCTCAACATTTGAGGGGTTTAGCCACTGACCGTTCTTTATGCCCTCATATTTCGCCTCGCCCGAACCAAGCACTTCAAAGCGCCCTGCAGAGCGTTTTCGTCCTACGGCGCATATCACCTTAGACGTTCCAAGCTCAATAGCTGCGGTTACGTTTCTCATAGCTCGCAGAGTTTCCCCTTAATTTCAAGTAAAAGCAATATGCCGTTACATCTATAATAACAGATTTGAAATGAATGACAATAATTTTAAATCATTTTACCCGATGATAAGCATATTTTACAGTGCTCACATCAAGTATTCCCTCCTCTATTTCGTTTTGTTTTAACGCCGCAAGCGATGCTTTTATCCATTGCATCTTTTGTTCAAGCCGAGTATCATCCCCAAGTTCAATTCTCATTCCGCTTCGCAAACTTACAGCTATGCTTGCGGCAAGTGAAACATCTATGCTAACGGCATCCAACCCGTTCTCTTCTACCGAGCCAATAACCCGCGATAAAACGTCAAGTTTGAAGCTGTCCGAAGTGCTCAGCCTTTTACCCACATTAGCTGCATCCGGCGTCATTCCAAGTATAACAGGATAATCAATCGTTTCGGGCGCCGCAATAACTTCAAGCAGCCAACCTTCTTTATCGATTACCAAAAACGCACCCTCTTTTTCTATATATGCCGCTCTTTTTCTTTCATCTATATTTATTACCACCTTATCGGGCAGCTCAACCTGCACGGACAGCGGTTTTACAAACGGATCTTGCTCAAGGTTTTCATGTACTTTTTGCTTATCTATCAAAAAAATGCTTGTCCCAAGCGTAAGCCCCGATTCCGCCGCAATTTTTTGCGGATCTTTTGTTGAGCACCCTGTTACGGATATCTCTCTGATTTTCAAAGTTTCTAAAACGGCGAAGGCCGCCGCGCCTAACACCACAAGCGCCGTTATAATTTTTAGTACCTTTTTACCCAATAGCTATTCCTCTCTTGTTATGTCCGCCCCTAACAAAGTCAGCTCAGACTCCAGCGTTTCGTAGCCCCTGTCGATTATTTTTGCGTTGTCTACAATTGTCTTTCCTTCCGCGCAAAGCCCCGCTAACACTAATGCAGCGCCCCCTCGCAAATCAAGCGCTTTAACCTTGGCGCCGTGCAGCTTTTCAACCCCTTTTATAACCGCAACATTGTTCTTTATCACAATATTTGCACCCATTCTGAGCAGCTCGCTTACATGCTTGTATCTGTTGTCAAACACGTTTTCGACTATTATGCTTGTGCCTTTTGAAATCGCCGCCACCGTGCACATCTGCGCCTGCATATCGGTTGGAAACCCCGGGTATGGGCATGTCTCTATCAGGTGCATTTCCTTTGGCCTGCCTTGGCCTGTGATAGTTAGCGCATCGCCATATGTTTCAATCTTTGCGCCTGCTTCCCGCAGTTTTGACGATATTGCAAAAAGATGCTCGGGAACAACCTTTTTAAGCGTAATGCAGCCGCCCGTTACCACTGCGGCAACCATAAATGTGCCTGCCACTATTCTATCAGGCATACATGTATACGTAAAACCCCCTAAACTGCTTTTGCCTTCAACAAAAATTGTGCTGCTTCCCGCACCCTTTATACAGCCGCCCATATTGTTTATCACTTTTTGCAGCTCTGCTATTTCCGGCTCCCTCGCCGCATTGCGTATTACTGATTTGCCCGGCGCTAACGAAGCCGCCATCATCAGATTCTCGGTTGCGCCCACGCTCGGGTAATCAAGATGCACGTCTCCGCCTTTTAGCCTTCGACCTTCGCACATTATGTGCCCGCCGGATTCGGTTACGTTTACGCCTAAGTTTTTTAGCCCCCGCAAGTGTAAGTCTATCGGTCTGCTGCCAATTTCACAACCGCCCGGGTAAGTAAATCTCGCCATCCTAAAACGTGCCATAATAGGGCCCATCATAAATATTGATGAGCGTATCTCTTTAGCTAACTTATCGGGCATTTCCCATCTTTGCGCGTGTCTTGTGTCTATCAAAAGCCTGTCTTTTTCAAATACTACCGATGCTCCAATGTGCTCTAAAATCGAGAGCATATTATATACGTCCGTAATGGCCGGCCAGTTGTATACGATCACCGGTTCCTGCGTAAGTAATGCCGCGGCAAAAATAGGCAGAGCAACATTTTTGGCGCCTTGCACTTCTACCTCTCCGTTAAGGCTTGCGCCGCCGTTGATTATTAGTTTTGCCATCTCGGCCTCCCCGCATATCTACTCTTACATATTTATAATATGCAGTATTAGGCGGGTTGTGCTTTTCACATTACCTGTATTTAAACGCCGTTTGTGCGCATTGTTAAATTTAAAAAATCAGTAAACAAAAAGATTTTTACTGATTATCAGCGTTCAAATCTTGTTTGTTTGCCTCGATATATTAAGCAATATCCCTATGCTGCCCAAAAACATTAACAGAGATGTTCGCCCCGCGCTGATAAACGGCAAAACAACCCCCGTAGGCGGCACTAAACCCGTTACCACCCCTACGTTTACAAACACCTGGATAGCGATAAGCGCCGTAATTCCCGAGGCAAGCATCAATCCAAACATATTGGGCGCCCGCAGCGCGATGCGCACCCCGCGCCATATTAAAAGAGCAAATGCGGCAATAACGAGAAGCCCGCCAAGAAACCCAAGCTCTTCAACTATTATTGCAAATATGCAGTCCGACTCCCCGTAAGGCAGAAACAGGTATTTTTGGCGCGAGTTGCCCAAACCCAACCCGAAGAAACCGCCTGAGCCAATTGAGTAGAGCGACTGTATAAGCTGATACCCTTTATCCGATGCGTATTTCCACGGGTCCATATATGCGAATATTCTGTCCATTCGATATTCGGTGCTTATCATGGCAATTGCGCCCGCGCCTATGCCTATTGCGCCCATCAACAGAAAGTGCCACAGGTTAGCGCCCCCTATCAGCATCATAACAAACATAAGCAGTGCCAAGGTAATCACGGCGCTAAAATTCGGCTGAAAATATAACAACACGGCGGCGGCAAGAAGCAATATTAAATACGGCGTCATTCCGTATCTGAACGTGTGCATCCTGTTTTGGTTGTTGGCTATGCTGCCCGCCATAAAAATTATGATAGCAAACTTTAATACTTCGATTGATTGTATGTCTATGATGCGCAAATTAACCCAGCGTCTTGAACCGTTGCGGATTATTCCTATGCCGGGCACGAAAACAAGCACCATAAGCAAAAACCCAATGGCTAAAATTATATAGCGCAGTTTTTTATACCGGTTGTAGTCAAAAAATATTGCAAATATTAATATAACTATGCCTATCGCAGCCCCGCTTAATTGCGTCCAGAAATAATAAAAAGCGTCATTACCCGCGTAAGGATTGTTTTCAGCATAGTAATAGCTGGCGGAGAACACCATAATAACACCAAAAAGCACCAATATGAACGTTAAAATAAGCAGCGTGTAATCAATGGAGCGTTTTGCCATGGTTACCTCCTTTCGCAATGCACCGTTTTGTAAAGTTAAATGAAAATTGAGACCCTGTAAGCCTTTCTGATACAATG
>CAYTUG010000033.1:0-10489 GCA_964441275.1 uncultured Christensenellaceae bacterium | reverse complement strand
TAGAATGCGTGCAGACCAGCAACGGCTTTGAGTTTACCAACTGTTTCTCGTCTTCCAAACACGAACTGCCCACTCTCTTTGAGCGCAAAGCCATGTGGTTTGACATCAGGCACTGATACGTCCTTATACACCAATGCGCAACGGAGAAGTTGAGCGCGATCACAGAGAGGGTCAGAAGCGGCTTAGGACAACCTTACTATCCAATATGTTTAACAAACTTATAGAATAATGAGTGTCAATTATCAGAGTCAATTTGTGCAATTAATTTATCTATTCAAAAATTTGAACTCCTCATATGTATTATTAGCATAGCGAACAGGCGTTCCGCTATTGTTTGTCCGTTTGTGGTATATTTTAGATAAATATATGACTGGAGGTTCTTCATGAGCAAAAACGCAATCAAAAGCTCATATAGACATTCTGTCTGTTGCCCTGCCTGTAAGCGCAAATTGATGATAGTACGGCGCGACACAAGAACACAACCAATTATTGAGATACGCGATGAAGAACGTGTTAACTTATACAGGGAAGAAACGCGATGTCCTTCCTGCCGTGTCTTTGTTGGTGTAATGGAATGATATAAATAAAAAAACTACATATAAGGATTTTGTACGAGCCAGCATTCCGGAAACGCGGGTATTGATAATCCCGTAGGAGCGAGATTACGCGCCGACAAGTTTAGCTTTTGAAGCTATTCATGTCAGGCGTATTTTTTCGCCGGATTAAGTTATAAGACCCTTCTTCGCTTCAAAGGCGGAAAGGGTTTTATGAAAATTTCTACGTGGCTTGAAGCCGTAGCGAGATATCCCTGACTTCGATTTTGAAAGCGCAAATCAATAAAAATCGGAGGTTACAAAAATGTTCAATTATTACATAGAAAAGCGGAAGTTTGATGAAGAATGGGCTTTACTTAAAAAACAGTATAAGGATGCAGGAATGAGTGATAAAGCAATTAGCGAAGTGCGTAAAATTGATCTTAAAGAATTTAATAGCCGACGCAGATACAGGACTCATACTCAACCTCTACAATCATGTTTTCTTTCTGATGTGAACGAGGGCAGCGAAGAAAAATACCTTTCAAAATGCAAGGCGCTGGCAATATCAGATATTTACTTCGAGATGTCTTGCCCACAATGGATTGAATACATTGAAAATAAGCACCTTTATGAAAGGCTAAAGCATTTATCAAAAGGACAACTAGACGTTCTGACATATTTTATTGAAGGGTATACGCACAAACAGATTGCGGTCATTTTCGGCGTGTCAAGGCAAGCAATATCAAACAGGATTGCACGAATAAAAAAAATACTAACTTTTTATTGATGTAGGTTGCATTTGGCGCCTTCTTGATGCCTTGTATATAGGGGGATTTTTTTGCAGCTTTGATTAACGGGCGAAAAAGTCGCAATGGGAAATAAAATGAGCAAAAATAACCCCCTTTGATCTTTGGAAACTTCATATCAAGGGCATCGTGGATACGTTTCTTTATGTGTCTGATGAGGGAAAGCCAAGTGCAGGTACGCCACGACCGCGAAAGCGCGAGCGATCAATGCCAAAGCACTGAAGAGCCGCGGCGGGCTCTTGGCCATAACCCACATGAAGAGATAATGATACTTACGCATAGTCGAGATTAGGTTCCAGAGTGCGTCCCGCTCGCTGAGGGGGAGGTGAGATTCCTATGGGGCAATAGCCAATTGCCGTTTACGAAGCCCAAAAAAGTTATTGTTACGATAACCGGATATTAATCATAAAAGATCATAAGCAAATTATGAACACATTGGACAATGAAAAGGTATGTGATAAAATGAATTCAAAGAACCTTGACAATTGCATAAAGAGTTTTGACGAAATGCCTTTATTCTTGACTGTAAATGA
Source organism: uncultured Christensenellaceae bacterium (assembly GCA_964441275.1). Classification (GTDB taxonomy): domain Bacteria; phylum Bacillota; class Clostridia; order Christensenellales; family SZUA-584; genus SZUA-584. Next base: position 8,614 of record CAYTUG010000033.1, on the reverse strand, counting down.
GGTTTCGCGATTGCTTCAAATCGGACGAAACAGCGCGTATCAAGTGTTCAATAGCGCAGATTTTCCGAAGATTGAGATCGCGGGTCAATTTCGTGTTAGAAAAGACGAGTTGATGAAATGGCTCCTGAAATAAAAAAGGAGTGACACTGTATGTCAAAAAGGAATAAAGGCACTGGTACAATCTATTATCAAGAAGACCGTAAGGTCTACGAAGGAAGGATAAAAGTAGGAACAAAATACAATGGAAAGCCAATATATAAACATGTAACTTGTAAACGTAAAACGGAAGTCCAAACGCAGCTCGTAAAACTTAAAGCGCAGATTGATGCGGGAACATTTTTTGAGCCGTCAAAGCAAAAACTCAAGACATGGCTGAACGTTTGGTTGAACACATACATGCGTGATCACATCAGGGAGCAGACGTTCAATACGTATCGTACGGTTATCGACAAGATCATTGTACCGCTAATAGGTAATGTTCAGCTCAAAAGTCTAACGCCGCTAATGCTGCAGCAAGCATTTAACGAGTTGTCTCAAAAATATGCACCGTCTACGTTGAGAAAAATAAAAAGTATGCTAAAGATGGCTTTTCACGTTGCAAAAGACAATGAACTGATTTTAAAGGATCTATTGAGCGGCCTAAAACTGCCTAAGCTTGAGAAACCGCAAATTGAAAGCATTGCCGTTTGCGATATCGGTAAGCTATTAGCTCAAGCGCGCAAATATCATATTTACGAGGCAATAGTAATAGGGCTTGGTACAGGCATGAGACCCGGAGAATTACTTGTTCTTGAATGGCAAGACGTTGACTTGATAAGAGCCGAAGTTAAAGTCAGTAAAACGCTTATACGCTGCAAAGACGAGCGGGGTAAAGAAATTCTTAAAGCACAGCATGCAACAAAGACGGATTGCGGTTACAGGACCATTCCTCTCAGCCAAGATAACGTGCGGTTACTCAAGGCGCTTAAGAAGAAAAGATTTGCACAAGGCTTTAAAGATAATGGCATTGTGTTTTGTTCTTTAAAAGGGACATACTTAAATCCTCGAAACTATAATCGAGCGCTTGAGACCATTTGCAAAAATGCTGGCATAAAGAGGATAACCGCAAACATAACACGGCACACCTTTGCGACGATTGCAATTGAACGCAACGCCGAGGTGAAAACCGTTTCAGAAATCCTTGGCCACAGAAGAGTAGAGACAACTTACAACAATTATGTGCATCCGTCTCTTGAAAAAAGACGGGAGGTTGCCGAATTAATGACCCTGTCCGCAATGCAAAACCGATAAAAAAACCGACAAACCGGCTAAAACCCGATAAAACGAATCGGTACAATCCGGTACGATTGATAAGTATGACTAAAATACCGAACAAAGAAAGAAAGCTCAGAAACCCCTTTAAATAGGGCTTTTCGAGCCATTATGCTTGGAGCTGTTGCCGGGACTCGAACCCGGGGCCTCTTCCTTACCAAGGAAGTGCTCTACCTCCTGAGCTACAACAGCGAGTGGTTGACGTATAAAATAAATTGCGATACTTACTGCGGTTGATATTATAATTCATGCAGGGGGCTATTACAAGCGTTATTTTATTAGAAAGCGTTCGCGTTTACCTGCTATTTTATGGCATAATAACCGATTATGCAAAACGCAGCTTGGATTTGCGCTTAGAGCGAACCAAAATGCGGAAAGACCTTGCTGATGTTTATGCTTGTTCATTAGGGGCTTTTATTTATTATAAATTTCTGATCTTAATTCTCCTATATACTTTAGGTTTCTATATCTTTCCGCATAATCAAGCCCATAGCCTACAATAAAAACATCGGGAACCACAAATCCGACGTAATCAGGGTTAAACGCAACCTGCCTTCTGTCCGGCTTATCGAAAAGGCAGCATGTTTTTAGCTTAGCCGGGTTTCTTGAGCCCAGCGTTTTTGTAAGATACGAAAGAGTAAGCCCTGAATCTATAATGTCTTCAATAATCAATACGTTTCTTCCGCTTATGTCTTCTTCCAAATCGTATTGAATCCGCACTGCCCCCGAAGTGGTTGAAGAATCGCCGTAGCTCGATAAAGCCATAAAGTTCATATGCAAAGGAATATTAAGCTCTCGTACCAAATCGGCGTAAAACATGACGGCGCCTCTTAAAACCCCAACGGTAAGAAGCTCTGTTCCGGCAAAATCATTTCTTATTTTCTGCGCAAGCTGTGCCACTCTTTTTTTTATCTGTTCCTCAGTGTACAGCACCCGTTTAACGTCATTATGCATTTGCGTCCTCCCCCAATGCCATTTTGTATAATAACAAATTATTTTTAGCCTTTGATGTATCAGATACCCCGACTCCCACAACCCAAAAAACCTCTTCGCACTTGGCCAAAAGAACAAGCGAATCACGCTCGTGCAGCGCAACTTTTCTGTCGGACAGGTAATCGCTTAACCTCTTTTTTCCTTGCATGCCAAGCGGTCTTATAAAATCCCCCGGTTTTCTAAAGCGAAAGCAAGAACCTGAAACTGCGTTTGCGTTAAAATATTCAACGTTTGGCGCATATACGGGATTGCCCTTGTATTCGGTACAGCTTATATTAATATTATAAAAAGCGTATTCGCCTGCGCCGCGAAAATTTAATATGGCATCTTTCGGTGTTGGCGTTTTGGTGAACAAAATCCTATCGTATGCCTTAGCCGCTATAATTCCGTTGCCGATATCGAGCCTTTTGCCATTTTGTCCATGCCTTGCAAGATCTGCAATTGCATTTAGATGAACGCTGCTTATATCATACAGCTTAAAGTAGCTTGAAAACACGCTGCGCAACATTCTTATCTGTATTGCAGGCAACTGAGATAAAAAAACATCAAGGCTAACGCTTGCGCCTTTTAATTCCTTATTAATTCCCCCCGCCTGCAGCGTAAAACAATCGAGCGCATACTCATCATTTGCTAGTATTGACGAAGTGTTCGCAATATGTTGTGCAGCTTTTTGATTGACCTTTTTAAGCAATGGCATAATGCGCAGCCGAATAAGGTTTCGCGTGTACGAGATATCATCGTTTGTCTCATCTTTCACAAAACTTACGCCTTTTGCTGCCGCATATTCTTCTATATCTGTTTGGGATATGCTGAGCATTGGGCGGATATACTTTCCTCTTTTTTCGGGTATTCCGCATAGCCCCGCAAGGCCGCTACCGCGCGCAATGTTCATTATTACGGTTTCGGCAACATCGTCCATATGATGCGCAGTGGCAATAAAATCGGCTTCTTGGGCATCTAAAAATTCATACCGCGCTATGCGGGCAGCTGTTTCTATTGAAAGTGCTTTGTTCTTCGATAACGCGGGTACGTCCACGCTTTTGGTTATGCAGGCTATTTCTAACTTTTCACACTCGTTTTGCACAAATGTCATATCGTCCTTAGAGCGGTTACCTCTTATTCCATGTTCCAAATGAAAAGCGACTAAATCCAGCCCCATGTTTTTGCGCATTTTGTTAAGACAATGCAGCAATACCATAGAATCAACGCCGCCGCTAACGGCTATGCCAAGCTTTGTATTATATTTGACACCCAACTCAACGAGTTTTTGGCGTATTTGATTATACATACGTTACATTCTATCAATATTGAAAGAGCGGTGCAATAGCAGGCAATGTGTTCAGCTTGATAGCCCTCATGCCCTTTTATTAGCCGCAAGATAAACGGATAGCACATTTATGTCGGCGGGCGAGACACCTGAAATACGCATGGCTTGCCCAAGCGTTGCCGGTTTTACTACGCTAAGCTTGCCGGCCGCTTCAATCCGCAGCCCTTTTATTGACTTATAATCTATTTTGTCCGGCATCTTCTTTTTTTCTAACGATGAAAAGCGAGCCACCTGTCTTTGCTGTTTTTCTATATAACCGGCGTAGCGTATCTGGGTCTCGGCGCTTAATGCGGCGTCACCCTCCAAGTTTGTACCGCAGATTTGTTCTAAATCCCGATACCTTATACCCTGGTGCAAAAGCAAAGCAGAGGCTTTCACGCCCCCCTTAAGCAAAGGCAGGCCTTTTTGGCTTAATATTTCGTTTGTTTTTTTATAATCTACCGTCGTTTGCTCAAGCCTGCTAACTTCGGCCGATATGGACTCTTGTTTTTTCATATAGGCATCGTACCTTTGGTCGGAAACAAGCCCAAATTGCCTTCCCTTTTGCGTCAGTCGGGCATCTGCATTGTCTTGACGCAAAAGCAGCCTGTATTCTGCCCTTGCGGTCATCATCCTGTACGGTTCGCTTGTGCCTTTGGTTACCAGATCGTCAATCAGCACTCCTGCGTAAGCTTCGTTTCGGAAAAGCACCAGAGGCTCTTCCCCCTTTATATATTGAACCGCATTTATTCCGGCAACTATGCCTTGAGCCGCCGCTTCTTCATAGCCCGAGGTTCCGTTAATCTGCCCGGCGCAAAACAACCCTGCGATTTTTTTAAGCTCAAGGGAGTTTTTTAGCTGCAAAGGGTCGATGCAATCATATTCTATAGCATACGCAGTGCGCATAAAAACAACATTTTCGAGCCCTGGCACAGTACGATACATTTGTTTTTGCACGTCCTCGGGCATTGAACTGCTCATTCCCTGCACATATACTTCATTAGTGAATATACCTTCGGGCTCAATAAATACCTGGTGCCTGTCTTTATCGGGAAACTTAACGACTTTGTCTTCTACAGACGGGCAATAACGCGCCCCCGTGCCTTCTATCGCTCCGCTGTAAAGAGGGCTTAAGTGAATGTTTTTCCTAATTATGTCGTGAGTTTTTTCTGTGGTGTATGTCAGATAGCACGGCCATTGCTTGCGGGGTTTGCCCTGTGTAAGAAACGAAAAATATTGAGGGTTTTTGTCTCCGGGCTGCACAATTGTTTTGGAAAAATCAACGCTTCTTGCGTCAACCCTGGCGGGCGTACCGGTTTTAAAACGCTGCAGCGCAAGCCCAAGCTGCGTTAAATCGAGCGTATCGGCGGGCGCTAAACCCGAAGGCCCGGCGGATACGGCGCTTTTTCCTATTATAATGCGGCTCTTTAGATATACGCCGGTGCATAAAATAATGGCTTTAGCCGAATAAACCGCCCCAAGGTTTGTCTCAACAGAGCAAACGCAGGCGTTTGTTTCGTTTATTCGGGTAACCTCCGCGCTTGTTAAAAAAAGGTTGTCCGTGTTTTCAAGCGTCCATTTCATCTGCTGTTGATAGAGTTTTTTATCTTGTTGTGAGCGCAAAGATTGCACTGCCGCGCCTTTGCTTGTGCCGAGCATTCTAATTTGCATGTATGCCGCATCGGCACATAGCCCCATTTGGCCTCCGAGCGCGTCGATTTCCCTGACAAGATGGCCTTTGCTCGAGCCGCCAATCGACGGGTTGCACGCCATTAATGCGATGCTGTCAAGATTGATGGTTAACAACAAAGTTTTTTGCCCAAGCCGCGCAGTCGCCAAAGCCGCTTCGCAACCTGCATGCCCCGCGCCGACTACTATTACATCAAAGTTCCCCGCCTCATATGCCATATTTATTTCCCCAAACAAAATGTATCAAAAATGTTGCTGATTATCTCTTCGGTAGCGGTTTGCCCCGTTATTTCGCCCAACCTGTCCCAAGCCTCTTTAATATCTATGGTAACGCAATCAAGATCGGCGGTATCAAACGCTTCTATTGCCGCGGTAAGGCTTTGCGCCGCCGCAGAAAGGCAATCTTTATGACGTTCGCTAGTTACGGTTACTTCTTTTTCATCAACAATAACCTTTGGTTTAATTCGTCCGAGCAGCTTGTCCCTTCCTTGTCCGTCTAAAGCGCAAACCTCTATGACCTCTCGGTTAAAATTATCTTCGCACTGCCGCGCGGTAATAGCGGGCGGCAGATCACATTTATTAAGAGCTATAACTATATCGCCGCTAAGAGAAGAGAATATTTGCATGTCCTGTTGCGTTACGCCTTCCGATCTGTCTATAACGAGCAATGTTATATCCGCCCCCTTTGCCGCATCCATTGCCCGCTTTATGCCTATACGCTCGGCTTCATCCTGCGCGTTTCGATATCCGGCGGTATCTATCAGCTTTAGCTGCACGCCGGAATACGAGGTTTCATCCGCTAACGCGTCGCGTGTGGTGCCGGGCGATGCGGTTACTATTGCCCTGTCGTAACCTAAGAGCATGTTGAACAGCGAAGACTTCCCGACATTGGTGCGCCCGACTATTGCCGCAACAATTCCCGTTTTTAACAAACGCCCGGATTCAAACGTTTGAGCCAAGCATAAGCAGTTATCCCGCGCTTTTACCATCAAAGGCATCGCATCCCTTTGAACATCGGCTTCTAAATCCTCTTCCGGATATTCTATACCTGCCTCTATTATCGAAAGAGCGTCTGTTAACAGCTTTTGTATCTGCGCAATTTTTTCAAAAAGCGCCCCCGACAGCTGTTTCATTGCGGCATCCGCCGCGGCCGCCGAATTGGCGCTGATAAGCTCCATAACCGCATTTGCGGCGGACAAATCCATCTTGCCAGCCTCGAACGCACGCTTTGTAAACTCGCCGGGCAACGCTAACCGCGCTCCTTGTTCGCCAAGGGCCGACATCACTCGTGAAATGTTTACATGCCCGCCGTGGCAATAAATTTCCGCCATGTTCTCGCCTGTATAACTTAAAGGAGCATCAAACTTAACAGCCATTACCTCGTCTATTTTCTTGGCTCCTTTAAAAATAAACCCATGCGTTATAGCAGCGTGTTTGATTCTCTTGGCACTTTTGAAAACGGCGTTAAGCACGCTATGCGCATTATCGCCCGAAATTCTTATAACTGCAATTGCGCCGCCGCTTGGCGTGGCGGGCGCATAAATAGTATCGTTGTTCATAGTATCTCCCGTATTTTAGCGGCACTATAATACCACAGTTTTAATTGTTTGCACATGTTATTACTCAACTGCCCAAGAGATAAAAAGTTTTAAACGTTAAAAAAAGAGCCTCCGCTCTAAGAAATAGCGATTAGTGCCGGGGTGATTCTTTTACAATCATAAGCGCTTTTAAAATCTCTACGGTTAAGTCTGTCTGGTAAGTATAGTTTATGGTAGATATTCTTGAGAGCAGTGCGCCCTTGTTGGTGGTGACATAAAGCGGGTCAAGTTTATTGAGCACAATTGCACATGCATTAAGATAACATGTTTCGCATTGGCACATATCTATTGTTTTTATAAGCTTTGCCGTTTTGTCCCTTACAAGCGCTTCAACAATGTTGATTAGTATTAAATCGTTTTTTGTTTGCCCTTCAGGCTTTTCCATACCCTGCCCCTAACAATTCGAGTCTGCTTAACAAGCTAAATCTTTACCGATTCTATTAAAATCACAAAATAGCTTTATGATATTATATACCCTTTGTTGCGGAAACGTAAAGAGAAAAATTATGTCGCAAATCTTAATTCTAAATTGCAAGTTTAATTGCCCACCATAAAAATCCAGTAGCGTTTCAAGTTGCGAAAACCTCATTGGCTGTTCTATATCCGAACATCCTCCTGGGATAGTTGTTCATCCAGTGCTCAATACGTTTGATATCTGCCTTTGTAAGTTTGTCTATATTTGTTCCCTTGGGAACAAATCGCCGGATCAGCTTGTTGGCTGCCTTGTTGCTCCCTCGCTCCCATGCACTGTAAGGGTGCGCATAGTAGCATACTGTTCGCTTTATCCCAAACTTAAGGCAGGAAGCTTCGAGGCCCTCTTGATTCAGAAATTCACAACCATTGTCCATAGTAATACTTCTGAATATATCGCCGAATCGTCCTTTATACCGCTGTTCCAACTGATCCAACACGGCTATTACGTACTCTTGTTTCTTGGCTTTCAGCTTAAATATCAGTTCCTTCCGGCTCGTTCTCTCCGTCATGACCAGCAGGCAGGCCTTGCCTTTACCTACAACGCAGTCCATCTCCCAATGCCCCGTATCTTCCCTCGTATCCACGCTTTTGGGCCGTTCCTCTATGCTGCGGCCTTTCAGGTTGTTGAGCGCAACCTTGCGCACTTGCCTGTATTTTCGCCTTTTCCCGTTCCTTTTTACCGGTAAATCCTTGTTGCTTATGTTTAGGGATATTCCTTTGTCGATATAGTTGTAGACCGTTTTCGTACATATATCGGTTTCAAACCTTATGCCTTTTCGCCTTATTTCGCCAATCACCGCGTCAGGCGCATATTGCTCTTCGCCTATCTTTTTCTCTATATGTGCTGCGAGTCTATGATCATGGCCTATCTTCAACGGCCGTCCCTTTATTGGCCGCATTTCCTTCGCATATACGTTGCCCTACGTCGGCACAGCAGCACATCCTTTCACGCCACTCGCTATCCCGCTGCACCACGCTCCCGCGAGCAATTTCCCGTTCTATTGTTCGCCGGTCTCTGCCCAGTCGGTCTCCTATTTCTTTGACCGTGCGTTTCTCTTTCAACAATATTTCTATTTGATACCGTTCTTTCTCACTTAACTGTTTCCATTTCCCCGTACTTTTGGTATGCTGTTTTTGACCCATCATCTCACCTCGGTTGCTTTGTTGTTTCGTAACTCAAGTGTATCCGGTTTGTGACCTTGATGGGTCATTTTCTTTTTATTTTGGGCAATTCATTTTACAA
>CAYTUG010000032.1:0-10785 GCA_964441275.1 uncultured Christensenellaceae bacterium | reverse complement strand
TTGTATCAGAAAGGCTTACAGGGTCTCAATTTTCATTTAACTTTACAAAACGTTTTGGCGAATAAGGAGGAGAATATGAAAGATTGTATATTTTGCAAAATTGCTTCCGGTTTAATTCCGGCCGAAAAGGTGTACGAGGACGAGCAAACGCTTGCTTTTTCAGACATTGACCCTAAGGCGCCGGTCCATGTTTTAATTATACCAAAACGGCATATTGAATCGCTCTCAAAGGTTGAGGATTTTGAAATAACCGCGCACATTATGCAGGTTATAAAAAAGATAGCTCAAACCCTTGGGTTAAAAGCCGGGTTTAGGGTTGTGGTTAATACGGGAAAAGCGGGGGGGCAAACGGTTGATCATCTGCACTTTCATTTGTTAGGCGGAAGGGCGATGAGCTGGCCTCCCGGCTGAAAAGTTTTTTTGCGCATTTGCCGTTTAAAAATTTAACAGTTTTAATAGAATTGTAACCAACATAAATGGTGCGCATAGTATAATCAAGTTTATTAATGCGGAGGATACGGATGAAAATAAAAAAAGCGGTTATACCTGCGGCGGGTTTGGGGACAAGATTTCTTCCCGCGACAAAAGCGCAGCCTAAAGAGATGCTCCCGCTGGTGGATAAGCCAACCATACAATATATAGTGGAAGAAGCAATAAACGCAGGAATAGAAAGCATTTTGATTATAACAGGCCGCGGAAAACGCAATATAGAAGATCACTTTGACAAATCCTACGAGTTAGAGGCGGAGCTTAAAAGAAAAGGCGATACCTCTTTGCTTAATATGGTGGAAGACATATCCCATCTGGTCAATGTTTATTATGTCCGGCAAAAAGAAGCTAAAGGGCTCGGGCATGCTATATATTGCGCAAAAGCTTTTGTGGGCAACGAGCCGTTCGCGGTGCTCTTAGGGGATGATGTCGTAATATCGGACGAGCCGGCAATAGGCCAACTCAACAGGGTGTACGAGCAATACGGAAAGCCGGTAGTGGGAGTTGCGCCGGTTGAGCGCTCGGAAGTTGATAAATACGGTATTGTTGCGCCCGGCTCTAAAACGCAAGCCGCAGCGCTTCACAGAGTTGCCGACCTTGTCGAGAAGCCGAACGTTGACACTGCGCCTTCAAACCTTGCGATACTCGGGCGCTACATAATAACTCCCGATATTTTTGATATACTCGAAAACCAAGAACCGGGCAAGAATGGTGAAATTCAATTGACCGATGCGCTGCGCACTTTAAATAAAGGTGCAGGAATGTTCGCGTTTGAGTTTTCGGGCAAACGGTATGACGTGGGGGATAAACTGGGGTTTTTAAAGGCAACGGTTGAGATTGCGCTTATGCGGGAAGATTTGAACAAAGATTTTAAAGCGTATCTTACAGCTAAAATTAAGGAATTAATTAGTGAGCGAAATTAGAGACGAAAAATTAGCGCCGTCCGGCGAGCAAAAAATAGAATGGGCAAAAGCGCACATGCCTTTGCTGCGCCGTTTAGAAAAAGAATTTTCACTCAACAAGCCGTTTGCCAACATTAAGGTTTCGCTTTCTATTCACCTTGAAGCAAAAACAGCGTATCTTTGCCGAGTGTTAGCCGCAGGGGGCGCAATAATGGCCGTTACGGGCTCTAACCCTTTATCCACGCAAGACGACGTTGCCGCCGCGCTTTCCAAAGGCGGCATAGAGGTATTTGCATGGCATGGCGCAACCGCGAAAGAATATGAGAGACATATTTCAATGGCTCTTTCTTTCGGTCCGAATGCGGTGATAGACGACGGCGCCGATCTTTCCGAAGCGTTGCACACTCGCGATAAAGATAAAGCGGCAAATGTTTTAGGCGCATGCGAGGAGACGACCACCGGGCTTTTAAGGTTTCGCGCAAGAGAGTTGGCAGGCAGTTTAAAATACACTGTAATTGCGGTTAACGATGCGTACTGCAAACACCTGTTTGACAACAGGTACGGGACGGGACAATCGGTGTTAGACGGAATAATGCGCACTACTAACCTTGTTATTGCCGGCAAATGCGTTGTGGTGGCGGGCTACGGGTGGTGCGGTAAGGGCATTGCCATGCGCGCTAAGGGTTTGGGCGCGCGCGTTATAGTAACGGAAGTAAACCATTTGCGCGCAATGGAGGCGGCAATGGACGGGTACGGGGTTATGCCCATGGCGCAAGCCTGCGCTAAAGGCGATATTTTTATAACTGCGACAGGTTGCAACAATGTGATTACTCTTGAGCATTACACAAAAATGAAAGACGGTGCGATTTTGTGCAATGCCGGACATTTTAACGTTGAGCTGGATTTGCCGGCCCTTAAAGCGCTATCCGAAGATAACTATCAAGTGCGTAAAAATATAACTGCATATAAAGTTGGCAAAAAGACGATATACGTTTTGGCGGAAGGGCGGCTTGTAAATTTGGCGGCGGGAGATGGCCATCCGATAGAGATAATGGATTTAAGCTTCGCCATACAATCGCTTTCGTTAGAATACTTGATTAAAAACAAACTGCCGGCAAAGGTTATCAGAGTGCCCGGGCATATAGACGAAAGGGTTGCCCAAATGGCGCTTGCGGCAAAAGGAATAGAAATAGACAAGCTGTCCGGCAAGCAGTTAACTTACATGTACGGTGAGAAGCTATGAGTATAAAAATTGAGAACGGGTATTTAATTACCGCAGATTCGCAGGACAGATGCATGAACGGTTGCGTCATTACGCAGGACGGGGCGATATCATATGTGGGGCCGCATAAGTATGCGCCCGACATGCATGTGGAACGTGTAATTGACGCGAAGGGCGGCATAATAATGCCCGGGTTTATCAACACGCACACGCATGTCCCTATGAGCCTTCTGCGCGGATATGCCGACGACATGCCGCTTATGGAATGGCTTGAAAAAAGCATATGGCCGGCTGAAGAAAAGCTTGACGAAGCCGCCGCTTATTGGGGCAGTATGCTTGCGATTGCGGAGATGGCCGCGGGCGGGGTTACATGTTTTTCGGATATGTACGGTTTTACGCAACAGATTGCCAAAGCGGCGCACGATTCGGGAATGCGCGCTTTAATAGCCACCGGGATTATTAATACCGACGGTCAGGGCGAAAAACGATTACAAGCCGCGGAAGAGTTTTTTGGATTTGTATCCGGGTACCCTCTTGTAAGCGCGGCGTTAGGGCCCCACGCCGAATATACTGTGGGCATCAAGCTGATGGAAAAGGTACGGGACGCGGCGCACAGGCTTAATGCGCGCATTCACATGCACATATCCGAAACCTGTTTAGAGCATGAACAATGCATTGAAAGGCACGGCAAAACACCTATTGCGCTTTTAGAAGAAATAGGGGTTTTAGAGCTGCCCGTTATGGCGGCTCACTGCGTTTGGGTAAGCGATCAGGATATATCAACAATGGCGCAAAACGGCGTTAGCGTACTTTCCTGCCCGGGCAGCAACCTTAAGCTGGGAAGCGGGGTTGCGCGCGTCTCAAAGATGATAAACACAGGTGTTAACGTTAGCTGCGCAACTGACGGCGCCGCAAGCAATAACAACCTTTCAATGATGGAAGAATTAACTCTTATAGCTTTGCTGCAAAAAGGCGTGATGCTTGACCCTACGCTTATACCTGCCCAACAAGCGGTAAGAATAGCCACTATAAACGGCGCTAAGGCCTTGGGGTTAAGCGGAATAACTGGCAGTTTAGAGGCGGGCAAACAGGCGGATATAATAATTATTGACACTGACGGAACGCGTTACTGCCCCAAGACTAATTTGCTTAACCATTTGGTTTACAGCGGCAGCGATGCGGATGTAAGAATGACAATGGTAAACGGGCGGATAATATACGAAAATGGCGAAATTAAATTCGGCGATATTGATGAAATCAAACAAAAGGCGGCATTCTTTTCGGCGCAGCTTACGGGCAAACAATGAGGGTTTAATGAAATTATTAAAAATACTTTTTTGTGTGATATTATGTTCTGCGGTTATTTCCGGCTGCGCGCCGGGGAAAACCGAAAATAATTTTGAACAAAACGCGGCGGGAGGAACGGATACGAACGCCGAGCATATAAACTTGAAAGACATAAGCATTACGCAAAATCAATCTGAAACTGTTATTAAATTTTCTTTTTTAACAGGGAGCAGAATTAACGGCTATGCGGAAAAAAAACTAACGCAGACTCCAAAGTACGAGATATCAATATTGGACAATCCTTGGCGTATTAAAATTAAGTTTGAGGGTATTGATTTTTGGGATTATGAAATAACAAACAACGGATATCCGGATTACATTGCGTCAATCTTTAAGGTGGTGCCTGCAAAAGATAATTCGTTAGAAATATATATTCAATTAAAAAAAGAGGCTTACTTTACATCACCTACAGAGGAAGAAGGAAGCTTATCAATCGGAATAGTACCCGTTTATACGGACGAGCGCTCACGATATTTTTATGCGGTTGACGCTTTTTTGGAACACCAAGAAGGGCGCTTTCCTGCCGGGCTTGGTTTGTATCCGGTATTGTGCGCGGATCTAACAAACATAATTATGATTTCACAGCCGTTTGAACTGCGCGATCAAGCGGAAACAAACATGCAAAACGCATTGAGCGTGTTAAAAGAATACTCAATAGGTAAGAAGCCTTATTTAGTCTGTTTGCCGGGAGGCGCTCTCCCCGAGTTTGAGGCGGGTGCGGATTTTTCATTTCTTGAGAAGCGAAAGGTTGTTCAAAAGGACGGCAAAGACTCTTGCGCGGCTCTGCTGCTGGAAAACGGCAGATATCTTTGCTCCGCGCCTGACGGGCGTATTGCGTTTGTGAGAAACAAAACCGCCGGGCAGTTGTTGGGCGATGACGAATCTGAAACGCTTTGGATTCGCCAACCGAACGACAGAATTCAAGCGCTAAATGCGCCCGAGTTCTTTTCCGTTCAAAAGGCCGCTTTTTCATACGACGGGCGTTATATTGGAATACTCGACGTTTCGGTTGAAAACAGCGTTCTTTATGTTTATGATTTTTCAACTGAAATGCTATATAATCTTGGTGAGGAAGGTTTCGGAGGGCTGGTGGACGATTTCGCTTGGGCGGATTCAAACAACGCCATATATGCCTCTTCATATGAAGGCTTAATAAAATATTGCGTATTCGGCCAGGAAAACCTGTCGGTAGCCGTTAAGGATAAATGGCCGGCGGGACAAGGAAAGCTTGAAGTCTCAAAAGGCAGAATATTTTTTGCACATCATGAAAAAGAGTCAATATACCTGCTAAACGATAGCATAACCAAATTGACGAAGGGAATCGATTTTAGGGTTTCTCCGGATGGCGCAAAGCTTGTAGTATTGGAAAAACAAGAAACAAAAAACGAACGCGTATTGACGGGTCTTAAACTGTATGATATAGAAACAGGTAAAGAAAAAGTTGTTGCGAACGAGGCCGACATAACAAATTTTAGTTTTTCTTCGGACGCGGGCAGGGTTTACTATACGGCGCAGTATGATGACGAGCAGTTCGGATTTGCTCTTTATGCGTTTGACGTGCTGAGCGGAACGCTTAAAAAAGCGGCATTATGCTCAACAGCACAATTTTTTGCGGCAGGCGCTCCTACAACTTTATACTTTGTAGACTATGTAGACCATGGCGATAACCGCTTTTTTGCAACCTATATTTGTGACATCAGCGAATAGAATTTTTAAGGAGTGTATATGCAGGTATCAATTTTGGAGATTGAGAGAATAGCCGAGCAATCGCGGCTAAAGTTAACCGAGCAAGAGAAGATGCAGCACAAAAAAAACGTTGAGGCGTTTTTGCTTATGGCGCAATGCCTTTCCAAGATTGATACGAAGGGTGTTCCCGCTCTTATACATTTGCACGATATATATAACGTGTTTAGGGAAGATGAAATAATGCCGAGCATGGAAAACACACAGCTTATGGCTAACGCGCCCGAGCATGATAACGGTTGCTTTATTGTGCCTAAGGTAGTTGAGTGAGGTGGCGGGTTTGAAGATTTACGAAATAGGTTTAAAACAGGCAATTGATATGATTTTGGCAAAAGTCATTAGCGCTGTTGAAATTGTAAGCGGTTTGCTTGAAAGGATTGACAACACCGAACAGAAAATACATGCGCTTAACTATATTGACGCGCAGTTGGCGATAGACGAAGCAAGGCTTGCGGACAGCCGCCGCGCGAAAGGCACGCAAAAAAGCGAATATGACGGTGTTCCGGTAATGGTAAAGGACAATATTTGCGTTAAAGATATGCCCATGACCTGCTCATCAAAAATGCTTTACAACTTTGTGCCCCAATACGACGCTTTCGTGATTGAGCGCTTTAAAGCGCTTGGGATTAACGCGTTTGCAAAAACCAACCTTGACGAGTTTGCAATGGGCATCTCAACACAGACAAGCGCTTTTGGAGCAACTTTTAACCCGTGGAATTTAGATTGCGTACCCGGCGGCTCGTCCGGCGGCAGCGCCGCGGCAGTTTCGGCGGGCATGGCGCCTTTTGCGCTCGGTACGGATACGGGCGGAAGCATAAGACAGCCGGCGTCATTTTGCGGAGTTGTTGGGCTAAAGCCCACATACGGCGTAGTTTCAAGATACGGCGCTGTTGCTGTCGCATCCTCATTGGAACAGATAGGCGCAATAACGCGGTCGGTTGAAGATGCGGCGTTAGCATTAAACGCCATTTGCGGACACGATATAAAGGACTCGACTTCTGTTGATAATAAAGTGCCGGATTATTCTAAAAACATTAAAGGCGGAATAAAAGGAATAAAAATAGGATTGCCTAAAGAGTTTATAGAATATGATAAGCTCGATTCGCAAATAAAAGCCGCGCTGTGCGAGTGCGCAACAAAGTTTGAACAGATGGGGGCGATAGTCGAGTTTACCTCGATGCCAACTTTTGAATATGCGCTTCCCGTTTACAGCGTAATTTCGTCCGCGGAAGCCGCGTCTAACCTTTCGCGTTTTGACGGGGTAAGATACGGTTACCGTACAAAAGAATATGACGGACTGTACGATTTGTACGCAAAAACGAGAAGCGAGGGTTTTGGCGCTGAGGTAAAGAGGCGCATAATGCTTGGCAATTATGTGCTTAGCGCCAATCATTACGAAGATTATTATTTAAAATCACTAAAAGTTAGAAACTTGATAAGGCGCGATTACAATTCTCTTTTGGAAAAGTACGATTTTTTGATTTCTCCCACAACGCCTTTTGCCGCATTTGAGGTTAGCGAAAACTCTTCGGTTCTCTCATCCGACGTATACACACAGATAGCAAATTTGGTTGGCGCGCCCGCAATTACGTTGCCGTGCGGGCTAACTGAAAATAAATTGCCGGCGGGCGTTCAAATACTTGCAAAAGCGTTTGACGAGCCAAACTTGTTGCGCGCGGCATGGTGTTTGGAACAGGCTTTGCCGCCGATTGGCAAACCATTGTTTGCGGGAGGCACAAAATGAAATACGAAACGGTGGTGGGGCTTGAGGTTCATGTCGAGCTTTCAACCCACACAAAAATATTTTGCGGATGTGAAAATAAATTCGGCGAGCTGCCCAACACATATTGTTGTCCGGTTTGCGCGGGAATGCCGGGTACATTGCCTGTTTTAAACAAAAAGGCAGTTGAATATGCGGTGATTGCCGGGCTTGCACTCAATTGCGAAATTGAAAGGTTCTCCAAGATGGACAGAAAGGGTTATTTCTATCCCGATTTGCCAAAAGCGTACCAGATTTCTCAATTTGATTTGCCTATATGCAAAAACGGTTACATAGACATATCAATAAACGATGAAACAAAACGTATAAGAATTAACCGAATTCATATTGAGGAGGACGCAGGAAAGCTTTTGCATGGCGTTGGCGGGGGAACCGCAATAGATTGCAACAGGGGCGGCGTGCCTCTGATTGAAATTGTGACGGAGCCGGATTTGCGCAGCGCGCAGGAAGCGAGGGTTTTTCTTGAGACTCTAAAAAGCATTATAAAATATACAGGGGTGTCCGATTGCAAGATGCAGGAAGGCTCGCTGCGCTGCGATGTAAATGTGTCGGTGCGCAAACAAGGAGCAAAAGAGTTTGGAACCCGCGTTGAGATGAAAAACCTAAATAGCTTCTCGTCGGTATACCGCGCAATCAATGCGGAGTGTAAACGCCAAATAGATCTGTTGGGCGATGGCGAAACAATATTGCAGGAAACCCGGCGCTATGACGATGTTATGCAGCTAAGCGCGCCTATGAGGGAAAAGGAAGAAGCGCATGATTATCGCTATTTTCCCGATCCGGATTTGGCGCCAATAGTTGTTTCGGATGAAATGCTTGCCGATTGCAAAACAAAACTGCCCGAATTGCCGGTTGCAAAAAAAGAGCGGTACATAGACGAGCTTGGGCTTTCGGAATACGATGCGGGCGTGCTTACCGCCGATTTTGACATCGCCGCATTCTTTGAGGAATGCTTAAAGCTGTACAACGAGCCAAAAAAAGTATGCAATTTTATTACTTCTGATTTGTTAAGATTGTTAAAAGAGGGCTCGATTGCGCCGGAGGATAACCCGGCTACGCCAAAACAGCTTGTTGAGGCGCTTATGCTTGCCGAACAAGGAAAGGTTAGCATCACTGTCGCAAAAACGGTATTTGAGCAATCGTTTAAAACGGGCGAGCCGCCATCGGCCATTGCAGACAAAAAAGGGCTTGAGCAGATAAACGATTGTGAAAAACTCAGCGCCGTTTTAAAGCAAATTATAGAGCAAAACCCGGGGCCTTTGGCAGATTATAAGAGCGGTAAACAAAAGGCAGTTACCTTTTTTATCGGTCAGGCAATGAAAGCAACGCGCGGGCAGGCCAATCCGCAAGTTTTAAGTAAATTAGCGCGGGAAGAGCTTGACAAAGCGTAGCCAAACAACCCGGGGCAGGGCGCATCCGCGAATAAGCCTTGGTAAAATGGTTATTATTTTGTTGTCGTTGTGTTATAATCAGTTTCGGGCGGTAAAATATATTAAGGTGGCGATATTGTTTGCAAAGCATGACGGGCTTTGGGCGCTTTAAGACGGAGCAGGACGGCAGAAAGATTACCCTTGAGATAAAGTCGGTTAACCATAGATTTTTAGATATTAACATACGATTGCCGCGCATATTACTGTTTGCGGAAGACAGTATCCGAAAGATAATCAGCAACAATATCGCGCGCGGAAGAATTGATGTATTTGTAAACTATACCGAAACTTTAGGGGAAGAAAAAAAGGCTGTTGCCGATTTGAGTTTTTTAGCTTCCTTTATTGATTCGGCGAGAAAAGCGGCGCAGCAAACAGGTTTAAAAGATGATTTGAGCCTCTCTCATATAATAGCGATACCCGGAATTATATCTGTCGAAGAACAGATAGAGGATGAAAAAAAGATTTTAAACGTTCTGTCAGTTGCCGTTTGCAGCGCGATGGAACAGTTAAAGGCTATGCGCGCGCATGAAGGCGCACAGCTTAAGAAAAGCATTAAAGAATGCACGGATGCGTTATTTAATATATGCGGTTTAATTAAGCGGCGCAGCCAAGGCAACGCCAAAGAGTATGCCGAAAGATTAAGAGAGAAAATTGCCGCGTTGATGGAATCTGAAACTGACGAGACGCGTTTTGCCACCGAAGTTGCGATAATGGCGGAACGCGCCGACATAACGGAAGAATTGGTTCGCTTAAACGCTCATTTAACACAAATTAACCAAATAATTGAATGCGAAACGGCGGCGGGCAGAAAACTTGATTTTTTAGTGCAAGAGCTTAACAGGGAAGCAAACACAATAGGCTCGAAGGCTTGCGATATTGAAATAACAAGGCTTGTTGTAGAAGCTAAAAGCGTAATAGAAAAGATACGGGAACAAGTTCAGAATATTGAATAAATCGGAGGACAATCTTGTGGGAATTAAACTGATTAACATCGGATTTGGAAACATCGTTTCAGCAAACAGGTTGATTGCAATAGTCAGCCCCGAATCGGCGCCAATTAAGCGCATAATACAAGAAGCGCGCCAAAAAGGCAATTTAGTGGATGCCACCTATGGCAGGCGCACAAGAGCGGTAATAATAACCGACAGCGATCATGTTATACTATCGGCGGTACAGCCGGAGACTGTTGCTCACCGCGTCTCGAGCAAAGACGATGATGCAGAGGATTAAAGAATGAAAAAGGGACTGCTCATAGTGCTTTCAGGTCCGTCCGGGACGGGCAAAGGCACGGTGTGCAAGGCGCTTATAGCAAAAAGAAAAGATATGCTGCTTTCTGTTTCCTGCACCACGCGCAAACAGCGTTTTGGTGAAAAAGATGGCGCAAGCTATTTTTTTGTTGATAACAATAAGTTTGATTCCATGATTGGCAAAGACGAGTTTTTAGAATACGCAAACGTGTTTGAACACAAATACGGCACGCCGAAAAGTTTTGTGGAAAAGGCTTTAAAGGACGGAAACGATGTCCTGTTGGAGATTGATGTTCAAGGGGCTTTAAAAGTAAAACAAAAATGCCCGAATGCGGTTTATTTGTTTTTAGTTCCGCCGTCTATGAAAGAGCTGGAAAAAAGAATACGCAGCAGAGCCACAGAGCCGGAAGCGCAGATTATTCTAAGGTTAGGCAAAGCGGAGGATGAACTGCAATATATAAGAAAGTACGACTATGTTATTGTAAACGATACCGTCGATAACGCGGTAAACCGTATTCAATGCATAATCGAAGCCGAGAAGATGCGCAGTTTCAGATTTGATGAAAAACAATTAAAATTTTAAGGAGATAATATATGATGTACCCGGGAATAACCCAACTTAAGG
>CAYTUG010000031.1:0-12268 GCA_964441275.1 uncultured Christensenellaceae bacterium | reverse complement strand
AAATATCGTACGCTTCGTCTGCTTTGGCAGTTTTAACGAAACAAAACAACATTAAAAATGCTACAATTGTTAGCGCAAATTTTTTCATAAAAACCTCCAGGTCTAAAACTGGACTTTGACGGCCTCTCTTTCCGTTTCCGTGCCTACCTCGAAAAGCGGCTTTTTCCCGAAGCTGAATAACTTTGCAATTATTACGCTTGGGAACACCTGAGTTTTGGTGTTATATGTTTTAACTACCGCATTATAAAATTTTCGGGAATTTGCAATCTCGTCCTCGATCTGCCGCAATTCGCCCTGCAGTTGCATAAAGTTTGCGTTTGCCTTTAAATCCGGATATGATTCCGCTACCGCAAATAAACTTTTTAGCGTGCCCTGAAGCGCATTTTCCCCCTGCGCTCTGCCTTCAAGAGTTGTGGCGGAAGCCGCCATGTTGCGTGCCGCAATAACGTTTGAAAGCGTTTCCTTTTCATGTGTGGCGTAGCCCTTTACTGTTTCCACAAGATTTGGTATTAAATCATATCTTTTTTTCAAGTAAACGTCCATCGTTGAAAACGCTTCTTCAATGCTGTTGCGCAATTTAACAAAACCGTTATACGCAGCAATAAGCCAGATAATAAGTAAAAGAGCAATTCCACCGATAATATAAAGTACCATCAAACAATCCTCCCTGTTTTGTTATTTAAAATCTTTTATACATCCATGTTATTTATTTTTGCCGAAGATATGCCAATGCTTAGTTTGGATAAGCCAGCCGCAATTATTATTAATACTGTTGCATACAAAATGGTTGCAAGAAAAGAAAAGTTTGCAAGCAACACAGGCACAACGATTAAAGCGGCAAATATTATCCCAAAAAGCATATGCAGCAAAACATTAAGGTTTTGTTTTATTGCCTGCTGCTCGTTAATCCATACAAGTTTTGGTTTTAACGCATCTATAAACAGCCCGATTGCCGAACAGACGAATGAAGCCGCCATTCCAAGTATAAGAGCAACCAACACTACTGCAATCTCCACTCCAAGATAGACAAGCACAACGGCCATAAGCGCAACAGCGCCGAAAGATAACAACGCACCCGTAAGTATCTTGGCGTTAAGCTGTGCAGATATTTCCACCGGTAAGAATTTAACGAAATAAAGCAATTTGCCTTCGCGGGATATTGAAGTGCTCGTAATTGCATTGGCGGACGAGGTAAATGCGCTGATGCCCACAAAAATTGCGATTATTGCGCCTTTGCCGAGCATAGATAAACTAACGCGCACAGCTTCAATCGAATATCCGTAGCCAAAAAGCATTACTAATATTAGTATTGGCCAAAGAAAGTTGATTAAAACACAATTTAGAAACGCGACAGGGGAACGCACAAGCAGCCTGATTTCTTTTTTAATATAAGCTTTTGTTATTGATGTTTGCGCGGTCTTTTTCTCTATTTTGTTGTTGTCTATCCGCTTGCGCCTTGCCGCCGCTTCCGTAACCCCAACAAGCCCTTTAAAATAAACAAGCTGACCAAAAGACAAAAACAGCGTTATTGCCGCCGCCGCGCACAATAGGAAAAGCAACAGGTTAAAAAACCCGTCAACTGTATTTGCACCTAAGAGTGCACCCGATGCAAAATTAATCCCGGGGAAAAGGCCGTTTAGCGTTGCGCTTAGCTGATTGGTCTCGGCCGCTATCTGACCCTCGAATATTGTGGTTGCAAAAGTGCGCATGCCTATGTTTAGTCCAATTGCCATTACTATGGCAATTATACCGCCTATGTAATTGAACGCTTGCTTGTTCTTGCCTATGCGTGTGAACCGCATAACAAGCATCACAATCAAGGAAGATATAACAAGAGCGATAACGGGAGTGACCAAAAGCAGTACAACCGAATAAACCGCATATAAAACGCCCGCGCAGGCTTTTATTGCATAGACAACAAGCACAGGCAGCAGTATTAACGATTCAAAAATATATTCGTACACCAACAGCGTTAAAAATTTTGCTCCGAGTATCTGATATGGCTTTATAGGCATAGCGAGCAGCAAAGGAATATCGTCAGCATGGTACATTACCGAAATCGTATAGAATATGCCGAATATGAAAATTACCACGGATGTGGCGCCAAAAGCAAGAGGTATTATTGTGTCCGCAAATCCAACTGCAAATAGCGCGTCATAAAAGGCCGCCGCCATAAAAGCCATCGAAAAGCCGAAACTTGCGAGCGCAAATATAATCAGTATCGCTATCCACCACTTGTGTTTTCCAGGTTTATCTGCTGAACCTATACCGCTTTTAAGCAATATTTTTGCTAAAATAAATATCTTACGCATTTTGCGTCATCTCCAAAAACATCCCTTCAAGCGACGCATCGCTGCTTTTTTTCAAGTTGTCTATTGCCCCGGCAAAAAGTATATTTCCGTTGTTTATTACCGCAACCCTGTCGCATACTTTTTCCGCCACTTCGAGAACGTGAGTAGAGAAAAACACTGTGTTGCCCTCGTCAACGTGTTCGCGCATCATTTTTTTTAGTTCGAAAGCGGATTTAGGGTCGAGCCCGGTCATAGGCTCGTCAAGTATCCATACCTTCGGTTTATGCAAAAGAGCCCCAATAATAATTATTTTTTGCCGCATACCGTGTGAATAACTTTGTATTCTGTCCAGCAGAGCATTTTGCATATCGAACCGCTCGGCAAGAAAGTTAATCCTTCCGCCGCGGTCCTTTGAATCTACACCGTACATATCCGCCATAAATGTCAGATATTCAATACCCTTAAGCCTTAAAAATACGTTCGGGTCGTCGGGGACAAAACCAATACACGACTTTGCTAAAAGAGCGTCGTTTTTTGTGTCATAGCCGTTAACTTTTATAACACCGCTGTCCGGCTGTATTATCCCGGCAACAAGTTTGATAGCCGTTGTTTTGCCCGCGCCATTAGGGCCAAGGAAACCATAGATATAACCGGCTTCTACAGTTAGTGAAATTTTGTTAAGCGCTTTTACCCTTCCGCTGTACGTTTTAGTTACATCTATTATTTCAATCATAATTTGCCTCCGGCATAATATACGTATAAGCAAGTATATCATTTACATTTTATAACGTAAAGTATGGGTGTGCAAAATATTTGCAGACGGTATAACAGCGTGTTATACATAATTCGACAAGGCAGGTGAAAAACAGCAATAATGATTGGCGCTTACATAAGCGGTTAATAGAGCGCTATAACTTGGCTGCCTGTAACAATTCCCTCAAGCAGAGCTTTCAAATAAAAAATGTTTGCATTTGTGCGCCCGTGTTCCGCTGCGGCAAAAGTGAAAAAATAGTTTAACCGCCGGCAAAGTTCCCCTTTTGTTATTGGCGACCTTTTTTGTTTTAATGGCTTGAAACGATTTGTTTAATGCGCGTAAAGTTAATTTTCTATTGCCAAACAAATTTCGATGGCGTTCTCGTCTGCGCAAAACCTGAGAAATAATATCTGGTTTGCGTTCAGTTTTATGGACAGTTTTTCGCTTTCGAGCAGTGTTGGGGTAGAAATATCAATAGGCTTACCCATGCTATAAAATGTAGTGACCGCAGTCGCCGTAAGCATATTTGCCAATTCAGATAATGCGCTTTTAGCCATATCGTCTAATTCATCAACAGCGATTCCCATCATTGTTGAGGCTATGGCTTTTGCGGTTTGAGGACCTATGCTAAATATTACATTACCCCTTAACGCCCCGACAATGCCAATAATTATGTTAACCCCCGAATCCAAAGAATCGAGGCTTTTTGTGCTAACTTGTTCTTCGCGGATATTGCAATAACCTAATTGCGGCATAACAGAATTAAACGCTTCGTAAAAAGGTTTCGCATAGTTTAAATCCAATTGTTATCACCCCTTTGGAAGCCTGCGCTTAACAGCATATCGCCGAATGCCGTTTTTGCAGTAACGTTAGTCGTTTTAAAGCAAGGGGTAAGGATATGCACCTTATCACCGTGAAAAATCGCAGGAGGCGATACGCGTAACCCGAAAGCGTTGTTTTGTTTATTCAAAATTGAGCACGCGTTACCAGACACGATGTTTGAGAACTCTCCGAGCACAGCCGAAATTTCATCATTATTTTTTGGCTGTCTTTTTAAAATGCCCGACACTAAGTTATGAGCTGTTTGCATTGAAAAATCTAACAGCATTCTGCCGGAAAATTTCCCGATAACGCCTATTATTACAGTCATTCCTTCCGATTCGAGAACACAATTTGTGTTGTGTTCGTCCTGATATTGGGGTATAGTTTTTGTCATCCGGTTCAGGCAATCCATAAGAGTTTCTTTAAATACGGCAAAATAACAATCTTGCAATAGATTAAACAATTTTTCGGATGCCATGACTCTGTTTATCGCCGTAATCAACTCTTGGGGATCTACGGGCTTTTGAATATAGGCGGAAACATTGTTTTCTTTTGCTTTCTTTATCATTTCATCATCCATCATAGAGCTGACGATAATTACTTTAATATTTTTATCAATTTCGTGTACTGCGCGAGTACACTCAAAGCCGTCAGTCCCGGGGAGGGTTATATCCATTGTAACGACAGTCGGCCTTTTTTCTTTTACAACTGCTTTAACTTTTTCTAATGAGTCCGCATCACCAACAACTTTAAATTTGTTTGTTTCAAGAACGTCTTTAATGTAGGCTACAGAAAACGAAGAATCATCAACGATTACAATGCTAATATCATCCATGCGACAACTTATGCCCGCCTTTCATAATTATGTAACAGCGTATCATCACTTATAGTAAATACCACCAAAAATTTTAAATAAACCTAAAATTTCTTTACTGTGTTTAAATGAAATATAATTTGATTATTTACATGCACTTTCTTTTTTGCGCTAATGATTTATTAAATAGCAAAAGAAAAAGCAAGCTGCACCAAATTACAACTTGCTTTAATAAGTGGCGTTCAGTTTATCTGAACAAATCAAGAAACCTGTCAACAACAGTTTTGTCTTTGCCATTATCGATTATTGTTACAGGCTGTTTTGATTTCTCAATTCCTTTGCTCATCATTACATACTGTACGCTCGCCGGTTTATTTTTATCGGGCGATACGAACGATACTATCGGGTTATCATCGGACAAAAAGGGCGATTCGTCAAGACCGTCTTTAATTTCGTTTAAACCGTTTCTAAATTCTTCCTGTGCGTCCATCAGCTCCTGAATACCTTTGGGTACCCGTTTCAAATATTTATATATTCGCTGGGCGCCTTTGTAACCTTGCGAAACGCCTTGAGCGTACGATTTAACCCCGCCATTTAATGACGCAAAGCTTTTACGTAACGGTTCGGCTCCTTGAGCGATTGCCGCAATAGCGTCGTTTAAAGCCGCGTATCCCGTTGCTGTTTGGTTAACACCCAACATATAATCACCAAGGTTGTCGGAAGCAGCGCTTAAATTGCCGGAAACAAGGCCTACACCGTCAACAAGGCTTATAGCGCCATGAGCAAGCGCGCGCACCTGCTCGTCTTCACTTGAGAGCAAAGATTGCGCCAAAAGTTTTAAATCCGAGGAGGAACTGCTAATGCCTTTAAGCCCGCCGCTAATTGCCTTGATTCCATCCGACAACCCCTGCCCGTTTTGCGCCAAACTGTTTAAGCCGTTTTTTATTTCTAAAGAAGCGGGCGCAACATTTTCAATACCACCGAAATATTTATTAAGGCCATCTTCGTATTTTGAAATGCCGTCTGACAAAGCCATGCCGTTGGCGGATAGCTCTTTTAGGCCTTCGCTTAGCTTCTTTGCACCCTTCGTCAACGAGCCTGTGCCGCTTTTTAACTCTGACATGCCGCCCGACATATCCTTTGCACCGTCAATCATCTCTGCCAACCCGTCTTCGAGCGCATTTATATCGTCCAAATATGCGGACAATTTGTTGCTGACAAGAGCAATTGTGATAGGCTCCATTTCAAAATCCTTTATTTCCGCTTCGATTGTAAGCTTGCCGCTTTCCCCGGGCAATATTATATGGCTTACCGTTGCTGTATTGCCTACGTTGGTAACAGATGCGCCATTTGACTTTATGTTTTCGGCTTTCTTGGTATTTAAGGGAACGCTTATTTGGGCCGTTAGTCCTTTTCGAACGTTTTCGTTGCACAGCTCGTTTGGTTTGCAGTCAATGTCAATATTAAGCTTACCATCAGCCCCGCTGAGTTCTTCCGCGGCTATAGGCGTTCCGTTGAGCGTCCAACTAATGTTTACCGATAACGGAAGTTCGCTTTTAACGGTTCCCTGATAATAAAGGCCGCCTTCAACATATGCATCCGGAAAACTAATTTTGTCGCCTTCAATTTTTGGAACGCTTGTAGTTGAAAGGTTTTTTATGTCGGTATAGCTGCCATAGTCGGTATAGCTGCCCGCAAGCCTGTTGACCACATAAACGCATTCAACCTCGCCGCTGTTGCCAAGTTTTGCGTATACCGTTTCGCTTTTTTGCGCAAACGCCGCCTTGCCGCTTACGGTGAAGACAGCTAATGATATTATAATCGCTGCAACTCTTTTAGCTGCCGTTATCAACCTTCTGTTTTTTATGTAATTGTCTGTTTTACATTTCATTTATCTTTTTCCTCCCGAATATTTTCCTGTTATAAGATTTTTGTATTTGCTTATCAAAGAGCGTGAGCAGCTGCGGCAAAACAAACAACGACATTACGCCCGAAAGCAAACCGCCCCTGCCTATAAGCACCCCAAGCTGCGCCAGCGCGGGTTGGGCAAAAGTGCCCGACACCACAAACCCGGCGGCGGAAAGCACCAATGATGAAATCATTATGGACGCGCCCGCTTTTTCAACCGCATGTTCCGCCGCATCGCGTTTGCTTAGCACTGCCCTTGCTTCTTTGTAGCTGTTGGTCATCAATATTGCGTAGTCAATTGTTGCGCCAAGCTGAATTGCGCTTATTATCATGTAACCGATAAAAATCATAGGAGTGCCTTCAAAGTACGGCACAGCCATGTTTATCCAGATAGATGTTTGTATAACGAACAGCAATATAAAAGGTATAAGAAACGACTTAAACGTTACCAACAATATAATGCCTACAAATATTATTGAGAGCAATGTCAGGAGCGAAAAATCCCCCGAGGTGGTCTCTTTTATATCGTATGTTACGGGTGAGGTGCCGGTAACATAATATTCATCAAAATATGAACCCGCCAAACTTCTGATATCTTTAACCGCCTGATCTGCATTTTCACTTTCAGCTTCGGCTTCGATTTCAATAATATATCTCGAATATTTTTCGCTTAAAAAATTATCTCTTACTTCGTCCGGCAGTAATTGCTCTGGCAACGCGGCGTCTATGACCGCATACAGCCCCTGTACGCTTTTTACATAGTTTTTTGATTTAACTTCATCGACGAAAGCCGCCTGTGCAGATGTGTTTGCGCGCGGTACAAGAACAACGAAGCTGTTGCTTGCGCCAAATACCTGCTCAATTTTTTGGTTAATCTGCTCTTGCTTATCATCGCCGGTGTTGTTTGCAGAATATAAAAAAGTGTTATGCGATTGTGCAAGAAAAGATATTACGCAGATAACCATCAGTACCGCCAAAATAGCGTACTTTGCTTTGCCTCCCAGCTTTCTTTGTATTCCTTTAAGGTTGGGTAACAATCGGCGATGCTTTGTTTTGTCAATCAACCGCACCCAGCTTACCGAAATAGCCGGCAAAAATAAAAGCACGCTGATTAGGCTGAAAAACACTCCTTTGGCAAGAACGAGCCCTAAATCACTTCCAATGGTATAATTCATAAACACAAGCGCAAGAAATCCCACAATTGTAGTTAGAGCGCTCGATACGATAGAAGAAAAAGAGCCCTTAAGCGCGTGTGCCATAGCTTTTGCAGTATTTGGCTCTGTTTGGCGTTCCTGCTCAAAACGGTGAAGCAAGAAAATCGAATAGTCCATTGACACGGCAAGCTGCAATATTGCGGCGCAGGCATAGGTCATGTATGAGATTTCGCCGAAAATAACGTTCGTTCCCATATTGATAATTATTGCGATTCCGATTGTAATTAAAAAAAGTATAACTTCGCCAAAAGAGTTGGTAGTGGCAAAGAGCAACACCAATACGATTACAAGTGCAATGGCTATGCCAGACCACATATTGCCATCGACTATATCTACATTATTATAAGAATCCACAGCGCTTCCCGCTAATAGGATATCGTCTGTTTCTAAACTTTTCATAGCGTCAATAGCTGCATATGTAGAAGCCGAATAATCGTCTTGCTCAAATATTATTTGCAGCAGCGCGTTGTTTTCTTTATAAAATGGCGCAGTCAGTTTTTCGCTCAGCATTTCCGCAGGCCTTTTTAGATCTGTAACATCGTCAAGCCAAATAACATTCTTAACACCATCAATCTTTTCTATTTCTGCTTTTATCTCGAGTATTTGCGGTATGCTTTTATTTTCCACCATAAGCAACGCTCTGCCGTTGTTCTCAAACTGGGTAGTTAGTATGTCAATGCCTTGTTTTGATTCGGAATCTTGCGGTAAATAGACAGACATATCATAGTTTTTCCCAACAACGGGTATAAACAATGCACATGCCAAAGAGATTAAAATAAAAGCAACGATTACCCATTTTCGGTTTTTAACGATTGCAATAAAAAAACGTTCCAAAGCGCTCTCCCTCTTTTTGTTTCCAATAGCATAGGCTTAAGCGCAAATGAAAACAATGACCCTTCCGCAGGTTTTAAATCACCCAAACGGGTGATTTGCAAAAATAAGCCCTTGTTTTTGTTAAAATGAGGTTAGCGGCGATTAGCTTAGAGCGTTGATCAATTGAAGCCGATTGGCAATGTTAAGCTTTCTGTATATGCTTTTTATATGGGTCTTAACCGTGTTTACGGATATGTGTAGCCCCTCTGCTATTTTCGCATTCGGCGTTCCCTTGACGAGCAACTCGGCAACTTCAAATTCTCTATCGGTTAGTTGGTATTTTTGCTTTAGGTGAAGCTTTTGGTTTGAAATATCAATATCCCTACCATATGATTTAAAAAAATACGCCGAAAGGTCAATAAAAGCAAAGAGCGAAAATACGGCATACGATAAATGTGTTAACTGGAACGCAATGTTGCGCAGCAATAAAAAATCAAGTATAGAAAAAGCGATCTGCGGCAAAAAGGCAACAAGAAAGTATTTTGCCAAACGCCTTTCGTGTAAATTTGTAATGCGTTTAAACGCAGCGGCAAGAGCAACCGCTTCAATAAAAAGCGCAAGCGAACATAATGGATAAAACGCCCATAATGCGTTAGCTATCGATTGGGTTAAATCTGCACGGGAAATATACATTACCAGTATTGCTGTGATGATAAGCAGTGCCCCTACAAGCACTGTGGAGATTATAAAGCCTAACCGCTGCCTGTCCTTGGGTATTGGGAACAACTTTAAAATGTAGTTGCAGGTGGCAAGTATTGAAATCATGATCAGAGCTATCACTAAAAGCGCAAACAGCGGGGTTAACCACAAAGAGCTGTGTTCAATATTTCCCGAGCGCAATGCATTCCCATATATATACGAGATCAGAAGCAAGGCAGAAACGGGCAAAAGCACGGCAAGCGTTCTGCGTGCAAGTATATCTTTTGTCCTGATAAACATAATAGCGGAAAACATCGAGGCCGCAAACAACAGTGAAGTCTCTATAAATTGTATTAAATCAAAGAAAATGGACAATATGTACCTCCAACGGTTATTATGCTTCTTATATATAGATTCTGCTTTTGGGGAATTATGCGCCCGCCAAAACAACAGCACTATGCTTTTGTATGTCAGTAAATTATATTTCTAATGCATTTTTTAGTCAACCTATGCCGATAAAGCGTTAAGAATATTTTACAGGACCACAATACATATTGAAAACAGAACCTTGAAAATAAAAGATGCAGGAGTTAGCTCATGGGGTATTGTTGAGTTGTAAAACAAAAACATACCGAAAGGAGCCAATCCTGCATGAATAACATAACACAAGACATGAAATATCGGCAATCCCTTGTTTCGTTCGCCTTGAAGCATGGTGTTTCTCGTGCCAGCCGCAAATACAACAAATCGCGCTCTTACATCTATTTTTGGTTATCAAGGTACTAATGGAACCATTAAGTCCTTAGTCTAAATTGCAAAAATAATTGAACTAAAAAACCACCGAAAAGTATAGATTCTGCATGGTTACTGATACTAATAAATTCTATAACCATGTATAATGCGAATTAAAATTAACAGTCTGAATAGATAAATCATTGAAAAACAATATCTTATACAATAAAATAAGGTTTGTAGTGTCGAGTGGGAATGATATCGATAATAAAAACAATGAGGATACGAAGGAGAAATTAAGTGTGAGCAAGCTAAATGTTGATCAAAAGACAATAAAAGACTTACTGACTGATAAATCGGCAAATTTTCTTATTCCTGATTATCAGCGCCCATATGCTTGGGAAGAGAATGAGTGCCAGACGCTTTGGGATGATATATTCAGCTTTGCTTTTCCTGATAATAATAAAGATTCTTTTAAAGCAAGTGATGAATACTTTCTAGGTGCTATCGTTACGTATAAAAATGATGGGGGACAATCAGAGGTCATAGACGGTCAGCAACGTCTAACGACGATTCTGCTGCTTTTGAGGGCGTTCTACGATAGGTTTGAACACATGGCTGATCAACCTTCCAAGGATATGCGGAAGAATATTTCACAGTGCATTTGGCGAACCGACGAGTTTGGAAATGCCGATATGGCGAACTTAAAGATTGATTCTGAGGTTGCAACCGATGATGAGAAAGAGGAATTTTTGTCTATCCTAAGAAGCGGGGAGTCTGAGAAGATGGCTAACAGTAAATACATCAAGAACTATCGTTTCTTCGAAACAAAAATAAATACCTTTGTTGATGAGTATCCGTCATATTTTGCCTATTTACCAGCGCGAATCTTGAACAACTGTATTCTTTTGCCTATTGAGGCTGATTCACAGGATACAGCACTTAGGATTTTCTCGACGCTAAATGATCGCGGCTTGCCTCTTGCGGATGCCGATATCTTTAAGGCACAGTTCTATAAATATTATGAGAAGAAAGGGTCGAAGAGCGAATTCATCGACAACTGGAAGGAACTATCTTCTGTCACCGAGAGAATATTTCATCCAAGCAACGGTACTCCGATGGATGAATTGTTCACAAAATATATGTACTATATTCGAGCTTCTGAAGGGAATAAATCCACTACAACAGAAGCGCTGCGCAAATTCTATGAGTACGATAAATATAGTAGGCTTCTTGCGGAGCATATGATAGATGACCTGATGATTCTGCTTGATTTCTGGGAGTCAGTGGCTGAACAAGAAGTGAAACGCTTTTCAGGGGATGTACTACAAAATTTATTCGTGCTGAAATACGCTCCTAATGGTATGTGGGAATACCTCACTTCGGTGTATTTTTTATCTTACAGCGACAAAGGCTGTTTGGATAATACGGCCTTTGCAAAATTCTTATCGAAGATTATAGCTTTCATATTTGCGTACTCCCTTACGAATCCAGGCGTGAATGCGCTCCGCACACCTGTATATGCAGAGATGATTAAAATATATGGCAAACAACAATGTGATTTTGCAGATTTTAGATTTAACGAAAAGCATATTCGAAAGGTGCTTGAAAACTATAAATTTACAAACAACAGGTTAGTGACCCGGTCACTGATTACATGGTATGCGTTTGCTTTTGAGGGACAAAAAAGGCCAGCATCTGATAGTAGCGGTTTCGACATCGAGCATATCTATGCTAAAGAGCGGCACAACAAGGAAAATAAACTTCGGAATCCTGAAAAGATTGAGGCACTAGGTAACAAGATTCTGCTTGAAAAATCCATTAACATTCGCGCATCGGATTACAGATTCGAAGATAAGAAAAAACACTATAATGGATATACCGATGCGAAAGGGAAAGTGCATCCCGCAAGTATAATTGAAGAGTATCGACAATTGACACAAAAGGAAGACTTTTTCGAAGCAGATATTGATGAACGAGACAAGCAGATACACAACAAATTTGTTGAATACCTTAGAGTAGAAGGATTGTTGAAGGAGTGAATGCTTAGAACATCTGCGAATCAAAAACTTAGAGTATATTCACAAAGTAATTAGGTTGATAACATAACCCTGATAGCATTTTGATAACAGAAGATCAGCGAACGCCGAAGCAGGTGGATAACTGGTATCAATTAGAGTAAAATCCATCACGAATTCTAAATAAAATGGTAGTGCCGAGA
>CAYTUG010000030.1:0-12504 GCA_964441275.1 uncultured Christensenellaceae bacterium | reverse complement strand
ATTAAAATTTTAAGGAGATAATATATGATGTACCCGGGAATAACCCAACTTAAGGATAAAGTCGACAACAGATACACGCTTGTAATAGAGTCTGCCAAAAGGGCAAGGCAGCTTGTTGACGGAGCGGAACCTCTTACCGAAAAGTTTGACAGCAACCCGGTCTCGCAGGCGGCAAGAGAGATTCTCGATGATAAGATTACTTTTATAACCCCGGAGGAAGGTTGAAAAATGCCGCTTAATGTTGTAGTAGGCGTATCGGGCGGGATAGCCGCTTACAAGGCGGCTTACCTTGTAAGCTCGCTTGTTAAACAGGGGCACAGCGTAAGCGTACTGATGACTAAAAACGCGCACAATTTTGTTGGCAGGGCAACTTTCGAAACGCTTAGCGCAAATGCGGTGCTCACCGATACTTTTGAAAAATCCGGGAAAGGCGTTAGCCATATTGCGATTGCAAAGCAGGCGGACGTTTTTGTTGTTGCGCCTGCCACCGCCAATCTGATAGCAAGAGCGGCGCACGGGATAGCGGACGATATGTTAACCACCGCCCTGTTGGCGGTAACCTGCCCTGTGATATTTGCGCCCGCAATGAACGCTGCAATGTACAACAACGCTGCGACGCAGCACAACCTAAATCTGCTTAGCTCGCGCGGATATCATGTTATGGAAACCGGCGCGGGCGCCCTCGCCTGCGGCGATACCGGCACAGGCAGAATGAAAGAGCCGGATGAGATAGTTGAGTTTATAAACGGCATTGTTGCGGCAAGCAAAGATATGCTAAACGTGCGCGTGCTTGTCTCGGCCGGGCCCACGCATGAGATGATAGACCCTGTGCGGTATCTTTCCAACCGTTCATCGGGCAAAATGGGATATTCGATAGCCCGGGAAGCCGCGATGCGGGGCGCGGACGTTACGCTTGTTTCAGGGCCCGTATCGCTTGAACACCCCAAAGGAGTAAGGCTGATCAATGTTGTATCCGCCGCGCAAATGTGCGAGCAAGTGCTCGGCGCTGCCCAAAGCGCAGATATTATAATAATGACCGCGGCAGTTACAGATTACATGCCTAAAACATACAGCGAGTTTAAAATAAAAAAAGACGATAAAATTGCGTTTGAGTTTGTGCGCACGGACGATATACTGAGCATTTTGGGCCGGCGCAAAAAAAGCGGTCAACTGCTCGCAGGGTTTGCGGCAGAAACCAACGATTTTGAAAGAAACGCGCGCAAAAAGCTGTTTGAAAAAGCCGTGGATATTATTGCGCTTAACGATGTGTCGCGCGAGGGGGAAGGTTTTGGCTCGGACTATAACAATATTAAGCTGTTTATCAGCGACGGGCAGGTTACGGATTTGGGCAGCGATACTAAAAAAAATTTAGCGCGCAAAGTTATTGATATTTTGTTTAAGCATTATATCGGCATCAAACCGGGTTAACTATGTATGCATCGGTCATTGTCGATATAATTCATTCCGAAGTTGACAAAATATTTGAATATAAAGTTCCGGAAAATTTGCAAGTGGATATAGGGTTTAGAGTTAAAGTTCCTTTCGGCAGGGCAAATAAACTGCGCGAAGGCTATATTATTGCGCTTTCTGAAACATCAAACTATAAAGGCGGACAAATAAAGAGTATTGCCGAAGCAATATCGGACTTCCCGGCGCTTACAACAGAGCAGATTAAGCTTGCGTATATGATGCGAAGGTACTACCACGCAACATTGGCGGCGGCGTTAAGGCTTATGTTTCCTTCGCAAATGCGGTCAAACAGCGTCAGGAGCAAATTTGAAAACCTGTTTAAATGTTCGCTTTCCGATGACGAATTTACAAACGCGATCAGAAAAATGCATTATAAAGACGGCAGGCAAAAAGCCCCTAAACAGATTTGCATTTTAAAATACATGAAGCAAAACGTTTCGGCAACAAAAAAGGAAATTGAAAAAATATGTGCCGGAAGCGCATCCGCGTTAAATTCGTTAGTTAAAAAAAACTTGTTGTCGGTAAGCTCTGTGCACGTAAAGCGCATACCGCAAAAAACTTTATTCGAACCGCAGGCTGTAAAGCTTTCGTGCGAGCAGGTTGCCGCTGTCGCCGCAATACAATCCAAAACCGGCAAATATCTGCTCCACGGCGTTACGGGAAGCGGCAAGACGCAAGTTTATATTAGCATTGTTAAAGACTGCTTAAAAAGAGGCAAAAGCGCAATCGTGCTTGTTCCCGAAATTTCGCTTACCCCCCAGTTGGTGGCAATGTTTAATCAAAGCATAGGAAACCAAATCGCCGTTTATCATTCAACGCTGTCAGCCGGGGAAAGATACGACGAATGGAAACGCATGGCAAAAGGGGAAGCTAAGGTTGTAATAGGCGCGCGTTCCGCAATATTTGCGCCCTTGCGCAACATTGGCGCAATAATAATAGACGAAGAACATGAATCGAGCTATAAATCCGATATGCACCCCAAATATACCGCGCACGAGATTGCGCGGATGCGCGTTAATATCGAAAACGCAACCCTTGTGTTGGCGTCGGCCACGCCGTCGGTGGAAAGTTACATAAAAGCAAAGAATAAAATATACGAGCTTGTCGAGATGCCGAGCAGGCTTTTTGGATTGAAGCTTCCGCAAGTGATGATTGCCGATATGCGGGTAGAAGTTATCCGGGGCAACAAAACGTTTTTTTCCGCCGCGCTATATAATGAAATGTGCAAAGCGCTTGAGCAAAGAAAACAGATAATGCTGTTCATCAACAGACGGGGTTATTCAAATTTTGTTATGTGCCGTGCGTGCGGTTATGTCGAATACTGTGACAGCTGCGAGGTAACGATGACTTATCACGCAAACAGGGGCGCTCTTTTGTGCCACTATTGTGGTAAATTGCGCAGCTTAAGCAAAATTTGCCCGCAATGCAAAAGACCGTATCTTAAGCATTACGGGTTTGGCACGCAGCAGGTGGAGGAACAGACAAAACTGCGCTTTCCCGCTGCAAAAGTTTTAAGAATGGACCTTGACACCACGCGCGCAAAGGACGCTCACAGAAAAATTTATGAGCAGTTTCATAAAGGAGAGGCGGATATAATGATAGGCACCCAGATGATAGCCAAAGGGCTTGACTTTTCCCGGGTATCGTTGGTGGGCGTTATAGCCGCGGATAATTCGCTTTTTATTCCCGATTACAAAAGCCCCGAAATTACTTTTTCGTTGCTTGAACAGGTTTCGGGGCGCGCGGGCAGAAAGGACGCGGGAAAAGTTGTAATCCAAACGAGCTGCCCCGATCATTATGCGGTTAAGTATGCGCAAAACCATGACTACAAGGGCTTTTTCGAGGAAGAAATGCGTGTGAGGCGTTCTGCGCTTTTGCCTCCTTATTCGGTATTCATCAGGTTTTTGTTTTCGGGGGAAAACAGGGAAAAAGTCATATCCGCCTGCGTTGATTTTGCAGACGGGTTAAAAGCGCAGTTCTCCGATATTTTTGATAAGCTATTGCTTTTTGACGCCGGGGAAGCGCCCATTGGTAGAATAAAAGGACATTTTCGCTGGCAAGTGCTTATCAAGGCGTTAAACGACGGTACTCTTGCGCAGCTTCGTAAAAGGTTATATATTTATTCCGACAGCAAAGAATATTCAGGATGCGTTCTTGGAATGGAAATAAATCCGCAAAACATGATATAGGGGGATACGATGGCGACAAGGGATATTGTAACGGGCGTTGACAACAAAGCGCTGCGGAAAATCTCGCGCGAAGTGAAAAATATTAATATGCATATATTGACGCTGCTCGACGATATGAAAGAAACGATGCGTCTTGAAGAAGGCGTTGGCTTGGCCGCGCCTCAAGTGGGGGTGCTTCGAAGGGTAGCGGTGGTAGAATATGAGGATAAACTATACGAGCTTATCAATCCCAAAATAACGGAAAGAGAAGGAGTAACGATTGAGGAAGAGGGATGCCTTTCGGTTATAGGTATAAGAGGGCTTGTAAAAAGACCGCAATCAATCAAAGCTTCATATGTCGACAGAAACGGAAAAAAGCACAATATCCAGGCAGAAGATTTGTTGGCGCGTATTTTCTGCCACGAAATAGACCATTTGGACGGCGTGCTTTTTGTCGACAAAATGGAAAAGGAACAACAATGAGAATTGTCTTTTTAGGTACGCCATATTTCGCCGTCCCTTCGCTTGAGCGCCTTGTGTGCGAAAATTATAATGTTGTAGCCGTGATAACGCAGCCCGACAGAAAGAGCGGGCGCGGATACCGTCTCTCTCCGCCTGCCGTTAAGATATGCGCTAAGCAGCTTGGTATACCGGTGCTGCAATTTGAGAAAATAAGGGACACAAAAAACGTAAACGCGGTTATGGATTTAAATCCCGATATTATTGTTACCGCAGCTTACGGACAGATACTGCCGCCCGAAATACTCGATATACCGAAATTTGGGTGCATAAACGTTCATGCGTCTTTGCTGCCCAAATACAGAGGAGCCGCGCCGGTACAGTGGGCAATAATAAACGGCGAAACGAGCACGGGGGTAACAATAATGCAGATGGACGAAGGGCTTGATACGGGCGATATAATTTCCGCAAAGGAAACCGTTATAGGCGCTTGCGAAACGGGCGGCGAACTGTACGAGAAATTGGCGAATTTGGGCGCGCAACTGTTGTCGGAAACAATTGAGCAAATACAAAACGGCACGGCAAAAAGAAAACCCCAGGACGAAAAACAATCAAGCTATTACCCGTCGCTTTCGCGCGGGATGTCCTTGATAGATTGGGAAAAAAGCGCAAAGGATATTGTCAATCTTGTAAGGGCGCTAAACCCGATTATGGGAGCTTTAGCTTCTAAATCCGAAAACTCCCTTAAAATATGGGAGGCGCGCGCGGTTGAAGGCAGCGCGCAGCCGGGCAGCATCGTACATGCGGATTGCAAAACCGGGCTTGTCGTGGGTACGGGCAAGGGATTGCTGAGCATAAAGGAGCTTCAAGCCCCGTGTTGCAAACGAATGAACGTTAAGCAGTATCTTTGCGGCAAAACGGTAAACTGCGATACTTTTAACATATGCGACGGAAAGATAAGTGACTGACGCGAGAACTGCGGCGCTTAACGCGCTTGACGCGGTTACCCAAGATAGCGCCTTTACCTCATTAGCTTTAAAAAAACATTTGCCAAGAACGCTGTCTTTAGAGGACGCAAGCTTTGCAAATTTGCTTGTTCGCACAACTTTAGAAAACCTTATCCAAATAGATTTTGTCTTAAACTCTTTTATAAAGTCCGCACGCGGAACGCTCCGCAATATATTAAGGTTGGGCGCATGTCAGCTTTTATACCTTAATACCCAAAGCTATGCCGCAATAAACGAAAGCGCAGCGCTCGCCAAACGGTTTAAACCGCATTCGGTCGGTTTTGTAAACGCCGTGCTGCGCTCTGTTGACAGGGAAAAGAATAACATTATATATCCTAAAGCCAAAAACGCTTATTCGCTTTCCGTCAGCCACAGTTATCCTTTATGGATCTGCGAAAAATACATAAACGATTTTGGGTACGAATTTACCGACAGCCTGCTTGGCGCAAAAGCCGCGCGAGCGGTGCATGTGCGGGCAAATGCACTTAAAACAAACGTAAAAAATTTTGAAACGGCTTTAGCGAAAGGCGGTTTCAAATACAAAAAAAGCAACGTCACACATGGTTATTATATTGAGTCGTTTTATGATATAGAAAGCGCCGCGCTTTACAAAGACGGTCTTTTGACGGTACAATCAGAAAGCGCAATGCGGGCGGTAGAGGCGATTGAAATAAAACCAAATGATAAAATATTGGATTGCTGCGCCGCGCCCGGGGGAAAAAGCGCATATGCGGCAGCTTTAACGGGAGGAGCGCTTGATATTACCGCTTGGGATATTCATCCTCATCGTATCGAAATGATGAAAAAGAATTTTGAGAGGCTAAATGTTAAGGCTAATGTAGAAATGTTCGATGCATTGCTGCCTTGCGAAAAACATTTCGGGCAATTTGACGCGGTTATTGTTGATGCCCCGTGCAGTGCGATGGGGCTTATGCACAAAAACCCCGATATCAGATACAAAAGGAAAAGAGAGGATATAGATTCGCTCTCTAAGCTGCAGAGAAGAATACTTGACAATTGTTCGTTTTATGTCAAAAAAGGCGGAAAGCTCGTTTATATGACATGCTCAATCAACAGGGAAGAGAACGAAAATGTAGTCAATTCTTTTCTGGAAGAGTGCGCTAACTTTATGCTCGAAAAACCGGTTGTTACAAGATACCCTAATTTATGCGGTTCAGACGGTTTTTTTTATGCGGTGATGAATAGAAAATGATTGAACTGTTATCTTTAAATATTAATCAGCTTTCTAAACTGCTTGCGGATATGGGAGAAAAACCGTATGTTGCAAAGCAGCTAAAGCAATGGCTCATAAAAGGAATAGAGTTTGAAAACATGACTAACCTTCCGGCAAATTTACGCAAAAGGTTAAGGCAAAGCTATTCCGAAGGCTATTTAAAGACAGTCAATAAATACTTGTCAAAAGACGGGACCATAAAGTATCTTTTGCGCCTTTTTGACGCTAATTTAATTGAATGCGTATTGATGCAATACCGGCATGGCGCCACATTATGCGTTTCAACGCAGGTGGGCTGCCGTATGGGGTGCGCGTTTTGCGCTTCGGGGAAAGACGGATTTGTGCGCAATTTGAGCGTAGGGGAAATGTGCGCACAGTTTGTTGCGGCGGGTTTTGATAAACGGATAAGCAATGTGGTTCTTATGGGGAGCGGAGAGCCGCTTGATAACTATGACAATACTTTAGAGTTTGTCAAAGCGTTGACGGCCGATTTCGGGATAGGGGCGCGGCGCATATCAATTTCGACGTGCGGCTTGGCGCCTAATATTGTCCGGCTTGCCAAGGAGCAGTTGCCGGTTACTCTTTGCATTTCGCTGCATGCCGCCGCCGATGAAAAAAGAAAAAAGATTATGCCCGTGGCAAATGCGTACAGCGTTAATCAAATAATAGACTCCGCAAAACAATACTTTGAAATTACGGGTAGGCGCATTATAATAGAATATACACTAATAAACGGTTTTAACGATGGCCGGGATGATATAAGCGCTTTAACGCGGTTGCTTAAAGGGCTAACGTGCCATATAAACGTTATACCGCTAAGCTTTGGAATAAGCCAGTTGTTTAAGGCGCCCTCAACGAAACAGGCTCATTCGTTTGCGGCGGCTTTAAACAAAGCAGGTTTAAGCGCAACCGTAAGGCGCGCGTTAGGGAGCGATATTGAAGGCGCTTGCGGTCAATTGAAATTAAAAAAAGAGGTAAAATGAAGTTTTTCGCTAACACACATATAGGTAAAGTGCGGCACGTCAACGAAGACAGTTATTTTGCTCCTCAAGACGAATCCGGATTTTTTGCTTTGGTTGCAGACGGTATGGGGGGGCACCGCGCAGGGGAAACCGCCAGCCGCATTTTCGTTGAAACCGCTAAAAAAATGTTGCCAAGAAAAAACTCACATACAATAGGTAAAGACGATATCCAGGCAGTGTTTGCCGCCGCCAATAAAAATATTTTGCACAGATCGCGCAACGATGTTGAAAAACGCGGTATGGGCACCACTGCGTCTCTTGCGGTTTTTTGTAAAAACAATGCGCTTATAGGCCATGTAGGAGACTCGCGCGTGTACCATTTTAGCAACAACACATTAACCCAGATAACGCGCGATCATTCGTATGTGCAAAGCCTTGTAGACAAAGGTTTGATTTCTAAGCAAGAAGCGTTAACGCATCCGCAAAAAAACATAATAACCCGCGCTATAGGCACAGACAGCGTTTTGAAAACGGACATATATTCGGTATCGCTTGGTTATGGCGATGCTTTAATTCTTTGCACCGACGGTTTGTTTGGATTGGTTAACGATTATGAAATGAATAAAATACTTTGTGAAGGCATAGAAACCGCTGCGCCAAAACTGATCGAACAGGCTCTTTTAGCGGGAGGCACCGATAACATCACTGTTGTTATTGCTGCGGCTGACGGGGGGATATTATGATTGGGCGCATCCTTGGCGGCAGATACGAAATAATAGAAGATGTCGATTCGGGCGGAATGGCTTTAATATTTAAAGC
Source organism: uncultured Christensenellaceae bacterium (assembly GCA_964441275.1). GTDB lineage: Bacteria > Bacillota > Clostridia > Christensenellales > SZUA-584 > SZUA-584. The sequence goes on along the minus strand of CAYTUG010000030.1, from coordinate 4,385 downwards.
ATTGTGCAAAAAGACTAAAAACGTTGTTGCGGTAAAAGTTCTTAAAGAAGAATTTGCAAACAAAGCCGAATATGTAATGCGGTTTAAAAAAGAGGCGCAGGCGGTCTTTTCGCTTGAGCATGATAATATAGTGCGGGTGCGCGATATTGGTTGCGACGAGGGCGTGTATTACATGGTGATGGATTACATAGACGGGGTATGTTTAAAATCGCTTATTGGAAAACAACCAATTGAGGAAAAAGACGCGATTGTTTATGCGGCGCAAGTATGTTCGGCTCTTTCGGCGGCGCATAAAAAAGGTATTATTCATCGGGATATCAAACCGCACAACATAATGCTTGACAAGAACAACAATATTAAACTTATGGATTTTGGAATAGCCAAAAGCATGGGGATGTCAACCGAAAAAGAAAACCAAGTTATTGGCTCGGTTTATTATGTATCTCCCGAACAGGCGCGCGGCGAAGAAGTTGATGCAAGGTCTGACATTTATTCTTTGGGCATCGTGCTATACGAGATGATAACCGGAGAGCTTCCTTTCACGGGTGATAAAACAGCCTCGGTCGCTCTTAAACATTTAAACGAACAGATAACCGCTCCTATTGAAAAAAACCCAAATATAAGTGCTGCCATAAACGGAATTGTGCTCAAAGCAACGAGCAAAAGCCCAAAAGACAGGTACCGGACGGTTGGCGCGTTAAAACAAGATCTGATGCGCGCGTTAATCGATAAAGAAGGAACGTTTTTAGGACAGCGACAAAACCAAACGCCTCAAAAACAGGCAAACCACAAAATAGTGAAGATATGTATCCTCGCGGCGTTAGTTTGTTTATTGGTTGGGCTGGCAGTTATAGGCGTCAAGATTTTTACGCCGGAGGAGCAATACGCGTTGCCTGACCTTATAGACAAAGAAGCTGCATACGCTTTGCCATTGCTTGAAAACTTAGGGTATAAAGTTGAGTTGAGCGAGGAACCGAGCGAAGTAACAGAACAGGGGTTTGTAATCAAACAATCGCCCGAGCCGGGAAACAACGCCGCTTTGGGCAGCGTTGTAGCGCTTGTTGTATCGTCCGGACCCGCCGATCTTGTGATGCCCGATCTTTTTGGGTTCGCGTTCGACGAGGCCGTTGAAATCATAGAAGATATGGGCTTGGTGTTAGGAGATATAATATACGAGCAGCGGGACGATATGCCAGAGCACAATATAATCTCGCAATCGCTTTTTGCCGACACAATTGTAGAAAAAGGAGAGGTAATAACTCTTATCGTGTCCGGCTCGCAGCAGACTGAAGATATTGTAATGCCAAAGCTTACGGGTCTGAATGTTCTTCAGGCGGTTAAAATGCTAAACGAATTAGGTTTTGGCTCGTACTTGGTCTACGAAGAAGAAAGCACGCAGCCCGAGGGAATTGTAACAAATCAAAGCCCGAGGCAGGGCGCGCAAGAATCGCCGTTAAATAGTGTCGATATTTGGATAAGCTCTTTTTCCGGCAAACGGTATAACGCTCTTTTGCAGGCGCAGTTTAAAATTACGGAGCCGGGGACTATAATACGCGCCGTAATAGAAACGCCTATGGAAGGCGCCAGTATAAATATTGCTCAGGAACAAACAACAGAAGGTACGGGGTTGCAGACGGTAACATTGAATTTGACAAGTATATTTGAAGGCGCAGGCACGGTAAAAGTATATGTCAATAACGAGCTTGTAACAACTCAAGAGGTAAGATTTGTCGGCAATCAATAGAAAGGGGATTATAATAAAGGGTGTCGGCGGGTTTTATGACATCCGCGATGAAAACGGGAATATTGTCGTTGGAAAGGCTTGCGGGCGTTTTAGAATTGAAGGCGTAACGCCTTTGCCGGGCGATAGAGTTTTATTTTCGATAGACCGCGCAAAAAGCGCCTTGATAGAAAACATACTGCCGCGAAAAAATGAACTTAAGCGCCCGAGGGTGGCAAACGTTGATATGGTAGCTATTGTGATATCAGCGGAAAAACCAAAACCGGACTTGCTTTTGACAGACAAGCAGATCATTGAGGCACAAACGGTAAATATAATACCCTTGTTGATTATAAATAAATGTGATGCGGCGCAAAAAGGCGATATAGAAAGAATTGAAAGAGAGTACAAAAATGTTTGCCAAGTACTCGTAGTGTCCGCGGCAACGGGAGAGGGGATTTGTTTGCTAAGAGAAGAGCTAAAGGGGCGCTGTACCTGTTTTGCAGGGCAGTCTGCGGTGGGCAAATCATCCATACTTAACTCGCTGTTCAAAACCTTAAATTTAGAGGTGGGCGGTTTAGCAGAAAAAACAGCGAGAGGTCGCCACACAACGCGCCATTCGCAATTGATTGAAATAGACAATATCTGTGTTGTAGATACTCCGGGCTTTTCTCTTTTAGACAGTGCAAACATAGAACCCGAGCAGCTGTGGCGTCAGTACGGCGACATGCAAAAATTCGCAAATCAATGCCGCTTCATATCGTGTCTGCACGAAAACGAGCCGGGGTGCGCAGTGAAAAAAGCGGTAGAAGATAATTTAATCAGTGAGCAGCGCTACCAGCGTTATTTAAAGATTCTTAAGGAGTTAAAACTCAGGAGGGCAAAAAAATATGATTAAAATTGCACCGTCAATATTATCGGCGGATTTTACAAAAATATTTGAAGTTATATCCGATTTGAAAGAAGCGGGAGCTGATTACATACATTGTGATGTAATGGACGGAATGTTCGTGCCCAATATCACTTTCGGACAAAAAATGATCAACGACATGCGCAGGCATACCGATCTTATTCTTGATGTTCATCTTATGATATGTTCCCCCGAGCGGTATATAGAAAGTTTTGCCGAAGCCGGCGCGGATATTTTGACGGTGCAGGCGGAAGCTTGCACGCATCTTGACAGAGTAATAAACCAAATAAAAGGCTGCGGCAAAAAATGCGGGGTTGCGCTTAACCCTCACACACCTTTGTGCGCTATAGAAAATGTTTTAGAAAATATTGATATGGTGCTTTTGATGTCTGTCAACCCCGGGTTTGGCGGCCAAAGTCTTATACCCTACGTTCTTAAAAAGGCAAAAAAGCTAAAAAACATTTTGATTGAATCGGGGCTTGGCACTGATATTGAAATGGACGGGGGAATAGAACCAGGCAATGTGCGGGATGTGATAAACTCGGGCGTTAATGTTGTGGTGGCGGGAAGTGCGGTTTTTAAATCGGATAGCTTGGCCGAAGCTATCAGCGCGTTAAGATTAGAAAAATGAAATGTCTTATAGTAGCTAACGGCAAACCGCCGCTGACAGATGTGCTGAAAAAAAATATATCGGAAGCGGCGCTGATTATTGCCGCGGACGGGGCTGCAAGGCTTTTTGATGTGAAAAACCCGCCGCATATTCTTATAGGCGACTTTGATTCCGCTGATTTGGAATTAGTAAAAAGGTTTTCAGATAGGGGGGTTAAACTTGTTAGTTTGGCTTGCGAGAAAAACGAAACGGACACTCAGGCGGCTTTAGACTACGCTATAGAAAACAAAGCTACTGAGATAACAATTCTTGGAGCCACGGGTATGCGTTTTGATCATACGCTTGCCAATGTTGCTATGCTTTTAAGGGCGCATAATGCAAATGTTAAATGCAGAATAATCGACGAATACAATGAAATGGTGTTAGTTGAAGACGAATATGAACTGCTCGGGGACATTGGTCAAACAATATCAATAATTCCTTATGGAGATAGCGTTGTGGTCAACGCAACAAATTTAAAATATCCGCTTAACAATCTCAAACTGTCTAACGATTCTTCCCGCGGAATAAGCAACATAATTTCGCAAAGCCCCGTAAAAATTTTTGTATCAGGCGGATACGCGTTAATCATAAAAATTTTAGCCAAACCGTAACATTTGGCGTTTACAAGTCGTATTATAAATAAGGCTGATATTTGGTGTCGCAAGGAGGTGGTGACGTGTTCTGTGCAAACTGCATGTTGCGTCGCATTATTGCTTGCGCTTTAATATTTATCGGGTTAATATTGCTAATTTGTTTTACGCCGTTTTGGGTGTGGTTGGCAATTATAGGCGTGTTTTTGGTTTGCATAGGAGGGTTTATTTTAGTTAAAAAATTCTAAAATACTTGGAGGTGTTTATTTTGAGGATATATTGCATTAAAGCCCCGCGGTGTTTGCGCACAGTGCTGAAAAAACTTTTCAAACAATAGCATACATATCATTATAATAGCGAGAATATAAAAACGCCGTGTAATTTGTGTTAAAGCGAGATATTTAACATAGAATTGGCAAAAAGCACGATGGAAGCGGTATAAAACCGTATAAAAGAATAAAGCATAAAATATACGAACAAAAGCGTTGACAAGTTGAAACGTGTTTGATAATA
>CAYTUG010000029.1:0-14777 GCA_964441275.1 uncultured Christensenellaceae bacterium | reverse complement strand
AGCCAACCGAATATCTTAGACAGTACACTGTCCAATATGTTTGACAAACCTACAAAAAAATCTTTTTGTTTAGATTTAACTAAATTGCAAGTTTAATTGACTCTGAAACCCGCTTCGTCCTTGGTTTTCACTTGTCACCCCGGCGTAATTCCCCTCAGGCTTTCTCATTGCTTAATTCCGTAAGGCATTATGGGAACTCCCGGGTCTATCGTTTCCGACCGCTATTCCAACCTGTTAAAGCGGTGTTGGGCATCACCCATATCCGCGTTCAGTCTTTCAAAGACGACATCTCGAACAATCTCGCAGAAGCATTCCACAAACAGTTCATGGCGTGGTACAAAACCAAACAGGGATTTAATTCGTTTCAGTCTGCCAACAACCTAATAGCAATGTTCGTCTTCTTCTACAACTTTGTACGACCGCACTCTTACTTGAATAATATGACTCCGGCACAAGTTGCAGGGCTTAGTCTGTCTGATAGGCAGAAACGCAAGTATTACCTTATCGCCTAATATCATTTTTCAGTGCTGTTTAACTTTCAGCCCTTAACTACAAAGCAATCTGATTTTATAATCCTCTTGGGGCTGAAAGCTTACTCTTTTCGTTGCATTTCTATGCCTGAGCTTGCTAATCTTCCACTTTTTACTTCACAGTCCCTAATAAATTATCTATAATCTTCTTTTATAAATTGTGGTTTTAGATGATAAATTGTCTACAAATTATTTTCAAAAAATCATACTAACTTTGCATATGGTTTGAAAGGTTCTCCGATAAGAGGCAAACAGTATGAAATAAACTCGTCTTTTATGCCATTTCCGGATTCGTTAATCCATTCCAAAGGAAATTTTCTTTCCACGTTTGCCACTAAATTTAGGGGAATATCTCCGAGTTCGATTTTATATGGATCATTTAATGTCCTTTTAATTGTTATCATACACCCTGTTCTGCCTGCTAATGCAGTTTGTACAGCATATTGTCCTACCGCTATAGCCTCATCGCGATCAATCGAAGATTGGGTTAGAAATGATGATCTTCCTAAAAGTCCGGGTTTCTCAGCACGAGCTTTAACTCCGAGACGCTTCATAACTTTATCGCATAGAGTTTGAGCAACACCACCGGGGACCTTATGTCCAAAGCCATCAACCATGCCCAAATCAGCGATACTATTACCATTTTGATCTACAATACCCTCACTAACGATTATCAACAAATCTCGTCTCCTTGATAAATGTTCTTCGATGTCTAATAAAAAACGGTCTTCATCAAAAGAAACTTCAGGTAAATAAATGAATTGTGCACATGGTTCATCTCCATGTTGAGCCAATGCGGCAGAAGCTGCAAGCCATCCCGCGTTTCTACCCATTGTTTCCATAATCGTAACGTAATATGGCATTGCTGTAACCTCCATCCACAGATCCCGAGCATTAATTGCAATAAATCTTGAAGCACTCCCATACCCGGGGCAATGATCTGTATATCCCAAGTCATTATCTATTGTTTTTGGAATACCAACAACCATCAGATCCAACCCGTTTTTTTGAGCCAAGGCGTTAACTATTTCGCAGGTATCCATAGAATCGTTTCCGCCATTGTAAAAGAAGTATCCAATATCATATTTTTTAAAAATATCGAGTAGTACAGGGTAATCTTCAGATGTAAGCTTTCTCCTGCATGAGCCCAGTGCTGAAGATGGAGTGTATGGTAATAAGCTTATTTGCGTTTTGCTTTGTTTGGAAAGATTTATAAAATGCTCATTTAATACACCCTCTATGCCATGAACAGCCCCATAGATACAGCCAACGCAGTTAGTCTTCATCGCCTCCTTAATAACACCGTATAATGATGCGTTTATTACCGCAGTAGGACCCCCGCCATGTGCTATCAGTAAGTTTTTTTTCATTAATAACACCTCATATCTTTGAAAATGCATTATCATCGTTAGATATTGCTAAACTTTAGATTATTTGTGACAAAGTACTTTTGCATTATCAAACAATATTATTCTTACATTACATCCATTAACATCTTCCAGCTGCACCGAAAATACGTATCCTATTCTCAACAAATTCATCTACTTTTAAGAGTGAATCTTTCATAAAAATGTCCAATGCCTTACTAAAAAACTCATCATCCGCTTGTCTGTCTTGGAAGCCTTTGTAAAATGACCGGCATACATCGGTTGCAACATTTATTTTTCTAATGCCTGCTTTTATTGCCGACATGATTTCCTCATCAGGGATACCCGACCCTCCATGCAATACGAGATAAGCATCTGTTACCTTCTTAATATCCGCAATACGTTTAATATCAAGCTTTGGCGTTTTCTTATATACGCCATGAGCGGACCCCACCATAACAGCAAGCATTTTCACCCCTGTTAATTCAACAAATTTAGCGGCTTCTTCAGGCCTTGTAAACTCGTCCAAATTTATTTGATCAGATGCGAGACCCACATTTCCAAGTTCCCCCTCAACATCCATATTCAAATAGTTACACCAGTGAACGATTTCCTTTGTCATAGCCACATTATCCTTGAAATCCAAGGCGGAGCCGTCAATCATCACGCTGCCATACCCATATCGTATTGCGCGCATGACTTCAGCTCTTCCTGCGCCATGATCAAGATGAAGCGCTATCGGTATATCTAATACTCCGGCAATAGTATTCGTACAGGCTGCAATACTTATTGCATCATATGATTGAAACAAACGGGTATATGCTTGTACAATGACAGGAGCACTAAGTTTCTGCGCTGTCCTTAAGATTGAAACCACAGTTTCTGAATTATAAGCATTGAAAGCCGGTATTGCATATCCATGCTTTTCTGCATCTTTGAGCAGTGATGTGATACTAACTATAGGCATTTTCTTTACTCCTTTTAATATTTTTGTAGATAAGTTCTCCCCCTGTATAGGTTTCGAGAATATCTAAATCAGGGCTAATCAGATTCATATCGGCATCCATTCCCGATTTCAGAATGCCTTTTTTATTTTGCACACCGATGAGTGTCGCTGGATTTGAAGTGAGACATGGCAATATTTGTTCAATAGGACGCTTTGTATAATTAACTACGTTTATTAGCGCCTTATCTAATGTGAGGCAGCTCCCTGCAAGGCTATATCTTTCCTCAGTTTTAACCATAAGCTTGTCCCCCATTTTTACAACGGGTATGCCTCCAAGCGAATAATCTCCATCCTCAAGCCCTGAAATCCAAACATTATCAGTGATCAAAATTATTTTGTCGAGCGGTTTCATACGAAACAACAAATTCACAACCTCTGGCACAATATGCATACCATCCGTAATTGCCTCGCAATACAAATCATCAAAGTAAAGGCCTGCGCCTGTTGCCCCAGGCTCAAGATGGTGCATAGGACGCATCCCATCAAATATATGTGTGACATCCTTCATACCAGCTATAAATGCCAACTTTGCTTCTTCATAACTAGCATCGGTATGTGCCATGGTGACCACGATACCGTGCTCCGAAATCCACCTAACAGCTTCGGGCGCACGTTCAAGCTCAGGAGCCAGCGCAAATATGCGTATTTTTCCTTTACCCGCTTTAACGAGTCTTTTAATCTCATCCATTGAAATGGCTCTAAGTAAATCTGGATTTTGAGCGCCTGTACGTACGGAATTAAAATAGATACTTTCAGAATATATACCTAGCGCCTGTGCACAGCCTTTGGGCTGCCGGTCGATATAATCCGCCACAAGGCTAAGCACTTGCAAAGTCTCCTCATAGTCCCATGTAAGTGTGGTAGGTAAAAAAGAAGTAACGCCCGTTCCCGCCATAGATTTGGCAAGATTATGGATCTCGGCGGGATCATTGAGGATATTCATTGTATCAAAGCCGCATCTTCCATGAATGTGTATATCAATAAAACCGGGTACAATCAGATTGCCTGTACAATAGATAACCTCAGCTCCATCCTCAGTAATGTCGGAAGTCGAAATCGTTTCTATTTTCCCATCGCGGACTATTAAAGAAGCATCTACAAATCTTTCATTTGATGTGAACACTTTTGCCCCTCTGAAAATTTTTCTCTGCAAAATTTACTCTCCTTTTATCCGTAATTAAATAAAATTATTAAAACGTTTTTACTTTTAGATGCTGGCTTTTTCTACTCTAAATCTTATGAATCCGGATGTAATCCTTCCGACTTCTGCAAATTCAATTCCCGCTTCATTGACAAAGCCCTTGTAATGCATGTTATGCGCATCGGTAGAACAGCTTTGATTCTCAAGACAGAAAAATTTTTTTTCCGCCTGTGCATAAACTACCATATTTTTAAATTCCGGACTGCACGTCAGCATTATATTAAACCCTGATTTTTTATATACGATCTTAGCCGGCGCTTTTTCTGGATTGTCCGTGTATACAGCATCAACATCAATATCCCCTAATCTTGTCAGTTTAGAGATATCTTTTTTCCCCGCCGCTCTGTAAAGCCGCCCCGTAGGAAGTAATGTATCTCCAATATTTTTAAATATCTTATTAAACGGCACATGAATCAGCGTACTTTCATCACCATCAATTCGCCGAAAATAAGGGTGTAGTGCAATACCGTAAGGTATACTTTGATTGCCGTAATTATTTATCTCATATTCAAATGTAATCCCGTTTTCATCAAGAAAGTACCTTACAGTGAATCTATGCATAAAAGGAAAAGCTTCAAAAACTGCAGTACTCGGATTGAAATCTATACTGCCTTCAACCCATATTTTTTTTTCATCTTGACCAATAGTAACATCTGAAAAAGCCTCGTCACGAACAAGACCGTGTATCATGACGCGTTTGCCTCTCTTTATTTGCGGGTATTCACTGCCTTTATACATAAATATACCGCCACGAACACGGTTCGGTGTCGGATAAAGTAATGGCGTCCCAAAAAAACTGCCGTTTGCATATGTTTCATCGAAATCAATAACGTTCTTTCCGTTTATCGAAAAGCGGCAAAGGTTCATCCCCATAGACGGCAAAACCCAGATTTCCTTAATCTCTTCTTTATTTTCAACAGAAAGAGATACAATGCGTAATCCTCCTGCTGTCCGCTGTTCACTATTCTTAAACATATATGAGTATCCTACCTGTAAGCTGACCATTAAGCGGTAGCTTAATGGTCAGCTTACTTTCTTTAAAAACTACTTATTATATACGCGTATTTCGGGGATCGGAAATTCTAAAGCTACAGTTGCAGCATATAGTTTTGCATCGTTATGTTCTTGGAACAACGAGCAGGGAACTTTAGCTGTAATCTCTCCGTGAAGAACTTTTCTCAATGCACCGGCGTTCCAGTCTCTTGGCATACACATACGAACCTTCTTCGCCATAAACATCTCCTTCATCCCGACAGTTACACAATATTTCGGAATACCGTCGAGATCTCCGCCACAGTTCATATATGCGTTAATCGTTCTTGTTTCTCTGGAGATTTCGAGAACACGCGTGGGCCTGTTTTTAAACTCTTCGTTTGAAACAATTTCACCTGGTTCAGGAGGTTCGTTAAACGCAAAATGCCCATTTATACCAACTCCACCCCAGGCCATATCCAGCTTACCGTATTGGTCGATCAATTGCATAACACGGTTTTCGTTGCCTGGCTCCGGAAATATCCTGTTTTGCACGGGAATATTTAACGCCTCATCAACCTTGTTATAAAACACCCGATCCATCCCGCTTCTGAATGATAATGAATCATTTTTATCAAGATATTTTTTATCATTATTTAGGTATTCATCCATGTTTATAAAACAGCAATTTTTGAGGCTGACCCGATTTTTGTTAACCAAATATACTAATCTGCTGTATGATCCCAAAGGCCCGTATGGAACAATCATAATCGTTGGTTCGCCTTTTTTATTGTTTTCATCAATAACTTCCAAGACCTCCATTGCCATCTTCCAATAAAGGTCCTGCTCTGTCTCGCAGACATCCAATACAATACTGGTGCCTCGTCCAAGTTCATTAATAGGGATTTCATTAATATTCATAGCTCTTCCACCTCACATAGATATATGCACGATAAACGGTCGCCTGCGCCTATCGCTAAAACTTTACCCCTCGGGTCCAGCGTACAGCTTGTCAGTTCATAATTAGCTGCCGCACCGCAGTCACCATCAAGATTATCAACCGATATATGACCTAGCCAAGCGAGGCCATGTTCATCATCATATCTGAAGACGTTGCCCATATCGTCAGAGTCTCCGCCGACACCGTATGCCACTGTGCAATCCGCATTTGAGGTCAGGCACCGTACAACGCCATGCGTAGTTGCCGGGCCAAGTGAATATACACCAGCGCTGCTAACCAGTGCGAGCATACCGTCTTGAGTAGCAACCAACGTCCGGTCATTGTTCCACGGGCATGACGCTGCCGCTTCTGCCTTAAAGGGACGTCCCGGATAATGCGGAAGGCCTTTAAACGTTTCCGGGCTGCCCGGAAGGACATTCGACAATAACCATATTTTATATTCCTCCGGCTTTTCTGACAAAGGTGTAAAAGTAGTCAGTTTGCCTCCCTTCACAGTAAAGCAATAGCGTTTTTTATCACCACAAAGCCCATGCAATTTGTTTTCCTCATCCCAGACAAGCCCGATTACCCTTGTTTCCTCAACCTCCTCAAAAGGCAGTTCTTTCCATAGACGCACAGGAGTAATCTTGTGGCACTTAAGATTAGCAGCATATTCCGCAAAAAGTCTCTTATGCTCATGCCAGATATCACCGTACGACTTGAATTCTGGCGCACCTGGTGAGAACATGAACTTATCCCGGCAAATTTCACCCTTTTCATACATAGATTTTCGAAACTCCACAAGGTTGACCGCTGTAACATCAGGACCGTTTTTGCTATGATTTGTGGAGACTACATAAAGGATATCACACGTTTTATCTATATGAACTCCGTTGGTCATACCAACAGCACGTTCAGGAGTCCCCATTATACCAAGGCTCTCCGGTCTCCCCCCTCTCGTAATATCCCAGCGCATAAGGGTAGCAGGAACTTTGTAATACTCATCCTCATTATCACGCATAGAAGAAATAACATACCACAGTACACCGTTTGCATCAAAATCCATACCTGCAGCGATGTCATGCTGTATATCGTTATCTACATACTCATCTGTTTCTTTGAAACGACCAAGCACCTCCAGCTTGCCGGTTTTCGGGTCGAAAGCGCTGAAGTTAGTAGAGTATTGTCCGCTGATATAAAGTCTTCCATCAGGACCGGTCCTGCCGATTGAATAATAGCTGAACGGCCATGAATGGCTTTTACGTGCATCGGGCAAACGAACTCCTGTATCCTCCAACATTTGTTTTTCTGTATTGATACGCATTAAAAAGCCGCTTCTTGTAGAGAAATACAGGTTTCCATCCGACGCCATGTCTATCCGGTAAGAGCCCTGCTCACTCGCCTGACCCATATCAACAACCCGTTTTTTGTCAAGACTATAGCGGTACAGATGCCCACGCATATACCCCAGCATATAATAACAATTATGTTTCGGATCGTACGCTCCCCCGTAAATTGTTTCCCGTGGTGCTGGTATCCCAAGGTTAACTGGCACGCCAGTTTTAGGATTGTACTTGATTAATGTCCCTCCCGGATATCCTTCCCATGGATTGGAATAAAATGATTTAGGTATCCATGTCGGTTGTTGAGGGGCTTTATCAGTCGTATGCGTCACCATAAGAAGATCCCCATCGTTTAGAAAGCTGATACATGTATGAAATTTACTGTCCCTGATATAGCGGTCGTGGGGCAGTATAACATTTTTAGCATAAAAACATTCACTGATCTTGTTGTTATCATAATCGTATTCGCATAATTTTGCATATTCGTTCATACAAAGTTCGGAACATAAACTAAAGTATAACCGTCCGTCAGGGCTAAGATTACTATCCCAACACGCATTGTGTGTTTCTATGCCGGCAACAATATCCTGCCTGACTCCTTTTTGAGAAATCATCCGGTAATCTTCCAAATTCCCCTGATGAATCATATAGCTCTTTTTAGTACCCAATTATAATCACATCCTCTCTATTTTATAAGGCAGCTTATCCCGCTTACTCATAAAATACAACCATTGAAATTGAAATATAATTTCTTTTATTAATATTGTATATTGAAACTCTACTCCATATTTGTTTTTGTGTCAAGTGATTTTTTAATATAAATTACTTTATTTGATATATGCTATGCGATCTATTCCGATCAAAAATGAGCCAACCAATTCGGTCCTTGCAGTTTTTGGGTTTAAGAAAAACTTTTCATATACAATATTAAATGCAGCTTCTTCAATTATCAATAATAGTTTTTAAGTATTTTCAGTTCCTGTGAATTGATTTTCCTATTACTTTATAAGCTCCTTGCTATATGGGTGCTATATCGGAAACAAAAGTATTTTCCCCAGCTATTATGCCTTGTGGAAATGGTATCCTCGGTCTTGGAATCTAATCAGTAATAAGCATTTTTTTCATACCTCATTCCTTTCATTATTTTCATTATTCTACTGAAGACCCTATAAATATCATTCGACATAATGAACAGCCCCAGGCTATAAGCGTAAGATATTCTTCATAATCTGTTCCGCTGCTAGCATGGCATTACTGTCATTCTTCCACTGATACCTGTATCATATCTTCCACTGGCAAAATGCCTGACAATGGCTAACCCCTGAATTCTTGTCCCACCTGTTACAAGCATTACTTTTTTATCCATATGCTTTTCTAATAATTATCACCTTACAAGCTCATAATCGTTCAAATGGCATGCGATAAAATGCCCTAGCTCTACCTCCTTCAATTTCGGCTCCTCTTCCAAGCACCGCGCAAAGCAATACTGGCATCTGTTGCTAAAGAGACATCCAACTGGAGGATTCATAAGATTTGGTACCTCACCATATAATATAATTCTATGTTTCACTATATCAGGGTCTGGTTCCGGTATTGAGGAAAGTAAAGCCTTTGTATATGGATGAAGGCAATGGCTAAATAGTGTATCGCTATCAGCCATTTCGATCATTTTTCCAAGATACATAACACCAACGTTTTTCGAGACATGCCGTATAACAGGCATACCATGAGCAATAAACAAATATGCTATTTTAAATTCACGCTGCAGTTCAACCATTAAATTTAGTATTTGAGCTTGAATAGACACATCCAGTGCAGAAACAGGCTCATCGCAGATAATAAGCTTAGGATTTACCGAAAGGGCGCGCGCTATCGCGACTCTCTGCCGCTGTCCTCCGGAGAATTCATACGGATATTTTCTCAATTCTTTTTGGCTCAATCCCACCGTCGAGAGAATTTTCGCGACCCGTTTGCTGCATTCTGTACCCTTAGCGATTTCATGTTTTTTTATTGGCTCCGCAATTATGTCCTCTATGGTCATTCTCGGATGCAGCGAGCCGTATGGGTCCTGGAATATGATTTGCATGTTCTTTCTTTCATGCAGCAATCCCCTTCTATCCATTGAACTGATATTCTTTCCGTCAAGTAAAATTTCGCCTTTTGTCGGTTCTATAAGCCGCAATATTGATTTCCCAAATGTTGTTTTCCCGCAACCTGACTCCCCTACAAGGCCGAACGTTTCTCCAGCATTAATACTGATGCTCAAGCCGTCTACGGCCTTATAGTACCCGATCGTTTTTTCGAAGAATCCTTTCTTAACTGGAAAATACTTTTTCAGATTTTTAACTTCAAGGAGTGCTGCCATGTTATACCGTCCTTTCTTTTGCTTACAATATGCATCGTACCATATGCCCCCCTCCTGCATCTTTCATTTCCGGATAATTTTTTTTACATGCATCAATGGAATAAGGGCAGCGAGGTTCAAAGCGGCATCCTTCGGGCATTTCAGTAATGTGGGGCACCATCCCTTCTATATCATATAGTATTTCTTTCTTTTCGGTAACTTTTGGTATAGCCTTTAACAAACCAAGTGTATAGGGGTGAAGCGGCTCTTTGAATAGCACCCTTTTCGGCGCAATTTCCATGACCATACCGGCATACATAACAACTACCCTATCGCATAATTCCGCAATTACTCCCATGTCATGAGTTATATACATAACGGACATACCTATTTTTCTTTGCAGTTGTTTTATAAGCTCAAGAATTTGTGCTTGAATTGTAGGATCCAATGCTGTTGTAGGCTCATCTGCGATAAGTAGCTGAGGCTGACAGCAAAGTGCCATGGCAATCATAACCCTTTGTCTCATACCACCTGATAATTCATGCGGATAATTTTTAATGCGGACTTCGGGCAAAGACATACCAACGAGGGATAACATTTCAATAGCCTTCTTTTTTGCTTGCTCTTTTGATACTTTTTGATGTAACATGACTGCTTCAACAATCTGGTTTCCACACGTAAAAACTGGATTGAGCGACGTCATGGGCTCCTGAAAGATCATTGAAATTTTGTTTCCTCTTATATGCTGCATTTTGCGCTCACTTAAAGCTAATATTTTTTCGCCATCAAAAATGATCTCCCCCCCAAGTACGGAGCCAGGAGGATTGGGAATCAACCGCATCACAGTTTTTGCAGTAACACTCTTACCTGATCCGGATTCACCAACAATGCCCAAAATCTCCCCTTTCATCATATCGAAGCTTACATCTTGGGTAACGGCAACAGGCTTTTTATTAAAAAGAAATGCTGTTGTAAGATTCTTTATTTCAAGTAACTTTTCACACATATTACCTCCACCTGTAGAAACTTTTATTAATCAGTACGGAGCCGAACATCCAGAGCATCTCTTAACCCATCGCCTAGAAAGTTTAACCCCAAAACCAGCAGTATTATAGCAATACCAGGATAGATGCTCAGCCATGGCGCACGAGCAAGGTATGGATATCCTGTTTTAAGCAATGATCCTAGGCTTGCTGCCGGAGGTTGTACACCAAGCCCTAAAAAAGACAGACTGGCTTCCGCAATAACGGCTTGTGCGGCGCTTAGAGTTATCTGAACAATCACTGGTGGAATCACATTAGGTAAAACATACTTAATAATTATTTCCAGATTATTAAGCCCGATTGCCTTTGCCCCCATAACATACTCCGTCTCACGGATAGACAATACCATACTCCGTACAAGGCGGCAAAAATTTGGAATGGTTATGACTCCAATAGCTATAGAAATGTTTACCATGCTTGGCCCCAATATGACGGTAATGGACATCGCGAGAATGATTGCGGGAAATGCCCAAAGGGAGTCCATAAATCCCGAGATAATGATGTCCAGCTTGCCACCGTAATAACCCCCTATAAGCCCAAGGATTGTCCCAAAAACCACGGCAATCAGCACAGAGCAAACACTGACAATCAAAGTCAGTCCCGTCCCTGAACATATGCGAGCAAACAAATCTCGCCCGATATTATCGGTTCCTAAAAAATAATTGGCCGAAGGAGCGGCAAACATCGCATTTGTAGATACGTCCGTTGAGTTATGCCCAGATATATATTCGCCGAACACAGCAATCAACATTACGAATAGGCATAATCCCAATCCTACAACAGCGACTTTACTTCTAAATAATTTTCTTAAGAACTTTGTTCTCGCACTGCTTAAATCACGCATTCCTCCTTTTCATGCCTTCCTTTCGTGTGAAATTCGGGGGTCAATCACGATATACATTATATCTACAATCGTATTTATCATAATGATCATTATTGCTGAAACCATTATAAGCCCCATAACTATCGGATAATCTCTGTTCATGATTCCGTCGACAATCCCCATACCCATTCCAGGCATAGTAAAAACAGTCTCGCAAATAACCGCACCGCCAATCAGCCGACCCGTGCTCATGGCAATCACTGTAACAACGGGGATAAGTGAATTCCTCAATGCGTGTTTCCATATAACTACGCTGCCTTTTAAGCCCTTCGCTTTAGCTGTAATTATATAATCCTGATCCATAACCTCCAAAAGAGCAGACCTAGTCTGCCTCATAAAAGTTGCAGCAAATCCCACACCTATGGCTAATGCCGGCATGATCATGTGTGAAAGATTAGCAACAGGGTCAATAAAAAATGGCACATAACTGGATGCTGGCAACCATTTTAGTGTTATTGAAAACAACAGTATTAACAACATTCCAAGCCAGAAGTGCGGTATAGTCATACCTGCCACTGCAAAAACGCTCGCAACCAGATCTATTGGCTTATTACGTTTGATGGCGGATATGATTCCAAGTGGTATAGCTATGATTACGGCTATGATTAAAGAAAGTAATGCAAGCTCAACGGTGATAGGCAACCGCGCCTTGATTATCTCTATAACCGGTTGACCTGTTATTAAAGACTTCCCGAAATCACCTTTAAACATACTATACATCCAATCCAGATATCTTATATAGGCTGGCCGGTCAAGTCCCAATTTTTCCACTAGCTGTTCATAGTATTGCTGGGAGGCATTTTCAACATTTAACTGGCTTGTCGCTGCATTACCTGGTAAAATATTCATAAGTAAAAAAAGCAATATGCTGACCACAATCAGAATCGGCAACATTGATAATATTTTTCTTATAATATGTACTCCCATATCAGTAACCTCTTTTCTATCAGGTACTTGGAATGAATGGATTTTTTATTAGATGGGGCTATCCGAATCTAATTTTTCGGAACGATGCAGGGGTGTTCCCTACAATATATACAGGGGCGGTCAGTCACCGCCCCTCATTTCTGGACAGCCTTATTTGTGAAATATATTGATTGTTATGGTTTGATCCACACGTTTTTCAGATCTATATCTCCGCTTGGAAATACTGCGATATCTTGCACCTTGTTGCTGTTGTAGGAAATGTTGCGCTGTTTCGATCCAAGTATGGCATAGATGGCTTTATCAAGGTACTGCTTCTGGAACTGCGCAAGAATAGCTTTCCTCTGTGTCTGATCAAAAGTATTTTTTGATGAATTTAGCAGATTTCGAAGGTCCGTCGTGTACTTAGGATCAACATACGACAGAAGCCCATCGTATTGCCAAGTGGGATCCAGCCACTGAATACCAACGACGCCTGTAGCTAGTTGCCCACCGCGATTTGTCTTGATAAGGTCAATCCAAGCATTTCTATCCAGTGTGTCGATGTTCAGGTTTATATTACTTGCTATTAATTGCTGCTGCAATAGCTGGACAATCGTATTATCCGGCTCACGGGCTATGTTGCTGATTGTCACATCTATACCGTTTGGATACCCCGCTTCGGATAAAAGCTGCTTTGCTTTATCAGGATCGTACTTATAGGGGGTGTAGTCGCTGTAAAACCACTGTTCTGGGAGTGCGTCAAAAGGCTCTACCAAAGCGAGACCTTCAAAAACTGTGTCCATAAGCTCGTCTCTGTTAACTGCATAGCTTATAGCCTGCCTGACTTTAACATTGCTTAGCATCGGATCGTTTTGATTGAAGGCTACAAAGTATGTTTGAGCGTAAGGGCTCATAATGGTTGTAATACCCTCCATATCCTGGAGCTGTTTGGTGCTATTCACCGTTAAATTGTAATCTACAGCGTCAATATCTCCGCTCTGAAGATTAGCAGTTTTGACTGAATCGTCTTTCATGATTCTATAGATTATTTTATCCAGATAGGGTAACGGCTTTCCGTCAGCATCCATCTCGTAGTAATTTGGATTGGCAACCATCGTAATGTGATCTCCTGGAACAAATTCGCTCAACATAAAAGGTCCCGTACCAACCGCATGGGTATTCAGATAGTCGGCGCCTTGCTCTAAGCTTGCCGGTGAAATCATATATCCGCTTAAATATGTTAAAACGGAAAACAATGCGGAATCTGGTTGGGTAAGATTTATCTTTACCGTATTGGTGTCAATAACATCCACAGATTTGATTGTGTCAAGATCGCTTGCAAACCAAACATAATTATTCATGGGGTCCATCTTGTAGTCAAGGTTTTTCTTTACCGCGTCAGCGTTAAAATCTGTATCGTCATGGAATTTGACGCCCTGGCGTAGATGGAAAACAATCGATAGATTGTCCGCCGCTACATCCCAGGAGGTTGCAAGCTTGGGAATAAAGTTCCCGCTGGAATCAATCCCAACGAGCGGTTCAAACATTTGCTTAAGAAAATCGATATCGGCATGGGTTTCGGTGATAAAATTCATCGTTGCTACATCGGCAGTTTTACCTATTGTAATGGTTCCTCCCCGCACAACGTTGCTTGTTGCCGTTTCAGAAGACTGACTTGTCTCATTGGCAGGAGCCGTACTTGTTTCAGCAATTGAAGTCGATGTTTCAGGTCCTGTAGCTGGTTGGCTACATCCCACCAAGGCAAGTACCATCGCAACAGCAATGCAAAGTGTTAAGATACGTTTCATATTTCTTTCCTCCTCATATTTATTAAATCAGAAAAACATAATTTTTACGCTCATATCATTAACGATATTCTTTATATGAATTTCCGATTTAAATTAACTTGTCCTTCTATTCAAGGAACGTCAACTTTTTTGTAGACAATTTGCTAAGCCACCCTGTCTGCCCTCTCCGATTTATCTGCCCTCAATGATTTAAGATATTCCTACAGTGCCATATAACCGAGCCTTTTCTGAATTCTCTTCACATTGTAGAAGCTATATATATTCAAACACTGCCGCCCGCACAGACTCCTTCGTCTCATAGTGCGTCTATTGTATCAGTTCTTTCTTCATGGTGGCGAAGATGCTCTCCGACCATGCATTGTCGCTTGGCATATCCCCGCTCGTGAAAAGCTCTGACGCAGCCCATATTGCTTCAGCAGTCCCATCACAGCTTT
>CAYTUG010000028.1:0-15717 GCA_964441275.1 uncultured Christensenellaceae bacterium | reverse complement strand
CTCCCGTCCGCGTTATATTGATAATTAGTCGCCATTTTAGTTGTATCATCGCTGTCTTTGCCTTGGTTCTCGTCAATCACTTTTTGCCCAAGCTGATTAAGATAAGTTTTCTTTACCACTCCATTCGGGTCTTGCATTGTGTTTATTATATATTTGTATTCGCTGATTTGTGTATCATATGTGGCCGGCACTATATCATACACATACTGTGTGTTTTCATCCCCGGCGTCAGTGGCGCAAAGCAGCCTTCCCAAAACGTCATAAGAATACGCAATAGTGTTGTTCGCCGCGTCCTTTTTGGTTTTCACTTTACCCGTATTGTCATACGTGTAAGTGGTGCTTATGTCCCCCACGCCGTTGTATATAAGGTGCCCAAGCTCGTTGTACCGTGCTATTGCAGTAACGCCTGCCTTGTCTGTCACAGAAAGTACATGCCCAATATTATCATGGGTATATATTTCCTTCACGCCTTGGCCTTCCTTTTCTGCCATTCTGCCGACAACATCATATCTTTGTACCATCGTGACGCCGATAGGGTCTGTAGCTGTCATCTTGTCGCAAACAATTCCCGCGGCCGTATAATAACCATAATCAATGGTATTAACTGCCCCAAGCGGCGCCTGGGTTTTTACAGGCCTGTCCATCTCGTCATAATAGTTGTATGTTTTGTTGCCCATCCTGTCGGTGGATTCCGTTAAATTGCTGTTTCTGTCGTACTTGAAAGTCTCATACGTATAATATTTTTCATCATCTTTGTCAAGATGCGTATATTTAACGCTTATTCTGCGCCCAAGTATATCGTATACATAGCCTGCCAGCCGCCCCATAGCATCCGTTATCGACTCCGTATAGCCATAATCATCATATGTGTATTCCGCGATGGTGCGCACCTTTTCGCTGCCTCCGGCCGCCTTATCTATCCACTCTTCAACCTTTTGAACACGCAAAAGCTCGTCATATAAGTATTTTGTTTCTTTGCCGTACCGGTCTGTTGTGCTTAACAGACAGCGCACGCCCTTTTGTTGTCCGTCAACTTCCACATATTTTAGTCCGTATATATTTACTGTCTGCTTTCCAAGCGGGTCTGTGGTTTCCGTCAGGTTTCCGTAATTGTCGTATCCGTACTGCGTGGAAATATACTGCAAACCTTCGTTACGCGTTTCCACCTCTGTCGGCTTATTAGGATAATCGCCATTCCCATAAGTATACCGTGTTATTATGTTGTTGCTGTCGTTCGGTCCGTTTGCAAGCTCAACACTATCGTTTATATACCTTGGGCCGACTATTGTCTTTATGTTTCCGTTTGCGTCATAGTTATAGTAAAAGTCAATGTTTCTCGTTGTCGGCGTGCCTGCAACATTGTAAACGTTTTGCAGGTAATGCATGTGTGTCACATTAAAATCGCCATTATACCGATAGTCTATATCATTGCCTATAGCATCCGATTTTCTCAATACCAGTCCGTCAACATCATAATAATATGAGAAGGACGTGCCATCGTTATTTGGATATGCGCTCACCTTTCTTGTTACTGTCGTTTTATCCGCATAATCACCGTCTATTGTTGCAGCTGCATTTTCATAGTCAAACACAAAACTTTCAGTAAAGAGAGAGGCATCCGGTTTGGTTACAGTCGGCAGCGTAATATCAAGTACAGTTTTATTAACGTCAAACGACACTGCAGTCTGGTAGTTCATAGGGTCGGTAATCGTAAGCGTATTGTCTTGCCCGTATACAAACTGCTCCGTATAATCACAGTTTGCTGTCTCGTCTTCATTGTTGCTCTCAAAAAAGTCTGTCTCCATTTTTTTGAACATATCGGTATCGGTATAGTACTCGTAATTATATACTTTCTTTGCGCCGCCGCCCTTTTGCTCCCACGTTACCTGTTCAAGCATATCTATCTGCTCGTTTTTATACGTATAATCACCGCTCTGCGGGCTGGTGCCGGAAAGCTTGTAATTAAGTGTAAGCATCTCGCCTACTTCATTGCTCACCTTATGGATGTTACCGCGCGCATCATACTCAAAGGAAAGCTTATTTCCGTTCTCATCAGAAAAATACTTAAGCTTTAGGCTGTTCTTGTCAAAGTGGTATGTTATGCCGTCCTTCCTTTCGATTTGATACTCATCACCGTTAAGCTCAAGGCTCATAAACGTACCGGGCGCTGTTTTATACCCGCCATTTACATCGTCAACAACAAACCTGTGGAAAGAGCCGTCACCGTCCTTTAGCACCATGCTAAGCTCATTATATTGCGCGTCTGTTTCTCTGAGCAGTCTGGTATTAAACGAATAATCCCAACCGTAGCCCATAGCGGTTTTGGTGGTAGCCTGGCTGTTGAAAGTACGTCGCATAACAATGCCGAACGCTGCACCCGGCACAACTATATCGGTGGTTATGTATACAAGGTTTCCGTTAGCCACATTAACATAACCGGTACCGCTGCCCGTCCTGAATCCCGAATAGCTCCAGTAGTTCTGCAAACCAAGCTTTTTGTCAAGTTCACCCTTTGAGACCACAAAAGCATTTGCCTCGTTTGAAACCAGGCTTTCCCTTCCGTCTTTCACTGCAGTCACTTTGTAATAAAACTTTATGCCGCAATCCGCATCGTTGGAAATAAAGTCGCTAAGATAGTTATCCGCAATATTTTCGGCGATTCTTACAACATTTGGGGCATTTATCTCAAAGTAAGGATCATTATCCCTGTATATATTGTACGTCACATCTTCAGTATCAGATTTTTTCCACCTCAGCAGTGTCATGTAATTTGCGTCCGAAAGCGCGGAGAGCATGTCCGGCTCGTCTATAAGGTTTACCTTCATACACGTACCCGTTGAGGTAAGCATAACTTTGAGCTCCCACTCGTTAAGGCACGGCGTTATGCTGCTGTCGCCGGTTATCAATTCTGCCTTTATTTTTATACTGCTTCCTTTTATAAAGTCATTGCCGAGAATGTCTTTGCTTTGCCAGTTCTCATCTGAGCCTTCAGCACGTGCGCTGATCTGCTGCCAGTTAGTTCCCCCGTCAGTAGAAATATAGTATTTTATCTGCGTGTTGTCATACAAATTCTCATCTGTAATCAAATCCACTTTGACAACATCGGCAGACGTATACCTTAAAGTGCTTTCCACTGTTCCGCTTGCCGAATATGAATCCAAAACAGCATGGTATTTTAGCCTGATGCTGCCGTCGTTTGTACTATCGTGCTCAGTGCTCATAAGATTACAGAATCCTCTGCTGTCTTCTTCAAAGCCATTAGAGACAATCAAAGCATCTGCGTAAGGGATAAAACGTGTATCAAGGCACCAGAAACTAAGCTCGGGCGAATCCGTTTCCGTGCCGGAGAATTCCGCAACCAGGTTAAATGTATCCGCCTGTTTGTCAACAAGCTGTTTTTGTCCGGGTGTTAAAACAATATAGTCATTAGCCCCTGTGCCATAGTACAGCTTATATTGTATATCTGTTCCTGTCGGCTTCGCTTCTTCAACAATCAACTCAACATAACTCAAATAACCATTTATAACGATATCCTTGCTTTTAAGGCTGCCGCTCGTCTGCCCTTCAATGAGCTTATAAGAGCTTAGCTGATGGCTCATGTTAGTGTTGGTAATAATGCCAGTCTCATCGTCAAAGCCGTCAATCAATTTCTTTATTGTCGGGTCGTCCGTCCTTGAACCGTTGTAGGTGGTAGCCGAGTAATGATAGTTGCCGTCTGCATCAACAGCTCTTACATAATAGAAGATATAGCTTCCCTCGGGATAATCGGAAAGGTCAAACGAAAGCCCCGGCTTTAGCTGATTGTTCACAAACAGCTTCGCATCGCCAACCGGCGGTATACCGTCTTTTTCAGTATAGGATACTGTAATAATACTATTTTCTTGGGTAGTTGCTGTTTCAAGCCCTGACGGTATCATTTGCGCATCCTTGGCATATAGTACCGGCACGGTTATTGCCGTAACATTGCCCGCATCCGGGTTTCCGGTAGTCTTATCCGCCGCATCGTACACGCGCAGCCGCAACGTATATATCCTGTTCTCTGTAAGTCCGTGTGTATCCCATGTTACGTTGTAATCATCGGATGCCTCGTTACCGCTGGCTATTTCTGTAAAGCCCTGCGAACCTGCCCCTAACGCATAATCCAATATCCAATGTGAAAAGTTAATGTCGCTTGCCGTAAACGAAACTGTATAGTCTCCGTAAACCTCCTGCTCGGCTTGCGGGCTGATGATACCGGCTTGCGGAGCAGTAGTATCTTTCATGTATATTAAAGAGTCAGACTCTATGCCTTCGTTTAGGCCGTCAAACCCGCGCACATAAATGTTATGCAGTCCCTCAGATAATGAAGAACAATTGATTATAAATGGATTAGAGGAAGAACTTTCGGCTTTTCCATACCCGGAACCAATAGATATCCATTCACCGTCATCAATTTTATATTGTGCGCATGTTAGATTATTAGCTTCATCTGTAATGCCGCCCCAAGTTAAGACTGGCGAAGTGATACTCGTTAATACGCCTTGAAGTTCTTTCGATAGGTCGTCGGGGTCAAGCAACTTGCAATTCGTTGGTTTGCTTGGGCGACTGTAATCGCCAATTGTAATACCAGTTATTGTCGCTATATTGCCGACATTTTCCGGAGTAGCTTTATCCACTGCCGAGATTGTAGCTGTATAGGTTGTATTATCATCCAAATCCCCGGAGCTTACAGAATATTTTCCGGTACGCCCATCATCATTAACTGTTAGAGTTTTTACAGTTGTGCTTCCAGTTTTAATTTGCACTTTGTAGTGCTTGATCCCTTTATTCAAATACCCTTTGTTGTTATCTCTTGCGGGGTTCCATTCTAACGTAAATCGTCCCTTTCCGGAATTCTTTGTCCCAGAATTGGCAGAAACGGCAAATCCGCCAACGGCATCAGGCTTAAAAGTATCCGCATCATAATAATTGATAATTAAAGAAGGTCTATATGACGATGAGCTCCCCTCCGTTGCAATGAACCTTCTGTATTTTGTGGTTTCATCTTTCTCCCTTATCATAATGCCGTTATTAGGATAACCCAAGGTGCTGTCATAATGATTATTTACCCAAGCTTGAATATATGATGTTACATTAAAAGTAAACCATCCCTTTTTATTTATGACGGTTGGATCGACTGTACCAGTTCCAAGTGGTGAGGTAAAATTCTTCCATGTTACAGTGTTTAAATCCCATGTGCCTAATACGGGATATATTCTTGCTTTGGCTTTTGATGTATAAGTGCAGTCATTATAGAATTTATATGTTGCGCTTTCGAGGCCATAGATATTGCCGATCAAACTTGATAAATCAAATTTAATAAGTGTTCTGAATAAGTGTTTGCCGTCATTGCCTATCCTGTTATGAACGGTACCGTTGTATGCGTATTTCGGCACTCCCTGCAAATATATGTGTCTCCCATTTTAGAATAGTTTAACGTTAAGCTAGTAACAGGATCTATTATCACGGGATAAACCGTTCGCTCATCTTTGAGGAAATCTTCATCTACTGTAATAGTCAATTTATATTTTTTGTTTCCTTTAACAGGTTCAATCAACATATCTATGTTTTCAGTAAAATGCCCTTCTCCTTCAACATACTCGCCCGTATATGAATCGACTGCAAAAGGAGGTTCAATTTTTGCTATCACTTCAGACGTTTTATTATCTTTTAGGTTAATAAAACCGCTGTCTTGTTTTTCTGGAGTTAGGCCTTTCAAATCCAAATAGAATACAAAGTTGTTTTGCCCCGTATACTTATTAATAATAATCTCGTCTTTAATGCCGTTATTCGTTGTACTGAAATTTATTGTAATATCATCATCGAAACTTGCAGCATATTCTATTGCCCTTATTTTTGAATCATCTTTATTCTTCTTTTCTTTTGATTTGTGCCCATTGCTTAGTTGAGATTCAAATGTATATTCGATTGAATATTTATCCTCATACTCTAATTTTGGGCCTTTTCCCGAAAAGAGGTCCCCCGGCAAATATACATCAAACTCATTTGCTTTGTTTTTATATTTATATCCTGTATGTACTTTTTCTGCCCCTGTTAACTCAATTATGTTATTATCTTTATACTTAAGTTTTCCGTTTTCATCGGTGTATCTTATTGGGTCTGTAAAGATATAAGCTGTATTAGAACCATCTTTATTTTTATAAACTATTGTATGCTCATCATCATATTGGTCAAGTTTCTTAATATGTTGTTTATGTAAGTTATCATCTTTTGAAATGCAATCAGGAATTTCAAGTTGGTCTTTAGATTTTATTGAGGAGCCAGATGTCGGCAAAGGAGAGGCCTCTTGTTCTTCTATTGGCTCAGTTGTATCAGTTAACTCTTTCTGAGAATCCACTTCAGCTGCAAAGGCTGTATTTATTGATTCGATGTTTGCACTTAAAACCAATGCTACAACCAGTATCCAACATATAACACCCTTAAGGCTTTTTATTGTTTTCATTAGAACTCTCTCCTATCATACACAAATAATGGTTAATACCATAATATGATAACATATAGCATAATAAATGTAAACAATAAATATAAAGAATGGGGATTAAATCAAATAACTGAATATAAATAAAAATTATATATTATATTAGCATTTTAAGCGCATTTTGAGAAAGTTCTAAAATTCCGTTTTTTTTCAAATAGTCTTCCAAGTCGATCTTTTTATCACCATCTAAAACTACGCTGGGCTTATCCGGATGATATTGGATATAACAACTTAAGACTAATATTTCTCCCGGAGTTAATTTATCACTAAAATATATTTGTTTTATGCTATTAAACTTTTCTTTCGAAGGATTTAAAAACCATGCGTTTATGCAGGAGACTCCAAAAATTATATTTTCTCGCTTTTCTTCTGTATCAAAAAGCATTACATATACAGTTTTGTATTTTGTCATACGGGATAAATGCTCATAGATAAAACCTTCATCCTTAGATTTACCATTAAGAATATCAGATACTCTTCTTATCTGGCTTTCATATTCCCCCCACGTTTCTTCATTATAATCTTTCATACCATTGAACGCTTCAATTGAATTGAGACTTTTAAAATAATTTTCAGAAATCTTACCTGCTTTATACATTTCTCTAATCAATAAAACAGCCGACCAATCATTGTATTTCTCGCAAATATCTACTAAGTCATTATACTCTTGTTTAATCCTTATTTCTTCTTCAGATAGAGTGGGTTTTGGGGTTAGCGTTGGGGGCGGAGTTGCTATTACTGTGGTGGTAGTAATTGATTCAAGGTTTGTAACTGCCGTTGATTCATTATCGCAAGCTATTGCGCAAGACATTAACGCAAATATTATTAATGCTAACAATACTCTCTTAACCATGAAAAACTCCAATACCGTTAAATTTAATTACTTTCGTATTAAATTTGATATTATACTATTTTGTGGAATTAGGCAATGATTTTAATACGTTTTATAATCTTATTTATTGATTTAGTTAAGGTTCAGACAATGTACATCTGCCAGCTGCTCAGCCTTTTTCGCACTTGTCAAATATCTTCTCATATTTCTCGTCCATTGAGTAATCCGACCGAAATGCTCATGGTAACAACACAGACATGCTAAGCTTTTTAACTATACCCCATCCATGCTTTCCGCCTGCCTTAGCACCATATCCAATGCCGCCTGTTCTTCCTCCGGCGGATACTCATACTTCTTGAGTAACCGCTTTATCATCACGCGCATGCGTGCCCGCGCTTGATCTTTTAACTGCCAGTCTATTGTGCGGTTTTTTCGCAGCATCTCGGTGAGCTCGTGTGTCATCTCAATAAGCTGATCGTTGGTATAAAAATCGCGTATATTTTGCGGTTTGGAGATAGCATCATAAAAAGCGAGCTCTTCGGCGCTAAGGCCGAGGCTATTGCCTTCTTCTTTGGCCTTGCGCATTTCTTCCGCCAGCTTGATGAGCTCCTCTATCACCTCAGCATTGGTGATAAGGCCGTTATTGAATGCTTTCATCAGCTTGTCCATCTTCTGAGAAAACAGTTCGGACTTGACAAGATTCGTACGCGTATACGCTTTGATTTCATCGGACAGCAACCGCCTTAGCAGCTCTGCGGCAAGGTTTTTCTGCTGCATATTTTGTATGCTGCGTAGATACAGCGGGTCAAATATTGAAAACTCAGGAGCATCTGCGAACAACTGGACAATGCCTTCGCTTTGAATACTGGCTTTGAGCAATTCGCTGATCCGCTCGTTGATTTCCTTTACACTCAGCTTGCCTGTGCTTGTCATTTTGGACACACCGCTTCGCACTGCTTCAAAATACGCTGTTTCCATGCGAATATCTTCGGACAATAAACTTCTGCAAAGCGTTTCTGCTTTTTGGAGCGCTAACGCTTCTCTGAGATAATCCTTTTTCTTCTGCTCTTCAGCCAAGATGAAGTCGATACCGTCCGCAATGACACGTGCCCGTGTTAAATCGCTTTGACCGAAAAATGGACCGTAATCTAAACCATGCATTAGATCGCGGCATATTTCCAACTTCTCCTGAAATTTTGGCATTGCGCTTTTGCTTATGTCATTCTCGCTGAATTTCGTTCTATCTCTGTCGGTGTAATCTTTCATCGCCTGTTTGAGTGCGCTTGCGATACCGACATAGTCCACAATAAGCCCGCCTTCTTTATCGCCGTAAACGCGGTTGACACGCGCTATGGCCTGCATCAGCGTGTGCCCCTGCATGGGCTTGTATACGTACATGGTGTTAAGGCACGGCACATCAAAGCCGGTCAGCCACATGTCCACAACGATGCATATTTTGAGCGGATCGTTAGGCTTTTTGAAACGCTTGCCAAGCTCGTCGCGCTCTTTTTTACCGCCGATAATATCAAACCATTTCTGCGGGTCTTTGTTGTTTCGCGTCATCACGATGGCAAGCTTCTTCTTCCAATCAGGCCGAAGGGATAGCAGCTTTTTATGTACCTTCATGGCGATTGACCGCGAATATGCTACAATCATCGCTTTGCCCGCGACGATGTGTTTTCTGTCCTCATAGTGCGTGATGATATCTTTGCATAGCTCACCAATGGTATCGTCAGCGCCGAGAATGGCGTCCATCTGGCCGAGCTCTTTTTTGGAACGTGCGATATGATGCGGCTCTGCATTTACGGCCATATCTTCGTATTCCGCATCGATCCTATCGAGTATGCTTTGATCAAGCTTTAATCTCATCACACGGCTTTCATAGAATATGGGCTTTGTCGCCTCGTCCTCTACGGCCTGCGTCATATCATATATGTCGATATAATCGCCGAATATTTCCTGTGTGGAGCGGTCAACAGAATCGATTGGCGTTCCCGTAAAGCCGATGAATGACGCGTTTGGCAGCGCCTCGCGCACATATTTTGCCATGCCGTAACGTATGCGCCCCGTTTCTCTGTCAACCTTAGCTTTGATGCCGTATTGGCTGCGGTGCGCCTCGTCGGCAATCAGTATGATGTTGTGCCTGTCCGAGAGCATATCGGTGCCCTCTTCAAACTTCTGCATGGTGGTGAATATGATGCCTCCTGCCCTGCGCTTGTCGAGCAGGCTTTTCAGACCAGAGCGACTTTCGGCCTGAACGGGAACCTGCCGCAGATGTGCCGCAGCCATAGAGAAGGTACCAAAAAGCTGATCGTCAAGATCGTTCCTGTCGGTGATCACCACAACCGTCGGGTTGGCAAGCGGCTGGCTCAGCATTGCGGTATAGAACACCATAGAAAGCGATTTGCCGCTGCCCTGCGTATGCCAGAATACACCGGCTTTGCCGTTGGTTTTAACGGCGGTTTTGGTGGATTCAACGGCTTTATTAACAGCGAAAAACTGGTGATACGCCGCTAATATTTTAATGGGTTCGTCGTCTTTTTTGCCAAGAAACAGTATATAGTGGCGCAGCAGCTTAAGTAGCCGTTGCTTATCAAACATGCCGTGGAACAGCGTTTCAAACGAAGCTGCGCGCACATCCTCATTGCTGCCATCCACCGATTTCCAGCGCATATATCGGTCTTCATCGGCTGTGAGCGTGCCCGCTTTGGTATCGACCATGTCTGATATTACGCAAAAAGCGTTGTATGTGAACAGCGACGGAATCGCCTTTTGATAATTGCGTATCTGAAGATAAGCTTCGGACGCGTCCGTTTCCTCCCGCGAGCAGCTTTTGAGTTCCATCACCACCAGTGGCAGTCCATTGACAAACACCACGATGTCAGGGCGCTTGACGGCCACATCTTCCACGGTGAACTGGTTGCATATAAGGAAGTGATTTCTATCGGTATGTTCATAATCCACCAGCCATAGGTGCGTGCTTTTTGGACCGCCAGAATAGTAATTGACCTCCACGCCCGCGGTCAAGTATTCATGAAACGTCTTGTTGTTTTCGATAAGATTGGGCGACTGCGCAACCATCACCTTGCGCAGCGCTTCATCCACCGCGGCGGGCGCAGCCTGTGGGTTGATAAGCTTTATGCGTTCGCGCAATATATCCTCCAGCACCACCTTGGTATAATCGCGCGCAATATCCGGCCCGAAGACATAATCATACTCGAGCTCGTCACGCAGCAGCTCGATGATAGCGTTTTCGTATGATGCTTCGGTGAAATGTATTGGCATAGGCAACCTTCCTTTGTAAATTGAATTTTTAGCTTTTTACCTTGAAAAGTGAGTTTTCGCAATTAATAATAAATCTCTTTAAATCTTGATTCTTAAATATATAAGACGCAGAATAGCGTTCTCCTAATTTTATTTTTTGTGAGTTAACATATTTCTGGATTGCACTTATTGCTTTTTTATAATAATAATTGAAATTATTTAATAAATCTGAAGTTGATAATTTATATTGACTTTTTATGATCGATAATGTATACAGTATGTAATAACTTGCATATATTATAAATTGTTTTTTTTCATAAAGGTTGTCATCTTTTTTCATTTTGTTTTCTATTAGTGTTTTTTTATTTTCAATTTTTTTGAATATCTTCGTTATGTCAAGTAAGGTTGATGCTGTTAAAGAATCTGTAAATATATTTTCATATTCTTTTCCAAATACTAACGATTTTCTGTTTTTTGCTTCAGCAGGCATTCCATTATTATATGCCATAAGCATTTGTCCTGCCTTTTCACTATCAATAACTCTAGACAAATCATCTGTAGGGCTATGTTGAATAAACTTTCTTTCATATATATATCCAAGAGCGTTGAATTCTGACTCAAGTTTTCTTTGGACCTCGTCATTGCTTCGCAAATCTCTTCCTGTTACAGGAGTCTGACTATTTGTGTATTCTGCAATTTTGGCATATGTGACTTGATTATTAATCTCATATAATCTACATAATACATCCACGTTTTTTAATTTATCTGGATCAGCTTTTAATGAATCAAATAATGAATGAACTGTTTGACAACCATTTACGATTTGTAGATTTTCAATAGTGAGCACCGTATTTTGTGTGTCGCCGTATATGAATTTATTACATATAATTGTGACTCCATTATTGTAATAAAATATTTTTTGCCTTTCATCAGATAATGCTGTTTGCTTTATGTTTATATTAATACGATTACGTTTTTTTTGGTATTTTCTTATATTCATATCAAAAGCATCTTCAATAATACCTGTTTCTTTTAATAAGTTTAAATCGTCGAAATTTGGATTGTTTCTGATTTCTTCAGAATCAGCTACGATACCAAGTAAATTTACTGCGTTGATAGTGAAGATTAATGCTCTTGAGTTACCATCGGTTCTAATAAATCCATCGTTTTGGGAATACTGTATTTTGCCGTCAACGACAACTCTTGTTTTTCCTAATATTGCTGCTGAAATAGAATCTAAACTATCTTGAATGATTTTTAAATTTCTAAACAGAGATAGTCTACTATTTACTCGTTTATATTCATCATCTACCAATCCTTTAAAATGATTTGAACTAAAGTGTACAAAACATTGGTACTCACTAGGATCGCCTTGAATTATTCTAATGACTTCATTAACTTTATCCTTTAGGACAGGATTACAATTTTTAAATCCTTCATTGTTTAATCGGAATAAATCTTCAATAGCGCTGCTTATTTTATCAATTTCATTTGAAGGGTAGTTATTATTTTTGCTTTTTTCGCTTGTTTCTGCATATTTTATATTAAAAAAATGGATTTCTCTATTATCATTGTCTTCATTTATAACTATTGCATCTATACCCCTGTCAAATCCTACGTGATTGCCAACGTATGCAGTATCAGTAATTGATTCATTGATTTCTGCATCGTCCATGAAAAATAGTGTGCTTAATAATAACCATGAAAAAGAAAATGACTTGTATTTATGTTTTTTTGCCTTGAAAATTTTACAGACGTGTGCCTCAATCATTGTATAATTCTGAATATTAAAACCATTGCTCATAATAGTACCTCCTGCTATTCATTAGTCGATAGCTCTCACTTCAGATAAATTCGCCAAGCCTTAGATTTTGCTTCTTGTTTAAACTTCAGATGTTCAGTATTATAGATAAACCGCTCGTTATTTCTAACGCCGTTTGCGCTTCTTGCCGCCCTTAAATCATCCCTTAAAGGGCGTCCCGGTCTGTCAGTTGGCGAATATAATTTCTCTTGCTCCAAAATACCTGCGCATTTCGGAGGATTGGTCTCTGTCATACCTTTGCCACACATCCAGCGACATATAATCCGATCAACCCTTCGCAGATTGGCTTCCCACTTTTCCAAACTTCACACCCCCCCTTCATCAACCGCCAGCTCTCCCGACATCAGCTTGGGAAGCAGCGCATCGCGGATTTGTTTTATCGCGGCACTTTCATCTTCCATATTCTTAATCACGCGTGACATTGAACTAGCTATATCTTCAAATTGTTGTAGCATAAAATTGGGAGGCCCAATTACTTGATAATTTTTTATATCAGTTTGCGTAATTAACGGCTGTGTTGAACCTTTATTTAGTGCCGCATAATCAATTGAGCCTAAAACTTTATTGCAAAACTCAAATAGTTTCGATTTTATAACAAGTGTATTATCTGATGCCCAAACCCTTGAATAAAACCTTTGTATGATCCCATGCGTACCAACCCTACCGATAACTAAAATCGGTTCGTCAAAATTAAAATTGTCCGTATAACCCATGATTTTACTTGCTCCCGCAAGTGGTATCATGGTTTTTTCTGATTTTCTTTCACTCTTGTTTGTTGGACGTTCTCCGCTCCTAATATCAATTATTGTACCAAATTTAATTACCCCCCACCCCTTCGGGATCTCCTTCCCAAGCTCCCCGCAATACACCATCTTGCCGCCGCTGCTTTTGTACGGCAGCCTGTCCTCGTTCGGGAACTCAAAGTCCACGAACCACCGCTTGAACAGCGCCTGAGCGATCTCTTCCAGCTTTTCGCAGGTCTTGCGGTTGTTTTCGATTTTGTCGTCAAGAGAGGAGAGTATGGCGGCGATGCGACGCTGGGTGGGGAGAGGAGGCACTGAAACATATAGCTTATCAAATGTATCCCTTGTTATTGTGTCAAAAACTGATCCATGTGTCGACTGCTTAATCTGTGTAATTTCACATTTTAACAAATAATACAAATAATTTTCGTTAACTTTGTCTTTTTTTGCTTTTAAACCATAGCAGGATTGATTAAATGACATAGGCCATCCGATTTGAGCAATAACACCAACCGTACCGCGGGCAGATATAATAATATCGTTAACATCAAGTATCGAAGTTGCACTATTTTCAAGTCCTAACTTTGTTATACTTTTCTCAGAGCTATATACACGTTTATGCCCATTGTTAAAATCCTTAACCGATAGCCAAGGGATGTTCCCACCCCAATATTCTGATACAGAAGTCTTTGGTGTTCCGCCACTTATTATGTTGACTATTTCGGCAATCGTATATTTTTTAAGACTTATCATCTATATCCCGCGTCCAATCATTTTTATTATGCATACGATCTGTTAAAAAGGCGTTCCTCAGTTTTATATGGTCTGTTACTCTGCTATAGGTAGAGTTTGACGGATAATAGTATTTATAGCTTTTTCCATCAAAATAGAAATTCTCATTAAGTAATTTTTTTAACCATGCATATTTACTGATTATTCTGGGCTTGCGTTTTATAACTTCATCGTTTAGTTCATTTTCTATGTTTTTGTATATTAGTTCAATTGTTTTATTTAAACAAAAAGCTGAGTCGTTTTCATCTCGTACTTTCATTCTGTTGCAAAAGTCAATAAAATAAATGCCATCATAATCTTCACAAAAATACGTACCAACACGCTGGTAAGTGTCGCTTAAAATAATTCGCGGATAATTCGCCAAGTTTGATTCCTTTAGATATGCATCTATTAACGACGGACCGAACAAAAATTGCTCATTATGATGCAATCTTCCTTCAGAAATACATCCTCTAATATAAACACCTTCTTTTAGCAACTCAATTTGAAAGTCCATTAGTAACGGAAGTATTAGACCGCTTTGCAAAACACCACATGATATTATTACACTGTCCGAGAAAGTATTTATCCTTAGTGATTCCTTATATTCTTCAGCATTTAAATTTTTAAGAGTACTATCGTTTCTGATTAAACTATCAACCTCATACAGTTTCTCCAGTTGTTTATAGATAGACACAATATTCCTTTTATTTACAAGCTCTTTAAAACCTAATATATCAATAAAAACTACTATCTTATTTTCATACTCCATTTCGCTAATTAGCTCATTCTGATTTTTACATTTAGAGTTCATACCCAATCCCCCTAAGCTGCTTCTTAACTTCCTGCTGCAGCCGGTCGCCATCCGCAAACAGTGCGGAAAGCTCGCCTGTCAGCCTGTCCATCTTTTCTTCGAACGGTTCTCCATCATCTTCCTCTTCTGGCAGGCCTACATAGCGCCCGGGGGTAAGTATATAATCGTTCTTTTTAATATCGTCTGTTGTAGCCGCCTTGCAAAAACCGGCTTCGTCCTCATAGCCTTCGCCGTTTTGCCAGCGTTCCGCCGTTCCGGCTATCTTGCCGATGTCCTCATCGGGCAGCTCTCTCAGCTTGCGCGTTACCATCGTGCCCATATTCCGTGCGTCTATAAACAGCGTTTCGCCGCTGCGCTGCTTGCCGCGCGTGATAAACCACAGGCAAACGGGAATCTGCGTAGTGTAGAAAAGCTGCGAAGGCATGGCAACGATGCACTCCACCAAATCGTCTTCGATAATGGCTTTTCGGATATTGCCTTCTCCGCTGGTCTGGGAAGATAGCGAGCCGTTTGCCAGCACCAGCCCCAGCTTGCCACCCGGTGCGAGATGATGGATCATGTGCTGCATCCACGCATAGTTTGCGTTGGCAGAAGGCGGCAAACCGTACTTCCAACGCACATCCGATGCCACCTGTGCCTGCGGCCAATCCATGTTAAACGGCGGGTTGGCCAGCACGTAATCGGCTTTGAGCGTCTTGTGCTGATCGTTGGTGAACGTGTCCGCGTTATACTGACCAAGGTTGGCCTCTATGCCGCGAATGGCTAAGTTCATCATGCACATCTTCCACGTCGTCGGGTTGCTCTCCTGACCGTATACTGAGATATTCTGCAGGTTGCCCTGGTGCGCTTCTATAAACTTTGCGGACTGCACAAACATGCCGCCGCTGCCACAGCAAGGGTCGTACACACGGCCATGATACGGACGCATCACTTCCACCAATGTACGCACTACAC
>CAYTUG010000027.1:0-20225 GCA_964441275.1 uncultured Christensenellaceae bacterium | reverse complement strand
TGACCTTGATGGGTCATTTTCTTTTTATTTTGGGCAATTCATTTTACAACTTGCCTGTCGCAAATCTTAATTCCTAATAAACCGGCGGCGGTATTGTTCTAAAACAACTTGTGAATGTTTAACAAAATGCCGGATTAAAATAGATTGACGCAAAGAATTGCAATTTTATAATGTTATGAGCATAAAATATATTATCTAATGGAGATCTGTTATGCTGCAAAGACATATGTTTCCCGGAAACAACACAAGCGCTGGTTTTTTCTCATATTATCAATACATGCTGCCGCAGAAACAAGCCGACAGAATATATTGTTTAAAAGGCGGCCCGGGCACAGGCAAATCTACTTTTATAAAAAAGATAGCTAACGGAATAAACAAGCAAGGCTTAAACATCGAATACCTTCATTGTTCTTCCGATCCGGATTCTTTGGACGGAATAGTAATACCTGCGCTTAAAACGGCACTTTTCGACGCCACTGCGCCGCATATAATAGACCCTGTAAACCCTGCGGCTATAGACGGGATAATAAACCTTGGCGAGTTTTGGGATGCAAAACTTATAAGGCAAAACAGAAAAGAGATAATGCAATGCGGTGAGATCACAGCGCATTTGTTTAAACGTGCGTACAGGTATTTAGCCGCAGCGAAAAGTTTAACCGATGATATATCTCAAATATATGATAGGTTTACCGATGAGCAAGCCGCGTTTTTGGAGGCAGAGAACGTTATTAGCAAACATCTGAACAACAACTCGCCCGAGCGCGGAATGATAAGAAAAGCGTTTGCGACCGGAATAACTCCCCAAGGTATAATCAGATTTGCAGACACGTTAGTGGACGAATCTTACGATATATATTTTGTTGGCAAATGCTTTGGCGGGGTTGCAACGCAATTATTTGAAAGGGTATGCGATCGCGCGCTAAGCTGCGGGTTTGACGCGGAGGTTTACTATTGCCCCATGGCTCCAAAAACCTGCATTGAGCATTTAATTATCCCAGGTATAAAACTTGCGCTGCTTACGGACGACTTTGTGCTGAGCAAGAAATACAAAGGCAAAGAAATAGATTTAGAAAAATATTTAAAAACGGACAGAATCGCCGGGCAAAAGGAAGCTGTTGAGTTTGACACCCAAAACATTAATGTTCTGATAAACGCCGCGGTTTTAACTCTTAAAAAAGCAAAAGAACAGCACGAATTGCTCGAGAGATATTATTTTCCATATATGGATTTTGAAAAATCAGACAAAAAGGCTGACGAAACGCTGAACGAAATAATTAATCGCATTTGATACAAAACGTCCGGACGATACTTTTATCTCGCCCGGACGCCTTAAATATATATAAGAGCCGAAAGGCTCGTTAGCACTTGGGTTTCATGGTGGGGAACAAAATAACGTCACGTATTGATGCGCTGTCGGTAAGCAACATAACCATTCTGTCTATACCTATTCCCATACCGCCGGTGGGCGGCATTCCATACTCTAACGCGGTTATAAAATCTTCATCCATAACATGAGCTTCGGCATCCCCGCAAGCCCGCAGTTTTAGCTGTTGCACAAACCGCTCGTATTGGTCCGTAGGGTCGTTGATTTCTGAAAACGCGTTTGCAAGCTCTCTGCCCTTAATAAAAAGTTCAAACCGTTCGGTAAGCCATGGCGTTTGCGGACATTTTTTTGCGAGAGGCGAAACCTCGACGGGATACCCGGTAACAAAGGTCGGCTGCATAAGCTTTTCTTCCACAAAAGTTTCGAATGCCGTATACAAAAGCTCTCCGCGCGTTTTGCGGGCATATTGCTCAATCCCAATTTGTTTTGCAATATCTTGCGCCTGTTTGTCCGTACACGCGGAAAAATCCGCACCGGTGTATTCTTTAACTGCGTCTACCATGGCAATTCTTTTCCATGGCAGAGTTAAGTCAACTGAATCGCCTTGATAATTAATAAGAAGCGTTTCAAAAAGCTTTTGCGCACAGTGTGCGAATAAGTTTTCGCACAAAGACATCATATCGTCAACATCGGCATACGTGGCATACAGCTCTATTGTAGTAAATTCCGGGTTATGTTTTACCGACATGCCTTCGTTTCTGAATATGCGCCCAATCTCATATACTTTCTCAAAACCGCCCACAACCAAACGCTTCAAATGCAGTTCAGTCGCTATGCGAAGATACATGTCCATATCGAGCGTGTTGTGGTGTGTAACAAACGGACGCGCCGCCGCCCCTCCCGCTTCGTTTAAAAGCACAGGCGTCTCAACTTCAATATATCCTAATCCGTCGAGATATTCGCGTATTGTTTTTATTATCTGCGAGCGCAGCAAAAAAGTTTTTTTGACGTCGGGATTAACTATTAAATCCAAATAACGCTGCCTGTACCTTAAATCCGGATCTTTAAGACCGTGAAATTTTTCAGGCAGCGGGTTTAAAGATTTTGCAAGCAAAACAACAGTATGCGCTTTAACAGAAATCTCTCCCGCGTTAGTTTTGAACACTTCGCCTTCAACGCCTATTATATCGCCCATATCGAGCTTTTTATATGCATCGTAAGGCTCGT
This sequence comes from uncultured Christensenellaceae bacterium, assembly GCA_964441275.1. Classification (GTDB taxonomy): domain Bacteria; phylum Bacillota; class Clostridia; order Christensenellales; family SZUA-584; genus SZUA-584. The sequence continues at coordinate 17,674 of CAYTUG010000027.1, read as the reverse complement.
CCCCTAATATGTCTTTGCGGATGTAAAGCTGAATCTGCCCGTAATAATCCTGTATATGCGAAAAGCTCGCTTTTCCCATAACGCGTTTCGACATAATTCTGCCCGCAACGCGCACATGTTTTCCGTTAAGGTTTTCAAAGTCTGATAATATAGCATATGAGCTATGAGTTTTATCAAATTTGGTAATTAAAAAAGGATCTTGGTTTTGCTTTTTAAGCTCTTCAAGTTTGTCTTTTCTTATTGCCTGTATTTCATTAAGCGATGAGACGGAAAGATCGTTGCCCATTAAACTTCGCCCTGCTTTTTTATCTCAAGAACCTTTAAATCAAAACTTCCGTGCGGAGTTATAACTGTTACCACGTCGCCGACTTTTTTCCCCATAAGCGCAACCCCCACGGGCGATTCGTTTGAGATCCGGTTTCTGTCTGCGTCCGCCTCGACCGACCCGACTATTGAATAAACCGCTTCTTCGTTGTATTCCATGTCAAATATCTTTACAACCGTTCCAATGCCTACGGCGGATACGTCGATATCTGTATCGTCTACAATAACCGCGTTTCTCAAAAGTTTTTCCAATCTTGCAATTTCAGTTTCGACTCTCGCCTGTTCATTTTTAGCTTCGTCATATTCGGCGTTTTCTGTAAGGTCTCCAAATGTCCGGGCTTCTTTAATCTGTTCGGAAACCTGTGCCCTTCTTACGGTTTTTAGGAAATAAAGCTGCTCTTGCTTCTCTATCAAACCGTCCCTTGTGAGTATGACTTGCTCGTTTGTCATGTAATCCTCCAAATAGAAAATCGTTTGTTTAGATAATATGTGCTTTTTAAACGTCAATATACCAGTAAAAAATTTTGCTTATGCAAATGTCTGCCGTTTTTATAATATGGTGATTATATGGCAAGCCAAAATACTTGTCAAGCGTATAACGGCGCTTCAGGCGGTATACAAGCGCAAAAAGATGTATTATACTTTGCTTAGCAATAATTTAGCTTATGGGGCTGTCGTGTAAACACTTGCTTTTACATATTCAGTTGCATATAATAAATAAAAAATTTGTTATTTTTTTAACATGCTATGCGCAGTATATTATGTGGAGGTACATCAATGAAAATTTATAATTTCTCCGCAGGGCCTGCATGTTTGCCAAATGCCGTTCTAAAGCAAGCAGAGCAAGAACTTGTGTTTTACGCGGACAGCGGAATGTCTGTTATGGAAATGAGCCATCGCTCTGCTGATTATGAGCAAATACATCAAAAAGCAAAGTCGGAACTAAAAGAGCTGTTAGCGATACCTGATAACTATCATATACTGTTTTTGCAAGGCGGCGCGTCAATGCAGTTTTCAATGGTGCCTATAAACCTTATGACAAATTTAGGCCGCGCATATTATATTGTGACTGGTGAATTTGCAAAAAAAGCGTGTCAAGAAGCAAAAAAAATCGGTAAGGTTATTGTGCCTGCTTCCTCGGAAGATCAAGGCTTTTCATACATCCCAAAAACAAAGCGTGAAATGTTTGAAACCCCGGCCGATTATGTTCATATTACCCAAAACAACACCATATATGGAACGCGATATACCAAGCTGCCGGATACAAACGGGCTGCCTATTGTGACCGATATGTCTTCTAACATTTTATCGGAAATGATAGATATTAAAGAGTACGGGCTTATATACGCAGGAGCGCAAAAAAACATAGGCCCGGCCGGTGTAACGGTGGTTATCGTGCGCGACGATCTTATCGGCAGGGCGCAAAAAGACACGCCTTCGATGCTCGATTATAATATTTACGCAAAAAACGATTCTATGTATAATACGCCGCCCACTTATTCAATTTATATTGCGGGGTTAGTGTTCTCGCACCTGCTAAAAAACGGCGGTTTGAAAGCAATGCAGGCGTATAACGAGAAAAAAGCCGCTATGCTTTATGATTATCTTGACGGCTCCGCGCTGTTTAAACCGACTGCCAATAAGGAGGATCGCTCTATCATGAACGTTACTTTTGTGACGGGAGACGCGAATCTTGACAGCAGGTTTGTGAACGAGGCTAAGGCTTTTGGCATAGTTAATATTAAAGGGCACAGAAGCGTAGGGGGAATGCGCGCAAGCATATACAACGCAATGCCAATGGAAGGAATAGAAAGACTCATTGAGTTTATGAAAGATTTTGAAAGAAAGGTTTAACCGCGTTTAAATTGGAGATTTACTATGTTTGTAATTAAAAAAATGAATGAAATATCGGAAGCTATACACCATTATCTTCCGGCTGAAAAATATCAGATTGGCGAAGAATACGATAATTATGACTCAATACTTGTCAGAAGCGCGAAATGCCACGATTTAGATTTCCCCGGCACGCTTTTGGCAATTGCCCGGGCCGGCGCCGGAGTTAATAATATCCCTGTTGAAAAATGCGCACAAGACGGAATAGTTGTGTTTAACACCCCCGGTGCCAATGCAAACGGCGTTAAAGAATTGGTGTTAGCCGGTATGCTGTTGGCAAGCCGAAACATTATTGAGGCTATAAAATGGGTTAAAACGCTGCGCAATAAAGGAAGCGAGGTTTTGCCTCTTATAGAGCAAGGCAAAAAGCAATTCGTAGGGCCCGAGATGGCCGGCAAGACATTAGGCGTTATTGGGCTTGGCGCAATTGGCGTTATGGTTGCCAATTCGGCACGCGCTCTTGGAATGACGGTGGTGGGCTACGATCCTTATATTTCGGTCGAGTCTGCATGGGGGCTTGATCATGGAGTTAACCGGGCTGTTAGCATTGATGCGCTTTTGGCAGATGCGGATTATATCAGCTTGCATATTCCGCTAATGGACAACACAAAAAGCTTTATTGACCGTGACGAAATAGCCAAAATGAAAGACGGAGTGGTTGTGCTTAACTTCGCACGCAACGGGCTTGTAAATCATAAAGCCATATTGGATGCGCTGAACACAAAGGTGAAACGCTATGTTACGGACTTTCCAAGTGACGAGCTGCTTTATAATGAGCGCGTGATATGCATCCCGCACCTTGGCGCATCAACTCCCGAGTCTGAAGAAAATTGTGCACGTATGGCGGCAAAACAGCTTAGGGATTATCTTGAAACAGGGACTATTGTCAATTCCGTCAATATGCCTGCAATTAATTTACCGTTTAACGGAAAGTTTCGCATTGCGGTGATTCACAAAAACACTTCGGGAATGGTTGGACAGATGACCGCCCTGCTTGCAAAATCGGGCGAAAACATAACAGACATGGTCAATAAATCTAAGGGTGATATAGCTTATACGATTATCAACCTTGACGATGTTGTGCCCGCAGACACAATAGATAAAATTAACAGTATAAACGGAGTTATTAGGACGAGGACATTTTCAAAACAGAACCGTTTTTAAAAGTCTTATCCGATTTGATAATCCACTCTCCATTATTGGCGGGAGGGTTGTTGTGCGGGAAAGCGCGTTAGCATCTAAACGTTAAATTTGAATAGTGTGACATCGCCGTCTTGCATTACATATTCTTTGCCTTCCAAACGAATCAGCCCGCGCGCGCGCGCCGTTTGCATATCGTTGCATTTTTGCAAATCGTCAAAAGATACTATTTCTGCGCGTATAAAACCGCGTTCAAAATCGCTGTGAATTTTGCCTGCCGCCTGCGGCGCCTTCGTGCCTTTTTTAATAGTCCAGGCGCGCACTTCTTTTTCGCCCGCCGTTAAAAAGCTGATAAGATCAAGAAGAGCATAGCTTTTTTGGATCAGCAGTTCAAGCGCACTTTTTTCAATGCCGAGTTCATGTAAAAATGCGATCCGTTCAACACCGTTTAGCGCCCAAAGCTCTTCCTCTAAGCGTGCGCAAATCGCAATAAGAGAAGCGCCCTGATTTTGTGCAAGTTTTTGCAAAGAATGTACAAGCGGTAAGCTGTAAGCGTTTTTTGCATCTCTATCGCTTACGTTTGCGGCATAAAGCATGGGTCTTGACGTCAGCAGGTACAAATCGTCAACAATTTTGCTGCGCTGTTCGTCGAGTTTTATCGCGGAAACGAAAACGCCGCGCTCCAGCTCGCGCTTTATGTGGTTTAAAACATCATATTCGAGCACATATTTTTTATCGCCCGTTTTTAACATTTTTTCTGTGCGGGAAAGCCGTTTGTCTATAGTCTCAATATCGGCAAATATCAATTCTAAGTTTATTGTTTCAGCATCGCGCACGCTGTCTATGCTTCCGTCTACGTGCGCCACGTCATCGTTTTCAAAACAGCGGACGATATGAACAATAGCGTCAACCCCACGTATATGCGACAAAAACCTGTTGCCTAACCCTTCGCCGCGGCTTGCGCCTTTAACTAAGCCCGCTATATCAACAAATTCTATTGCTGCGGGCGTAAACTTGGCAGGGCTGTACAGCTTTTTTAAAAAGTTCAGACGTTCGTCAGGCACCGCAACTACCCCATAGTTTGGGTCTATTGTGCAAAAAGGATAATTTTCGCTTGGAGCGCCTGCCCCTGTTAGCGCGTTAAACAAAGATGATTTTCCCACATTGGGCATTCCCACAATTCCAAGTTTCATGATAACCTCGTTTGGTTTGATAAACGCTATTATAAATCTTAAGCTATAATATTGGCAACACATAAAAGCGATTATCAGCCATTTATCGCATTCGTGGTAAACTACGGTTACAAATTCGGCTTAGTCGAAATATCAGGTTAAGGCGTTTTTATCTTTTAAGCGGTTGCAAAACAGCTTATGGCGTGTTAAAATATCGTTCGTCAACCGAATAAAACACAATCGGCTGGGTGTGGCGCAGTTTGGTAGCGTGCTTGAATGGGGTAGGAGCGCCCGGATGCATAATAATTGAATAATATTGTATAACTGGGTGTAGCGCAGTTTGGTAGCGCGTCTGAATGGGGTTCAGAAGGTCGCAGGTTCAATTCCTGTCACCCAGACCAAAAAGCCGATTGTGAAGGGATTTTCCGCAATCGGTTTTTGTTCATAACGTACTAAGACACTATTCTTAAGTCCTAAGACTAAGTGGCCAAATCCGTTTTGCCGCATGTATGGTGAATTAATAAATATGCATAAGGAGCGTTTCTAATCCGTAAGTCCTAAGATTTCGGCACCTCTAGAATATTATTCATGCGGCCATCATGAAGCAATTGACAATTATGTATCTGCTAAGGTGTCTGCAACCGGACGGATCACCCGCTGGCGGACGAGATGCACTACAAAGATTAGATATGAATAATATACCTCCGAGTATCTATGACATTTGATCTATTTTCAGGATGCTGCACAGCTCAATTGAAGTTTTTTTATATTAAAGTTGTCGTGGGCATAGATCATGGTTGACTCTATATTCGCGTGTCTAAGCCATGACTGTATATCAAGCACAGAATAGCCACAAGAGCGCAACAAGGTCGCAGTACTATGCCTCAGTTCATGCAGCGTAACGATTGGCAGATTGTTTTCTTCCAATGCTCTTTGCAGTTTTTTATTTAAGTACTCCATGCCCAGGCATTTTCCGTCATCTCTCTTTATGACATAGTTATTATGTTCATAGTATTTTCCAAATAGCTTTTCACAAACTATTTGATGCTCCTGGAGCTTTTTTAACAACGACTTTATGGAAGCTGTTAGTGGCATAGCGCTCCGGCTTGCTTTATTTTTTGGCCTTTTGTTATAGATCTTACATATCCTCACCTTTGTATTCTCAATTCGTATCAGATCGTTTTCAAAATCAATATCTGACCATTTAAGACCATATATTTCACCCCGCCTGAGAGCATAGAAGATTGTCATCACTATTCCAACAGTTAATCCCCAAACGTACCCATTTTGCAGATCATTTAACTCGTCGGAGCCAAGTAATGACTCTAATAACTTTATCAGCTCTTTCTCATCAAGGTATCTAGCTTCATATTGGTCCCCAGAGAAGTAGCTCATAGGATATTTAATGTGGTTACAAGGATTATGCTCGATCAATTCTTCCAGAACGGCGTATTCCAACACTTTATTAATATTACTCACATATTTCTTGACCGAGGTTTTCTTTAAACCCTTATGGCCAAGATGATTTACAAACTCCTGAATATGCTTTCGCTTTATTTCCTTTAGCATTAGGCCTCCGGCTCTGCCTTTAAAATAAGGAATGATCTGCTTTTGAACGTTATGATGATAAACTTCCATTGTAGTTGGTGCTAAGTTCTCATATGCATTTTCCCATTGCGTCAGAAGGCTGATAAATTCTATATCCTTTAGGATTTCTTCGCGGATACCCCATGCTTTATTCTCATAATCCACAATTAATTTGCGAAGCACCTTTTTTGCCTCGTCTTTATTTGTACACTTTGTTGTGATCCATTTAGGTTTGGTCTTTTTGATTGTCGGATCAGGAATGTTCAATACTGCCTGCCAATACTTGCTCCTCTTGGTTTTCTGTATAGATCCAGTTATGTGCAAGATAGTATGCTCCTTTCAAAATATATTTCTCAGTTTACCATAGTCTAACTGAGTCGGAGCGTATCCGAACATCTTTGATTAAAAATGCAAAGTCGCAGACGATATTCGCTCAATGATCCTAAGGTAGCATTATTGTAACCAATATTCGAGCCATGAAGGAATAATTATATTATTTGGAACCATCAATCCGTTTGCTCACATGAGGGGGAGTGTGTTGATAACATAAAATGGTTAACTAAGCTCACTAAAAGATACCGTAAATTAATATGGAATCATAGAGAGGCGAATAAATTCCATAAATGATGTAAAAAGTGCTTCCCAAGAAGGATCAAATTCTATTCTATCAAGTAATCTTGGTAGATTCCCTAGATATAGAAGCCAGTTCCCGGTTCGTTCTATACTTGGAACTTTAGCAAATAAGGATGTGTGAATAATCGATAATAGCTCTCTTCTCAACTCATCTCTATCGAAATGGTCATATGCTTCAATAAGTGGAAAGCAAGAATACCAACCATCAGTATAGCGGGCTATTTCAAGTGGTGGTAATTTACGCGCTTTAATAAAAGGGATATCTTCTTCATGGATATGGCCATATTCGAACGGAGTATACTGTTTTTCGCTTGCTTCTTGATCAGCAAGTATATCAATTCCATTAAAATTAAAGATTTCTGCTTGTGGAACATTTATGATTCTATATTTAAGGTATTTTATTTCCTTTAATATGAAGGGTCTATGCCTTGTTTTAAGTACATATTTTAACTCATTAAACTCGATCGACTTCCCATAATTATGATATCGTAATATCTCAAATAGCCTGTCAAAAATTAATTGTCTAGGCAAAAGCTCAATTTTTTCTGGAATCAAATCATAGATATCAACTGAGTATGATCCATCAAAAACGCCATATTCTAAACAACGTTGGGTAAAATCGTCATCTTTGATGTTTATATATTCGCATAAAATATGCCTAATGCCCTTTTCAGATTGTTTCATTACATTATCTATAATTCGCAATGAGTCTTTTTCGTCAATTAGTCCATGCTTTTCGAATGTAAATAAGGCTTGTGGCAGTTCCACAACAGAGTAGTCTTTCCTATTGTAGTACATGTAGTAATACATCCAAAGGTTCTCAATATCAATTTGACGCTGTTCATGTATCGCCAAACGTATAAAATCAACAATATAATTATAGGCATCGAATGACCCCTCTTGGGTCTTTTCTATAATTAACTGTTTTAATGAATAGTTAAGAAAAATATTGTCTTGACATAATACCCCCAAGGCCTTTAATTTATAAACAATTAGTCTAGAACAGTTTTTAATGAAAAACCTGTCCTTTAAATATCTAGCAAAAAAATTCTCTATTATTTCTTCATAATACACATCATTAAAATGACTAATATAGCCTTCAAGTACAGAATACAGGCCAAATTCATCACTTTTATTGATATATTGATAAGCAGCAAGTTTGGCTAATGCATTACACTTATCTATATCAGACGATAATGCGGAAATCTGCTTTAATGCCTTATGAATGTCTATTTTTGCACTAAGAATATTAAAGTAGTTTTCTTCCGTTCCTTTTACTACGTCAAATTCGGATACTTGTCTATCAATATCATAATAGTACTTATAAAAAGAGCGGCGATATGCTCCTTGGTCACCATGTTTAATATACCTATAAGATGCCCATAAAAGTCCGCTGCTAAAAATACAATTTTCATTAAAATTATTATTGATTAGGTATTGAATATGGTTATAAAGAAGATCCTCATAACCAACAAAGTCATTTCGTTCAATAATCTGAGTAATTAATATAAATGAATAATACTGATTAATATCAAGGATGCTTTCATAATTTTCAAGTAGAGACTTGAGAATTAAATAAAACTCCTTGACAGACTCAAAATCTGGATATGTATTTAATAGATACTGAAAAACATCAAAATTAGCATAGCAGCAAAGCGTCTCCGAAATAAAATCTCTATCCAAATGGAAATCAGCAATACGTGCTAGATATTCAATTTCTTTATTTCGTATTGAAGCTTTTACTTTATCAATAATGCAATCATCTAATTCTTTGGGTAAATCAACAGTTCTCTGCAAATATGAGTTTAGGCTATCATGTATTAGTGATATCCTGTTTACGTTTCGCTCAAATAAATATGGATATTTAGCTACGTACTCTTCGACTATCCCGCCATATGGTTGTCCAACTAAATAAGGGATTTCATTGTCTGTATAAAAAGATGTTGTTAGTAAAAAAATACCTAAAGCACGTTTGGTGTCAACACTGACCATTAGCGTGTTGTAATAGTCATCTAAATCTGGAATAGGCTCCGAATAATTAATTGAACCATTTAGAGAAAAATGTCGTGCTAAGAAGTTTGTTATTATTGGATATCCATCAGATACAGCAAATATCTTATTGCAGATTTCGTATTTTAAATGGTGAGTTTGTTGTAAATATGAAACTGTTTCGTCCCGAGACCAATTTCCGAGAGTTATATAAGGCCATTCAATTCCACGTTTTAATGGGCGCGTTAATACTAACACTCTAGCCGAAGATATTGAATTTATGAACTCAATAAACTGTTGGAGTTGAGAAGGATTATAATTTTCAATATGGTCGAGACCATCAATTATGATAATTGCAGCATTAGTATTTATATCAGAAATTAATTGTTCTTTTGAAAAACTCCGCGGTGATTTATATATCTTCAAAGCTAAATCACAAATAAAATTATCAAAATCTCTTCTGGAGGTAATATTAGTATCTTGAGAACTTATCCAAAATCTATATATCATGGCTTCAGGAAAGCAATTGCATATTTCTTCTGCAAAATGGCTTTTCCCAACGCCAGGTTTTCCGACTATTGCGAGTACTCCCTTATCAATCGATCCTATACAGTTTCTTACATATACGGTTTCTTCCTCTAGCTTTGTTTTATACAAATATATTTCAGGTAATTCATTTATTGAAGTATGAAATTTTGCATTAATACAACGACTATACGCAAAAAAAATAATTGATTCAGCTCGGTGTACTGTTTGAAACATACCTATAATTAATTCTTGTATTTTCTCACTACTTAAAGAAATAACATAGATATCATTTCTTTGATATGCGGATAAGCCAAGAATCTCAGAATTTACTGGAAAATCAATAGTTGTATTAATAATTACAATACCTATTTCACCTTTAATGCGTTTGGATTTATTATTTTTTATTGTAATGACATCGTCCGCAATCACAACATCCTCAAATGCAGTTCCAGGATAATTTTTCGCTTGTATGTAATATTTTTTAGTCTTATCGGCTACCATAATATCATCAAATTGTTGGCCATCGGTAACTTCTGCATCTAGTTCAATTAGCCGCCGCCCAGTGTCCATCAAGGACATAAAGTAGCAATATACAAAATGCTGATACGCATATCCTTTAAATGAGTTTCTTGTAACTGGTGCAGCCATATCTTAGCCTCCTGATGAATCTTGGAAATAATAAATCGTAATTGAGCATCAATCAAAGTTAACTCTATATCAAACAAAGATCATTCTTAAAGCATGGCAGGCGTCATTCCTTTAAATACTTTGTTCTACAGGCTTGCTGAAGGTTTTTGCTTATGGATATTATACTCGTTATTTATACTCTATTCGAAGCGATTGAACAAGTATTATTGCTATAATGTTTGACCCAGTTATGCGAATAATGGGCTGTTTATAAATCTCAAATATTTGCTTCTTCACCTGTCCACTTATGTTCATAAGTATAGCCTTCCCTAAGATCAAATCTACGTTTATTATCAATAACTATATCCAGCAGAAGCCAACCCATATTGGGAATTTTATATTTCTTATTTAGAGAACTGGCATCGCTTGAATAAAATCTCGCATGAGGTTAATAGACTCTTTTAGTTGATCGGTAGTAAATCTTATATTTTGCATATTCTCAGGATGGTGGATTTGATGTCTAATATATTCAGTCAAGATAATATTCATATGGCGTGGAGTACCATTTTGAATCTTAATATATGGGATGGTCGGTTTCCCAACTTTAAAAGCTCCTAACTGGTCCTCTGCTTCAATAAATCCATACAACTCATTATGGTACTCCTCGGATATTTCAGAAAAAGCTAAATAATTCACTTCATTTAAGGATGGATATGGTAATTCTCTTGGTACAATTGTAGAAACAGTTTTTCTTTCACCTTCAACTGCAATTAGACGCAAATTCGTAAAATCAAGTTCTTTTACAATACTTGCACTGTGTGTTGTTATTATTATCTGAGTATTGGGTGATGCTGCAAGGATTAAAAAAGCATGCATGAGTATCTTTTGGTTTTCTGTATGCTAAGAAGTTTCCGGTTCTTCGATTGCATAAATTACACCTGGACTATTCGACTCCAATCTTCTGCGTTCTGCTTCTGCCCTGAAAAAGCTCAAGAGAATCAGCCGTTTGGTACCACTTCCGCGTTTATTAATTGGAATCTCTTCATCTCCAGAAATTGAAACATTCTTAAATACATCTGCCCATTTTAGGCTCTCAACCGACGGTATCACAGGATTTAGGCTGTTTGCCACATCCGGATTTATTTCTCTTAACTTTTCTAAGGTTCTGTTGGGAACATCCCTAAGTTTTCTTTCGACTTCGGTAGCAACGCTAGTAAGGTATTCTCTTAATTCAGTTTGATGTAAGATTTCTTTTACAGCTTCTTTTAGGGGATCTTGAACCTCACTATCGCCGTCACAGTTTTTTCGATCTGATTGGAACAATGTATATGCCGGCAAGTAATTCTGTAGTTTTTCCCATATGGTTTTTGTCTCTCCTTTGGTCACATCTAACTCTATCTCTGCTAATTCGAGATTCTCCCTGTAATGATTCCATATGCTCATTCGCATAACAGCTTTTCTTACTCTGTCAGCACATTCAATGTCCTTTTGATCAAGAACTATTCGGAGTTCAGTATCCTTTTTTAAAAGAAGATCACAACAATTGGGATGGGTCGGGTGATTTGCTTTAATAAACACCTTTGGAGAACCAGCATTGGGATACTTCTTGATAATCTCAAGTTGTCCATTTACATTAAGCATATATTCTGATAGTAATGTAGTCTCATTCGTAGCATCAATAATTATGTTTGCCGGAAGATCATTAAAACATACAGAAATACATACCTCTCTGGGCCCTTCTGCATGTATATTAATGTCATCTTTATCAAGTTTAACATTTCCTTTACCGTCATTAAAAAAGATGTCAAGTGCTTCTAAAATACTAGATTTTCCGGTATCATTTTTCCCTACAAAAGCAGTTAGGTTGCAAAAATCAATTAACGTTTCTTCTTTATAGCCTTGAAAATTTGTTAATTTCATGGATATCATTCTCATATTACTTGCCCTTTCATTTCTTCGAAAAAATTCAAATCAGGAACAATTTATGCTGTTTCGTTAATATTCTCATCTACATCATCCTCAATATCAGACAAAGATATTGGTAACAATTGATCGGTTTCATGAATGGGCAATTCTTCTACTTTGTCTAATTTTCTTTGGATCAAATGAGTTCGCGTAGATGCTGTTTGAACTCCTTTGGTGGCACGTTCGAGATTCTTTTCAACTGTTGCGAGATTTTCAGCAAAAGTTCCGAATTGTTTTTTTACAGTGCCAAGTAATTTCCAAACCTCTCCTGAACTTTTTTGTATTGCGAGTGTACGAAAGCCCATACGTAATGAATTTAGAAGGGCGGCAAGTGTTGTAGGCCCTGCGACGGTTACATGAAATTTCTGTTGTAAACGTTCGCTTAGCCCTGGGCGACGTAAAATCTCTGCAAATAAGCTTTCCACTGGTACAAATAATATTGCAAAGTCTGTCGTTATTGGAGGGTTTATATATTTATCCCGAATTGACCGGGCCTGTCCTACTACTCTGGCTTCTAGTGCCTTGGCTGCAGCTGCCATAACATCTGCATCGCTTTTCTCAACGGCATCCATCATCCGTTCATAATCTTCCATTGGGAATTTACTATCAATGGGAAGCCATACAACTTCCGTTGTATCATCGGGGCCTGGGAGCTTTATGGCGAACTCAACGTTATCATCGGAACCGCTTCGGAGCTTTATGTTCGACGCATATTGCTCTGGAGTTAACATCTGCTCAAGCAGAGAAGCCAATTGGACTTCACCCCAAGTGCCACGAGTTTTGACGTTCTTGAATATGTTTTTGATGTCTCCCATATCCTTTGAGAGGGTCTTTACTTCACCCAAGCTTTTATATACTTGTTCAAGTTGCTCACTAACCTGTTTAAATGATTGCCCAAGTCGATTGTCTAGTGTTTTGGTGAGTTTCTCATCTACCACCCCCCTCATCTCATCTAATTTCTTTTCATTATTGTTTTGAAGGGCTTGAAGCTGTTTATCAACGGTATTACGTATGGCTTCAAGCCTGTCAGCATTTTTAGTGCTCATATTCTCAATACGCTGTCCCATAGTATCCCATTGCTTTATTTGTGATTCAGTAAAAGCAGTGAAGCTATTAACCAAACTATCCCTAACCGAATCTAGGCGCTGTGCTATTTCTTCCCTGCTTTCCTTTGCCTGGCGTTCCGTAGCGCTTCGCGCGCGTTCATTATCATCATGCAATGTCCGGATATCGTCTTTTGTAGCCAAATTCTTAAATAACGCATCTAGGCCTTGCCCAGGTCTCCTTGCTAATCTGACAACATAGATACACATTGCTATTGTAATCGCCGCGATTACTAAAGAAATTACTGCTATTGTACTGGAATCCATAGCTAATCTCCTTTTAGGTAGATTTTTATCCTTATTCTACAGCTTGTTTTGTCCATATTTCTGTACATTAAATTATTAGGCGGCAACTGAAGCTACAATTATAGCTTTACTGTGCCTTTGTTGAACGTAATCGCCCCATCGCAGGAGTAGTTTCCTACGGGTGTTGGAATTACAAGCCTAAGGGTTATTCGAAATAGAGGCATACTTACTGTTCCGAATCCAAACTTGGTGCGAATCCAGTGCTCTACACTCTGTTGTCAGTGGTACCCATAGGCAGTTTTGCCTTGGATTAGCTTCTCCCTAAAATGGTAGTTCTTCATCATTAGGTTCTGAATCAGTGTTGGCATTACTCATTGCTTGTTGGTCTTTTTGTTCATGGCAAAGATAATCACCATAGTCAGAATCGTCTTTTTCTTGCTGTTCTGCATCAAGTTCATCCAGCTCTTGGCATTCGTCAACATCCGGCTCTTTCTCTTGCCAATTATCTGCGACAGCACCCCAATCAACAGTGCGAGCATTTTCCCCGGTGTCAGTCCATATCTTCCAATATTCCGGGTCATCAGATTTGGGCCTCTGGGGCTCTTCAAGATAGTTCATCTGTACCAGCACGGGTAACTCGGAAGCCCATCCTAACAGGATTGCCTTTTGCGACGGTAAAGAGGGCAGTTCCCGGAGCAGCCCTCGCAAGTTGTCCGGTACCAGCTTATTTACTAAGTCTTGATCCCGATCATTACTGATTCGATGGAGCAGAAAAGTATTGCATTGCGACAAAACGGTTTGCGATAGCTCGCTCGGCCGTTGTGAGGACAAGACAAGTCCAAGTCCGAATTTGCGCCCCTCGCGGGCAATTTTCTCAAACACCTGCGTACACATCGAATATGCAGCTGTTTCTTCTGCATTGCTGGCATATTTACGAATAAAGGTATGGGCTTCTTCCATAACAAGTGTAGTAGGAAATGTTTTCCCGCCATTCAAATGTCTATATCTTTGCAAGGCTTCCAATGTCATACGAGCAACAACTGCCGTCACTATATGAATTACTTCTGCCGGAACCAACGACAAATCAATAACCGTTATTGAACCATCTGCCGAATTGGTAGGGCTTATATACGTTTCGAGCCACTTTTGAAGTGTTAAGTCCGGCGAACAGTTCGTAATGACCTTCATACGAGAATCCGAAAGTAGGGTGCGTATTCTCGTCAGCATTGTTTCAACGTATTCCGTCGATTTCAATAGTTCCGCATTGGATTGAATGCTCCTAAGAAACAAGTCGCCTGTAAAAGGTCGTGGAATATCTGCATCAATCGGAAGTATATCTCTATCAGAACCGCCAAAAGCTGAATGTGCTTTTGATGCAAGCTCCATTAGTTCAGCAATAGTAGTTTGGTCAAAGAGATAACTGGGGTATTGATTCTGTTGCGTTTGCGTATGCACTGAAATCATTGAGTCGAGCTTAGTATTAAGTTGGCTCAATGCGTCTTTTTCTGATTTGGAAAATGACGCGTCATCGCTCGTATCTTTTTTCCAAGTAATTAACCCTTCATAGAATCCCTTTCTTTTCCCGAAGTTCTTTTGTCCAGCCGCCCACGGTTCTCCGTTGGCAAGCTCAATTCGAATAATGTCGACTAAGGTGCGCAAATATCTTCGCATATCGGCACTTGGCGTTAAGGCTGCATCCAATGTCCCATCACGAACTGTTCTCAATGCTTGAATTAGAACAGGCCGTTGCGCCCGACTGCTTGCCTGAGTAAAAGCACACCATTCGGAACTGCTCCATAACCAAAGCGGTACCTGTAGTTGCTCTATTTTATTTTTTTTGTCCGCCTCAACGGCAAACACACGCACGTTGTCCATATCCCGAAATGCTTGTGAGTATTCGCCATTTGGATCAAGGATAATAAAGCGTGAATTTATTTTACTCGGTTGACCGCATTCGGGACAGGCAATTTCCCGTTTTGCTGCATCAATCGACCACCGAATAACCCCTGCGACAGAGCAAGATTTACCGCTACCTGTATTACCTAAGATAGCTAAATGCCGCCCAAACAGTCTATCAGGGTCTACGGAAACTATTGCATTGCCCGCAAGTGGGCTAACACCAATTTTCACTCTGCGGTTATCGCCGGATTCAACGATACACTTTAGTTCAGTTTGTGACGGCAATAAAACCGGGTCGCCAACGGTTGGGAACACCTCGACACCGCGCGAAAATGAGTATGGAGGTTTTTTTGGTTCCCCCACATTTTCACGCAGGACACCAAGGGGGTTGAGGCTCATTTTCCGCAATGGGAACGGTAAGTCAATTACGCCAAAGTCTTGTAATCCCTTACGCTTTGGATATTGTGAGCGCTCAATTTTAATCCATTCAATCTGCGCGACAAGAAACCCACTATCACTTGGTATAAGGACATAACTGTTGATGCGTGGGAATGGCCTTGGCACTCCAGCGTTCAGGGCAACATCGTTTGGTGCTTCAATATCCAGAAGCACATTGATTTCGTCAGGGGAAACAGAATCTACACTTCCTATGCGCTGCGCGTCTGCTATCGCAAGAGGCGTCATCATGTTTCAGCACCTCCCATTATCGTCGGAAAATTCTCCTCTAAAGGCTCTTCTTTTGGAATAGAAGAATAACGTTGTTTAAGCAACTCACTCATTCTAATTGAAGCCTTGTCAATGGATGGTTTCGGCATGAAATAATCAACCAACGTTTTTAGATTAGCCAAATCTTCGCCGATGATCAAGGTGATTTGCGAATGTCTGCTCATCTCCTCATACTTCTTCATTATGCGTCCGCCTGCATCGTTATAGGAGATTACAACGAGGTGCGTTGATGGGATTGTGAGCATATCTTTGATGACTCGATTGATATGCTCATCACCAAAGCCATACCCATATGTAACAAGAGTACTATTAGGGCGGCACAGAGCCGCAGCAAAGTCGCGGAACAACTCGACATATGGATACTCCGCAGTTTCGCGATCTTTTGCAGAATTGGGATAAATCATCACTTTGCGGCTGTCAATATCGCTTAGTCCCGGAGCATTTAAAAAACTCCTTATGTCTGCCGACCCAAATGGAAGCCCAAGGCGTCGAATATCTACGCCTGTATCTATCCAGTCAATCGAGCCGTGAAGTTTTGTGAATCTGGCAACACCTTCGAGATACCGCGGCTCGCCTCTAATCCCTGGAGGATTGTAGTGCATATCAACATCAAGCCTCGACGAACGGAAAATCGGCGCAAGCGTCCCAGTAAATCTGTCGAGCAAATGTAAGCCTGCCAATTCCGCCCCAGCTTCAATTAATCGGTCATAATTGGTGGTAAACATATTTAGGCGATCTCGCGTCCCTGAACGGCTTGCGAAACTCATAAGAAAGTTCACAAGATAATTAAAAGCTTCTTCGCGTTTTGATGGTTCGGCAGTGGCGATACTCCTTTCAATGCCACTTATGCTTGTTGTGAAGTCAAAGATAATCTGTTTGAGGTTGTTCTTTAACTCAATAAATGCAATTTGCTCTGACATTGGCTCGCCTTCAGTTTTACTGTGGCCGAGGATTTCAAGTCCACGCAGCAACTCGTTTATTACCCGGATAGTATCCTCTATATTTGCGTTGCCACGACGACCTTTTTCAGCAATGTCCTTCACAGAAGATAGAACCATTTCCCTATATTTTTTTGAAGTGAGCGCGGGTATATCCATTGATGTCTTTTTGCTATCAGTTGATGTTTGTCCGACTATCTCTGAAACTGTTGCGCCTGTTTCAGCATCCGTATCACTTGTGGTCGCCAATTTGCTCAACGAATACGAGAGCCCTGTTCCAATGAGAAGTGAAAGATGCTCTGACTGAAAGAGAGATGTTAGCCACGGCTCAATGCCGCTTCTCAGGGAAGATAGATCCATCTTACTTGGCGACTTACTAGAAGCGAGCCAAGAAAACGATTTGCCCTCTCTTGTTTCAAATCCATCGCCCGAACTGTTAAGCACTATGCATTCATCGTCGCGGATTTTCAAGATGTTCTCAGCCATTGGATTGCCCCCTTGCTTCTTGGGTTACATCTATATTCCAGGTCTGTGTTTTGCATTGTTAATATTAGAAGCCTACAAGCTGCAGAAAATAGACAAACTCAGTAGTTTAACCATAATGTGGAGTATTAACATACAACATTTATTTTACCGTAAAATTTATATATTAACAATACAATCCACGCTTTTCTCTAAGTTAACCAATGGTATCTTTCATAAAAGTCCTAAGAGTAGCCCCAAAAGTCCTAAGACGGGGCGCTTTTTCCATTGATTCGTGAAAACCCTTTGTCATGCGGGTTTCGGGAATTTCAGGCCCAGAAAAGCCCCATTTCATGCGGGTTTCAGAGTAATACAAAAAGGTTCGCAACAAACCAATTGGGGATAGAGCGGCATGTTTCCCGTCTGAATGGGGTTCAAGAGG
>CAYTUG010000026.1:0-20770 GCA_964441275.1 uncultured Christensenellaceae bacterium | reverse complement strand
ATAATAAAGAAGCCCCCAAGTGATGGGGACGTAAACTCGTGACTGCGCTTCTATTGCGTCAACCATTTTGGTATAATAAAGAAGCCCCCAAGTGATGGGGACGTAAACTTAGCTTATTTATACGTTTTGATATATGATAAATATATCTTTGTTGAGCGTTATGAGTTAGTGTAGAATAATCTAAACAACAGTTATTAGAAGCAGCTAAAAAAGGTAATCGGATACGAAAGGAATAAAAAAATGTCACGCATTCTGTTTAGTCCTATAGGCAGGTCGGACCCTATAAGGGATAATTTTGATGGACCTATGCTTCATATTGTAAGGCATTACAAGCCCCGGAAGGCATTTTTATATTTTAGCAAAGAGATGGCAGCAATACATATGAGGGATGATCGTTTTTTTAGAGCAATACAAAGGGTTATGCCAAATTGCATTCCGCATGATATTATTACTGATATTGTAGATGTTTCTGATTTTTTGTTATTTTATAATGAGTTTAGCGCGGTGCTTGGCGATATTCATAAGAATCAACCTGAAAGCGAGATTATTGTAAACATAACATCAGGTACTGTACAGATGAACGTTGCATTAATAGTTATTGTTTTAACTTCAGCGTTGCCGCTCGTACCTGTGCAAGTTAAAACGCATACTTATATGTCGAGCGATTGTGCGCCTCATTTGCCTGAGGAAATAGATATAGATAAAGAGCTGGACAATTTGCTGGACAATTTAGATGATGCAAAAAATAGAACAGTACGCCCGGATCTTACAAACTATTCGCGAAGTTATATTATGGAGAATATAAAAAAAGCGTTGCTTTTACATGACTATAATGGCGCGTATTTACTTTCTCAAAGCGATTACGTATCACCGATACAAAAAAAGTATATAGAAGCTTGTTATAATAGATATAATATTCAAACCGCCGATTTAGACGGCACATCGCTTTCATATCCGGTAGAAACAAGCAATATAAAACGTTTGTTTGAGTATTATTTGGTTGTGCGAATAAAGCAAAAAAGAGGCGAGGTTGGAGACTGTATAATGCGCTTAACGCCACTTTCATGTAACTTAATATCCGCATATTTAGAGAAAAAATATAAAGTCTGCGAATCTGAATTCTGTTACAGCGCTAAGAACAATCAACATAAAATTGATTCTGAAAAAATAAAAAAGTACAATATCGAACTGTATAAGTATATAGATTCAAATACAAGCGGTAGCTTTCCAAGTTACATATCGTTACAGTTTTGGCTGTATGTATTTGAGTACTTTTTGAGCAAAAACTCGGATGTGAAAAGTCAGCAGCATTATAATAGTTTCAAAGAATTAAGAATAATAGAAATGAAAGTTAGAAATATTGTAGCGCATACAATTGTGTCTATCGATGATGATTGTGTAAAAAGATGCACGGGATTTAATCTAAATGAAATAATTAAAAAGTTAGACATTATTTTTATCAGTGTGTTTCCAAATATAAAAAAAGAGTATTATGAAAGCTATGACGTGTGGAATAAGGAAACAATAAAGACTTTGAGTTAAATTACTTGTAATGCATGTTAAGGTCAGTATAGGTTGCACAACAGGACAATAAATAGGAACATTTAATGAAAACTATGCGTCTGAGAACGTTTTTTCGGTGGCGTATAATGAAAGAAACAAAATGTGCCAAATAAAGACCAGACTTTTGGTGAGCCTTTCCTTGCATGTTGAGATGGTAGCATTGATAACGAGGGTAAAATAATAGAATACGCCTAAAGGCTTGAAATATAAGGACTCTGGAATAATTACTTTAAAATTCATTATATGCAGATAGACTTTAAGTCATTGTTATCAAGGGTTTGGGTAACAGAACATTTAATTTGAATTTTTGATAGTTGGGTGGATAGGTTAGATGTTTTTAGGGTTGTGTATATGAGTTAGATATAAAATTATAATAAAATAGACTAATCATCGTAATTGAAAATCCCTATAATGTTGATTAGCCACTATGGAAATCAAGATAAAAGAAGGTGATACAATTGACTTACAATATAAAAGTACGGTTTACATCAACACGTCCTTTTGAAAGAGAAAACGTGTTGATAGTTAGATATAGCTTTCCTGCCTGGCGCGAGCGTCATAACACAGCCCGATATCTCCCAATCGGCACATGCGCCGGCATGAAGTAAATTATAAATGCTTCTGATTGTGTTGACAGCATAGGGCCGCATAGTATAATACGGTTAGAATATAGTGTAATTAGGAGGGATATAATAACATATACAACAACTGCATAAAGTCGGTTTTTTAGACTATAGGAAAATGGAGTTAAAAAGATTGCGTTATGGTTTGATTGAAAATCTTAACAACAATTATTTTCCATCAGCGCTCAGCCTAAGAACGCCTTAATCTGTTAGCTGCAAGCTTAATTCTTTTTCGGCGGCGGAACTTACAACGGGGCATACTGTGCTAAGGCTTTCTTATGCCAATGTTAAAACTGCCTAAAAGCATTAGCGGACTTTGCGCTTTTAAACGTTGATGCCGCCTAAAAAAAGCCTCTGCTTTGCCCGATGATAGTTTAAAATACGGTTAAACCGCCCGAACGGTGAGGTTTCGCACTTTGAAATGAGCTTGCGTCTGAAACTGTTTATGAGTCGTAGAACGGGCGCAGATTACAGAATAACTGTTCCGGGAAATATTTATTGCGCTTTTATGCAATGTAAGCGCAATAAAACGCGGCGCATAGCGAACAGGAACGGGCGATAACAGCCATTTGTGCAGAGGCGGCAGTTATAGGACCGGGGCTGTTGCGCGCTTAGAACAAATAGGGAAGAGGGGAAAATTATGAAATATTAAAAAGGATAGAAACTGGAGGTCTTGTTGTGAGAAAAATGTTTGCAATAGCTATTATTTTTGTTGTATTGTTTGCCGCTTCGTGCAACGCAACCAATTTAAAAGGTAAAATAGTTACCACCGCTCCATCGGTTCCGGCGGAAATATTGGCGGAACAGTCTGAAATTACCGTAACACCCGCGCCCGTTTTAGAATCAACTCATGTTGACCCGGCTCCCACTAACAATATAAGAATGTATACAAGTTTGGCGGATATGAAAACCTTCAACCCATCGAACGGCTTGGCGCAATTTGATTATTGGGACGCCTTGCGCGGCGAAGATGCAATAAACTGGTTGGTTAAAAACAAAGGCTATACTCTTGCCGAAGCTTGGCGAGAAGTATCCGAATACTCCGATTCTGAGTTTATAAAAAAGAATACTAACAAACGCTTAAGAACAATCGACTTAAAAGCGGTTCCAACGTATATGCTCAAATTTTCTCATGGATATCAATATGCGCCTGAACCGGAACAAGTTTTAACGAGTTTTGAAGATTTATGCGCTTTATACGAAACCAATCCGGAAATTATGTTAGATGCGTTTTGGTATCAAGTTATAGTGGGGGCGGACGGCAAAGTTGAACAGGTGCGCCAGCTTTATCACCCTTAAGTTTTGCGTAAAAAACAGAACGGGCGCCAGACCCGTTCTGCCTCTCCAAAAGCGTAAAACGTTTTGAAGGTATTCATAAACCGAGGCATAACGGCTAAAGCGGTTTATGCCAAGGTTGAGTGAGCAGTAAAGTACATGTTAAAAACATATCCTTTTCTGCTCTATGATTATTGTATTCGTTTAAGGAGCTTATTATGCGCGCAAAACAGTGATTTTTAACAATACTCATCAGAAATATATAAAATGAAGGGATAAAGTGCAACATAGTGAGGATTTGCGCAAAAGGTCATAGAGAATGCGGAATACGGCACATGAAGGGGTATTATGGCACATTATAGGAGTTGTAAAACGCCGGCTTGTTAAGTTATACTATTCATACGCTCCAGGGAATACCGAAGGAGAGAATTTGTTAACCAAAGTGGGCAGTCGCCGCACTGAGTGCGGGAAGCAAATGCAGCGGGTGGGGGAGTAGTATAACTATTTCTTATCTCGAAGCAGGCCGGACACGCAGGCGAAGGTTTTAAATGAAACCGAGGTCAGCAGGTGCTAAAGTGATGTCTTAGGCGAAGGTCTAAGCATAAACGGAGGCATAAGCTATAGCCGAGGCGGATTGAAAAATTTAGTCGGCAGTGGAAGGTGAAAAATTTGCGAACAGGTTGACGCTATGGCAAATGCTCAAGTGAGGGTTCGCTGGAGCTTCTTTATTGCTCTTTTAGATTGTGAAAATATTAAGGAACAAAGTAATATTTTAGCGTTTCGGAAAAAAGTTTAACGCGCTTGTTTTGTGTTCATTAGCAGGATTTTTTGTTTTCATGTTTAAATAGTAATTATGGACATACAAGATGTGTGTTTCCGGCAGCAAGTGGAAAGGCGGGAATTAGAAACCCTTTCAGTGTACGCCGCAAAGGTTTTAGATTCTAAAGGAAGGCAGCGTCCTTTAGAGCAATGTGCTTTGCGTACCGATTTTCAGCGGGACAGGGACAGAATAATACATTGTAAATCCTTCAGACGGCTAAAGCACAAAACGCAGGTGTTTCTTTCGCCGGAGGGAGATCATTACCGCACGCGCTTGACACACACATTGGAAGTTGCACAGATTGCGCGGACTATAGCGCGTGCTCTGAATCTGAACGAAGATTTAACCGAAGCTATAGCCTTAGGGCATGATTTAGGGCATACGCCGTTCGGTCATGCGGGAGAGCGGATTTTAAACGATCTTACAGGTTGCTTTAAGCATAACGAGCAAAGCCTAAGGGTGGTAGAACTGCTTGAAGGGGGACAGGGGCTTAATTTAACGTGGGAAGTGCGAGACGGGATACTTAATCACAGAAAAAGCTGCAAACCTGCAACTTTAGAGGGAATGGCGGTAAATTACGCCGACAGAATTGCGTATATAAACCACGATATTGATGATGCGATGCGGGCCGGGGTTATTTGTGCCATACCAAACGAATGCGCGCAGGGTTTAGGGCAAACCCATAGTGCGCGCATAAATGCAATGATAACCGATATAGTGACAAACAGCCGTAACAAGCCGTATCTTTCAATGTCGGACGGGGTGGAAGTACTGACGGAAAAACTGCGGCAGTATATGTTTAGCACAGTATACTTAGGTTCTGCCGCAAAGGCGGAAGAAGCAAAAGCCGAGAGGCTGATTGGTTCTCTGTACAGTACGCTGACCGGGCAGCCTTCTCTTTTAGGGCAGGGTTCTAAGCAACGCATTGAACGCTATGGGTTGCAACAGACGGTTGTAGACTTTATTGCGGGCATGACAGACAGATATGCCATAGCGCTTTTTAAACAAATTTATATTCCGAAAGGCTGGGATAAATACTAGTGGCAAGGTATCCGGACGCGTGGCTGTCCGACCTTTATGCAAAATCCGATATTGTTGATATCGTCTCTTCATACACCACACTTTCTGAGCGAGGCAGAAGCTACTGGGGGCTGTGTCCTTTTCACAACGAGAAAACGCCTTCTTTTTCCGTCAGCCGTGAAAAACAGCTATTTTACTGTTTTGGATGCAAGCAAGGCGGCAATGTCATAAATTTTATAATGAGCGCGGAAAATCTTTTGTTTGGGGAAGCGATAGAGTTTTTGGCGCGCCGGGCAGGTTTGCAGGTACCGAATACGATAAATGCCGAGAGGTTTAAACTAACAAAGTTAAAAAAACAAACGATAGCGCAGATGAACAAAATAGCGGCGCAACATTATCATAATGCGCTATTTGCTAAAGAAGGCGCAAACGCGCTTGCTTACTTAAAAAAGCGCGGAATTGGGAACGACACCATAAAACGTTTTGGGATCGGGTATTCGCCGGACGAATGGGACGATGTGGCGTTGTTGCTCGGGAAAGAAGGGTTTTCGCAATCTCTTATAAACGAAAGCGGGCTTGTCACAACGAAAGCCGGGAAACAGTTTGATACATTTCGCGACAGGATAATGTTTCCTATAACCAACGTGTTTGGGGATGTAATAGCTTTTGGGGCAAGGGCAATCAATTCCGGTTCGCCGAAATATCTAAATACAAAAGAGACTGTGCTTTTTAACAAAAGGTTTAATCTTTACGGTTTAAATA
Source organism: uncultured Christensenellaceae bacterium (assembly GCA_964441275.1). Lineage (GTDB taxonomy): Bacteria > Bacillota > Clostridia > Christensenellales > SZUA-584 > SZUA-584. The sequence continues at coordinate 14,707 of CAYTUG010000026.1, read as the reverse complement.
TATTAAGAAAGCAGCGTGCGGCCAAAAGTGCAGTATTGGTAGAAGGATATATGGATGTTGTATCCCTTAGTGCACATGGTATTAAGGCGGTGGTGGCGTCTTTGGGCACGGCGCTTACAAGACAGCAGGCGCAGTTGCTAAAAAAATATGTCAGCGATTGTTTTATTGCGTATGACGGAGACGAAGCGGGTGAGACGGCGACTAAAAAGGCGATTGATATACTTGAAACGCAGGGCATATCGGTACGCGTAATCTGTTTTGAACAAGGCGAAGACCCCGACGATTATATCAGAAAGCATGGCCTTTCAGGATTCGCAGAAAAAGTTAAAACCTCATATACCGGCACAGGCTATAAGTTGTTCTGCGCGGAAAAAGAGTACGATCTATCCACCATAGACGGCAAAGAAGGTTATGCAATCGAGGCGTCAAAACTGTTATCCGCAATTGAGAGCCCGATAACGCGTGAACGTTATGCCGAACAAGTTTCTCAAAAAACCGGGTTTTCCCAGACATCGCTTTTGGGACAAATACATAAGAAGAAACCGCAAAGGAATATTAGTGCCAATAATAGGTATAATAAAATTCAAAAAGGCGAGGGGGCAGGCGCGCAGGAAGCCTTTTTAGCGTTTGCCATGGCAAATATGCGCCATTTTGAAAAGGTTGCAGAATATATTTGCGCAGAGGATTTTCAGACGCAGCCGCACAAAAATATATTTTCTGCGCTGCAAAGGTGCGCAAAAAGAGGAATTTGGCCTACTCATGCCGAAATAATATCCGAACTTGAGACAAGCGAAGATATAAACGAGGTGGCGAGGCTTTCGGGCATTGAGGTTAGCGTGCAAAACCCGGCAGGATATTTACGGGATTGCGCGAAAAATATACGCAGGACCAACCAAAAGAGAACCAGGGATTTGTTATTTAACAGGTTGCGGGACGCATCGGGGGACGAAATGCGCAGTCTGCTTACACAGATAAGCGACATAGATAAAGAATTGAGCAAAGATTGAGCGATTAGGTGGATGTAATTTTGAATAAAAGACAGGATACAAAAGCGGCGAAAGGTTTACAGGCAGCTGAAAGCAAAGCCGATTCAGGCAACAGGGCTAAGGCGGCTGCAATAAAACAAACCGCTAAAACGCAGACGGGGAAAAAAGACAGAACAAAGCAAACGGATACTTGGCGCGAGCAAGATGACTTTAGGCTATCGCCCGAGAATTTGGCGCGCATTCAAGCGCTTGGATTAATCTCACAAACCGACAAAGAAGACAAAATAAAAGAAGTAATAGAAGCGGGAAAAAGAAAGGGTACGCTCACTTACAAAGAAATAAACGATGCGCTTGAAGGCGCCGAAATAGATGCCGAAAACCTCGATAAATTATTAGGTGCGCTTGAGGAGATGAAAATTGAAGTAGTCGATGCAGAAAAGGATGCGCGCGATGATGAAGAAGATGCGGACGAGGATATTGACCTTTCGGTACCCGAAGGAATAAATATTGACGATCCCGTTCGCATGTATTTGAAAGAGATAGGCAAAGTAAATTTGCTTACGGCAGACGAAGAGGTTGAGCTTGCAAAGGCGATGGGCAGGGGGGACGATTCCGCAAAACGCAAACTTGCCGAAGCTAATTTGCGGCTTGTGGTTAGCATAGCCAAGCGTTACGTCGGGCGGGGGATGTTATTTTTAGACCTTATCCAGGAGGGAAACTTAGGGCTTATAAAAGCGGTAGAAAAGTTCGATTATACAAAGGGTTATAAGTTTTCCACGTATGCAACTTGGTGGATAAGGCAGGCGATAACCCGGGCAATAGCCGACCAAGCGCGGACTATACGTATTCCCGTGCACATGGTAGAGACAATAAACAAGCTGATACGTATTTCAAGGCAGCTTCTCCAACAGTATGGCAGGGACCCTCTGCCCGAAGAAGTAGCGCGTGAAATGGACATCAGCGAGGATAAAGTGCGGGAAATAATAAAAATAGCGCAGGAGCCTGTTTCGTTAGAAACCCCTATAGGCGAAGAAGAAGACAGCCATTTAGGCGATTTTATACCCGATGAAGACGCGCCTGCACCTGCCGAGGCGGCGGCGTTTACTTTGCTTAAAGAACAGCTGATGGATGTACTCGATACGCTAACTCCGAGAGAGGAGAAGGTTTTAAGATTGCGTTTTGGGTTAGACGACGGGCGCGCGCGAACACTTGAAGAGGTGGGCAAGGAATTTTTGGTTACCCGCGAAAGAATACGCCAGATAGAAGCAAAAGCGCTCCGGAAACTTAGGCATCCCAGCAGGAGTAAAAAATTAAGAGATTTTTTAGACTGAGTGTATAGTAAAATATTTATGTTTACGGGGCAGCCTTTTGGGCTGCCTTAACTTTAAAATTGAGTTGGAGAATTTATGGTTTTATCGGACAGATTGCATAGCCTGGTCAATATGGTGCCGAAAACAAAAACAGTTGCAGACATAGGTTGCGATCATGGCAAAGCGGCTGCTTGGTTAGTCAAAAACGCAATAGCGGAGTTTGCGGTATGTGCGGATATAAGCAAGCGGTCTCTTGAAAAGGCGCGCAGATTGGCAGAATCCTACGGGCTTAACTCGCGCATATCTTTCAGAGAAGGAAACGGGTTTGAGGTTTTTTCAAGCGGTGAAGTTGAAGTTGCGCTTATTGCCGGAATGGGCGGAGACACGATAAAAGGAATACTTAAAAAGGGTTGCGGTGTAGTGCCAAATGCAATTGTGCTTTCATGCAATTCTAAAGCGGATGTGCTAAGGCAATGGTTATGCGGCAACGGATTTATCATTAGCGACGAAGAACTAATTTACGAAAACAAAATGTATTATCCGGTTATATCGGCGCATCGTGGCGGGACATACAGTTTGAGCAAAACGGAACTTGAGTTTGGTCCCGTGCTGCTTAAGAAAAAACCGGAAATATTAAAGCGCTACGTTGAAAGCAGAATAAACGCTGTGTGTGCAATTCAAAAACAACTTAAAAATACGCAATCAAAACGCTGCGCTCAAGCGGACAGATTGTTTGACGAGCAGCTTAACAGCTATAATGAGGTGAAAAAATGTCTGTAAATATTGACGATTTTGTTAAGGCGGTTGAATCAGTGGCTCCGCCCGAACTTGCGGAAACTTGGGATAATACCGGGCTGATTTTGCGCCTTAGCGATACCGTTTCAAAAGCGCTTATTGCGCTTGATGTTACTTGCGATGTGGTGGAAGAGGCCATCGAAGAAAACTGTGATATTGTTTTGGTGCACCATCCGTTGTTTTTTCAACCGGTTCGGTATTTGGATTTTCGCAAACCTGATCATGATGTGGCAATGCGGCTTATTAAAGCGGGGATTTCGCTTTATGCGGCTCATACTTCGTTTGACGCAGCAAAAGCGGGAATAAACGATTCTCTTTCCAAAATAATAGGCGTTAACAATATAACGGGAGAGGGGTTCTTTCGCATTGGAGATCTAAACAGAGCTTACGAAAAAGAAGAATTTCTGTTGCACATCAAACGTGCCCTTAATACCAATACGCTTTGCGTTTCAAACGCGCAATGCAAAAAGATACAGCGCGTAGCGGTAGCGGGCGGCAGCGGCGGAAGCTTTGTATTGGACGCGCAACAGGCGGGCGCTGAGGCATTAGTTACCGGGGAAGCAAAACACAGCCATTTTATAGAAGCATCGGCAATTGGCATATTGCTTGTTGCGGCAGGGCACTATCAAACAGAATGCATGTTTGCGGAGCGTATATTTATCAGTTTACAAGCGAGACTTGATGAGGTACAATTATGTTTGGCTCTTAAAAGATCAGAGCGCTGTGAGGCGCCGTATATGTTCCGCTAAAAGAGCGGTTCGGGGGAGGATATTTTATTTGAATAAGCTGGCTTTGTTATACGAGTACCAGCAGGCGGATGCCGAGCTTGAAGCTTACGAAAAACAATTAATTAACACGCCAACCAGAAAGCAGCTTATAAAGCTGCAGAATTTTTTGAAAAGGCAACAGGCTGTGCTCAAAAACATGGAAAATAAAGCGCTGGTGGATCAGAACACGCTTTTGGAGATTGAAACGCAGTATAATCGTATGATTGGGCTTTTGGGTAAAAAGCACAAAAACATCGATGAATACGAAAATATGGAATATGATGAAATGGATACTACTGTCGTTCGCGATTTGGTGCGCGAATATGAGGCGACAGTTGATAATATATTGAAGCAAAAAAAGAGGGCTTTAACTGTGCATCAAAAGGCGGAAGAGACTATCGCCCGCCTTAAAGTTTTGCTTCCGCGTATGAACCAAGCAAAAAAAGATTTTATCAGGCTTAAGGCTGCTCACGAAGAAGAGCTTCGGGCAGGCGCGGCGCAGCTCGATAAACTAAAAAAAACGGCAAAAGCTGCGGCGGCAAAAGTTGATCCCGCGCTGCTTAAAATATACAACAATATAAAACAGAGCAAGCCGATGCCCGTGGCATTGCTTGAAGACGGGCACTGCACAGGCTGTAATATGGAGCTTCCATCAAGGGATTTAGCCAAAATAAGAAAATCCGAGGTGGTAATAGAATGCGAGAATTGCGGCCGGATATTATACGTGATATAATTGCTAAGAGCAAGCTGAATGGCCGCCCCTTAAGCTTAACAGTGATGGGGGAGGAAAGTCCGAGCTCCGCAGGGCAGGGCGCCGGGTAACTCCCGGTGGAGGCGACTCCAAGGATAGTGCAACAGAAATATACCTCCGGGTTTTTGCTGTAAGGTGCGGAAAGTTTTGCGCATCTGTTGCTAAAACCGGGAAGGGTGGAAAGGCGAGGTAAGAGCTCACCAGTGCCATGGCGACTTGGCAGCTATGTAAACCCCGTCCGGTGCAAGATTGATAGAGGGTATAATGCGGCTGCCCGCCGCGCCCCATGTAATCGCTAAAGCCTGCTGGCAACTTCAGGCGCAGATAGATGGCCATTTTCGACAGAACTCGGCTTACAGGCTTGTCTCAAGCAATTTATAAAGAAACTTTCGATAGCGAAGGTTTCTTTTTTTGTTCGCTCAATATGATATCTTAGTTAAGAACGTTTTATGAATGCATAACATAATCAATGCCAATAATATAAAGAGTATCAAAACAATAATCTTAGCCGCCGGCGAAAGGCAAAAAGATTAGCAATTTTAAGGAGCGTTTATGCATGGTAAAATATTGAGCCAAATACCCGATGATCTGACGCTCTCAAGACAGGAGCTTTTAAAACTTGCCGGCAAACTGTCATTTAGCGATAAGGTTGAAACCTTAAAGGTTGACTTAAATATTTTCAAGTTAAGCGAGCAAAGGCAGAAAATAGAAAACGCTTATAAAGTCGCAAGAATACGAAAACACAAAAGCGGCGATATACCTGCGCTTGCCGAATGGTTTTACGATAACCGCGCACTGTTTATTGAACAGATAAAACAGCTTGAATTTTCGCATTGTCCGCGCCGGTTACCGCATCTGCGCAACGGACGGTTTGTCAATTGGCCAAGAAGCTTAGCCCTTGCCACAATACTTTTGGGCCATTGCTGCCTTGATATAACCATTGATAGCGTAAGCAAGTTTTTAGAGGCATACCAGAAAGAGGCGGAGCTCGATTCAGGTGAAATTTGGATTTTTTCCGATATGTTAAGAATTGCATTGCTGCGCGCGTTGGGAGAATTGGCGCATCGCAGCATATCAATAATAGGCATGTGGAACAGGGCGGAACTGTTTTGCGGGAAGATAGAAAAAAACGCTGCAAATATTTCCGCAATTGTAGACGAGCACAAAGCCGTTCTGTCAAATCCTTATTTTCTTGAGCATTCGATGGTTTTGCTGCGCGACGGTCCGAATTTCGCGCAAATAAGCGAAGCGATTGATAAGAGGCTATTGCATAAAGATAAAAGCGTGCATAAACAGGTTAAAAAAGCGCATGCTATGCAGGCGTCGGCAATAGCGCGCATTTCGGGCGCTATGTCCTCGCTGCGCATGTTGGCAAAATTGGATTTTGAGCCTTTGTTTGAAAACATTTCGTCCGTTCATAAATACTTAAGCGACGATTCACGCTATCGGGATATGGATTTTAGTTCACGCGAGCACTACAGACGCACAATTGCGGATATCGCTTTATCTTTAAAAATGCCCGAACCTTACATAGCGCGCGAAGCAATAAAGCTTTCAAAAACAGAAAAAGTGCACGTCGGCATTTTCTTAATGGGCGAGAGGGCGAGAGAACTATATAAGCATATCGGAAGAACACCTCTTAAAAAACGTGCGAGTTTTTTTATTAAAAAGCACATGCTGTTGTTTTATGCGGGAGGCGCGGCAGTTTCTACGCTTGTCAGCGCGGCTCTGCTTAGCATTTCGCTTTTTTTTATGTTTCCGCCTTTGGTTGGCATACTTGGGTTTATTGTAAGCCTTGTACCCATTTATACGGTTGCAATAGCTGTCAACAACAGAATAATCTCGTTTACTACAAAGCCTTTTTTTATGCCCAAGATAGAGTTTAAAAACGGGATACCAAAAGAATGCGCAACGGTGGTGGTTGTGCCGGCATTAATAACCGAAATAAAAACGGGGTGTGAGCTGCTCGACAAGATGGAAGTGTATTGGGCGGCAAACCAGCAGAACAATATATATTTTGTGTTGCTTTCCGATTTTAAGAGCGACAAAAACGAAATTGCCGCAGGGGACGAAGAGGCAATAGAAACAATAGAGAGCAAGACTTTGCAATTAAACCAAAGGTACGGTAAAAAGCTCTTTTTTTATGCGCAACGCAAACGCGCTTACAGTGAAAGTACGGGCAGGTACGAAGGTTATGAGCGCAAACGTGGCGCGCTTTTAGATTTTTGCGAGCTGCTGAGCGGCAACGCTTTGGCGTTTGCGCATGTTACAAAGGGGCTGCCCGCATCCGTTAAATATGTTATTACGCTTGATGCGGATACGGAGCTGGCAAGAGATGCGGCGGTAAAAATGGTTGGAGCTATGGAACATCCGTTGGCTTTTCCGGTTGTTGACGAAAACAAAGGGGTTGTGGCAAAAGGGTACGGCATAATGCAGCCGCGCATAGGCGTGGATGTTGTAAGCGCCGCGCAGTCAAGATTTTCCCTTGTGTACGCGGGCAAGGGCGGGCTTGATACATACGCAAGCGCAGTTTCGGACGTTTATCAGGACGGATTTGGCACCGCAATATTTGCGGGCAAAGGGATATTTAGCCTTCGGGTGTATTTGCGGGTTTTAAAAGACGCGTTTCCCGACAATCATATCCTAAGCCACGACCTTATTGAAGGCAGTTATTTAAGGTGCGCACTGTTAAATGATATGGTGCTTATGGACAGTTGCCCGTCAAGATACACAGCATGGGAACGCAGGCAGCACAGATGGACCCGGGGAGATTGGCAGTTGATACCGTGGCTCTTGCCAAAAGTTAGAACGAAAAGCGGCAAACGCAAGAATCCGCTCTCGCGCCTTGCCAAGTACCAGATATTTGACAACATAAGGCGCAGTATTTCCACGCCGCTTAGCTTTGCGGTTATACTCTTGTCCCAAACGGCATTTTATCGTTCGGCTTTCTTTTGGCTAATAGCCGGCATTATGCCGTTGTTTATTGACAGCATATTGGATTTTGCCACGCACATGAGCATACTGATGCGCAACGCCGGGAAAGGCACAACCGTAAAGGATATTTTATTTGAAACAAAAACTATGTTTGAGCAGGCGTTTTATAAATTTGCGTTTCTGCCTTACGAAAGCTACATGACATTAGACGCCGCAATACGAAGCATGATAAGAATGTACATAACCCGGCGCAATCTTCTCGAATGGGAGACAGCCGCAGAGGGAGAAAAAAACGTGCGTTCGGGTATAGGCTATTATTGGAAACGCATGATCGCCTCGCCGTTGCTTGCCGCCGCACTTTACGGATTGTCAATAACGGTTACCCGGGCTTTTTCCGTAATGACGTTTTTGGTTTTCGGGGTTTGGTTTTTCGCGCCGTCAATAGCCCATGCAATAAGCCGGAAGCGCAAAACCAAGATAAAAAAACTCGATGAGCGGCAAATAGAATACCTTGAGCAAATAGCCTTAAAAACTTGGCGTTTCTTCGAGGAATATTCCCGGGAAGACGAGCATTTTTGGATGCCGGATAACTTCCAGCAAAGCCCGGGAAAAGGTATTGCCAAACGCACTTCGCCCACAAATGTGGCTTTTTCAATGAGCGCGGCAATATGCGCATATTATATGGGGTTTTTGGTGCTTTTCGAAGCTTTGAACAGGCTGGAAAATTGCGTGAACGGTATATGGAAGGCCGAAAAGTGGAACGGGCATTTATACAACTGGTACGATATAACGAGTCTGGAGCCATTAAAGCCGCATTATGTTTCATCGGTGGACAGCGGCAACCTTGCTTGTTATTTGATTGCCATAGATGCTGCGCTTGGCGAAATGTTGGCAAATCCGTTTGCCGCTTTTATAGGCGATGGATTAAAAATAGTATCCCGCGAGTGCGGCCAGGAATGCAGCGCGGATGATGCGAATATTTTCGGCGTTTTAGGCAAGTTGAACGCGCTTGCGGATGCGAAGGGAGCGCTGTTGAATTTTTGCGAAAAGGCGCAGCTTTATATGCGCAAGTATACCGCTTGGGCACAAATATTGATGGATTTCCCCGAAAAGAAGTTAAACAAATATTCGCGCTGTGTAAATGGCTTGCGCGAGCGGTTGCAGTATGTTTCGCCTTTAGGCTATATTGAAAGTTTTAACAGCTTTTTAGAGTTGCTGTCGGGGGTTGTTGAAACGGCAAAGCATGACGACGATAAAGAAATACTCGAATTCGTAAATCGGATGGAAAGCGCCTTGAGCGAAGGATATATTGTCGTGCGCAGGTTTTGTATGCGCATAGAAAGATTGCGAAAACGCATTGCGGAAATAGTTGGACAAATGGATTTCGCAAAACTGTATGATGAAGAAAAATCCCTTTTCTCAATAGGATTTGATTTTTGCAACGGGGTTTTGAACGATTCGCATTACGATTTGCTTGCGACTGAAGCGCGTGCCGCCAGCTTTGTTGCGATAGCAAAAGGAGACGTGCCTGAAAAACATTGGTTCCGCCTTTCAAGGCCGCTTACTATTGCGGGCGACGGGCGGGTGCTGTTGTCCTGGGGAGGCACAATGTTCGAATATTTGATGCCTCTTATATTGATGAAAAGCTACGATAACACATTGCTGAGCGAAACTTACAAATCTGTGGTGGATATGCAAATCTCTTACGGAGAGCTAAGGCGCTTGCCCTGGGGAGTGTCCGAATCGGGCTATTACGCGTTTGACCTTGATTTGAATTACCAGTATAAAGCTTTCGGGGTGCCCGGGCTTGGATTAAAATCGGGGCTTGTAAGGGAAATAGTGATAACCCCGTACGCTTCGTTTCTGGCGCTGCATGTTAATCCCCGCGCCGCCGTAACCAATATACAAAGGCTGCAAAAGATAGCGGCAAGCGGCCGCTATGGTTTTTTTGAGGCAATAGATTATACGCCGGCGCGTTTGAATAAGGGCAGAAACAAGCACATAATAAAAAGCTATATGGCACACCACCAAGGTATGATATTGGCGTCCATATTAAATTGCGTCAAAGACGGCAAATTGCAAAACCTTTTTCACAGCTCTGCCAATGTTAAGGCAACGGAGATGTTGCTTAAAGAAAAGGTGCCTCCCCGGAGCATAACGCTAAAATTAGGCGAAAAGGTTGACGATACAAAAAAGTTTGCCGAAGAAATAAAGGCGGTACGTTTGTTCCGCACGTTAAGCCAGTATCCAAAAGCGCACTTTTTATCAAACGGCAATTACACTGTAATGATTACGCAGCTTGGCTCGGGCTATTCCGCATGCAGGGGAAATCTTGTTTGCAGGTGGGAGAACGATGTATTGCGCAGCGCGCCGGGCGTACATATATATATTAAAAACCTTGATACCGGCTTTGTTTGGTCTGCAGCTTTTCTGCCGACATGTTTGCGCGCAGATGAGGAGCGGGTTATGTTTGAGCCGCATTTGGCTACCTTCACAAGGCGTGTCAATGATATTGAAACCGTTATGGAGGTTTTTGTATCGCCCGAATGCGATATGGAAATCCGCAGCCTGAAGATTAAAAATAATTCAGAACAAACTGTGCGGCTTTCTTTATACTGCGTCTTCCTGCCCGCGCTTTCAACCGAAAAAGATTTTGCGGCTCATCCGGCTTTAGAGGATTTATTTATTGAAACTATAGAAGATGAGAAGAACAGAACGGTGCTCGCAACCCGAAGAGGAAAACCAATTTGGGCGGCTATGAAAGCGTGTTTTGAAGCAAAAACCGATTTGCTTACAGACAGAACTCAGATATTTGGGAGACAAATTGTATTTGGAGTGCCCAAGCTTATGGGAGAAAAGCACTCTGAAAGAGATATTATGCATGCGGTGGGGATTAGAACGAACGTTTCGGTAGATGCAGATAAAAGCATAAGCGCGTCTTTTGCCATTACAATGGCGGATAGCCGCGCCCGGGCGGAGCAATGCTTAAAATCGGTTTCATCGCAAGAGGATATACGCAGGGTAAAACAGCTCGCATGGACGCATGCGCAGGTAGAAATGCGCTATCTTAAATTAAACGGGCTGCAGGCGGCGAATTTCTGGCGTATTGCTTCACGTACCGTTATAAAGATACCGTCGGCTTGCGCGAGCTATACCAACCCGCAGGGCAGAGAAACGCTGTTCAAATACGGACTATCGGGAGAGACGCCTATCATCTGCTTGTTTGTTTCAGAGCCGGAGCATATGCAGGATTTGATGATGTTAGCCAAAGCTATGGAGTTTTTAAGCTTAAGAAGAATAGCTGCAGATTTAGCGGTAATCTATAAGGACAGCGGGGCGTATATCGATCCTCTAAGAGACAAGATTACAGAGCTTTCACAAACTTCGTCCGGCCGGATAAGCGGACATATAATAGAAGTGCCGGGGGAACTGCAAGAAGACGTGCATACAATGGTGGCGGCCGCATGTCTTGTTTTGGAAGCCGGCAAACCGCTTGATGAACAGCTTAAGGTTATTGAGCCTGTGTTGCCGTATCAAAGGTTTGAACCCGGGCATTCTAACAGGCGCGTTGGTATACCGAAGCAGATAAAGGAATACGACAACGGCACGGGCGGCTTTATCAACAACGGAGCGGAATATTGTATAGACGCCCAAGAAGCCGGAGTGCTCCCGTGGAGCAATTTGCTTGCGGGCAAAAGCCTTGGCTCGCTGATAAGCGCGGGAGGAGGGGGGTATACCTGGGCGGGCAATGCAAGAATGACCCGATTGACGCCCTTTCGCAACGATGCGTTAACAGACGTCCCCGGAGAAGGCGTTATTGTCCGAAATTTTAGGACGGGCGAAGCATTTAGCGTCGCGCCCGATATATATAGGAGCGGCAAATATCGGATTACTCACGGTTTCGGATACACAATATTTGAACGTTTCGGAAGTGTAAACACTAAAATAACTTGGTTTGCGGATGTGGAAATGCCGTTTAAGACAGGGGTGCTTTCCATAAACAATAATACGGGAGAAGACGGAATATTTACGGTATATTATTACGCGGAGCCGGTGCTTGGCGCATCGGTAAGCAGCGGAATACGCACCGAAAAGCGGGACGGCGGTATGACGGCGCATTCTGCGTTTGCCGCAACGCCGGGGTTAATGCTGATTGCAATGCCGGGGCAGAAAACAAAATGTACCGATTCTGCGTTGGAGTTTTTCGGGGTGCCGGGGCATAATATTTTTCCCGAGGCGCTAAAAAGAGAAGAGTTGTCGGACAGCGACGGCTGCGGGGCATCTTTGCTTGCTATTTGTTCGCATATTGCCGTCAAGAACGGAGAAACGGCATCTTTGCCCGTTGTTATGGGCTATGGCGATAAAACGCAGATTAAAGATGTTCTGATTCAGGCGCAGGACATAAATTCGGTTAACAAAAGGCTTAACCAAACAAAAGAGCATTGGAAGGCGATTACAGGCAAAATCCGCGTGTCAACTTCGGTAAAATCGTTTGATACGCTTTTAAACGGCTGGTTGGTGTATCAGACCTATGCGTCGCGCCTGATGGGCAGAACAGGCTATTACCAATCGGGAGGCGCTTATGGGTTTCGCGATCAGCTTCAGGACGTTATGGCGCTGTTGTATATTGACCCGCAAACTGCAAGAGCGCATATTCTAAAGGTTGCGGCAAGACAGTTTGTCGAAGGCGATGTGCTGCATTGGTGGCATGAGCCCGCTTTTGGAGTTCGCACATATATGAGCGATGACAAGCTGTTTCTTCCTTACGTGGCTTGCGAATACGAGAATGTAACCGGCGATATGGGCGTGTTCGACGAGAAGGTTGCCTATCTTGAAAGCAAAAGCATACCGGAGGGCAAGCACGATTTATACTATGGGTTTAGCAAAAGCGATATAAGCGAAACTATATTTTTGCATTGTGTCCGGGCTATTGACTCCGCATTAAGATTTGGAAAGCACGGGCTGCCGCTGATGGGGACGGGGGATTGGAACGATGGAATGGGCAAAGTCGGGGAAGGCGGAAAAGGAGAAAGCGTTTGGCTTGCATTTTTCCTGGTAACAGTATTGCGCAAATTTATTTGTGTATGTGAACGCAGAAATAAAACTGGGCTGGTACGAAAATATGTAAAAGCGGCCGAGGATTTAAGCAAAAATATCGAGAATAACGCATGGGACGGCGAATGGTACCTAAGGGCATTTTTTGACGACGGGATAAAGCTTGGAAGCCACGAATCACCCGAATGCAGTATCGATTTGGTATCGCAGGCATGGTCGGTATTCTGTGACGCGCAGCATGCGCGCAGCGCTTTTGCATCCGCTATGGATAAGCTCGTAATGCACGATGAAGGGGTTATAAGGCTGCTTACTCCTCCTTTTGACAAGTGGGACAAAGACCCCGGTTACATAAAATGTTATTTGCCGGGAGTGCGCGAAAACGGCGGGCAGTATACGCATGCGGCGGCATGGTTTATAATAGCGGCAACTAAGCTTCGCCAAAAGGATAACGCGCTTAAGCTGTTTGAAATGATAAACCCGATAAATCACACGCGCACGCCCGCAGGAGTTGCCAAATACAAAGGAGAACCGTATGTTGTTTCGGCGGACGTTTACAGCGCAAGCGGCCATGTCGGGCGCGCCGGCTGGACGTGGTATACGGGGGCGGCCGGATGGATGTATCAAGCCGCAATAATCTATATTCTTGGTATGCGCATTGAACGCGGCGTATTGACTATTTATCCATGTTTGCCTGACGATTTTGGAAGCTACGAAATCGAATATCAAAGAGGCGGCTGTAAATACATTATTACAGTTGATTTAATGCCCGGATATCAGGATAAAGCTTGGCTGTCAATAGACGGCGGGCCAAAAACCCGCGAACTTAAGCTTGACCATAAAGACGGCGTACATAAAATAATTGCATGCTGGCAGAGCTAAATCTTAATATGCGCTGCCAAACTTGCAACACACCGGTTAAATGCGGTATTTATCTGTAGGTTGTACAATGATATGTAACAGTTAAGGGAAAAGAAAAAAGCAAGGATTCCTCCAATTTGATAAAGTTGTAATTGCAAAAAGAACAACAACACCAGAGAAAGGAATCCCCGTATGAAAACTATGCGGCAGAAAGCGTTCTTTCGTCAACGGGTATTTTAAATAAGTTGTGAATAAGATAAGCCGCGTAAGCATCTACCGCTGGCAGGAACGGCATGGTGGAACGGTCGAATCGTTGTATGAAAGGAGCCATCGGCCAAAGTACCATCCAAACCAGCATACAGCTGAGGAACTGCGGTTGATCAAGCGAGTGTGGAGCCATAACAAAGGCTTAGATCTTGTATGTCTGCACATGGCAGATAAGCATAGATATGCAAGGAGCGCCAGTTCGCTCAACAGGATGATGAGAAAACTTGGGATCGGGAGGAAGAAACAGCGGAAGAAAAGGCATGTACCAAAGCCGTATGAAACGCCCCAAGTAGCCGGAGAGCGCGTCTAAATAGACGTGAAGTACGTGCCAAGGGACTGCCTGGCAGAAGGAATGCCGCAACTGTATCAGTACACGGCAGTTGACGAGTGTACGCGAATAAGATGCAGAATGATCTTTGAGGAATTGAGCAACTGGAATTCGGTAATGTTTTTACACTATGTAAGAAAGAAGTTCCCGTTTGATATTCAATGTGTGCAGACTGATAATGGCACCGAGTTTACAAATGTGCTATCCAATTCCTCGGCACTTACGGCATTTGAGCAGTATTTAAAGAAAGAGAAGATACGGCACAAGAGGATACGCGTAGCAACGCCGAGGCATAATGGCAAAGTAGAGCGCGTACACCGGATGGACAGCGAGAGGTTCTATGCGACCAGGACATTCTATTCGGTGGAAGATGCAAACGAGCAATTACAGCGCTACCAGAGATGGGACAACAACTTCCCGTTACTGGTTTTAGGGCGAAAATCGCCCCTCCAGTATTGGAGGGAGAACCTTGCTAAAAGTGTAACAGATCATTTGACAACGTAGAGGGAAGATCTATAGATGCAAGCTCTGGCAGAGGTTGCGTTGTAATAAATAAGCTTTGGGGTGAAGGAAGTGGAGGCAAATGGCAGGTGCTTTATTAGGTAGTGCCGAGAATTTTGTGTATTCTCCGAATGTCAGATAATATTATATGGTTC
>CAYTUG010000025.1:0-23190 GCA_964441275.1 uncultured Christensenellaceae bacterium | reverse complement strand
CAATTTGATATGTTGTAATTGTAAACTTTTTTTGAACGCTGTGCAACTTATCTTTTTGCAGGTATCAACTGACGCTATTTGTTTCGTCTATATAAACGCTTTTTTGCGGCGCCGTAATAAAAAGGTTTAAATAACGCTACATGCCGCTTTTTATAATGCCGTAATTGCGAAGGAACGGGTCGGATATGCAAATGCTTCCCGCAAACGCAAAGGCTTGCTCTCCTTCAATTAAAAACTGCACTTTGCTGATTCCGTCCATTGCGGTTATAGTGTTCACAATTGAAAATATAAGCAGCATTTCGTTTTTGGCGGATAGTTTTTCGCACAATTCTTTAAAGCGCTTTGAAAAATCTACAAACGCAGTGTCGTTATAGACGTTCACACTAATTATATCTTTTTCGGTAACGCCGAAAGGCATCACAGGCCACGCGTTGTTCCCGTCTTTTTCAAGAGGCCCCCGCAGCAGTTCAATAACCCTCGCTTTTACGCTCCACGTGAGCCCTTGCTCAAGGCTGCGTTGAATCTCAAGAAGCAAATCGCTGTTTCTGTCAGCAAAATAGAGCGGCACGCTGCTTCCAATATAACCGTTATAGTTGTCCCTTAAAAATTGTCCGGCTTTTGTGCCTTTCGCCTCGATAAGTTTGTCTCCCTCGTATATTTCTATGAATTTTACGTTTGGCATAAACCCGGTAATAGTATATATCAGCGCCGCATATGATAATTCGGCGTCCTTTTGGTGCGTATATTCGGAGCGCACCGGGCGGTTGTCAAACCGGATCCTTAGCAGGCGGCTCCCGTCTGGCATTTGCTCAAGTTCGGGCTCGGCGATAAGCTGCAGTTTGGTAGAAAACGGGCTTTCCATGCTTGAGGTATTATAAGGACCTTTTTTTAATTCTTCAATCAAAGCGGTTATATATCTGTCCTCGGCATACTTTACGGAGCGCACCTCGGGCAGTATATAATCGCCGCTGGCGGAAACAAAATAAAGGACGGTTGGAATATCGCTTATCTTAGCACGCGGCGGCTCGGTTTTTTGCTCGTCGGGTTCTTGCTCGTCCGCGATCGGCGGCTCGGGCACATACCGTGCATACGCGTTTAAAAACGCTTCCTCGATGCTGCCTGTCTGTTTTCTCAAAGGTGCGCAAGGATACCCCATAAACCCCGTTCTTATTCCATTGTAAAATACGCATATGTACGATGCGCCCAATATATCGGTAACGGTGTTTGTTATTGCAAGCTCAAGCAAATACGCCTGCCGCGGCTGCATTGTCTCTCCCGAATAGTTCAAATATATATTGGCGACGCCTTTTGAAAACTCTATTGCCTCAAGTTTCATACCTGCCGGGGCTACGCTCTTTAGGCTTTCACTATACGGACCTTGCAAAAGCTGCTCTATTGCCGCTTCTGCCGGGTTAGCGTCCTGCTCTATTACAAGCGTGCGCAGCTCTGCGGTCAACGTGCTGCTTGTTTCGTTATAAAAATACAATGCCGATTTATCCACTCTTCCGTAATATTCAAGCTCGCTTAAATCAAGTTCGCTCACCGGAATGGTTTCGCCTCGTTTCCCGCTTTCGCGAATCACGCCGCATCCGCATAAAAAAACACAAACCGCTAATACGGCAAAAATTAATCTTTTAGCCATATCTATGCCCCACATTAATTAACACGTCAACTAACGACTCATACGTCAGCTTCCAATTTTCGTGTTCTCTTACCAACATAACCGGAATTGCAGTCCGGCTAATTAAATCCCCCTCCCTCGTGCTTATAGTATAATCAAGCATAACAACAACCGACTGCCCGCTAAGCGATACGTTTGCATCGGTAACAATAAAGCTGTCTAACACATTGCCCGTTGCGGCAAGCGCGGCTGAAAAATCGGTTATCTCCGGTTTTGTTGACCCGTCTTTATTCATATAGGCGGTAAAATCATAAAGCCTTACCCAATCCTTTTTTGAATAAGAATCCAGCGCCTCAGCGAGTGTGTTCTGGGGCGTTAAAATAATCTCCTGATTTCTTCTTAAAGGCTCCAAATATGCTATGTTATCATCGCTCCAACCGGCCTCGGCAAGCGTAATGCGCTGCCCAACTCCGCCTTGCCTGTCCACATATATTTGAACGCGGGAGTATTTTCCCATCTCTATTATTGTGTTTACAATAGAATAAATAGCTAATCTCTTGCGCTCCTGCACATTAGGCTCGTCAAAAATAGTAGTGGCGGGAACGGTGGCGATAAACTCTTCGCTTAAAGTGACAAAAAATATATCCGCATTTGAATCTACCCGGACAAGCCTTATTCCTTCCCAGAACAATCCTTTTAATTCGTCCCGCTCGGCGGTAGGGCCCGCAATTAGCGCTTTTATTACGGCAGCTTCAAGCGAATCGCTAACGGGCACTTCAATCGCGCGGGTTTCGGAGGCCAGCAGCCTTTCGCCGTTGTAGCAATAATAAAGAGCAACGTTTACAGTGTCCTTGTTGGCTGATTCGGCTTTTGGATTTATATTAGGCATGTTTTGATACGGGGGCTTTGTGTTAAGCTTACCGCAACCCACAGCAATAATCAGCAACAATGCCAAACCGGCGATAACTATTCTTTTTGCCATAATGTCAATCCTACACCTTTCTTGGAAGGTAAAGCGTAAACACGCTGCCTTTTGTTTCCTCGCTCTTTACATCAATATGCCCGCCATGCAGCAATGCAATTTTTTTTGCTATGTGCAGCCCTAAACCGCTGCCTCCGGTGCCGCGGGCACGGGCTTTATCTATTCGGTAAAACCTATCGAAAAGATGCTCAATCTCAGATTCCGGTATGCCGCATCCGTCATCCTTGACGGAAACAGCTGCAAAATTGCCCGACTTTTGCAGCGTCACCGATACATTGCCCCCTTTTTCCGTATACTTGATTGCGTTGTCGATAAGATTCATAATCGCTTGCATACTTTTTGAGACATCACATTCAACCACAATATCGTCTATAACCGAATATGACAATAAAACGCCTTTTTCGGCGGCTATCGGTTTTAATGCGGCGACCGATTTGTATACCAGTTCGCTTAAAAGTATTTTATCTAACCTTAGCGCTTGGGTTTCGTTATCGGTTTTTGCAAGCGTTAAGAGCCCGGAAATTACTTCGCTTAAACGGTCTATCTCATTGTTTATATCGTTTAGAAATTCTTTATAAATTTTTTCGTCCACGCCGTCCTGATAAAGCAGCGATTCGATCAAAATTTTCATAGAGCTGAGCGGAGTTTTTAGTTCGTGGGATGCGTTGGAAACAAACTCGCTGCGCTCTCTGTCCAGGTTCTCCAACCTTTCGCTCATTACGTTAAACGTATCGGCAAGCGCCGCCATCTCGCTTCTGCCCGCTACTTTTATCCGTTGATGAAGGTTGCCTAACGATATGGATGTCGCAACTGACTTAAGCTCGTTTATCGGCCTAAATATATATCCCGAAATGACAATGCACAACCCGGCAAGAATCAAACATGCCGCCGCCGCTATAAGCACAACAAAGCTTAAAAAGTCGTGCGTTAAATCTGCCACGTCTTGAATATCGGCGGAAAACAACACCGCGCCGATAGTTTCCGTGCCATAAACTATGGCGGAAGCGTAATACACCGCATAAAAAGGTTCGTTCTGATCATCGTATATTTTGTAAAACCCATACGAGGTATCCGCCGTGCCCAGCAATACGTCCGATATTTCTTTGTATTCTAATTTTCTTCCGCCTAAAATGGAAAAGCTGTCCGTTTGCACAATCCCGGATTTATTTAGTACTAAAAACCGCCCTCCGTATTTTAAAGAGCTTTGTTCGGCAAGTTCAAACATCAGCTTTGCATTTGCGCTGTGCAAGTGCGCCGCCATGCTTACCGCAACCTGATTGGTATTGTTAAGCTGTTCCCGCACCCTCAAGCCGACAAGATAGTCTTCTGCAAGATACACAATCGTAAAAGTGACCGCTGCAAATGCAGTAGCGGCCACTATAATATAAATTAATACAAACCGCCACCGAATAGAATACGGCAGGTTATTTGTCCGAGAAATAATATCCCACTCCCCATTTGGTCATGATAAATTCGGGTTTAGCCGGATCTCTTTCTATCTTTTCGCGCAACCTGCGTATATGCACGTCAACGGTACGCAAATCGCCCATATATTCGTATTTCCAAATAAGCTCAAGCAGCTTTTCTCTGCTGTACACCTTGCCTTTGTTGGATATAAAAAGTTGCAGCAAATCAAACTCTTTTGCCGTTAAAGCAACATCGTTTCCGGATATCTCTACGCTTCTTTTTCCTGAATTTACAACCATGTTTCGTGCGCGCAAAACCTCGGGTTCCTGCGTTTTTTCGCTGCCCTCCACGCGCCGGAATATAGTTTTAACGCGCGCTTTTAGTTCAAGCATGTTAAACGGTTTTGTCATGTAATCGTCCGCGCCGTATTCAAGCCCCATAATTTTGTCCATATCATCGTCTTTTGCCGTCAACATAATTATAGGTACGTTTGATACGCTGCGTATCCTTTGGCAAACTTCCATTCCGTCAAGTTTAGGAAGCATAAGATCAAGCAGAATAAGATCATATTTGTTCGCCGCAAACATATCAAGCGCCTGTATGCCGTCAAGCGCCTCGTCTACCGTATAGCCGTCTTGCTGTTCTAAGTTAAATCTTAGCCCTTTTATTAAACTCGGCTCGTCATCAACAATTAGTATCCGTTTCATACTGGTATTCCCTTGCTATTGTTAAAATATTTATGATAATTACAATGTATTGATTATACCACAAACACAAAAGTTTTAAAATAGCGATAAATACCGCATTTAACCGGTGTCAAATGATCTGTTACACTTTTAGCGAAGTTTTCCCTCATAGTACTGGAGGGGCGATTTTCGTCTCAGTACCAGCAGCGGAAAGTTGTTGTCCCATCTCTGATATCGTTGTAACTGCTTGTTTGCGTCCTTGACCGAATAAAACGTCCTGTACGAATAAAACCTTTCGCTATCCATCCGATGTACCCGCCCCACCTTACCGTTATGCCTTGGTGTTGCCACGCGTATTCTTTTATGCTGTATCTTCTCCTTTTTCAAATACTGCTCAAATGCCGTAAGTGCCGAGGAATTGGATAGCACATTTGTAAACTCGGTACCGAGACCGTCCCGAATTTTGTGTAAACCTCCGATAGGGTGTAAGATAGAAGCACCTGAACGGAGGTTTTTTAAATGGCACGAAAGATCACACCGGAACGCAGGGAAAGAAGGAAGCAGCTTCTGACATTGTTACAAGATGCAGGCATCAACGATGTCAAGGGTGTACAGGACCTATTTAAAGAGATGGTCGGTACAGTCCTCGAAAATGGGTTGGAGGGCGAGCTGGATGAAGAGCCCGGTTACAGCAAGTATGATTATCAGAACAAGCAAACAGAAAACAGCCGAAATGGGCACAGCGAGAAGACACTGAAAACCAGCCTTGGGGATTTGGAATTATCCATCTCGCGAGACAGGAAGGGTGAGTTTGACCCTCAATTGGTTAAGAAAAACCAGACCAGCTTAAGTGGCGACATCGAAGAAAAGATACTGTCGATGTATGCCAGGGCATGAGTACCAGCGATATAGAAAGTTACATTCGTGATATTTACGGTCTGTCAGTGTCAGACATGACCATCAGCCGTGTAACGGACAAGATACTGCCGGTGGTGAAAGAATGGCAGATGCGCCCTTTGGAAAGCATATACGCAGTTGTATTTATGGATGCTATACACTTTCATGTACGCAGCGAAGGACAAATCATCAAAAAGGCTGTGTATATTGCCATTGGTGTGCAGATGGATGGGATCCGTGAGGTGCTGGGTATGTGGGTTGGCGAGAACGAAAGCGCCAAGTTCTGGCTTGGTATACTGAACGGGCTTAAGAACCGGGGCGTTGATGATATTCTGATTGCGTGCGTGGATGGCCTGACCGGCTTCACGAACGCCATAGAAGCTGTATACCCAAAGACAGAGATACAGCAGTGCATCATCCATCAAATTAGGAATACTACTAGGTTTGTGTCTTACAAAGACATCAAAGCGTTGATGGTTGATTTGAAGAAGGTCTATGCTGCTGTAGATGAGCAAACTGCCCTGTACGAACTGGATGTATTCGAAGAAAAATGGGGTAAGAAATATCCCAAGATCGCACTTTCTTGGCGTTCCCACTGGCCGAACCTATCGACCTATTTCAAGTATCTGCAGGAAATGCGCACGCTTATTTACACCACAAATTCCATCGAGAATTTCAACCGCCAACTGCGCAAAGTGGCCAAGGCAAAGTCGGTATTTCCGACTGACGATAGCCTGCTAAAAATGCTGTATCTGTCTATGATGGATATCACAAAAAAATGGACCGGACGCCGAAAGGATTGGGGGTCGATTCATTCGCAATTGGAGATATTTTTTGCGGACAGGCTTCCTGAGTAGCAGAAACGGCAGGGATGTGTCAAGGGTTAAATGCACGGCCTAATGGCCGCCCTTGACATGCCCGACCGTTTCCGCTATTATGCAGCCAAGACGGGTAAGCCGTCGTGCGGCTCACCCGCCTAATAAAAATTCTGCTTTTTCTTACGCTCTTTCGAGTTTACACAAAATCGGGGATACACCCGTACGAGCCTTTGTGTATAGCAAATTGACATAGATCCATAGTTTAAATAATCTTTAAAAGCTAACTTAACATTTTTGATACGGAATAAGTATCTAAAAGAAAGCTTAAATATACACACAACGATAACAATCCCATTGGTTATGTACGATAAATTGTTAAATACGCAATGTGTTTAATGTTCAATAAACATTTGGCCACTGGCAGTGAGGGACGTTTTGGTATACTTGTTCAACTGTATAAAAACCGTCCTCGATTATGACTTCAACCATTCTATCTTTATCAACTGGTATTACGCTATATATGATATAGTCGACATCATGTGTGCCATCAAATATAGTCACGGTAGCCCCGGAATCACCACCTGCCGCCATGAGCACGGCTATTTCTGCGGCGCCTTCCGCCAAAATGCTTAAAGGCTTGTATATGGTCATATGCTGCGTGCCTTCTACTATACGCTGACAAGCGGCAAGCTCCGCATCCTGACCCGTAACATAAACATCTCCCGCCAAACGGTTCTCACTTAGCGCGCTTATAGCACCTTGCGCCAATTGGTCATCTCCCGAGATAATTACATCAATATGCACTCCATTGCTCAAAAGTCCATTAATATACTCGTACGCAGCTTCATCGCGCCATCTGTCTATCCAAGTTTCGCCGACAATGTTTATACTGCCATGAGCAATGTATGGTTCAAGTGCATTCATGCAGCCTTCTTTTATCATAAAACAGTTATAATCAGTTGGCGGACCATACATTATTACATAATTGCCGCTTGGTCTATCCGTCACTGCCGATTTTGCCATAAGGTAACCAACCTGGAAATTGTCAAACGAGATATAAAGATCAACGTTGGCATCTCTGATCAAGCGATCATACGAAATTATCTTAACATTATTCGCATGTGCATATCGGACGAGATCAGAAAGTGTATCCTTATCCCATGGAACGATTACCAATACATCTACACCTTGCTTAATCATTTCTATGCCGATTTCCTTTTGCCTTTCACTATCCTCATAAGCATTCTGAACGATTACTTGGGCACCAAGCGCTTCCGCTTTGGCGACAAAAATATCGCGGTCACGGATCCACCTTTGAACCGTCATGGACTCTGATATATAACCGATAAGGATTTTACCATCCTGATTTTTGAAGGTTTGCTTCACTTCACATCCCATAAAAATTACAAACAGCATTACAAGCAGGAATATCATTGCTTTTTTCATAATAAATCCTCCTTTAGATTTGCTTTTGATAAGCAGATGGTGACACGCCTTCAAGCTTTTTAAACAGCCTGCTAAAATAGTTCGGGTCGCTATAGCCAGACATATAGCTGATTTCTTTTATTGAATAATCACCGCTTTCCATTAGTTTCTTAGCGTTTTTTATTCGTACGTCAGTTAGTTTCTCTATAAAGTTTACGCCCATTTCATGTTTGTATAATCTGCTAAAATACTGAGGGCTTACGAATAGCTCTTTCGAAATACTACTAAGAGTCAAGTCTTGGTCAAAGCGCTCGCTAATAATTTTATTAGCCATTTCAACAGTATTACCAATAGAATTTTCTTTATAGCGCCTTATTCTGCTTGCCATGCTGCTAATCTTTTCAACAAGCATTTGCTCAAACTGCTGTCTCGTTCTACAGCTAAACATATCTGCTATGTAATCAGAATACCCCATATACCAATCGCCTTCGGCGCCGCTTTCAATGGCAAGCCTTTGGGCAACTATCAAAACCTCTATAAGCCTGTTACGCGCCCCCTGTTGATCAAGTTTAGAAGAATGTTTATTGAATATATCCATAAGTATGCCGATACAATGTTGCGCATCACCGCTTTCTATAGATTTTAAAAGCCGGTTTTCATCAACCAACATTTCAATTCCGGAGTTTGAAATATTTGGTGCAATATCGTCTATATGAATTATCTTTTGACCCTCAGTATAACTTAGGGCTTTTAGCGCCTCTTGATATGATATAAGCAAATCACTATCGCGATGCAGCTTGCCTATACCGACCCGAAAGCCAATACCGTATTTGCTTTCAAGCTTTCGGATTATGTTTTCAATATAAGCTATTGCCGCAACACGTTGTTCATAAGTGTCTCCGGCATTTTGTGCAACGTATACAACTACCCTGTCAAGTATGATAGGACCAACAATGCATTTGCTCTTATATTTTAGGCAATCTCTAAAAAAGCCGTAAAACTTTTGGTTCTGTACGCTGGCGCCAAGCCTAACCCTTGTATCTGAAACGGTATTCTCCCCGAATGTGAGAATAAATATATAACCGGTTTCACTTTGTATGTCGAATAATTCCTTATAGTGACCAATGTCGGCCTCTTGAGATAGTAACAGCGAGTAAATAAAACTGTGTTCAAGCACATCTAACATTTTATCGAGCTTTTCTTTTGTCTCAAGTTCTTGGTTGTGCTGTCTGCGTTCTTCATCAAGTTCGCGCGTGATTCGTTCAAGGGTTTCAACAAGCCTTTTACGTTTGACCGGCTTTGTCAAATAATCACAAACGCCAAGCTCTACAGCCTGTTGGGCAAATTCAAAATATTCATAAACCGACATGATTATGAATCTGATATTATTATGCACCCTCTTAATTTCCTTGATTGTATCAATCCCGTTTATTCCCGGCATGCGTATATCCGTTATAACTATGTCGGGACGTTCCACCCTTACGGCTTCAATTGCTTCTCTGCCAGACCGTGCTGTTTTAGTTACAATAATATTTGGAAATTCGTCCTCAACAATAAGCTTGACTGATTCGATTACTATCTGCTCATCGTCACAAACCATAAGGTTATACATTCTTACTCCTTTCTTGCAATTGCACACCGCATTATTGTGTATACGGTATTTTTAAAATAATCCTTGTGCCTTTTCCGGGCTGGCTTTGTATTTCGATGACATCATTAATTCCAAAAAATAGCCGGAGCCTCTGCATTACATTATAGATTCCTATTCCGGTTGTATGACCGGATTTTTCGCTGTCTACAGGGGGAGCAGAAAGCACGGCTTTCTGTTTTTCTTTGCTTATCCCGACCCCATTATCTTCAATTATAATCAATGAAACGCCTTCGCCTTTTTCGAGCGACACTGTAACCACCCCACCTCTTTCCATATCGCCTATTCCGTGTATGGTCGCGTTTTCTACAAGCGGTTGAATAATAAGAGGGGGCACAAAAATATCAAGGAGACTACAGTCAATGTTGTATTGAAATTGTATGGCATCCCCGAAACGGACATGGAACAGATTACCATACGCGCGTACAGAATCTATTTCGTCTTTTATTTTAACTTTTCTATCAATACTTTTAATGTTGTATCTAAACATATCGGCAAGATCACCAAGAAAATCCGATGTTCGCCCCGCACCTTCAAGCATTGCAAGCTGAACGCCTGCGTTTAGCGTGTTGAAAAGAAAATGCGGATTAATCTGCATTTGCAATGCTCTCATCTGTGCATCGGCTAATAAGGATTGAATCTTTAAGTTTTCAATTTGCTGCTCAAGAAGTTGTGATTCGGTATCGGCCTTATCATGCAATGCGGCAATGTAATCTCTAAGACTGTGCTTCATGCCGTTGAAAGCGTTTGCCATTATGCTAAGTTCGTCAAAAGATGGCGCTTCAATATCATCCGTATAAAAGTTTCCACGAGAAATATCACCCGCGCTTCCGGCAAGCTTTATAATAGGTTTAGTGATTTTAAACGTCATATTGGAAATCACAAGTAAGTTTAAGGCAATCACTGATACTAACAGAATAATGTGAAATAAATTCATCATTCTAAGATCTTCAGCCATACCTATATAAAGCTTGGTATTTTTGCCAACTTTATTAAGATTAAGCCTGTCTGCATACTTTTTAATATACCCGGCAATACGATTTGCCTCCGCATAACGAGGTATGTATTCATCCGCAATGCTAAATCTTTTTGCATTCATTGCCGCATCTGTTTCTTTAAGATATGAATCTACCATAAAGGCAATATCCTTAAATATGAGATCATCCTCACCGATTATACCCGCAGAAGGATCGTACATTGTCTGAGCCTTATTACTCAAAGCATCGCGGTTTATATAATAGCTTAACTGACTATCGGAATAACCCGTAGCAAGATAATGTGTAATATGTACGTTTATTTCATCCATTTGCGCAACGAATTCTTTAAGGCTTACATTTGCCGAAAACATTTCCCCCATCCTATCAATAAGATTACCGGACGTGACAAGTATAAACAGGCTTGTCAATGCCATCAGTACCGTGGATAGGACAAAGATGATTATCATTCGAGTTCTAATACTGTTAAATATTCTTTTGCTCAAACCAGTTTTTTTGTGGATTTTAATGTTTAGCATATCTTGAAATATTCTCAGCTGTATAAACGCTGGTGTAAATGTCGATGTAACTTGAATTGAACCGCCCGCCAATACTGTCATAAAGAGCCCCAACGCTTCGATAACCGGCATCATAACCGTTTCTATCTAAAATACCGAAAACAATGTCCTTTCTGACATAGTTAGCTATTTCATCCGTCATATCAATCCCTACGATTAAGACTTTACCTACAAGATTACGCTCAACTATAACATGCGCCGCAGATAGCGTATCTTTTGAGTTTGTGCAAAAAATTACCCCAATATCAGGATATTCGGTAAGTATAGAACGTATTTGATCCTCGGCACCGAGCAAATCGCTTGTTCGGTAAAGTATCCGGGTAATGCCTATCGGCACACTCCGCAAACCCCTTAAAAGCATTTCCTGTTGCGTGTTTGTCGTATCAGGCGAACCATCTTGCCGCTCACTTGGCAATATCACCGCAAGTTCAACGGCTTCGCCGGAATCACCTATTTTTTTAATAAGTCGGCCAGCATCTGCCCCAAGTTCATAATAGTTGGTGCCGACATAACATAACCTATGGCTGTTTACCGCTTCAAATACTCCCACAACGGTGTTTATGCCATCATTGGTTGCAGATTCAAGCGCTTTTATATATTCAGTTGTATTTTCGCCTGCAACAATTATACCATCAACTTTTGATTTGTTTGCAATGTAGATATATTCCACAGTTTTACTGTTTATATTCGGGTCATCAACAAAGTTCACTTCAATTGCAACGTTTTTGTTTTTGGCCGCATCCAGCGCACCTTTCTTAAAGTTCTCCCAATAAACCTCGCCTTCATTATTAATAATCAATGAAAAGTGATATTGTGGGTACGCCCGGAAAGCATAAGCTGATTCCTCCCCGTAAACATTAATTCTGGTGTAATAAAACAGCGAACCCGCAGCAGCGGTAACCGCAATAATTAAAAATAGAATTAGTGTTATTTTATAGACCCATTTCATTTGACTGCTTCCCTAATATGTTTATGTGCACAAAAAGAACATCTTATGGTGGTGCACAACAAGGAATCATAACAAAATTTTTCAAAGCTATCACAGATACTTTTGATACCATCTAAACGCAACCGCTCGCAGATATCTTCCATCGGTTGCTGCGCGCCTATTCCCATCGCTATGTCGAAATTACAGATAGCACAAAATAATTCATAAGAAAACGTTCCCGGGTTGATTTTGATTAAAAAAAGCTTTTCGTGCTCCTTGCCTCCTTGCGGATTAACGGAGATCCCCAAAAAAAACCGGGGATCCGAAGCTATTGGCAACACTATCGGCTTTAGACCCATGCCAATAATATTGTCAATACTTTCCTTTGCCTGCTGCCTGCCAATGCAAAGATTTGTATCAAGAATAAAAATAATATCAGCGTTTTGCGCTTCTATTATATTTTTGAGCATGGCAAAACGGAATGCTTTTTTATCCACTATTCCGTTATAGTCCGCTATGGTCTCATTATTTTTATTTACTTTAATGTTAATTTTGTTCAACACCAGCACTATTGTAACATAATCACTGCATAAATACAATAAACCCCATCGCTTCCAAAAGGCTGGTTGCATCCGGGCCATGGACAACCACGACCCGGATTCCTATCGAATAAAAAGTTATTTTATTTTTGCCTTCGATTTTGAATATATATCAAATGCAACGGCAAGCAATAGTACAAGCCCTTTTGTTATTTGTTGCCAGAATATATTTACGCCCATAATCGACATGCCGTTGTTTAGCACTCCCATAATAAGAGCTCCGATAACCGCCCCCATGACAGTACCAACTCCACCCGAGGTAGATGCGCCCCCGATAAAACATGATGCAATGGCATCTAATTCAAATCCCTGCCCTGCAAGCGGCGAGGCGGCGTTAAGGCGCCCGGCAAACACGATACCTGCTATGGCTGCAAGTAACCCCATATTTGTGTACACAAGGAACATAATCTTTTTTGTGTTTACTCCTGATAGCTCAGCCGCTTTTGCATTTCCGCCCAACGCGTAAAGATGACGCCCGATTATGGTTTTGGTTGTTATAAAAGTGTAAATAGATATCAAAATGGCGAGTATCATAAGTATAATTGGTATACCATCGTCCAAAGCCAGCCAAAAAGTCAACAAATTGATAATAACAACTAATAACGCTGTCTTGATAAACATCGCTGTTACCGATGGCACCTCATACCCACGCCTTTTTTTAGTACTGCGGCTAAACACGGTAAAACCGATATAAACCAGAGAAAATAAAACTCCAATTATTATGGCTATCATGTTTAGTTTTATCGTACCCCCTTTTCCGATAAAATCCGGTATTCTAATGTTTATGTCGGCCAAAAGGTCAGGAATAGGTTTTGATGCAATCGTTGTAAATGCATCGGGCAAGCCTAACGTTTCGCCGTTTAGAATAATGTTGTTAATCCCACGGAATATAAGCATACCTGCAAGCGTAACGATAAATGCCGGTATTCGAAACTTAGCAATCCACATACCCTGCCACATGCCCGCAAGCAAACCCGTAAGAAGGCTTATAAGTATTGAAAACCATACCGGCATACCAAGAATATTGCTGAACAAGCCCGACATGGCGCTAACCAACGCAACAGTCGAGCCAACCGACAGGTCTATGTTGCCCCCCGTTAGTATGCACATAAGCATGCCAACTGCAAGTATTAAAACATGGCTGTTCTGCGATATCAGCTTCGTCACATTGCGCGGAAATAATAATATTCCTTCCGTGAGAACAAAAAACAGCCCTACAATAACAATCAGAGCAATTAACATAGCATATTGCCGCATATTGTTTATTATAGATTCACTAATTCTGCTCCATAAATTGGTCCCTTTTTCGGATAGTTTTGAAGTTGTTTTCATCGCTTTTCCCCCTGTCTTTCAGCTGAGTCGTTAATGATGCAAGACATGATATCAACCTGAGTCGCTTCATCCGTTCGCATCTCTCCTACAACTTTTCCTTTATTCATAATATATATTCGATCACTTATACCTAATATTTCAGGCAATTCGGATGAGATCATAATTATGCATTTTCCTTCGTCAGCCAAACTATTTATGATACTGTAAATCTCGTATTTTGCGCCTACGTCTATACCGCGTGTGGGTTCATCAAGTATGAGCACATCCGGAGCTGAATATATCCATTTGCTCAGAACCACCTTTTGTTGGTTGCCGCCTGAAAGGTTTCCCGTCTTCTGATTCACGCTTGACGATTTGATATCAAGTTTTTTTCTGTATTCGTTGCCTACGGCGATTTCCTCATCCTCATTTACAACCTTCATCTTGCTGATTTTTTCCAAGCTCGGCAGGCTAATATTGCGTTTTATTTCGTCAATAAGTATCAACCCGCAGTTTTTCCTGTCTTCTGTTAGATAGGCTATACCGGAGTCTATAGCTTGCCTGACGTTTTGAAGTAACACCGGCTTTCCGTCCTTTATCAGTTCACCGCTAATTTTCTTTCCGTAAGCACGTCCGAAAATGCTCATTCCAAGTTCTGTTCTGCCCGCCCCCATAAGACCGGCAATTCCCACAACCTCGCCCTTGCGCACATTCATACTGACATGGTCAATTACAATTTTATCTTCATCAAGCGGGTTGTGTACTACCCAATCCCTAATTTCAAAACCTATATCGCCTATTTTGGGTGTTCTTTTTGGAAATCGATCGACTATTTCACGCCCTACCATACCTTTTATTATTCGTCCTTCGCTCAAGCCCGGGTCTTTGGCATCTAATGTTTCTATCATTTTTCCATCACGAATAATAGATATGTAATCAGCAATTTTTATTACTTCATGAATCTTATGGGAAATAAGTATACAGGTCAAACCTTGTTCCTTGTTTAAACACTTTAACAAATCAAGCAGATTGTCTGAATCTTCATCATTCAGCGCGGCGGTTGGCTCGTCTAAAATTAAAAGTTCGATATCTTTTGATAACGCTTTTGCGATTTCAACAAGTTGCTGTTTGCCAACGCCGATATCTTTTATTAACGTGGTATTTTTTTCACGGAGCCCTACCAAGCGGATAAGCTGTCTGGCCTTTTCATTCGTTTCATCCCAGTTCACAATTCCCGCTTTCGCGCGTTCGTTACCAAGAAAAATATTTTCGGCAATCGTCATATACGGGATTAAGGCCAGCTCCTGATGTATGATAGCCATCCCCATCTTTTCACTGTCCCTTATTGTCTTAAAAAAACATTCCTCACCTTTAAAGATGAAATTCCCGCTATATGTGTCGTTTGGGTGTATGCCGCTCAATACATTCATCAAAGTAGATTTTCCCGCACCGTTTTCACCGACCAACGCATGGATTGTTCCGGTTTTAACCCGAAGGTTTACCTTGTCAAGAGCTAGAACTCCGGGAAATTCTTTTGTAATTTCATTCATCTCAAGTATATATTCCGACATAGACTACTCCTTGCTAATATGGCGGCAACAATTTCTCGCTGCCGCCATATCATCACTAACATTTTGTTTTTACTACTATCGAATCCTTACTTAAGCTGATCCTCTGTGTAGTAACCCGAGTCGATTAGCAATTCTTTGTAGTTGTCTTTGCTTGCAAACACGGGTTCGCATAGGAAAGACGGAACGGTTTTAACGTTATTGTTGTATTCATCCGTGTTATTTATCGGGACTTCTTTCCCTTCGACAATCGCTATAACCATTTCAACAACCTTTTCGGCGAGTGTTCTTGTATCCTTAAACACAGACATTGATTGCTGACCGGCAAGTATGAGTTTCATGTTGTTAACATCACAATCCTGACCAGTAAGAATTGGATATGGTTTAGCACCCGTGCCATAACCGGCATCCTTTAACGAAGCCGCAATGCCCTGTGCAAGGCTATCGTTCGGAGACAGCACTACGTCAATGTTCACATTTGCGTAATGTGCAGTCAAAAGGTTATCCATTCTTGCCTGCGCAGTTTCTGATTTCCATTCCTGTATTGCAATAACACTCATATCAGCCTGACCGGATTTGATCACAAGTACGCCGTTATCAATATAGGGTTTAAGCGTATCCATTGCGCCCGCGTTAAATTTAAAAGCGTTATTGTCATCGGGTGATCCCCCGAATACCTCCATGCTGAATGGGCCTGTTTCTCCTTTGTCAAGACCAAGAGCTTCAATAATGTAAGTGCCTTGAATAACACCTACTTTGTAGTTATCAAATGTCGCATAGTAATCAACCCCGTCAGTATCCATAATCAAGCGGTCATAGGCAATTACCGGTATGCCTTTGGCTTTCGATTCCGCCAAAACTGTCCCAAGCGCACTACCATCTATGGATGCTATAACAAGCACATCAGCACCTTTGGTAACCAGGTTTTCAATCTGCTGAACCTGCAAATCGACTTTATTGTCTGCATACTGAAGATCAACCGTAAAACCCTTGGCTTCAAGCTGTTTCTTCATGTTATCGCCATCCTGATTCCATCTTTGCAATGATTTTGTCGGCATAAGAACACCCACAACTACATCTTTAGCCGCTTCAATAGGTTCTTCAATTTTCTTGGGCGAATCATCAACCTGCTCAGGTTTTTGTACCTCCTCCTGTTTGGCGCAAGCCACAAACAACGCAGCTACCATAATTAGGACAAGAAATAATACACCTATCCTTTTGCACATTTGGTATTCCTCCTTATTTTTTTACTACACATATATTATCTATAAATGCATTTTGTATGGAATAGCTATAATTATGTTACATGTTCATTATTTTAACTGTAGTTGTTTTTTAACGCGAAGTCTGGATTATTTTAATAACAAATTAATCATAACATTGTTATCCGTCCGATAAATTTTACGCAACAAATTTACAAATCATTACTAAACATTTATGTTTTAAGCATTGGTATTTTTCATCTTTTTTAGATAAGAAGCACAACCGTTACTGTCCCGCCTTTTTTAATTTTTCTTAATTATACGCCGCCGAAGAAACGTTCTCAGACGCATGGTTTTCATTAAGGAATTCTTTTTTTCGGTTTTTTGCTTCATTTAGTAATTTAATTTTATCAAATTATTATAATCCAGGCTTTTTTTCTTCCTTAACTGTTACTCATCATTGTACAACCTTAGTTATATAGTATAACGCCATAACTTCGTATTGAATGAAACCTACAGTATAAGTATAAGCCTAAGTTATTGTTTATAAAAGGTTAATAGGTGTTGCAACGTTGAGAAACGCCGCCATTGTGCTATACTAAACAAAAATACAATGGCGGAGAAAGTAGCATGAAAAAGATTACAGGCAAACAGCCAAACGCAAGGGAATGCTTTGTATGCGGTATAACAAACGATAAGGGTTTGCATGCGCACTTTTATGAAACAGACACGCGCGAGGTTGCGGCATTTTTTACGCCTCATCAACTGCACCAAAGCTATCCGGATCGCCTTCACGGAGGCATAGCGGCAAGCATATTGGACGAGACAATAGGCCGGGCAATCCAGATTGACAATCCGAACATTTGGGGCGTAACGGTTGAACTTTCAATAAGCTATAAGAAGCCGCTGCCCTGCGGCGTCAGCCTTAAAGTATTAGGGCGCATAACCAAACAAAACAGGCTGCTTTTTGAAGGCGAAGGCGAAATATATACTCCCGACGATCAGGTTGCAGTCACCGCAAAAGCAAAATACATCAAAATGCGAATTGAACGGATATGCGATAATTTTTCTCATGAAGATTGGTGCATTCATAAAAGTGAACATGATCCTTCGCATATATAAATAAAAAAAGCGCCGACACAAAAAAAAACAATCAGTGTTGACACGGCAACTAATATCTATAGAATGTAATTTGAATTTCCAAAGCCGGAGGGTAAACATGAAGCCGCGGTACAAAATAGGCATGCGCACAATAAAAACTGTGGTTGCGGTGGGCATTTGCCTCGCAACTTTTCAGTTGCTCAATCTTGGGGATACGATAAACGGCGTTCAGGCCGCGCTTGCCGCGGTTATCTGTATGAAATCTTCGTTGCAGCACTCGTTGCGCACCGGCGTTGATCGCACATTGGGCACTATAATCGGTTCTGTCACCGGCGTGCTGTTATTGTTTACAACCGCTGACGCGCCCCCCATCGTTTGGTATTTCGCAAGCGTTTTCGGGGTGCTCTTCACCATATATCTTTGCAACATTCTAAAGCTTTTAGCCAGCGTACCCATTAGCGTTGTGGTGTTTTTAATCATATTTGTTACCAAGCAGGACGCAAGCCCGCTGTATTACGGTATTGCGCGCCTTACCGAGACGGTGTACGGAATTTTTATAGCATATATGACCAACCGGTTTTTAAAATTGCCAATCAGAAAAGCAGTTGTAAATTCAGAAAACATTTCAACCGATGGTATTCGAAAGGCTCATGATGAAGAAATCGGCAATGTGATGTCAATATGGCTGAGCACAGCTATTTCGGCTCACCCTTTTTTAGACAGCAGCTATTGGCACAACATATACGAGCAAACGCGCGAAGCGTTCAAAGCTGCGGACTGGCTTGTTGTTTATGCCTCGAAAGAGCGAATTCTCGGCTTTATATGCTTTTCGGACGAGGGCAACATACTTGGACTTTGTGTAGAGCCAAAAGAGCAACGCGCCGGCATAGGCACATCCCTTATTGATTACGCAAAGAGCAAAATATCGTGTTTGTCTATCGGCGTGTTTAAACGCAATGATACGGTAATAAAATTTTTGCTGAACCGCGGTTTTTTTGCCGAAATACAAAAAGCCGGCGAATACATATTAGAATGGTCAGATAAAAATAAACAGTGTATACGCCCTTAGGAGTAGCAACCTTTCACACAATTATATTAATGTTTTTACTGCGGCGTTTGCCCGCGCGCCATTTATTTTCAATCAACTGGCCGTTTGCTGTCTTTATATACTGTATTATCGTGCCCAAAAGCGCACAAACAAAAGCTACTATACATATAGTGTATGCATTTTTGGCAATGGAACCCAACACGTTTTGCAATGCCGCCAATCCGGGGAAACCTTCCAAATATAAAAGGCAAGCTACAGGCGCAAATATGCAACCGCCCAATAACGCTGATACAACAATTACCCCTATTCTTTTATATACCGCCGCAGCAATAGCGGCAAGCACGCAAATTGTCAGCGCCGCCGGGTAGAGAATTGCCAAATTGAAAAGCTCGAATGCATAAACTATGTAGACAATGAAAATAGCCGAGCCTGTAAGAGAAGCAAAAAAAGCGGAAGCCCGGGGTATTAAAAAAAGCGCAGCATAGATTAACACGCCGCCCGCTATTAAAAATACATACATCGCCCCCCCTTGCAGCCCAAGCAAATCAAGCGCAAAAATATCCAGCAATGCCACTGCAATCAACGCGCCGCTGAGCGGCATTAGAATCCTTGCTAACTTGTAGCCGAAAACAATATGCAGCAGCCCTATAATCAATGCGGCGAAGGCCGCGGCAATATAATAAATTGAGTCCATGCATACTCCTCCTGATTAACGTTTAGCTTTATCTGTAACAGTAAGTTGAACAATAACGCCCAAAAAAAACAGTCCGAAAAGCATTGCTAAAAAAAGCATTGAGCTAAAAGTAGAATATACGGCCTTAATGTCGCTTATTATAAGCGATTGTACGTTTGTGTTGATTATCTGGTACACAAACTGCGCTAAAGCATACGCGCCCGTAAACGAGGTGAACACCGCTACAAATATGCGCCTGAACCCGAGGGTTAGCGCGCCCAGCAAACAGCACGTTAACAGACCGCCGCCGTAAACGTACCAATTCAAAATATTCAAATTAAATATACTGGCCGCCAAAATGCAAACCAACATTCCGCCGCCAAATCCAATAAAGAATACGCCAAAATGCGGTATAAGCACAAAAATTGCAGCTGCTGCCGCCCCCGCCCCTAAACGCAATAACAGCAGCGCGGCGCCGTTATAGGATGAAAGCAATGAAAGCAGCACGCCGGAAAGAACAAACCCGAACGCTAAACCATACACCCCTAAAATGATTTTTAACCATCTGTTTCCTAAAAAACAGAATACTATGCCAACCAAAAGATGTGCCGTTAAAATGGCGATAATCGTAATATCCATAAGCTCCCCACCCTCTTCAATCGGTTGTTCTTAAAACGCCGCTGCAAGGTTTTAGCCATTTAGCATAGCAACGAGCGATGCGGAATCTATTGTTGACTCTTTTTGACGACAATGCTGCTCGGTAAAGCGGCCGCCCCGCCCATCGCTGCCATGCCCTAAAAGCAGAAAAGGCGCGGGTTGTGCACCATGCCCTCCGCTGTCCGAAAACGTGTAATGATCGGAAACAATAATAGCGCTGTACGGCTCGCTTAGCTTGCTAAAGAACGGCTTTATAAAAAACTCGTCAATCTCCTCAATTGCCTGCGTCTTTTTTACGGGTTCAAGCTCATGCGAAAGATCGTCGAGCTTCTGTATGTGGATATATGCGCTATCATAGCTGTCTAACGCCTCAAGCGCGGCTTTTGTTTTCAATGCAAGAAATTTTCTAAACCCGCCGTCTTCCGGGGTTTTGACGCAATCTAATTTAAATAAAGCCGCTATCCCGCACATCAGCGAAGTTTCAGCCAATACAACCCTTCGTTCTGCTACGCCCGGCGGCACGTCAGGCGCGCACGATGCGCCCCAAAACCATATTGCGTTAGCTTTGGAATTGCTGTTTTTCAAAACATCATATGCGGCTCTCATCATATCAAAATAAGGTTGCATGTATGCATCGCCCTTCAAGTGATCGGATACTTTGCTGCCAATTATCTCATGCGCGGGCGCAAAATTTAGATGCTGCGCAATATGCGCGGCATCTTTGACAACAAGCACGTTGCGAAACGTATCAATATTTATAAGTTTTGCGGCTTTCCCAAACACTGTTTCGTTCAGCCGTTTTACTAAAGGTATGGCTTCAAATGTTTCGATATCGTTTGCGTTATAACTGCTTATTATACTGTTTTCAAAATCCTGCCCGTCCACGCTTACGAAATTACATCTTATATAAAGCGCATCAGGCTCGATAGAAATGCCCGCCCCGGCGGCCTCTATCACTGCGCGCCCTTTGTAGCTTGATTTTGCATCATAACCTAAAAGCCCAAGGTTTGCGACCGCACTTCCCGCTTCAAGCCCCTGCGGAATAGTTTGTACCGTTCCGCTGCGCCCCTTTAAGTACAACTCGTCAAGCGCAGGGGTAACCGCCGCTTCCATTGGAGTTTTACCCGAAAGTTTATCCTGCGGCCTGTCCGCAATCCCGTCCAATACAATTATCAGTTTTTTCATAGTCGTTTCTTAGACCTCTTTTTTATTTGCAACTATTATACCATACGCAACATTTAATGATAATCTGCACATACATAATGTTTTTGAATTAAATAACAATATGCCCGATATATATTGTTAATATTTTCGTAACAGAGTGTACGATTTGGCGTTTTTACAGCAATAAACGTTTATTGAGTTTTTATTAACATATTTGAAAACAAATGCTTTATGCTCTTTGTTATCGCCTGTCTTGATAATAAGCGCCGAATCCTTAAAATAAAAATATATACCGTTCTTGTATGGCATATTGGTAATTACGCTTTTATCTTCCGCAATTTTTAGTGAATTGTTTTTACCGTCCTCCCAACTACCTTGCAGAAATAAAATGATAAAATCGTCGTTCATTAATACGTCCGATAAATCAATCTTGTCTGAGTAAGCGACAAGCTGGCTAAAACAATCTTCGTTAAACGCCTCGAAAGGCAGGTTTAATATTTTGCACACAGCTGCATAACTATCGGATTGCAAATATCCGGCTGTCGCTTTAAAGTAATCGTACGCGCTACAGTACTCGTAATTTCTAAAGTATTCTAACGCTTTTTTATATACGCTTTCGTGTAACCGGATTATCTTTTCATTGGAATCTTTATATGGCTGGATGCTGTTTAAAAGAGCAAGCGAATCAATAATATTGCCCGCTTTTTTATATTCCACGGCTTGCAAATATGCCGCTTCTTTAGCAAGAAAAACACAATCGCGGTAATTGCCAAGCGAATCAAAATTTTGTTTTGCCCTAATATAATCTTTGTTCTCAAGAATGTGCAACGAGCGTTTATATTTGGTTTCGCTTACCATCTCGCAGGCGTTTTGATATTCTCCTAATGCTTTGAATTGTTGTTCCGCCTCGTCAAAGTTTTGTTTTTCAAGCAACAAGCCGGCGTTAACATATTGCCTTAATTTTTTTGCATCGCGATAAAATTCTAAAACTCCGTTCAGTGAACGTTCGGCCTTTTCAAACGCGCACTCGTTTGCAAAAGCGACAGCCCGGGAATAGTTTATCTCATTTACTGCGAAAACGCTGCCCGACAATGACGCCATAGCAATAAGCGCAACCGCAAAAAGTTGTGTTTTAAATTTGGGCGCCTTGTCAAACCCGCATGGTTCAAGCGATTTTATCGCTTTATAAAGGTTTTCAAGCGTATTCGGCCTTTCGTCAATATCAAGCGCTAACCCTTTTTCAACCTCGTTTGCTATGCCTAAAAGCCTTTCCGGGAGCGGGGTATCAAATACAGGCTCGTTTTGTTCTCTCTTAAAGGCAGCCGGCGGCAACTCTCCGGCTATCAGAAAGTAGATTAACGCGCTTGCCTTGTATACGTCCGACCATCGCCCCAAGCGCTTTCCCGTAAAGTACTGTTCGGGAGGCGAATAACCCGGTCTTACAGCCGCATTATTAAGCGCGTTTGGCATAAGTTTCAATGCGCCCCCAGGCCCTATGGGCGTAATGTTTTGTATGCATATATCAAACCCAAAACGACCGAAACGGTGCTGCTCATTTATCTGCATCAAAACAGGCAACATATCGCATAGTTTTTTTTCAACGCCGCTGAGACCAAAATGCTTTTCTGCATTTCGTTTACCTTTTTTAATGTGCATAAAAACACCTATCCAAACACATTGTTACTTCATAATACAACCAAATTCTACACTTTTCAACAGAATTAGATTTGGAAGGAAATCGCAAATCCGCCGCCTAACGACTGCGCCTGTAGGTTTGTCAAACATATTGGACAGTGTTATGTTTGAGATATTCGGTTGGCTTAAGCCAACCGAGCGGGCGCATGGGTATATTGTTTGAGCGATATCGGTAAGCCTTAAGCTGCTGTTTAAAGTCGGTGAAGGA
>CAYTUG010000024.1:0-23691 GCA_964441275.1 uncultured Christensenellaceae bacterium | reverse complement strand
CACATAAAACAGTTGTAAACAGCCGCGCCGATGAAGTATAATAAATTTATCAATTTTTTTTGGAGAAATGATGAATTCTAAGCCCATCGGCTTTTTTGATTCTGGTGTGGGCGGTATAAGCGTGTTAAAAACCGCCTTTATGCTAATGCCAAACGAAAACTACATATATTACGGAGACAGCGAAAACGCGCCGTACGGAGAAAAAACAGAAGAACAAATTAAAAAGCTGTCTTTATCCTCCGGCGAGTTTTTATTTAACAAAGGCGTAAAGGCAATCGTGGTGGCTTGCAACACCGCTACAAGCGCGGCAGTTCTAATGATGCGCGAGCGTTTTAACATTCCCGTTGTTAGCATGGAGCCGGCGGTAAAACCGGCGCTTTGTGTGCAGGGAAAAATTGTTGTGTTAGCGACGCCCGCAACCGTCGCTCAGACGCGCTATAAACGGCTGATAGAAAGGCTTGGCGCCCGGAACAAAGTGGTAAGCATAGGATGCGCGGGGTTGGTTGAGCTGATAGAACGCGTTCAGGTTGACGAAAAATCCGTAAGCACTTGCCTTGAAAAGTGTTTTTCGGGAATTGATACTGACGTGGGGGCGGTTGTGCTCGGATGTACCCACTTTACTTTAATTGAGCCGATAATCAAAAGTTATACAGACAAAGCGTTTGGCGCCGGCTGCCGGGTTTTTGACGGGCGTTTCGGTACTGTGCGCCGCCTTAAAGACGTGTTGACTCAAAACGATATCCTAAACAATAACGAAGAGCAAGGCCGGGTAGAATTCTATTCGTCGGGCAAAGACAGCCAAATATACAAAGCTTTATTTTATAAGTTCGAAGCAAAATAAAGCTTAAGGGCGGCTGAGCTGTAATTTTGAAAAAGGAGCCAAAATGAATCTTTCGGAAAATGCGCGCATTGTGCTTGAACGCAGGTATCTTAAAAAGGATAAAAACGGTGTTTGCGAGAGTGTGGAGGATATGCTTTGGCGGGTTGCCAAAACAATTGCGCAGCAGGATTCTGTTTACGGCGGGGAAGCTGAAAAAACGGCGCAGCAATTCTTTAACATTATGGACTCGTTAAAGTTTGTTCCCAATTCGCCTACCCTTATGAATGCGGGACGCAAACTCGGGCAGCTTTCGGCATGTTTTGTTCTGCCTATTGAAGATAGCATGGAAGAGATTTTCGAAAGCCTGAAAA
Organism: uncultured Christensenellaceae bacterium; assembly: GCA_964441275.1. Taxonomy (GTDB): domain Bacteria; phylum Bacillota; class Clostridia; order Christensenellales; family SZUA-584; genus SZUA-584. The sequence goes on along the minus strand of CAYTUG010000024.1, from coordinate 22,500 downwards.
ATGCGGCCATGATACATAAAAGCGGCGGCGGCACGGGTTTTTCTTTCTCGCGAATCAGGCCGGCGGGCGATAGTGTAAGCTCAACCGGCGGGGTAGCGAGCGGACCAATAAGCTTTATGAAAGTGTTTAATGCCGCAACCGAAGCGGTAAAGCAAGGCGGCACCCGGCGCGGGGCCAATATGGCAATACTTAGGGTGGATCATCCGGACATAATGGACTTTATTACGTGCAAGAAAGACCCTGCGCAGCTAACGAACTTTAACATTAGCGTCGGGATTACCGAAGAGTTTATGAAAGCGGTTGCGCAAGACAAAAAATATGATTTGATAAATCCCGCAACCCGCAAGAAGACGAAAGCTATTAGCGCAAAAAAAGTGTTTGACACTATTATAGACATGGCGTGGACAAACGGCGAACCCGGGATTGTGTTCCTCGATAGGATTAACAGCAAAAATCCGGTTGAGGATGCGGGAGAGATTGAAAGCACGAACCCGTGCGGAGAACAGCCGCTTTTACCGTATGAGAGCTGCAATTTAGGTTCCGTTAACCTTAACCTTTTTGCTGAAGGCGGCAAATTGGACTATAGCGCGCTTGAGGATACGGTAAAAACCGCGGTACACTTTCTTGACAATGTTATTGACGCTAACAGGTACCCGCTCGGGATAATTGAAAAAAACACAAAAAAGATGCGCAAGATTGGGCTTGGCGTTATGGGCTTTGCGGATATGCTTTATAAGCTCGGCATTCCGTACAACTCAAAAGAAGCGGTCAAGTTAGCAAAAAAGCTGATGTTGTTTATTCAAAAAGCTGCAAAACAGGCGTCGGCGGAATTGGGAGAAAAACGCGGTAGTTTTGAATATTTTGATAAAAGTGTGTACAAGCAGCAAGGGTTTAGCGCAATGCGCAACGCCACCGTTACCACTATAGCGCCTACGGGGACAATATCAATTATTGCGGGCACTTCAAGCGGAATAGAGCCGGTGTTTGCAATTTCGTATGTGCGCAATGTTTTAGACGACGATAAACTGTTAGAAGTACACCCGTATTTTGAACGGGTTGCCAAACAACGCGGGTTTTACACTTTAGAGCTGATGGAAAAAATCGCAAAGGCGGGCACTCTAAAAGATATTGAAGAGATCCCCGAAGACGTTAAACGCATATTTGTTTGCGCTCATGATATATCGCCGGAATATCACGTCAGGATGCAAAGCGCATTTCAACAATATACGGATAACGCGGTGTCAAAAACGGTCAACTTCCCGGCGGATGCAACCCGGTCTGACGTTGCCGATGTGTACAACCTTGCTTACAGCCTTAAGCTAAAAGGGGTGACAATATACAGAGACGGCAGCCGGAAAGGACAGGTTTTAAGCACGGGCGGCAAGATAGCCTTAATGCCGCGCATGCGCCCCGAGGTAACGAAAGGCATAACGCAAAAGATAAAGATAGGTTGCGGAAACCTGTATGTAACAGTCAATTACGACCAGCAAGGCATATGCGAAGTTTTCACAAACGTTGGGCGGGCAGGCGGATGCCCATCTCAGTCGGAGGCGACAAGCAGGCTTGTATCCATGTCTTTGCGCGCGGGGGTGGACGAAAAAAGCATAATAGAGCAGCTGCGGGGCATACGGTGCCATTCGACATTGCGCCAAAAAGGGCTTAAGGTGCTCTCGTGCCCGGACGCAATAGGACGGGTGTTAGAACGCGCATCGCTAATACGCAGCGGACAAACGGAGCAGCAAACAGGGAACCCTAAATGCCCCGAATGCGCATCGCCCCTTGAGCATGAGGGAGGTTGCGTGGTGTGCCGCTCGTGCGGATATTCAAAATGCGGTTGACGGCCGCGCAACGAAAATAAAAAAACCAAACTTTTTGTTTCGGGCGGAACAAATGCCGCATTTTATGCGTCTTAATTGATAGGAATAAACAGAAGGTGTTGCCCAATGGATTGCCGGAAAACACAAAAAAGCATTGATTTATATATTGATGGCATGCTTGACGATAGAATTTGCGGGCAGATTAAAAGCCACATTGACAGCTGCCCGGATTGTCAAAACAAACTTAACGAAGCGCTCAAATTAAAAGAGGCTCTTTTGGCGTTGAACGATTTAGAACCGCCCGTCAACCTTGCGAAAAACGCAATTAAAAAGGCAAAAAGCCGGGCTTTGTTTACTTATGTCTCGGCGGCTTCGGCGGTTGCCGCGGTTGCGGCGGTTATTGTGGCGGTTGTGTTCTCGATGCATTCGGGTTCTGACAGTTCGCCTATTTACGAATCTGCAATGTTAGCTAAAGATAGCGCGTATGGTGAAAAATACGCCGCTTCGGAAGAGATAAACGAAGACTGCGATGCACTAAATGTCGCCGGGGCGGACGGCGCTTACATGCCCGCTCCTATTGCAACCGGTTGTTTAGAGAGCGGAACGGGCGCGGCGGCGCGTACATTTTCGTCCGAGGCGGAGTTTGCCGCAAAATTCGGCGCGGGGTATTACAGGCCGTCCGTGCTGCCCGAAGGCTCAACACTGCTCAGCATTACCGAGGGCGACTGTTTTGTTGTTTTCGAATACAGCTTTGATGGGGACAACACATTTGAATTCGGATGGGCGAAACAAGATAGCGGGCAAACTTTGCGCCAAACAGAAGTGCAGAGCCCGCAAAACTATACCGAATTTGAACAACATGCGCAGCGTTTTTGGGTGCTGATAACAGGCGAAGACGTCAACAAATACTGCGCTGCCCAATATCAGCCTGCCGCCGGCGGTTAAGGCGGGTTTGCGCTAAGGTGCGGCAAAGGGAATAATTGTGTTGACGCAAAGCTAATAAGGATTACAAATAAAATTACCGGCAACTTATGTTTTCAAACACCTTATCTGTTTGAACATATAGCCCCCATTCTAAAAACAGCCCGGCAAAAAACATCGGCAGGTGCAATTCTCGCCGTGCCGATGTTTAATATTTATAAATTATTATGTAACGGGCGCTATCACGAACTATTTTTTCTTATCGTCTTTGGAATCTTTTTTGTCGTTAAGAGAGCTCATCATGGCGGCTATTTTTTGCTCGACGGTTAAAGGGCCGTCGTCGTCTTGGCTTTCCCTTACAGTTTTCACATCTTCTTTTGGCTCGGGAAGCCTGACGTTGGGCAAATTACCGCTTGCCTTGCGTTTAAAATAACGTACAATGGGGATTATTATGCCTGCAAGCAAAGCAAGAATCATTGCGACTGTGATTAAAATTTTGTATTGCATTTCCAGTTGTACAGTATCGCCCGACCAATAGAAAATGTTCATTACATAAAAAACAAGCCCCGCACAAATGCCAAGCATCAGGGAAAGCGTGAAGGTGGAAAGGCGCAGCCTGTATTTATTTTCAATGGTTCTGCGGCCTAAAATTACTATAAGAAACACGACAACGAAAGAATAGTTTAAAAGGTCGTCCTTTTTTATTTTGAATATCATAGGCAAAGCAATGGTAAATATGAGCGCCGCAGCCGCAAGAATTCCCAATATGATTTGGTACAGGCGAAGCTGCTTGTCTGTAAATTTACGTTTAGTCTCGTTAGTGTTTGTATCCATTAATATACTCCTTATTTGTTCATGATGGTATTATTACATAATATCAGCCATATTTCCATACGTAATATAAAAAACTTATTTATTTTTTCCAGCCCATCTGTTAGAATGGACAAGTACATCATTGAGATTTAAAAATACTGGTTACACAATGTTGGAGGATTGTATGAAGCATTACGGTACGGCAGACATAAGAAACGTTGCGCTGACGGGGCACGGCGGGGAAGGCAAAACGACCCTCGCCGAAGCGATGCTTTTTTGTAGTGGCGCTATTGATAGACAGGGCAGGGTGGAAGATGGGAACACCGTTATGGATTTTGATCCCGAAGAGACCAAACGGCACATATCAATAGGCTCTGCTGTTGCGCCTGCCGAGTGGGAAGGCAAAAAAATTAACATTATCGATACGCCCGGATATTTTGATTTTGTAGGTGACGCCACATCGGGGTATCATCTTGCGGACAGTGCGGTTATTGTGCTTAGTGGTTTGTCCGGCGTTACGGTAGGGGCAGAAAAAGCTTGGGACGCTTGCGGTGATGCGGGGATTGCCAAGTCTTTTTTTATAAACCAAATGGATAAAGAACATGTTGATTTCGATAAGGTTTTAGACGCGCTTACGCAAAAATACGGGGCGCGCGTAACCGTTATGCAGCTGCCAATAGGCCAGGGGCTCTCTTTCGAAGGTATAGTGGACATAATAGAAATGAAAGCTTACGCATTCGACGGCAAAAAACATAAGCCGATAGATATGCCCGGCGATTTAGCTGAAAGAGCGGAAAAGCTTAGGGAAGCGATAATAGAAAACGCAGCCGAAAACGACGAAGCTCTTATGGAAAAATATTTTGAAGGCGAGCAGCTTACCAAACAGGATATAGTCAACGGGTTAAAAATAGGAATCGCTTCCGGAGACGTGGTTCCGGTGTTTATCGGCGCCGCCGCTCCAAACCTTGGAATATCGCTGTTTCTTAACGGCTTAGCTTCTTTTATGCCGTCCCCCGACAAAGTTATAAATATAAAAGCTAAAACGCAAAAAGACGAGCAAATAACATTTACGGCCGATTCTAAGCAGCCGTTTGCGGCTCAGGTATACAAAACAATCGCAGACCCGTTTGTTGGCAAACTCTCTATATTTAAAATACTCGGCGGAGAGCTTAGCGTAGGCAAGCCAATTAAAAGCGGAAATATCGCCAAGTCCGAAAAATTTGGCCAAATTTATGTCATGAGCGGCAAGAAACAAATATCCGTTGAAAAACTGGCGGCGGGAGATATAGGAGCGCTTGCAAAGCTTCAGTTTACCGATACCGGAAGCACTTTATGTGACGAGCAAAACGTTGTTGTTTTTCCGGGAATCGTGTTCCCCGAGCCCTGCATATCCCTTGCGGTTACGGCAAAAAAACAAGGGGAAGAAGAAAAAGTGTTCGCGGGGCTTTACAGAATAGAAGAGGAAGACCGCTCGTTTAAGGTTGTAAAGCAGGTTGAAACGTCCGAAACGCTGATAAGCGGCCTTGGGGAGCTACATCTTGAGGTAATATGTAAAAAGCTGCACAATAAATTCGGGGTTGAAGCGCAGCTTTCCGACCCGAAAATCCCCTATCACGAAACTATCAAGAAAAAGGTAAAAGCTCAGGGGCGCCATAAAAAACAATCGGGCGGGCACGGGCAGTTCGGAGACGTGTGGATTGAGTTTGAACCGTTGTTCGATTCGCAGGAGCCGTTCGAGTTTGTGGATAAAATTGTGGGCGGCGTAGTGCCCCGCCAATACATTCCGGCGGTTGAAAAGGGGCTAAGGGAAAGCCTTGTGCGCGGCGTGCTTGCCGGTTACCCGATGGTAAACATCCGGGCCACTCTTTACGACGGCTCTTACCACCCGGTGGATTCATCCGAGATGGCATTTAAAATTGCCGCCAGCCTTGCGTATAAAAAAGGCTGTGCGGAAGCTACCCCGACGCTTTTAGAGCCTATATACAAGCTTGTGGTTACAATTCCTGAAGAGTATATGGGCGATATTATCGGAGATATTAACCGCCGCAGGGGAAGAATACTCGGCATGAACCCGACGCTGGGCAATCAGGAGGTTTCCGCCGAAGTGCCGCTTTCGGAGATTTTTAAATACGCTACCGATTTGCGCTCTATGACGCAGGCGAAAGGCTCGTTTAAAATGAGTTTTGAGCGGTACGAAGAGCTGCCGGCAAATCTTGCTGAAAAAGTAATCGAACAGGCTAAAAAGGATGCGGAAGCCGAATAAACGTGAGTTTAGCAACAACAGCATTACCGGGCCGGTGTTTTAACATCGGCTCTTTTTTTTATTTAGCAGGCGGCCGGTTTTGCCGGGTTCTTATAATGCAATAATTATGAAATAAACAATAAACAGTTAATCGGCTTCTCTATAAAACGGTTGAATTTTTGTATTGCTCATGTTAGAATCATTCGAGTTATGATTATAAGAGATTACTTGGCAAATTGCATCATACGGGGAGTGTACTTTTTACTTTGAGAATACTAAAAAACGTAATTGCTTTAATAATAGCCGCGGCTGTTTGCGCCGGGGTTCTGATATATGCGCTTGGCGAAAAAAAGCGGGCCGACGGCGGCGGCGCGTCCGTCGGGCAGGGCGGTAAGGTGTATATAAACGAATTTATGGCAAGCAACAGCGGTTTTCTTCCGGACGACACGGGGGAGTGTAGCGATTGGATAGAGCTTTATAATCCTAACGATTATCCCGTATCGTTAAGAGGGCTTGGGCTTTCCAACGAAAAAAATTCTGTAAAATGGTTTTTCCCCAACGTGTCTTTAGACGCGAAAGGTTACATAATTATACACGCTTCGGGAAAGGGCAAAACAGACGGCTCGTTTCACGCAAGTTTTAAATTGCCGGCTATAGAAGGCGGCATTTACCTTAGCGATTCAGCCGGAAGCATAATAGACTGGGTTGAGTATAAAGACCAATCAAAAAATATTTCGATGGGCAGAACGGTGGACAATCCCGACGAATGGATGTTGTTTGACAAGCCGACTCCGGGCTTTGCAAACGATGATAGTGGGTTTAACGCTTTTGAAAAAAGCCGATATGCGGACGAAACGCCGATAATAATTACGGAAGTGTTAGCGTCAAACAAGATAACAATTGCCGATAACAAAGGCCAATACAGCGATTACATTGAAATTTACAACAAAGGCGATAAACCGATAAACCTTGAAGGGTACGGGCTTTCGGACGATCTGTTCAAACTGCTGATGTGGAAGTTTCCGGATGTTACAATAAAACCGGGGCAGCATTTGCTGGTTTTTGCTTCGGGCAAAGGCGTTGTGGATACCGATTTGGAAGAAGGCTATATTCACACTAACTTTAAGGTCGCCGCCTACAAAGAAACGATAGTGCTTTCAGACCCTATGGGTACGATACTCGACTGGGTGACAGTATCCGAATCGCAGTCCGACATATCATATTCGCGCATTCTTTCGGGTGAAGACAGCTACAGCGACGAGTGGGAAGGGTCAAGCCGCACAACCCCGGGATATCCTAACACCCAACAGGGGTACGAACAGTTTATGGCGGATAACCCAATCGCATCCGGCCCTGTTATCATAAACGAAGTGATGGCTTCAAACAGCGAATATCTTAAAGAAGAGGGCAGCGCATACGATTGGATAGAGCTTTACAATAAAGGAAACGAGGCGGTAAACCTTTCCGGCTATGGGCTTACCGATAAACCGGGCAACCCCGCCAAATGGAAGATGCCCGATGTTACCATTGCGCCGGGCGAGTATAAGATTGTGCTTGCGTCCGGGCTTGATGTAAAAAAAAACTACATTCACACCAATTTTAAGCTGAGCGCATCTGGCGATGTGCTTGCGCTTTTTGATAATGATGGAGTGCTGCAGGATAAGTATATAGTAGAGCCGGTGCCGCATGGCGTTTCGATTGGAAGAACGCAGGGCAAGGACGGCGTTTTTTATTTTGAAAAACCCACTCCGGGGGCGGCAAACTCCGCCCCGAGTGAAGGCGTGGTATCCATGCCCATGCCGGACATTCAAAGCGGCGGTTACGGCAGCGCGCAGCAAATAAAGCTTTCGTGCCCAACCCAAGGCGCGGTTATCCGCTACACCACGGACGGAACGGTTCCCAATGCAAATTCGCCCGAATATACGGCTCCTGTCAGCGTTAAATCTACGGGTATGGTGCGCGCTAAGGCGTTTAAAGACAATTACATAAGCAGCGCCACATCGACGTCCTCATATTTTATTGGTACAAAGCATTCCCTGCCCCTTGTTTCGGTAGTGACCGACCCTAAACTGCTTTTCGATCCGGTTACGGGCATATACGAGAGAGGGCCCAACGCGGTTGAGCTGCTACCGGGCAGCCCGGGTCATTTTACCGGGGCAAATTATAAAAAGAAGGGGCGGGAATCGGAAGTGCCCGCCTCAATAGAGGTGTACGGCGAAGACGGCAAGCGCGTGTTCGTGCAGGATGTATCAATACGCATTCAGGGCGGCTATAGCCGCGACCATGCACAAAAATCTTTTGCGGTTTACGCGCGCAGCCAATACGGCAAAAACCGTATGGAATACGCCTTTTTTGACGACTTGCCTTACACGGAATATAAATCGCTTGTTCTGCGCCAGGGCGGGCAAGACCAAAAAGTGGCAAAGATTAAAGAAGTGGTTATACTTGACCTTGTTAAAGACATGGGGTTTAATTTTTTGACGCAGGCGTTAAAGCCGTACGTGCTTTACCTAAACGGGCAATATTGGGGCGTCTATTTTATGATGGAAAAACGCAACGAATATTTTATAGCGCAGCACGAAAATTTTGACGACCCTAAGAACATGAACATAGGCTGGAGCAGCCGTCAAATAAGGCATGGCAGCAACAAGAGCCACCTCGAACTGATGAAATACGTAAACTCGCACGATATGTCCGCAAAAGAGAACTACGATTATTTGGCAAAGCGCCTTGATGTCGATAGCTTTATGGATTTGATGATCAGCCAAATTTTTATTGCCAATTCCGATTATGCCAACATACTGTATTATCAGCTGCTGCCGGACGGCAAATGGAAACAGATTTTTTACGATTTTTGCTGGACGTTGGGGGACAGTGACTATCCTGACGGCAACCACCCAACGCTGGCTTTTCGCAGGGATAGCAGAAAAGCGGGTTCGGACTATTTCAACGCTTTGTTAAAGTATAAACCATGGCGCGATAAGTTTATAGAACGCTTTGCATGGGCGCTCAAAGAGGTGTATAATACCGAGCGGGTGCTTTCATATATAGAAAAATGGTACGAGATAGTTAAAGACGAAATGCCGGCCGAGAGAGAGAAGTTTGACCTTAGAATCTCAAGCTGGGAAAGGCAGGTAGACAATATGCGCAGGTTCGCAAAATTAAGGCCTGCCAATATAGTTAAGCAGTTAAAAGAGAGCTTTACGCTTTCAAGCGAGCAGATAAGAATGCTGGAAAACGCAATAAAATAAAAGAGGTCAGTATGGCAAGAGACGACGATATCTTTAAAAGATTAAAAAAAGAAAAGCCGCTTATCAAGCGAAAAGATCTTGCGCCGCTTACTTCCCGCGACTTTACGGGCAGAAGTAAATTTGACATTAAAATAGAGAAATCGAAAAGCCTGAAGCGAAGCCGGCCTAAGGTTTCGAGCGCCGTTCCGGCGGACGCACGCAAGCCGGCGCGCGGCGCAAAAGTGCAAAAAAGCCGGGATGTCGAAGTTTTTGGCGGCGAAAAGCAAAAAGAGCGCCCGCGCAGGGAGCAGGCACAGCAACCGCAGCGCCCGCGCAGGGAACAAATAAGGCGGCCCGTACGTCATAGTTATCAAGATAACCAGGGCCTTGAAACCGCAATTCCGGCCGCATTTACTTCGGCGGGGTTAGACGGCTCCATAGAGTTAAAAAAACAGAGGGGGGACAAGCTTTCTTTCAGGCATGAGCTTAAGTATTATATTAATTACCGCGATTATATACTATTGAAAAATACGTTGAAAGCGGTTTTGCCTCTTGATAAACATTCCGGGGAAACGGACGATTATTACATACGCAGCTTGTATTTTGATGACGTCTACAATACTGCGCTTACGGAAAAATTAGAGGGAAGCGACAACAGAAAAAAATACCGTATACGGATATACAATTTCAGAGAAGGCCAGATAAAGTTTGAGAAAAAAATCAAATACGGTCAATACATAGCCAAACAAGCGATAAATTTAAGCCGCGACGAATGCGACAGGCTTGTGGCGGGGGATTTTTATGCGCTTGAGGCAAGAGCCGAGCCTCTCGCCAAAGAAATATATCTGCAAATGAAAAACAATTGCCTAAAGCCGTGTGTTATTGTGGATTACAGGCGCGAAGCGTACATATCGCCTATTGAAAATGTGCGCATAACGTTTGACAAGGATTTAAAAGCGGGGCTTTGGATAGCCGATATTTTTGATAAAGATGCGCCTACGATGCCTGTTATCGAAAAAGGGCTTATGGTTCTTGAAGTAAAATTTGATAAATATCTGCCGGCTCCGTTAAAGGCAGTTATTAATAATATTGACACTGCGCAAAGGAGCGCGATTTCAAAATATGTTTTGTGTAGAGGATACGAATAGGAGGGAAATTATATGAAGAGTGGAGACATAATAAAAAAAGGTGTTCTTGAAAGCTTTGCTTTCACAGACGAATTGAGCATTGAGACGGTTTTGGTAACCCTTGCTCTTGCGTTTGTAACGGGTCTGTTTATCTATTTCATATACAAACTGTGTTTTAGCGGCGTTGTATTTTCAAAAAGCTTCGGGACTTCGCTTATTATGATAGCTATGGTAACCGCAATGGTTATTCTGCCCATTTCAACCAACTTAGTGCTTTCTTTAGGCATGGTGGGCGCGCTGTCAATAGTTAGGTTTAGAACGGCGGTGAAGGACCCGATGGATACCGTTTTTATGTTTTGGGCGATAGCCGCGGGCATAACTCTTGGCGCAAGGCTATATGCCGAATCAAGCCTTGCATCGGGCGCTATAGGCGTTTTTCTGATTATTTGGAACATGTTCAAGTCAAAAAGAAATTTCCCTTTCATGCTTGTTATTCGTTTTGACGAAGAATGCAAAAAAGAGGTCCAGGCAGTGCTGCGCAAGATGCCTCCCGGCAAGCTAAAATCTAAGATTGTATCCGCAGGCACAATTGAGCTAACCATAGAGATGAATATAAAAGAGGGCGAAGCTGCCCTTATAGACGCATTTTCTGCGGTGCCCGGCGTTCACAACGCTTCTTTGATAAGCTATAACGGCGATGTGGTATCTTGACGGGATTGTTTTAAAATGCAGTGTAAATCATAATAGATTGTGTGTGTATGTATGGGCTTAGATAATGAGGCTGTAGCGCTAATACCTGCGTATAAGCCGGATCACAAACTGATCGCGCTGTTAAAAGAGATAAAGGCAAACGCCGGTTTTCTTGTTGTAGTAATAAACGACGGAAGCCCGGCCTGCTCCGATCAAATATTTATCGAGGCCGAAAAATACTCAAAAGTTTTGCGCCATACTGCCAACATGGGAAAAGGCACAGCCATAAAAACGGGGCTTACGTATATACAAAAAAATTTTGCTGATAACGCAATAGTTATAACGATGGATGCGGACGGGCAGCATAAGGTGCCCGATGCAATAAGAGTGTTTAAAACCGCATTAAGCAACAGCGAAAGCCTTGTTATCGGCAGCCGGGTTTTTGCGGGTAAAGTGCCGTTAAGAAGCCGTTTTGGCAATTCTGTTACCCGGTTTGTGTACAAAACTGTAACGGGAATAAAGGTTGAAGACACTCAAACGGGGCTGCGCGCTTTTAGCGCCTCGTTTATCCCGTTCATGCTTAGCATTTCGGGCAGCAGATACGAGTATGAAATGAACGTTTTGTTGGAATGCTCGAGACAAAAAATTGATATAAAGCAGGTACAGATAGAAACGGTGTATATTAACGATAACCAATCGTCTCACTTTAATCCGATAAAAGATTCTTACAGAATATACAAAGAAATAATCAAATTTGGTGCTTCGTCTTTTATTGCATTTTTGGTTGACTACGGGCTGTACAGTTTAATGATATTCGTAACAAAAGGGCTGACGGTTGCGCTTAGTTTGCAGATATCCAACATATCCGCGCGGGTGGTCAGCTCCGGCTTAAATTTTTACATCAACAGAAAATATGTATTTAAAAATTCGGACGGCATAGTTATTGCCGCGCTTAAATATTTTGCGCTGGCAGGCGTGATATTGTTTGCAAACACATTTTTGTTAGATATTCTTGTGCAAAAAGCTGGAATTGAAAGGCACATAAGCAAGCTTTTGGTTGAAGTATCATTTTTTATTATCAGCTGGTTGGTACAAAGACTTTTTATATTCAAAAGGGGCAAGGGAGGGGACGCAAGTGGTTCAGCTCGAAATTAATAACAGCAAAAAAAAGATGCCTGTCTGGGCAATGATTGTTTTGGATGTGCTGCTAATATGTTGTGTTCTTATTGTATTCGCATATTTTCATCACGTTTTGCCGCAAGACGTTGAGTCGGTAGGTTTGGTTATTGAAAAACCGCCAAAGACCAAACCGCCGGCGGTTACAACAACCCCGCCTGTGGTTACCACGCAGCCGGATCCGGACGATACTCCCCAAATAACAGAGCCTGCAGAGCTGACCTGGGCGGAAAAATTCGCCGAGCATTTTTCTGATACCGTTGTGACTACGGATTCATCTTATAAGAGCCCGAACATATCAATAGAAATCACAAAATACAATAAAGGCACCGGCAGCAACCGAATGGTTTATTATGTAGCCGATTTGTACATTACCGACATTGAACAGCTGCAAACCTGCTTTGCAAAAGATGAATTTGGTGTAGGCCGAAGAGAGACGGTTCTTGATATGGATAAAAGAACGGGCGCGATAATGGCGGTATCGGGCGATTATTACGGCAACTCCTCAAGCTCAATTCACAGTATTGTAATTCGAAACGGAGAAGTTTATCGTGATAAAAAACCCAAAACGGGTGTGTGTGTGCTTTATTATGACGGCACTCTTGAAACTTATCCGAAGGGTGAGTTTAACCTTGATGAAGTGATTGCCAAAGCGCCTTTCCAGGCTTGGAGTTTCGGGCCGGCGCTGCTTAACATGGACGGCGAAGCGCTGGATTCGTACAAAAGCGCCGCAAGGACGCAGGAAAAGAATCCAAGATGCGGAATAGGGTATTACGAGCCGGGGCACTATTGTTTTGTGCTTGTTGACGGCAGGGTTAAGGATTCGAAGGGTGCCACAATAAAGGAGTTTGCCCGGATATTTGAAGAGCTCGGTTGCGCAGCCGCGTATAATCTTGACGGCGGCGCGTCCGCGGCGCTGACTTTTAACGATAAAGTGTTTACAAACCCGCCGGGGGGCGGACGCCCCATAAGCGACTGTATTATTATAATGGAGGCGGAGCAATGAAATATTTTATAAAACTTTTGCCGCACCTTAGCATTATACTGTGTGTGGTGTTTATGGTTTTTTTAGTGCTCGACCAATATAACCCGACCATGAATTTTGTGGGCAATGAAATATCCCAAGTTATGCTATGGGTGCTTTGCATTTCGTCTGTGGTTAACGCGGTGATAACGGTTGCGCTGATTAGAAATAACAATATTAAGAAGTTAGAGTGTTTTAAAAAACAGAATGGAAAATGATGCATCAGGCGGCACCCAAAGCAAAATAGGGATTTGGCTGTTAAGGGTGCTGCAAGGGGCGATAGTTGGCGGCGGCGCTATTTTACCGGGGATAAGCGGCGGAGTGCTGCTTGTAACATTTGGGATATACCAGCCTATGATGGCTTTACTCTCCCATCCTATCCGCCATTTTCGCAGCCAATATAAGCTGTTCGTGCCTTTTATAATAGGGTGGCTGTTAGGCATATTAGCGTTAGCGTATGTTGTAAAGCTTATATTTGAAACGTCTTCGTATGTTGCCGTTTGTCTGTTTATTGGGCTTATTGCAGGCACATTGCCTTCTCTTTTTAAAGACGCCGGAAAAGAAGGAGCAAGTGTTGCCGCTTGGGCAGGGTTTGTGGTGTGCCTTATACTGTCTTACGGATTGCTTGCCTTTCTACAAAATGGAAAGCCTATTGCAATCCAGCCGAATTGCTGGTGGTACGTACTGTGCGGCGCAGTGTGGGGGCTAAGCCTTGTGCTGCCGGGCCTTAGCTCTTCATCGGTGCTGATTTTTATAGGCCTTTATCAGCCCATGGCGGCGGGAATCGCGCAGCTAAACTTTGGCGTGATACTTCCGCTTGTTGCCGGTATTGCGGTTACCGTTGCGGTATTGGCAAGGCTTGTAAATACTCTTTTCGAACGCCGCTATTCGTTCGCAAGCCACTGTGTATTAGGATTTGTCGTCGCTTCAACCTTGCTTATTATTCCGGTGGGATATGAAGGGATAGGCGAGCTGGTTTTTTGCTTAATGGCGTTTGTTGCGGGATTTGGCGCCGCGCTTATCATGAGTAGGCACAAAGATAAATTATTTTAAAAGTATAATCGGGCATACAGCCCGGTACGCCGGATATTTATTTTATAATTCAATTATTATTGCCGTTAATATTTCTAAACATCAAAAACTTTTGTTTTCGGTTTGCGCCGTACAATATAACAAGATTCAAGACGACACTTATAAATTCCCAAAACACTAAAAAATAGAACATACATACGTGCAAACATACATTCTCTACTACATATTGAGGTTATTTTTTGCGTACATACTATTTTAAATTTTTATTATGCAAATTTTCATTTCCCGGAAGGAATTTAATAATGAGCAACGAATATGTATGATTGAGTGGGGAAATATGGGTAGCAGTGGGGTCAAATGGCGCATATGGGATAGAAAATGCTGCATTTGACATGAATAACGCAACATAACACTCAGAATCATAAGGCATGGCTTGGGAGCGCAGCATTGAACAGATCGCTTATAGGTACATACGCTCATAATTTAGATGAAAAAGGGCGGCTTGCAATTCCCTCTAAGCTTAGGGTTGAGCTTGGAGACCCGTTTTACATAGTGCGGTTAAGCGAAAAGTGTTTAACTGCTTTTCCGGAGGATGAATGGCACAAATTTGCGGCGAAATTAAGCTCCATTCCGCAATCGGACGCAAAAGCCCAGCATGCCGTCAGGTTAATATTTTCTAGCGCATGCAAATGCGAGCCGGATAAACAAGGGCGAGTTTTGTTAGTGCAGCTGCAAAGAGAAAAAGTGGGAATTGATAAAGAGGTTGTAATAATAGGCGCATACACCCGCGCGGAAATATGGGCAAAAGAGAGATGGGCTGCGTTTGAAGGAGAAAAACTGTCCGGCGAGGGCGACTTTATGGCAGGCCTTGGCGAATACGGTATCTGATGATGGTGCATTTGCCCGTATTGTTGTATGAAACGGTAGAGGCGCTTGCGCTAAAGCCCGGAATGGTAATTGTGGATGGCACGGTTGGCGGAGGAGGGCACGCATTAGAGATTCTAAAGCGTATTGCGCCGGGAGGGCGGCTAATATGCATAGACAAAGACGAGTATGCGATAAATGCCGCAAAACAAAAGCTGATTGAGTATAAGCAGCACACCACATTCGTACACGGCGATTTTAGGAATATCAAAGCCTTGCTGTCAGGGCTTGATATAAACGGTTTGGACGGAGCGTTGTTAGACCTTGGGGTTTCATCGTTCCAGCTCGACCAATGTGAACGGGGGTTCTCATATAAAAAGGATTCAAGGCTTGATATGCGCATGGACACGCAACAGCGGACAAGCGCGGCGGATATAATAGCAGACTATCCGCAAAAAGACCTTGAACGCATTTTACGTGATTACGGTGAGGAAAGATGGGCCGCAAGAATTGCAGAGTTTATTGTGAGGGAACGAAGCATAAGGCCCATTGAAACCACCGAACGTCTCGTTGAGGTTATTAAAATGGCGGTTCCAAGTTCAGCGCGCAAAAAGGGCGCGCATCCGGCGCGCAGAAGCTTTCAGGCGTTGCGCATTGAGGTTAACGGAGAGCTTGACGCTATAAAAGATGCGCTTAATGAATTTTCGGATCTGCTTTTGCCAAAGGCGCGGTTAGCCGTAATTACATTTCATTCGTTAGAAGATAGGATAGTAAAACACGAGTTTAACCTAATGGCGGCTGCGTGTGTTTGCCCGCCCTCTTCGCCGGTTTGCACATGCGGCAAAAAATCGGCAGGCAGGGTGATAACAAAAAAACCCGTATTGCCAAAAAGAGCGGAGATAGAGCAAAACAATAGAGCAAGAAGCGCTAAACTGCGCATATTCGAGGTGGGAGACTGATGCACGCACAAAGAAAATATCAAAACGCGAACTCGTATACAAAAAAAAGTCCGGCATATGTGCGCGGAAACGTTGCATATAATAATAATAATTTTCTTGACGTGCAGGGAAACGGCTTGCGTAAGCGGCGGGGAATAGCAAAAAGACCGCAAGAACAAATAGAAGCTATCCCGAGGGTTTTAAACAAAAAAACAAAGCCCTGCCGTACCGAGCGCAAAGGGTTGCTATCGACACTGGCTGTGATATTTGTAGGGTTTTGTGCTTTGGCGCTGCTCGTATCGCGCCATGCGGAAATAGTAAAGATTGGATTGAAGAACAACGAGATTACTAAAGAGATTGGAAAACTTGAAGAGAGGGTAGAAAATTTAGAGACAGATATAGAGCTGCGCTGTACTCTTGAGTCTGTTCAAGACATAGCGCGCACAAAATTAGGTATGACCTATCCGCTGGAAAATCAGAGGATGGCGGTAGATCTGTACGGCGGATGACAAATAAAAGCATAGGCGCCCAAAAGGAGCGTGGCAAAGTGCTGTTGCCAAGCTTAAAATCCAAGAAAAGACTGCTGTTTTTGATGATGGCAGTTGTTGTGCTTTTTTTCGGATTGGCTGTCAAGATGGGAATTATAGTGTTTGCCCAAGGGGATTATCTGCGCGAGAGGGCGCTTATTCAGCAAACAAGAGATCTTGTTGTTTCAGCCAAGCGCGGAAGCATATTAGACAGAAACGGCGGAGTGTTAGCGCAAAGCGCAAACGCCGAAACGGTAGTGCTGCGGCCGGCGGAAATAAAAGCGGAAGACATTGACAGCGTTGCAAGCGCATTGGCGCAAATGCTTGATATGGATATAGAGACGGTAAGAAACAAGGTAGCGGACAAAACAAAATCTGAGGTTTGGCTCTCAAGGCAAATAGATAAAAAGACGGCGTCAAAGATACGCGAGATAGGATTGCCGGGCGTGCATTTAACGGTTGACGTAAAGCGTTTTTATCCTAACGGCGCATTTTTGACACAAACGCTTGGGTTTACCTCTGTTGACGGCGTTGGAATCGAGGGTATAGAAGCTTACTACAATAAATACCTTTCGGGCAAAAACGGAAAGATTATCTCGGAGGCAGACAGGGACGGCCGGGGGATACCTTTTGGTGAGAAAGATTATATAGCGCCCATAGATGGTTTAAACGTTGTTCTTACAATAGACGAGGTTATACAAAGCTTTCTTGAAAAATCCATCGAGGAAGCTTATGTGCAGCAAAACGCCAAGGGGACGTGGGGCGTTGCGATGGACCCTATGACGGGAGATATACTCGCAATTGCGAATTATCCCGATTACGACTTAAACAACCCGCCCCGCAGCGATATGCAAGCGCTTATAGCGCTTACCCGCAATAAGGTTATAACCGATGTTTATGAGCCCGGATCAACGTTTAAGGTGGTAACATGCGCAGCGGCGCTGGACAGCAATGCAATAACAAAGGACAGCAAATTCAACTGTTCGGGCTTTGAGATAGTAGAAGGGCAGCAGATAAAATGTTGGAGATACCCGCGTACCCACGGTCATCAAACGCTTTTTGAAGCTGCGCAAAACTCCTGCAATGCGGCGTTTATGAAAATGGGGCTTGCGATGGGCACGAAAACCTTCTACGAGTACATATACAAATTTGGGTTTGGCAACAAAACGGGCATCACATTCCCGTCCGACCAAGGCGGTATAGTAATGGCGGAAAAGTATGTGCGCAATAGTGACCTCGCCCGCATAGCGTTCGGGCAATCGATAGCCGTAACACCACTGCAACTGATATCCTCATTCAGCGCAGTGGTGAACGGCGGTTTTTTGTTTGAGCCTAAGCTCGTAAAAGGAATACAAGACGGCGAAGGCAATTATATTAAGCAGTATCAGCCGGTTGTTGTTTCACAGCCGATAAGCGAGCACACATCCGCGCTCATGCGTGAGATATTAGAAAGCGTTGTTGAGAAGGGAAGCGGTAAAAACGCATATATAAAAGGGTTTCGCGTTGGCGGAAAAACCGGCACGGCGCAAAAGTATGACAAGGACGGAAAAGTAATGACAGGAAGCCATATAGCTTCTTTCTTTGGGTTTGCGCCCGCCGACGAGCCGAAGATTGCCGTGCTTATAATTGTGGATGAACCGGACGTGGCTGTTGATTTTGGCAGTATCGTGGCAGCGCCTTATGTTAAAAACGTTATTTACGAGTCTTTGCTTTATATGGGAGTTGCGCCCGATTACGAAAATTCACAAGCTCCCGAACAGGTAAAGGTGCCCGATATAGTGGGCAAAACGGCGGACGAAGCCGCGCAGCTGCTAAAGACCGCCGGATTGTTGTATTTGACGGACGGCACGGGCAATGTAAAAGGGCAGATGCCCGCGCCCGGGGTATCGGTCGACAAAGCTACCACCGTGCTTTTATATATGTCTGATAAAACGCAGTATGTCGATATGACAGGCAAGGTTATAGTGCCGGATTTATCCGGGCTTACCGTTATGCAAGCGGCACAATTACTTGAATCCTGCAAACTGCAGCTTTGCGGAACGGGCAAGGGAAAGGTAGTGCACCAAAGCCCGGCGGCGGGAGAGCCGGTAAATGAAGGCAGCGAGGTGCTGGTAGAGTTCGGCGCAAATGGGCAGTGATAATAATTCGTTGCAAAAAAGATATGGTGTGTTATAATTCTTTGGTGAATTGCATATAAGCAGGAGGTATTATATTTGAAGCTAAAAGAGTTATGCTCTTCCGATATGCATATAATAGGAGACAAAGAGGTATCTGTAAAAAGGTTGACATATGATTCGAGAAAAGGGTGCGAAGATGCGCTCTTTTTCTGCATAAGCGGTTATAACACGGACGGGCATAAATATGCAAAAGATGCTATTGCCGTGGGAGCGGTTGCGCTTATGGTTACCCGGGAGCTGCCGGTTGACGTGCCGCAGATACTCGTTAAGGACGCCCGGGCGGCCATGGCTTACATATCTCGCCAATTTTACGGCAGGCCGGACGAAAAGCTGGCTATTGTAGGAATAACGGGCACTAAAGGCAAAACCACAACCACATATATGATAAAATCGGCAATTGAGCAATCGGGCAAAAAGGTTGGGCTTATCGGCACCATAGTTAATATGATAGGCAATAAACAGCTTAGCGCCGAAAGAACAACGCCCGAATCTCCCGATTTGTTTGCGTTATTAAAGCAGATGGCGGACGAAGGATGCGAAATTGTGGTGATGGAAGTCTCGTCGCATTCCCTTTGTCTTTCGAGGGTTGAGGGGATAACGTTTGAAATCGCCGTATTTACAAACTTGTCGCGAGACCATTTGGACTTTCATAAAACGCTGCAAAACTATATGGAATCCAAAAAGAGGCTGTTCCGGCACGCAAAATGTGCAGTCATAAACGCGGATGATAACGCTAAAGATTTTATGACGCGGGGAATAGATATTGATTGGCATACAATAGGAATAAAAGAAAAAGCCGATATATTTGCCCGCAACATTGAGATTACCCCTTGCGGCACCGCTTTCGATTTGTGCAGCGCCCGGATGATGCTGCCGATATCACTTAAGATACCCGGTATTTTTAGCGTATACAATGCTTTATGCGCCTCTGCCGTATGCTTTTTATTGGGCGAAAAGCCGGAAACGATAAAAAAAGGGTTAGAGCTTTTGCCGGGGGTTGCGGGGCGGTTTGAGGTGCTCGATTCGGGTGAAAACCCGTTTGCCGTTATACTTGATTATGCGCACACGCCCGATAGCTTGGAGAGCACGCTTCTAACCGTAAGAACTTTTGCACGGGGGCGTATAATAACCGTATTTGGTTGCGGCGGAGACCGGGACGCTGGAAAAAGGCCTATTATGGGGCGCATTGCCGGGAATCTGAGCGATTATTGCGTAATAACATCCGATAACCCGCGCTCGGAAGACCCGGAGGATATCATAATGCAGATTGAAGAAGGCATTAAAGATACCCGGTGCAGCTACAGGTGTATCGAGAACAGGAAAAAAGCGATAAGCCATGCGTTGCAAGCCGCCCAGAACGGGGATGTGATTGTGCTTGCGGGAAAAGGGCACGAGACATATCAGGAGATAAAAGGTGTAAAATACCCGTTTGACGAGAAGATTATTGTCGCGCAGCTGCTTGCTTTACAATGATAAACTACAAATGATACTTACAGGGGATTGTTATGGACGTTATTATCTATACAGTGTTGGCGGCATTTGTTATCGCATTGGCGGCAGGATATTTGGGGATTCCGTTGTTAAAAAGGCTAAGGCTTGGGCAGCAGGTAAGAGACGATGGGCCAAGCTCGCATCTTTCTAAGGCGGGCACACCCACGCTTGGCGGTCTGATTATTATGGTGGCGTTGACTGTTGCGGCATTCAGGTTTTCTTGCGGCAGCTTAGAGATAATGTGGTATGCCGTAGGGGCGACTCTTGGGTTTGGGCTGATTGGATTGCTTGATGATGTTATAATAATATTAAAAAAGCGCTCGCTGGGGCTAAAAGCGTATCAAAAGATGGCGGGGCAGCTTGGGATAGCTCTTATTGTGGCGCTGTTCGCTTACAACAACCCGGCTATCGGCTCTAAAATAATTATCCCTTTTACAAGTTTAGAATGGGACCTTGGCGTATGGTATGTCCCGTTTACCGTTTTTATGGTTGTTTCTATGGTCAACGCCGTTAATTTAACAGACGGGCTTGACGGGCTTGCGGCAGGCGTTACTTTAATAAACTCAGCCGCATTTACTATAATATTTTTTGGGATTTACAGCGCCGGATTTGCAAGCGGGCAGCTTTTGCTGGCCGCAAACGGCAGCGGCATGATGGTTTTCTCCGCCGCCGTAACGGGCGCCTGCCTCGGATTTTTGCGCTTTAACACTCATCCTGCGAAAGTGTTTATGGGCGATACGGGCTCGCTTTCTTTAGGGGCTGCGCTTAGCGTTATGGCAATAGTATCAAGGCTGCATTTGCTGCTGATAGTTTCCGGATTTATGTTTGTGATTACAACGATATCGGTTATACTTCAGGTGGGCTCGTACAAACTCAGAAAAAAACGGATTTTTAAAATGGCGCCTTTACATCATCATTTTGAGCTTAAAGGGGTGCCTGAGCCTAAAATAGTCGCTTTTTATTATATCATCACTATTGTGCTGTGCCTTATATCGATTCTTGCGTTTAGATTGGGATTGTAATGGAAGTTCGCGGGAAAAAAGTTATGGTAGTCGGGATGGCGCTTAGCGGAATATCGAGCGCGCGGCTTCTTGTTGAAAAAGGCGCGCTGCCTTTGCTGTACGACTCCAATAACGAAATAGATCTTTTTGACGAATTTGCGGGCAAAGCCGTTTTTGCTTTGGGCGCATGCGCAAGCGAAACTGCGGCAAATGCCGACATGTTGGTTCTAAGCCCGGGTGTGCCCACGGATCTTGAGTTTATAAAAAAAGCCAAGACGGACAACAAACCGGTAATAGCCGAGATTGAGCTGGGATTTTTGTTTTCGGCGGCAAAAATGGTTGCTGTAACGGGCACCAACGGTAAAACAACCACAACTGCGCTTACCGGGGAAATATTTAAAAATGCAGACTATACGACTTATGTTTTGGGCAATATAGGCGTTCCCATAACGGAGCATGCCGCAAAAACAAAAGATGGCGATATAATAGTAGCGGAAACAGCCGCGCTTCAGCTTGAGACAATAGATAAGTTCGCTCCCCGCGCCTGCGCGGTGCTTAACATAACGGAAGATCACCTTAACCGTTTCGGTACCATGCAAAACTATATTGCTGCGAAACAGCGTATTTTTGAAAACCAGACCGAGGACGATTTTTGCGTATTGAACTTTGATAATTTAATCGTTCGCTCTATGGAAGCTAAGGTTCGTTCAAAAATAATTTGGTTTTCGCGGAAAGTTAGCTTGGAACGCGGCGTATTTATAGAACATGGGCAAATTTTAAGCAGCGAATCCGACGGGGTGCATAAAATATGCGAAGCCGGTCAAGTGCGCATACAAGGCGCGCACAACTTGGAAAATGCGTTGGCGGCGGTTGCTCTTGCCAGAAGCTTTGGGATTGCCGAAAACGCTATTTGCGAAACGCTTAAAAACTTTGCGGGCGTGGAGCACAGGATTGAGTTTGTACGTGAACATAACGGTATTTGTTACATAAACGATTCGAAAGGCACAAATCCCGATTCCACGGAAAAAGCGGCGGCCGCTATGGAGCGCCCCACTGTGCTTATACTTGGCGGGTTTGATAAGCGCAACAATTTTGAAAGTATGTTCAAAGGGTTTGGGCAAAACATCAGGTATGTTGTTGCATTAGGGCAAACAAAGCAGAAAATATTGCAGGACGCTAAAGCGGCCGGCTTTAAAAGCATATGCGCGGCAGACAGTTTTGAAGACGCCGTTTTAAAGGCGAAGGGCATCGCTCAACAAGGCTGGAATGTTCTGCTCTCACCCGCATGTGCGAGTTATGACATGTTTGAAAACTTCGAACACAGGGGCGCTGTGTTTAAAGCCATAGTCAATTCGTTTTAAAGAGCTATGCGTGCATTGGGGACTGTAAAGTAAAAATGAAAGATTAGATGACTCAGACATAGAAATGCT
>CAYTUG010000023.1:0-24190 GCA_964441275.1 uncultured Christensenellaceae bacterium | reverse complement strand
GGAAATGGAAACAGTTAAGTGAGAAAGAACGGTATCAAATAGAAATATTGTTGAAAGAGAAACGCACGGTCAAAGAAATAGGAGACCGACTGGGCAGAGACCGGCGAACAATAGAACGGGAAATTGCTCGCGGGAGCGTGGTGCAGCGGGATAGCGAGTGGCGTGAAAGGATGTGCTGCTGTGCCGACGTAGGGCAACGTATATGCGAAGGAAATGCGGCCAATAAAGGGACGGCCGCTGAAGATTGGTGAAGAGCAATATGCGCCCGACGCGATGATCGGGGAAATAAAGCTAAAAGGTATAAGGTTTGAAACAGATATATGCACGAAGACGGTGTACAACTACATCGACAAAGGAATATTCCTAAACATAAGCAACAAGGATTTACCGGTCAAAAAGAACGGGCAAAGGCGAAAATACAGGCAAGTACGCAAGGTTGCGCTCAACAACCTAAAAGGTCGCAGCATAGAAGAGAGACCCAAAAGCGTGGATATAAGAGCCGACGCAGGACACTGGGAAATGGACTGCGTCGTAGGTAAAGGGAAAGCATGTTTGCTAGTGATGACGGAGCGCAAAAGCCGCAAGGAACTGATATTTAAGCTGAAAGCTAAGAAACAAGAGTACGTAATAGCCGTGTTGGATCAATTGGAACAGCGGTATAAAGGACGATTCGGCGATATATTCAGAAGTATTACTATGGACAATGGTTGTGAATTTCTGAATCAAGAAGGCCTCGAAGCTTCCCGCCTTAAGTTTGGGATAAAGCGAACAGTATGCTACTACGCACACCCATACAGCGCATGGGAGCGAGGGAGCAACGAGGCAGCCAATAAGCTGATCCGGCGATTTGTTCCCAAGGGAACAAATATAGACAAACTTGCAAAGGCAGATATCAAACGTATTGAGCATTGGATGAACAACTATCCCAGGAGGATGTTCGGATATAGAACAACCAATGAGGTTTTCGCAACTTGAAGCGCTACTGGATTTTTATGGTGGGCAATTAAACTTGCAATTTAGAAACGTAGAAAAAACACAAATATTTATATTGACAGCAATATAATATTGTAGTAATATACTATATTGCATTAACATGCACAGATAATGGGGGAGTCTTTATATTTGTTACCAAAAGGCGCTTATTTTGTATCGTTTTTCCCTTAATGGGCACCGGATTTCTTAAGGTCGTTTTTATGCTGTTTTTATAAAAAACTGTATAAAGCGGTTTTATTTTGGGAATAATCAGCTGGTGCCTTTATCTAAAAATACTGTCCAATTTTCATTTTGTATAAACAGGAGAGTGGTTAAAAAGTATATGATGCACGAAATAGAAATCGGTAAGAGAAACAGGATGAGCTTCTCAAAGATTGAAGAAGTGCTGGATGTGCCGGATCTAATTGAGATCCAAAAGAACTCATATAATAATTTTCTAAAAGTCGGTCTTAAAGAAGTGCTTAATGATATTTCGCCTATTACCGATTATTCTGAAAACCTGATACTTGAGTTTGTTGATTATCATATTGAAGACGAACCTAAGTATAGCGTTGAAGAATGCAAAGAAAGGGATGTAAACTACGCAGCGCCGCTAAAGGTTATCGTTCGGCTTATAAATAAAGAGACCGGCGAGATGAAAGAGCAGGAAGTGTTTATGGGCGATTTTCCGCTCATGACCGGAAAAGGCACTTTCATAATAAACGGAGCCGAGCGCGTTATTGTCAGCCAGCTCGTGCGCTCACCCGGGGTATACTATGATGTTGCTATCGATAAGTCGGGTAAAAAACTTTTTTCGGCAACCGTGATCCCCAACCGGGGCGCTTGGCTTGAATACGAAACGGACAGCAACGATTGTTATTGGGTGCGGGTTGACAGAACCCGTAAACTTCCGATGACTGTGCTTATGCGCGCTATGGGTTGCGGAACCGACAGAGAAATAGTCGAGCTGTTTGGAGACGAGGATTTTCTTTCAGCTACTTTTAAGAAAGACGGCACACAAAGCGTTGAAGAGGGTTTAGTCGAAATATACCGCCGTTTAAGGCCGGGCGAACCGCCCACGGTTGAAAGTGCCCGCATGCTGATTGATTCGTTATTTTTTGATCAAAGGCGTTATGATTTAGCTCGGGTGGGCAGATATAAATTCAACAATAAACTCTCTCTTGCAATGCGCATTGAAGGTTTTAAAAGCGCAGACAATATAGTCACGGAAGACGGAGAGCTTTTAGCTCAAAAAGAAGAGCTGATTTCGCGCGAAGTTGCGCACCAAATTGAAAACTCGGGTATAAATATCGTTACCCTGCTTATAGGAGAAGCGCATGTCAAAGTTGTGGGTAACAATTTTGTTAGCGCAAAGAGCTATCTATCGTTTGACCCAAAAGAAGTGGGAATAAATGAGAAAGTGCATTACCCGACTTTTAAAGCAATTTTAGAGGAATGCGGTAAAGATATAAACGCCCTCAAAACCAAGATCTCACAAAACATAGACGCATTAATACCAAAACATATAATTGTCGATGATATAATTGCATCAATAAGTTATCATATGGGCCTAAAATACGGAATTGGCAAAACGGACGATATCGACCATCTTGGCAACAGAAGGCTGCGCAGCGTGGGCGAGCTGCTGCAAAACCAGATAAGGGTTGGCCTCTCAAGGCTTGAAAGAGTTGTCAGAGAGCGTATGTCGGTTCAGGATATGGACGTTGCAACGCCCTCGAATCTTATTAATATCAGACCGGTGACTGCCGCTATAAAAGAGTTTTTCGGCTCGTCACAGCTATCGCAGTTTATGGACCAGACGAATCCGCTTGCGGAGTTAACCCACAAACGCCGTTTGTCCGCGTTAGGGCCGGGCGGGCTTAACCGAGAACGCGCGTCTTTTGATGTGCGCGATGTTCACCATACTCATTATGGACGCATGTGTCCTATAGAAACACCCGAAGGACCAAACATCGGGCTTATTGGTTCTCTTTCCACGTACGCCCGAATAAACGAATACGGATTTATTGAATCGCCGTACAGAATAATCGACAAAAACAAAAAAATAATCACAAACAAAATCGTTTATCTTACCGCGGACGAAGAAGACAAATATATAGTCGCCCAGGCAAACGAGCCAATCGGCGAGGATGGTTTTTTCACAAAAACACGCGTTATGTCGCGCAGAAGCGAAGAAATTGTTGAAGTATCGCGTGATGAAGTTGACCTGATGGACGTATCTCCCAAACAGCTTGTGTCGGTTGCTACGGCGCTTATACCGTTTTTAGAAAACGATGATGCCAACCGTGCTCTTATGGGCTCAAATATGCAAAGGCAGGCGGTGCCGCTGACCGTTACCGAGGCGCCCCTTATTGGCACGGGAATGGAATACAAGGCGGCGCTCGATTCCGGTGCGGTTGTTATTGCTGCCGAGGATGGAGTTGTAAAAAGCGTTTCGGCTAACAAAATAGTTGTCTGCGAAGGCAAAAAAACGCGCGAATATAAACTTATTAAGTTTGCACGATCGAATCAGGGAACGTGTGTAAACCAGACGCCCATTGTAAAAGTGGGAGATAAAATTAACAAGGGCGATGTTATAGCCGACGGGCCTTCAACAGAGTTAGGAGAGCTTGCGCTTGGGCGCAACGTTCTTGTCGGGTTTATGACTTGGGAAGGTTATAACTACGAAGACGCAATTTTGATAAGCGAACGTTTAGTGCAAGATGACGTATTTACATCAATCCATATAGAAGGTTACGAGTCTGAAGCGCGTGACACAAAGCTTGGGCCCGAGGAAATTACCCGCGATATACCAAACGTAGGCGATGAAGCGTTAAAAAATCTTGACGAGAGAGGGATTATCCGTATAGGCGCCGAGGTTCGCGCCGGCGATATACTTGTGGGGAAAGTAACTCCAAAGGGAGAGACTGAGCTTACCGCCGAAGAACGCCTTTTGCGCGCAATATTTGGCGAAAAAGCAAGAGAAGTGCGCGACACCTCGCTTAGAGTTCCGCATGGCGAAGAAGGCATTGTAGTGGACATTAAAGTGTTCACCCGTGAGAATAAAGATGAGCTTACCGCAGGCGTAAATAAACTTGTGCGCTGTTATATTGCCCAGAAAAGAAAAATTTCAGTAGGGGATAAAATTGCCGGACGGCACGGGAATAAAGGCGTTATATCCCGTATATTGCCTATTGAAGATATGCCTTTTCTGCCGGACGGCACACCGCTGGATATTGTTCTTAACCCGCTCGGCGTTCCTTCGCGGATGAACATAGGCCAGGTGCTCGAGGTTCATCTCGGATATGTTGCTACGGTTTTAGGCTGGCGCGTTGCATCGCCTGTTTTCGATGGAGCGTCGGAACTTGATACAATGGCGCTGTTCGAAAAATTACAACTTAATCCGGATGGAAAAACCGTGCTTTATGACGGCCGCAGCGGAGAACCGTTTGAGAACCGGGTGACTGTAGGGAATATGTATATATTAAAACTGCATCACTTGGTTGACGATAAAATTCACGCGCGCTCAACCGGTCCGTATTCGCTTGTCACTCAGCAGCCGTTAGGAGGAAAAGCACAGTTTGGGGGGCAGCGTTTTGGAGAAATGGAAGTTTGGGCTCTTGAAGCATACGGGGCGGCTAACACTCTTCAGGAAATACTTACCGTTAAATCCGATGATGTTGTGGGGCGCGTTAAAACGTACGAAGCAATAGTTAAAGGAGAAAACATACCCGAACCCGGGGTGCCGGAATCCTTTAAGGTGCTGATTAAAGAAATGCAGTCTCTTGCGCTCAATGTAAAAATTATAGGAGACGTGGGTGAGGAAATCGCCATAAAAGAGAGCATCGATGATGATTTTGCAGGGCTTGAAGTTAACATTGAAGGTGTAGAGGTTGACTTTGCGGATAAAAAGACAAGCAAGGATGCCGATGAAGATTTCTCGGATATAAACTTTGAAGAGTTTGACGTTCCCGATATTGACGGGCTTGCCGATATCAACGCAGACATCAAAGATGTTCAACCGGATGATGCGGATGACGGCGAAGATAAAACGGATGCCGAAGATATGGACGAAGAAGACATCGAAGACGAAGAAGACATCGAAGACGATGAAGATATCGAAGATGATGAAGATGTCGAAGAAGACGAAGATATGGACGATGAAGATGATTTGTCCGACGGGCATAGGAAAAAACATCGCCGCAATAAATATGACGATATTGAAATTGAGTCGTTAGAGGGGCTTATTGAAAAAGATAACCTGTTCGATGACGATTTTGATGATAAAGATTAATAGTTTTTAAATGAGAGGAGAGGGATTGATTGTTTGACATCGGCAATTTTGATTCCATTCAGATAGGATTAGCATCTCCTGAAAAGATTAGAGAATGGTCGCGCGGGGAAGTTAAAAAGCCGGAGACCATAAACTATCGGACGTTAAAACCCGAAAAAGACGGGCTTTTTTGTGAACGTATTTTCGGGCCCACAAAGGATTGGGAATGCCATTGCGGACGTTATAAAAGGGTACGCTACAAGGGTATAATTTGCGATAAGTGCGGAGTTGAAGTTACGCGCGCAAAGGTGCGGCGGGAACGTATGGGGCACATAGAATTGGCTGCTCCGGTTTCCCATATATGGTATTTTAAAGGGATACCCTCAAGGATGGGACTGCTGCTCGATATGTCTCCGCGCGACCTTGAGAAGGTGCTGTATTTTGCCGCTTTTGTTGTAATTGATCCTAAAGAGACCGGCCTTGAATATAAACAACTTTTAACCGATAGAGAGCTGCGGGAACACCAGGAAACGTTGGGAGAAGATGCGTTCGTTGCCAAAATGGGCGCCGAAGGCATAAAAGAGTTGCTAAAAAGAATTGATTTAGTCAAATCATCGGACGAACTTAAAAAAGAGTTGGAAAATTGTTCGGGCCAAAGGCGGGTGCGCGCTATCAAGCGCCTTGAGGTTATAGAAGCCTTCCGGCAATCCGGGAATAAACCCGAATGGATAATACTTGACTGTATACCGATAATACCGCCGGAGCTTAGGCCTATGGTGCAATTGGACGGCGGAAGATTTGCAACCAGCGATTTAAACGACTTGTACAGGCGCGTTATTAACCGCAACAATCGTTTGAACAGGCTGCTTTCGCTCAGGGCGCCCGATATTATTGTGCGCAATGAAAAACGAATGCTGCAAGAGGCCGTGGACGCGCTTATAGACAACGGCCGGCGCGGGCGGCCCGTCACCGGTCCGGGAAACAGGCCGCTTAAGTCTTTATCCGATATGCTGCGCGGGAAACAGGGGCGTTTTCGTCAGAACCTGCTCGGAAAGCGCGTTGATTATTCAGGAAGAAGCGTAATAGTGGTAGGCCCCGATTTGAAAATGTATCAATGCGGTCTTCCAAAAGAAATGGCGTTAGAGTTGTTTAAACCTTTTGTGATGAAAAAATTGGTGGAAGAAGGTTTGGCGCACAATATAAAAAGCGCAAAACGTATGGTAGAGCGTGTGCGCCCCGAAGTTTGGGGTGTGCTTGAAACAGTAATTAAAGATCATCCCGTATTGCTCAACAGAGCGCCGACGCTGCATAGGCTTGGAATTCAAGCGTTTGAGCCGGTGCTTGTCGAGGGCAAGGCTTTAAAGCTGCACCCTTTGGTTTGCACCGCATACAATGCCGACTTTGACGGAGACCAGATGGCGGTGCACGTTCCGCTTTCCGTAGAAGCGCAGGCCGAATGTCGTTTTCTTATGCTGGCGGCAAACAACATATTAAAACCGCAAGACGGCAAACCGGTTGTAAGCCCGACTCAGGATATGGTTATTGGAAGCTATTATTTAACTATACATAAAGAAGGCGCGGTGGGTGAAGGCTCGGTATTCGCATCGCCCGAAGAGGCGGTTATAGCTTATCAAACAGGTCAAATTGATCTGCAAGCTATGGTTGACGTGCGCATAACTAAGCAGATTGACGGCAAACAAGAACACAAAACGATTAAAACAACCCCCGGACGCATTATTTTTAACGATGCCATACCTCAAAACTTAGGTATGGTAGACAGGAGTCAGCCGGGCAACGAGTTTTTATTTGAGGTTGATGCTCTTGTCGATAAAAAACAGCTTGGCAAGATAGTTGATTTCTGTTACAGAAAACACGGCGAAACAAAAACCGCCGAAATGCTTGATAACATTAAAAGGCTTGGGTTTCACTATTCTACAATAGGCGCAATAACTATAAGCGTGAGCGATATTGTTGTGCCTGAAGAAAAATCCGAATATATTCAAAAAGCTGAAGAAAAGGTTGTTGAGATTGAAAAGAAATTCAAACGCGGATATCTTACCAACAAAGAAAGAAGAGAGAACGTAATAAAAGTTTGGGCGGATACCACAAATTCTATAAGCGATGCGCTCATGAAAAGCTTAAACCCGTTTAATCCGGTGTATATGATGGCAAGCTCGGGCGCACGCGGGTCTACAAACCAAATAAGACAGCTTGCGGGAATGCGCGGGTTGATGGTTGACCCTTCGGGCGAAATTATTGAAATTCCCATACGTGCAAATTTCCGTGAGGGGTTGACGGTTCTTGAATTTTTCATATCTACGCATGGCGCCAGGAAAGGGCTTGCGGATACCGCGTTGCGCACGGCGGACTCGGGTTATTTAACGCGTCGTTTGGTTGACGTAAGCCAAGACGTAATAATAAGAGAGCACGATTGTCTTAAAGATACGGATACTCCGCAGGGGGTTTACGTTGGCGATTTGTTAGACGGCGAAGAAATAATCGAGCCTTTTATAGACAGAGTAGGCGGCCGTTTTGCCGCTGCCGATATTGTTGATACCAAAACAGGCGAAATAATAGTGCGCAGCGACGAAATGATAACCTATGATCATTGCCGCAAGATAGAAAAAGCGGGCATAAAGGGCGCTTATATACGCACTGTGCTTACGTGCAAAACCCAACACGGCGTATGCGCAAAATGTTACGGCGCGGATATGTCGTCCGGCGAGCTGGTCAGCATAGGGGAGGCGGTAGGGATAATAGCGGCCCAGTCAATCGGGGAGCCCGGCACCCAGCTGACAATGCGAACATTTCATACCGGCGGGGTTGCGGGCGAAGATATTACGCACGGACTGCCCCGGGTAGAAGAACTTTTTGAAGCAAGAAAACCTAAAGGGTTGGCGGTTATAAGCGAAATAGCGGGTAAAGTCTCGATTGGCGATGCGCGCAAAAAACAAGAGGTTACGGTTACATCCGAGGATGGAAACGCCGAAGTTTATACTATCCCTTTTGGCTCGAGGGTTAAAGTTAAAGAAGGCGATATTGTTGAAGCGGGTGACGAGATAACCGAAGGCTCAATAAATCCAAATGACATACTCAAAATAAAAGGCGCTAAAGGCGTTCAGGCTTACCTTTTAAAAGAGGTGCAAATGGTGTATAGGCTGCAGGGCGTTGAGATTTCAGACAAACATATAGAAATAATTATCAGGCAGATGCTGAAAAAATGTAAAGTTGAGGACGCTGGCGATACCGATTTGTTAGCCGGTTCGCTTGTTGATATTCATCATTTTGATAAGGAAAACGAACGCGTTATGCGCGATAACAAAAAATTGGCAACTGCCAAACGGGTTTTGTTAGGAATAACAAAAGCTTCGCTTGCGACCGATTCGTTCCTTTCCGCGGCGTCTTTCCAGGAAACAACCCGCGTGCTCACCGAGGCGGCTATCAAGGGTAAGTCCGATCCGTTGATAGGGCTTAAAGAAAACGTTATAATAGGCAAGCTTATACCTGCCGGAACGGGTATGAAGCGTTATAAAAACATAGATGTTATTAAAAACATTCTGAATGAAGACGTATCGTTGCGGTTTGAAAGCGCAGGCGTGCAATATTTAGGCGGGTTTGACGATTATGATGAAGATTTAGGCTCGGAATTGCCGCTATAAAGATTTTTGACTGGAGGGCGTAATTTGATTAAAAACGATAAATGTGCCATAAGCGACAGCGAACTTTGCAAATGGCTTGATAAAGAATGCAAAGAATGCTATATAAGCAACTTTAAAGACAAAGATGAGGCTATAAAGGCGCTCGACAGCTTCAAGGTAACTCTTTCTTTGCTGCCGGAGAACTTTGACACGCTCTCGGGAGAGGAATGTTGCTTCTGTAAGGGTGAGCACAAGAACAGCCGCTTAACCTATGCGATTGCCGATTTGGCCCATAGCGAGCCTGAAAGCAAAACGGGCATGTTTTTTGGTATGGGTAAAAAGGTAAGGCAGAGGATAGGCTCGTTGCTGCCTGTATCTATTTCGATATGCGGCAGCTGCAGAAGCATATTTAGAAGGCTTGAGATTATAAAATGGGGCACGCTGTTATCGTTTTTAGCCGTTTCCATTGGCCTTTGTTTTATACCTGCAATCAATAATAACCCGGTTATTCCGTATGCCGTGGTTTTAATAGGCGGAATAATAGGCTACATCGTAAGTAAAATAGTAAGCGCTATGTATGTTACAAAAAAGAGCAAGCAAACATGTTTTAATGTGTTTGAAATACCGGTGTGTGCAAAGATGAAGGCAAACGGATGGTTTACAGTGCAAGACGAAGGCCAGATAACCCGTTTCATATTTTCTAAAAAACCGGTTATAAAAAGAATTTCGGATATTTGCGGAAAAGAGCAAAAAGAGCAGCAACAAAACTGACATAAAACGGTGGTATTAAGCATTGACAATGTTTTTTACCGGTGTTAAAATGGCTCTGCTGTGCGCTTTTTTTGCTTTTTGCGGAGGGTAAACAACATTTAGTATGGTGCAGGAATTGCTAAACACAAAGAATCGCGTTGCGGGACTAAAACAGGTTATAAGGTATGCGCGCAAAGCAACGCTAAAAAAAGTATACATTGCTAACGATGCGGATGAAGACATTGCCATAAGAGTGTCAGCTGAATGCGACAAGCACAGTATACCATATGATAGCTCGTATACAATGCATCAGATTGGCAGCGCTTGCGGAATAGACGTGGGCAGTGCATGCGCGGGTGTTTTTAAAAACGAGTGAAGGCCAAATTCCCCTTATGTGGGTTGCAAAGGGGTGCAAATAAATATTATCTTAGCGAAGGAGGTGAAAAACAAAACATGCCGACTATAAATCAGTTAGTTAAACAAGGTAGGAAAACGGCTCAAACAAAGAGCGCTTCACCTATTTTAAAACAATGTCCTCAGAAAAGGGGCGTTTGCTTAACGGTAAGAACCATGACGCCTAAAAAACCTAACTCCGCTTTAAGAAAGATAGCAAGAGTGCGCTTAGTTAATGGAATGGAAGGCACCGCTTATATTTCGGGTATTGGCCACAACCTTCAGGAGCATTCAGTTGTGCTAATAAGAGGAGGCAGGGTTAAAGACTTGCCGGGCGTTAGATATCATATAGTCAGGGGCGCGCTTGACAGTGCGGGCGTTGCCAACAGAAAACAGGCGCGCTCTAAGTACGGAGCTAAGCGGCCTAAAAAGTAATTAGTTAGGAGAGCATAAAATGCCAAGACGCGTAAGCGCACCAAAGCATGAAGTTCTGCCCGATCCTATTTATAAATCTACAGTAGTAACTAAGCTTATCAACCAGGTTATGCTTGATGGTAAAAAGGGTACGGCGCAGAAAATATGCTATGATGCGTTCGATATTATAAAAGAAAAATTGGGCCTTAACCCTGTTGAGGTATTCGAAAAGGCTATGGAGAATATAATGCCTGTGCTTGAGGTTAAGGCGAGAAGGGTAGGCGGCGCTACTTATCAAGTTCCTATAGAGGTAAGGCCGGAACGCCGGCAGACGCTTGGTATCAGATGGTTGATTATCTATACCAGAAAAAGAAATGAACGCACAATGAAACAAAGGTTAGCGGCAGAGATTATGGACGCTTATAACGGCACGGGCGGCAGCGTGAAAAAACGCGAAGATACGCATAAGATGGCCGAGTCCAATAAGGCTTTTGCGCATTACAGATGGTAGGAGAGTAACTTTGCCAAGAAAATATTCGCTTGAAAAAACAAGAAATATAGGCATAATGGCACATATTGACGCGGGCAAAACCACTACTACGGAGCGGGTGCTTTTTTATACAGGCAGAACGTACAAGCTTGGAGAGGTGCACGATGGAGATGCGGTTATGGACTGGATGGAGCAAGAGCAAGAACGTGGAATCACTGTTACATCCGCGGCTACAACGGCCGAATGGAGAGGTCACGGCATCAACATTATTGACACGCCCGGGCACGTTGACTTTACGGTAGAGGTAGAACGCTCGCTTCGCGTGCTTGACGGCGCCATCGCAGTATTCTGCGCAAAGGGCGGCGTTGAACCGCAGTCGGAAACTGTTTGGCGGCAAGCCACAAAATATCATGTGCCGCGCATGGCGTATGTAAACAAAATGGATATCATGGGCGCGGATTTTTTAAATACTGTGCAAATGATAAAAGATAGGCTTAAGGCAAACCCTGTGCCTATCCAGCTTCCAATAGGCAAGGAAGATGATTTTAAAGGTATTATTGATCTTATCAATATGAAAGCCACCATATTTGTTGATGACCTTGGCGCCAAGCCTGAGGAAATTGCCATTCCTGACGACATGAAAGAAACAGCAGACAAATATCGTGAAAAGCTGATTGAATCGGTTGCCGAATATAACGATAAGTTGTTGGAAAAATATTTTGAGGGCAGCGAAATTAACTGCGATGAGCTAATAGCGGCAATAAGGCAGGCTACCATAGCGCTTGATATTGTGCCGGTTACTTGCGGTTCATCATACCGAAATAAAGGCGTTCAGCCGCTGCTTGATTGCATTGTAGATTTTATGCCTTCGCCGCTCGACATACCTCCCATAGTTGGCAAAAATTCGAAGGACGAGGACGAAACCCGCGAAGCGGACGATTCCGCTCCTTTTTCTGCGTTAGCTTTTAAGATAATGGCGGATCCATTTGTGGGTAAACTTGCGTTTGTCCGTGTTTATTCAGGTACGCTAAAATCCGGAAGCTATGTATACAATTCAACTAAGGGTAAGCGCGAGAGGATAGGCAGATTGCTGCAAATGCACGCAAATGCGCGTGTAGAGATAGAAGAGGTTCATGCCGGCGATATAGCCGCAATGGTGGGGTTTAAACAGATTACTACCGGGGATACCCTTTGCGATGATAAACACCCTATTGTGCTTGAAACTATGGACTTTCCCGAGCCGGTAATAGAAGTTGCCATAGAGCCTAAGACAAAAGCGGGTCAGGATAAGATGGCTGCGGCGCTATTAAGGCTTTCCGAAGAAGACCCAACGTTTCGTACATATACGGATAAAGAGACGGGGCAAACAATTATTGCGGGAATGGGCGAGCTTCATCTTGAAATAATTGTAGACAGGATGCTGCGCGAATATAAAGTTGAGGGCAAGGTTGGCAAACCGCAGGTTTCGTATCGCGAAACAATCAGAAAGACCGTTTCCGCCGAAGGTATTTATAAAAAGCAGACGGGCGGGCACGGTCAGTACGGGCATGTGGTTATAGAGCTTGAACCGCTCGCGGCCGGCAGCGGTTACGAGTTTGTAGATAAAATTGTCGGCGGCGTTATACCGAAAGAGTATATACCCGCTGTAAACGAAGGTATTAAAGAAGCTTCAAAGAACGGTGTTCTTGCCGGTTTTGAAGTGTTGGATTTTAGGGTTACGCTTGTTGACGGTTCTTACCACGAGGTGGATTCGTCCGAAATTGCGTTTAAAGTTGCAGGCTCGATGGCGTTTAAAAACGCCATGAAAAAGGCGGATCCTGTGCTGCTTGAGCCGGTTATGGCTGTTGAAGTAATTGTTCCGGATGATTACCTTGGCGATGTAATGGGTAATCTTAACTCGAGACGCGGCCACATAGAAGGAACGCAAATGCGCAGCGGCGCCCAGGTTGTACACGTCAATGCACCGCTGTCGGAAATGTTTGGGTATGCGACAGATCTTCGCAGCCGGACACAAGGGCGGGGGACGTTTACAATGCAGTTTTCGCATTACAGCGAAGTGCCAAAAAGCTTGGCAGACAAGGTAACCGGAGTACTTTAAGACCGGCAGTCAACGGCAGGCAATAGCGAAAGCGCTAACTACGCTTACCGTAATAAAATAATAGATAAAGAACCGATTAGGAGGAAAAATTTAATGGCAAAAGCTAAATTTGAAAGAACAAAGCCTCATGTAAACATAGGCACGATTGGTCACGTAGACCATGGCAAAACGACACTAACGGCTGCTATAACAATGACGCTCGCCCAAAGCGGACAAGCAAAGGTTATGAAATATGACGAAATCGATAAAGCGCCTGAAGAAAAAGAAAGAGGTATAACGATAAGTACGTCTCACGTTGAATACGAGACCGACAACCGTCACTATGCCCATGTTGACTGCCCAGGCCACGCCGACTACGTCAAAAACATGATAACCGGAGCTGCACAGATGGACGGCGCAATAATAGTCGTATCCGCAGCAGACGGCCCCATGCCCCAGACAAGAGAGCATATAGTGCTTGCGCGCCAGGTTAACGTTCCATACATCGTTGTGTTTTTAAACAAGACCGACCAGGTGGACGATCCCGAACTGCTTGAGCTTGTGGAGATGGAAGTTAGAGATCTTCTCTCGACTTACGACTTCCCGGGAGATGATATACCGGTTATCAAAGGCAGCGCGCTTTTGGCTATGAACGCTTTGGTGGAAGGCAAGAACGCAAAAGAAGATCCGGCATGTCAGCCTATTTTCGAGCTTATGGATGCGGTAGACAAATACATACCCACCCCCGAAAGAGACGCCGACAAACCTTTCTTGATGCCTGTTGAGGACGTATTCTCAATCACCGGGCGGGGTACGGTTGCCACTGGCAGAGTTGAAAGGGGAACCATAAAAGTTCAGGATACCGTTGAGATCGTTGGTATGACCGAAAAAACCCGCGAAGTTGTTGTGACCGGCGTTGAGATGTTTAGAAAACTGCTTGACCAGGCAATGGCGGGAGATAACGTCGGCTTGCTGCTGCGCGGCGTGCAAAGGACGGAAATTGAGCGTGGGCAGGTGCTCGCAAAAAAGGGTTCCATTAAGCCGCATACACATTTTAAGGGCCAGGTCTATGTTCTTAAAAAAGAGGAAGGCGGCCGTCATACTCCTTTCTTTAACGGCTATCGTCCGCAATTCTATTTCAGAACAACCGATGTTACCGGAAGCATTAAACTTCCCGAAGGCACGGAAATGGTAATGCCCGGGGACAACATTACAATGGAAATTGAGTTGATCACCCCGATAGCTATCGAAGAAGGTTTGCGCTTCGCTATCCGCGAAGGCGGAAGAACCGTTGGCTCGGGCGTTGTTACCGAGGTTATAGAATAACTAAACGCAACATAGCCGATGCCTTGGTTAAAAGGGCGTCGGCTTTTTTGTCTGCGTAAAATATCTTTTGCGGGCGCCCTGTCTGCTCCAAAACAATTGCGATTCTCGTATAACGATATGGCGCAAACTGAGCAAGCAAAACAAGTTCGGTAACGACATTAACAGGACTGCAATATCCGCTAATCCCCAGGCCAGTTTAAGGGGCGCTAAGGCGCCGGCAAAAACAAAAATGCAGTAAATGATGCGGTATAAAAATGTGAAACGGTTCGAACCCGCCAAATATTCAAGCGCACGCTCGCCATAGAAAGACCATCCTAATATGCTGGTAAAAGCAAACAGTATAAGCCCTGTTGAAACTATATATTTGCCTGCGCCCGGCAAGCCGGATTCGAACGCGGCTATTGTAATGCCGGCGCCAAAGCCGCCGCTTTGCCAGGAATCAGTGCACGCAATAGCAAGCGCGGTTATTGTGCATACCAAAAGGGTATCGAAAAATGGGGTGGTCATTTGTATAAGCCCCTGCCTGACCGGAAAATCTGTTATTGCTGCCGAAGAGGCTATTGATGCGCTCCCCGTACCCGTTTCGTTGGAAAACACGCCACGGGCGGCCCCGTAGCGCATTGCAAGCATTACCGATGCGCCGGCAGCGCCGCCAACCGCGGCTTGAGAACAAAATGCGCGCTTAATAATTAAGCTGATGGCTGCGCCAAGCCGGCTGATATTGAGAATTATTACAATAACCCCGCCAATAATATAAAATAAGCCCATGAAAGGCACTAACCTTGCCGATACCGATGATACGGATTTAAGGCCTCCAAAAATAACGGCGAAGCTTACAGCGGTTATGACGATAGCGGTTATTACGGGGTTTAAATTGAACGTAGACGTTACGGATTCCGAAACGGCGTTAGCCTGCACCATGCTTCCCGAGCACAGAGCGGCCGCCACCGTGAACACGCAGTACGCAATGGCAAGAAAGCGCCCTAAAGTTTTGCGTTTAAGCCCGTTTTCAAGCGCGTACATTGCGCCGCCCCGCAGCTGGCCGTTTTTAATGAAAACACGAAATTTTATTGCTATTATGCCTTCCGCGTATCCGGTAGATATGCCCGCAAGTGCGCATATCCACATCCAGAATATTGCGCCCGGGCCGCCGAAAGCATATGCGGTTGCGACCCCTACAATGTTGCCCGAGCCAATAGTTGCGCCTAAAGATGTCATAAGAGCAAAAAAGGCGGGGATTTCGCCCTTGCCGCTGCTATGGGTAAAAGCGGTGCGTATACCTAAAAACAGCTTTCTAATCGGCAGAAATTTGAGCCTGACAGAAAAATATAACCCTGTGCCTACAAAAAGCATAAGCATAACAGGGCTCCACATCAACGCGCCCAATCGTTCAACAACCGCCAAAACAGCTCTCCTTAACGGCACAAGATAAACCGTTTTGATTGATGTTTATGCGGTTTAATTTATTATAATTCTAAGGATTGCATAACATATTTTTGTGGTTGCGGGCATAATGAAAAAGATACTGCTGCGCAATTCCGGCGTAAGCGCCGAATTTTTCATCTACAAACTTGCGTAAATGTGCGTCGGTAGTGCCGCCGTAACCGTAAATGCTGCTAAGCACTCTTTTCATCCACACATCAAATGGAAACGCCTGCAGAAATGAGAAACCGAAAAGAGCGACGCAATCAGCGACTTTTAGCCCTACCCCCGGCAAGACAGTAAGCGCCTTTCTTGCCGCTTCGTAAGGCAATTTGGCGATTTCATCAAGCTCGAATCCTTCGGTTATCATTTTTGCGGTGGCTTTGATGTAGCGCGCTCTGTACCCCGTACCACATTCGAAAAGTTCTTCCAGCGTTGCCTTCGAAAGCGCTGCGGCCGTGGGAAAACCGTAAACGGCTTTTCCTAAATTCGGGCCAAACTTAGCGCAAAGCGCTTCAACAATAC
Organism: uncultured Christensenellaceae bacterium; assembly: GCA_964441275.1. GTDB lineage: Bacteria > Bacillota > Clostridia > Christensenellales > SZUA-584 > SZUA-584. Next base: position 7,910 of record CAYTUG010000023.1, on the reverse strand, counting down.
GTTTAATGCGCGCGATATTGTTGTTGGCCGATATTATAAAAGTAATAAGGGTTTCAAAATAAGGTTGCGCCAGCACTCTTAAGCCGCTTGCATATGATATCCCGTCTCTGATAAACGGGTCAAAAGAATAGTGTTGCTGCAAAGCGGAATAATCGCGTTCCAAATCAAAATAGCGTATAAATTCGCGCGCTTTACGCTCATCAACGCCGTCAATAGTCAGAGTACCGCCATTTTGTTCTGCATATACTGCGCACCCTAAAGCCACGCCAAAAAACCCATTCTTAAACGGTCTCCATCGAAACGTTTGACCCGAATCAAGGCACTGCGCCAAAGAAAAGTTTTCGAGCCCTTTTATAGTCGCGCGTTTGTTGCTAAAAACATAATCCATATTTTAAACGCTTTCGGCTATTCTATATATTAGTTTTTCCGAATCCCGCCAACCAAGGCAAGGGTCGGTTATTGATTTGCCATAAACATTGCCGCCTATCCCTTGGCTTCCCTCTTCGATGTAGCTTTCAACCATAAAGCCTTTCACTAACTTTTTTAACGTTGAATCGTACTTGGTGCTCATCAACACTTCTCTTACTATTCTTGGTTGTTGGAAAAACTGCTTATTGGAATTAGCGTGATTGGTATCAATAATTATCGCAGTGTTTTTTAATTTCTGCTCTAAGTACATTTTTGCAAAACGAATCAAGTCTTCATAATGATAGTTTGGTATGCAGCGCCCGTAATAATCAACCGCCCCGCGCAATATAGCGTGAGCATACGGATTGCCGGTCGTTTCAACTTCAAAACCGGAATATATAAACCTGTGGCTCATTTGGGCTGCCTTAATCGAGTTAAGCATTACCGATAAATCCCCGCTGGTTGGGTTTTTCATACCTACCGGAGTATTAACGCCGCTTGCGGTAAGCCGGTGCTGCTGGTTTTCTACCGAGCGTGCGCCTATTGCATTATAAGCGAGCACATCGGATAAGTACAAATAGTTTTCCGGGTACAGCATTTCGTCTGCAGCGGGCATATAAAACTCGCTCAGCGCTTTTATGTGCAGGTTCCTTATTGCTTTTATACCTTCATACAAATCCGTATTTTTTTCAGGGTCCGGCTGGTGTACCATACCTTTGTAACCTTCTCCTGTTGTTCTTGGTTTATTGGTATAAATTCTTGGAACAATTACTATCTTTTCATTTACATTTTGCTGTACAGCCGCCAATCTGCCTATATATTCGCATACGGAACGTTCGCTGTCCGCACTGCAAGGCCCAATGATAAGCAGCATCCTTTTGTCTTTGCCTTCGAATATATTTCTTATATCCGCATCACGTTTTTCTTTTATGCTTTTAAGATGCGCCGGAAATGGAATTTGCAGAGTTATCTCCTGCGCGGAAGGTATATGTTTTATTCGATTAATATTCATGCACTGTGCTCCTTATGATAGGTACATCATTCGGTCTTGTATGCTGCCCATGTTACAAAAAACAGGCTCTGCATTGCGCGAGCCTGTTACAATCGTTTGCATTCATGCAGGGTAAACGCTAACCTGCTTTTTATCGCGCCCCTTACGCTCAAACTTCACATTGCCGTCTACAAGAGAGAACAGAGTGTCATCCCTTCCAATGCCTACGTTGTTGCCGGGATACAGCCTTGTTCCCCTTTGCCTAACTAAAATATTGCCAGCCAACACAAACTGCCCGTCGCCCCTTTTGACGCCAAGACGTTTGCTTTCGCTGTCTCTTCCGTTTCGAGAACTTCCAACACCTTTTTTATGAGCCAATTCTGCTGCACCTCGCTTTCTATAAAGTATTGCAATTCTATTCCGCCGCCGCTTCTTTGTCAGTCGACGTAATGGCCGTTATCTGGATTTTGGAAAACGGTTGCCTGTGACCTTGCTTTTTCCGGTAGTTTTTCTTAGGTTTAAATTTAAAAACAACAACCTTTTTTTCTTTGCCATGCTCTAAAACCTTAGCCCGGACCTTTGCGCCTTTAACAACCGGAGTGCCTATTTGCACCTTATCACCATTTGATACAACTAAAGCATCGAAACTTAACGTTTTGCCCGGCTCCAAATCTAACTTTTCAACAATTAGCGTATCGCCTTTAGACGCTTTATACTGCTTCCCGCCTGTTTCAAAAACAGCATACATTGGTTATACCTCCTCTTTCCAGTCTCGCCGTGATGGTATCCTTTTTATGCGGAGTTTATTAACCATTTCCGTGCGGCTCAAGTAAAAATAATATCACAAACGTTTTTTCATGTCAACAAAACGGGAATGAGTTTTGTGGTTTTCTTATTATAGGGTTGGTTGGCATATATGTAAACCGCTTTGGTATTTATCTTAAACTATATTTGCCGAGGGTATTTAACGTTTCCTTTTCTCTGAGCACAACGTCATACAAGCTTATGCCAAAAGTGTTGCATAGAGACGCGATATAAAAAAGTGCGCCGCCAATCTCTTTTTCTATTGTTCTGTGGCAATCGTTGCAAAGCTTGCCTTTTACCTGGGCAGAAACCAGCTCGCTCAAGTTTGCAATACTAACTTTTTCAGGAAACGTTTGTTTTTTGCCTTCAATTTCTATACAGCCGCAATGTGTTGCGGCCTTGACGACTGCGCGGTTAACCCTGCCCGTGCTTGTTTGCATTTTGCTAATTATATCAAGCACGCTTCTGTTTCTTATAAGCATCTCGCCAACAACGCTTTGAAAGTCCTCAAGCAAAATATCGTTAATCGAACTACTCATTATTGTCCCTCCGTTTAATATATAGCCATATCTTCTTGCTTACTATTATATATCGTCAGCACTTTATGTCAAAGAATGTTTTTTGTCGTTTTATGTCTAAAAGCCGGTTCAATACTCAATACCTTTTTTAGCGCGTCTGCCGCTTTCAAAATAATGTTTGATTGAGCGCATATCGGTAACAAGCTGCGCGCGCTTTATAATCTGTTCGGGCGCATCGCGTCCCGTCAACACTATTTCGGTTTTGCCCCGGTTTTCTATTATATCAATTAATTTGTGCAGCTCAAGCAAACCCAACGATAAAGCCGCCATCGCTTCGTCAATAATCAGAACGTCTGCGGAATTTAACCAGCTTTTGATTTTTACAAGCGCGGCTTTTGCATCAGCCCTCATATTCGACTTTTCGTTATCGCTTAGCTGATTAAAAAATTTTGGTATGGCAACGCTACGCAAAATTTCTATTCCGTTAATATTCTTCAGTATGCCAATTTCGCCGGATACTTCACATTTTAGGAACTGTACAAACTTAACGGACAAACCGTGCCCGGCGGCCCTGACGGCAAGCCCAACCGCCGCAGTCGTCTTGCCTTTGCCGTCTCCCGTATATACTTGAACGCATGATTGCATGGCGCAATGTCCTTTTTTAATTACTTTACCATAAACATAACTTTTTAAGCAACAACATAGCAAATACTCAAACATGCATGTTATAATGAGCAATCGAAAGGATGACTATACAATGGAATTTTCTATTTCTCCTCTGTTTTCGGGTTCGTCAGGCAATTGTATGCTTGTAAGCTCATCGGCAACCAAGATACTTGTAGACGCAGGGGTTTCCGGCCGCCGTATCGAGCAAGCTCTGCGTTGCATAGGGGAAGATATTAAAAGTATAAAAGGTATTCTAATAACGCACGAACATGCCGACCATACCGCAGGGGCGGGAATATTATCGCGCAGATACCAAATACCCGTTTATGCAACCGCGCAGACTTTTGAGGCAGGTGGGGAAAGGTTAGGCAACATTAAAAGCCGTCATATGCGCAACATATCGAAAAGCGGGTTTTATATTGATGAGCTTCTGATAGAACCATTTGACATACCGCACGATGCGGCCGATCCTGTCGGGTTTTGTATATCATGCGGTTCGCGCAAAATTGCAATAGCAACCGATCTTGGTTATTTTCCAAAATCGGTAGAAATTAAGCTGCATTCGTGTGATCTTGTTTTGCTTGAAGCCAATCATGACACCGACCTTCTTGAGACAGGAAGATATCCCGCCGCACTTAAAAAAAGAATTAAGTCGCGCAGGGGTCATCTTTCCAACGACGATGCGGCGGATGCGGCGCTGCGGTTGGCCCGTGCGGGGGTTTCGTCCGTTTTGCTTGGGCATTTAAGCAAAGAGAACAATTCGGAACAGATTGCATTTCGCACTGTAACAGATAAACTAATATCCGAGGGCATAGTGCCGGGGCAGTGGTTTAGCTTGGGTTTAGCCTTTCGGGACAGGGTAACTGGCGTATTTCAAATAAAGTAACGCTGTTTAAGTTAAATGTAAACTGTAATAGCCAACGTTCCCCCGCAATTGACAAAATACATTAACCGGATTTTTGTTTTTAAAAATGCGTATTGTTTCAAATGCCTCCACCTGCGCATTGATACAGTTTTTGCGCTGAACTTTGTGATTTTGCAATCGACAAATTTCGCACATTTGGTGCCAGCCAGCAACTATTTTTGTCGATATTTCAGAACCATTGACATCTATAAAGGAGTCTTCCTTTTTGTGCCGAAATGTGCATAGAATACATTAATGTATCAAAAAAGTTTAATAAACGAATATATAATGCTAATTATTTTTTATGATTTTGTTTTGCGCCATGCGCAGTGTAAAGGAGTGTTTTAATAGTGTTGAAATTGCAAAAACCCGCAGAAAGTATGCGAAAATTTAGTATTGATAAAAGTGCGGAAGCTGAATTAGAGATATTACCCGTAGATTACATCAAGCCGAACCCATATCAGCCAAGGCGGGTGTTTGCGGAAGAGAGCATATGGGAGCTTGCGCATTCCATTAAACAATACGGTCTTTTGCAGCCAATCACCGTGCGAAAGTCAAGCCACAATTATTACGAGATTATTGCAGGCGAAAGGCGTTGGAGGGCGGTGTGCAAAGCGGGTTTTACTCATATCAAGGCTTTTGTTCAATCTGCAATAGATGAAGATAGCGCAATGATTGCGCTGATAGAAAATTTGCAGCGGGAAAACCTGCATTTTTTTGAAGAAGCGGAGGCGTACCTTTGCATTATGAAGGAGCATGGGCTAACCCAAGAGGAACTTGCGAGGAGGCTGGGAAAAAACCAAAGCACAATCGCAAACAAAATGCGGGTGCTTAAACTGCCGTGCAGCGTAAAAGAGCTGGTGCTTTTGTATAGACTTACCGAACGGCATGCCCGGGCGCTTTTAAGGCTGCACAATGAAGAGGCGCAGCTAAAACTAATAAAGGATGTAATGCAAAAAAACCTTTCCGTTAAATCTACCGAAGAACAGGTTGAAAGATTGCTTTCAAAACTATATGGAGAGGTGCCGGCCGATCTTAGCAACCAAAAAGTGGTTTGCATAGTGCGCGACTATAGGATATATATCAACACCATAAAAAAAGCGCTGTCCCGCATAAAAAAATCAGGAGTTAAGGTAAGCTATCAAACTTTAGAGTGTAAAGACAAAGTGTCGATAAGCATTGAGCTTGCAAGATAGATTGTTAATCTGTAACCCCAATATTGTCCCCAATACCCCTACTATTGGCGGAACTTACGTTCCGCCCTATTTTTTTTGCCGTAAGATAAACTCAATTGTTTTTAGCGAGGCTTTACGTCATAAAGGCTAATATGCGCACATATTTATATATAAATGAAGGGAGATGTGCGTATGAATGCTAAAGCGGCGGAGAAAAAAACAAAAAAAACCGTTATATCAAAGTTTTTTAAAAACGCTATAAAAGGCACACTTATTTCTATGGTTTTTACGGTTGCGGTTATTCTTTTATTTGCGCTGATTATCAAAGAAACAGGCCTTTCAGACGGCATTATAGCGCCTATCAACCAAATTATAAAAATTGGCGGAATAATGGCGGCGTCATATTTTGCAATCAAGGGGATTGAAGAAAAGCACTGGATAACCGGCGGCCTTTCGGGCGCTATGTTTATATTGTTAAGCTATATTTCGTTCTCGCTTATTGAAGGCGTATTTGGTAATGTTGCGTTGCTGTTTTCGGACATTCTGATGGGGCTGCTTATAGGCATGGTTTTTGCCATAATAATAGTAAACTTTATTAAGATTGGCCGCAAGAAACCAAAGAAAAAGTTAATGCCCACCAGAAGAGCCAAACAATAAGTTGCAATTCCGTAGTTGTTTATTATATAATCAATATAAAAGCGGCTGTAATTTGCATTTAGGAGGGCTTCCGATGAAACATATTAAAACAGTTATTAAAGGCAGTTTAAAAGAAAAGAAACAGAATACCGGCTGCGGCGAGTGCCAAACTTCGTGCCAATCCGCTTGCAAAACTTCGTGCACACTTGCCAATCAGCATTGTGAAAAGAAATATCGCTAAAACGCGATGCACCATAAAAAGCGGAATGCCCGCTTTTTTGTTTTTTAAGAGGAGAAAAATTGATTCACGCATTTGAACACGGCGGCAAACAATATGTTCTTGACGTTGAATCGGGCAGCATACACATGCCTGATTCTTTGGCTTATAATGTCCTTGTAGAGTTAGAACGGCTTGAAGCGCAGGGCGGCGACATATACGCGGCGGTAAGCAAAGGCGGCGGGGTAATGGACGAGCTGGCGGAATTAAAACAATCCGGATTGTTGTTTTCACAGCCCGATCCGGATACAGCTTTGCCCGGCAATGTTGTAAAGGCAATGTGCCTGCATTTGGCTCACGATTGCAACTTGCGGTGTGAATATTGTTTCGCAAAGGGAGGGGCGTTTGCGGGCAGGCGAGGGCTGATGAGCGAAAAGACCGCAAAAGCCGCTATAGACTTTGTCACTGACATATCGGGAGCGCGGCGCAACATTGAAATAGATTTTTTCGGGGGCGAGCCGCTGCTTAATTTTGAAGTGCTGAAAAAAACGGTGGCCTATGCGCGCGGCAAAGAAAAGCGGTTTAATAAACACTTTAGGTTCACGGTAACAACCAATGCATACCATTTGACCGAAGAGATGGCGGAATACCTAAGGCGTGAGATGGACAATATTGTCGTTAGCATCGACGGCAGACCGCACGTGCATGATGCTGTCCGTAAAACTGTGGACGGGCGCGGCAGTTACGAGAAGGTAGCTAAAAACGCAAAAAGGCTGCTTGCCGACAGAGCAGGTGAATATTACGTTAGGGGTACGTTTACTGCGGACAACTTGGATTTTTCTCAAGATGTGCTGCATGTTGCCGATTTGGGTTTTACGGGCGTTTCTATCGAGCCGGTTGTCACTTTGGGCGAAAACGCAATAAAAGAGAAACACCTTCCGACAATATTTTCAGAGTATGAAAGATTAGCTGAAAAATATGTTTTGCGGAGGCGAGAACAACGCTTTACGTTTTTTCATTTTATGGTTGATTTAAACGCAGGCCCGTGCCGGCTTAAGCGTATACGCGGTTGCGGGGCGGGCACCGAATATGTCGCGGTGTCTCCTTTCGGGGATATATACCCGTGTCATCAGTTGGTATCGCGTCCCGAGTATAAAATGGGCAGCGTGTTTGAATGCGGGATAGACGAAAATATCGCGAAACGTTTTGAAGAATGCAACATAACAAACATAGCAAAATGCTCGTCGTGTTGGGCGAAATACTATTGCAGCGGCGGCTGCGCAGCGGCGAATTTAAACATTAACGGGGATATAAACGAACCTTATGAAATAGGTTGCAAAATGCAGAAAAAAAGGCTTGAGATAGCCATAGCTTTGGCTGTTGACCAGCAATTAACCGCATCAAATGACGGTTGGGCATAAACCGTATTTTATTTAGAAAAAGCGTTTGTTAATCCGATTGACGCTATGAAGCCATACCGTAACGTTGTATGGTTGTTAATTGGATTTTTGCAATGTTATTTTTACACGTGAAACTTGTAGGTTGTACAATGATATGTAACAGTGGAGTATAAAAAATAAGCAAGGATTCC
>CAYTUG010000022.1:0-30491 GCA_964441275.1 uncultured Christensenellaceae bacterium | reverse complement strand
GGTGGGGTTAATTGGGATCGAACCAACGGCCTCTACGATGTCAACGTAGCGCTCTAACCGGCTGAGCTATAACCCCATAAAGCCGCATTTCATATTATACACAATGCGGCGGGTAAATCAATACATTTTTAACTTTTGTTATCTGCCTGTAGATTTCAACTGGTACTTTATTACACGCCAGCGGCGGCTGCCGTGTGGTCCTTTTTTGTTCCGCTTTAGTTAAAATTATCAATATGTAGTGATCGCTCTATTATGCGATACCATATTTACTGTACTATATTAAAAAATATGGTATAATAAATTATATGTTTCGCCGGGAGGCCATAATGCAAATTGAAGCTATTGCGCAAAATAAGTTGTTAATATTGTATCTTCTTAAAACAATAAATATTCAGCTGTCAGAACTGCAAATACTGCGCATAGTATCGGATAACGGCTGGATAAGCTATTTTGATTTAAAAGAGTGCATTTTTGAGCTTTTTGAAAGCAGCCTTATAGAGAAACGCGATACCCCAAGCGGCGTATTCTTATCGCTGACCGAACAGGGTAAAACGACGGTTTTTTATCTTGAAAAAGAGCTGCCTGCTTCCATGCGCAAGTCTATTGATGACTATTGCGAAAAAAACAGGGATGAGCTAAAACTTGAAACGGAACTATTCGCAGACTATATCAAAATTGACGAAGGCGAATATAAAGTGATGCTTAAGGTGTTAGAAAACCAAGTTCCGGTTTTTGAGCTTAATCTGATAACATATTCGCAAAATTCTGCTAAAGAGTTTGTTTCCAAATGGAAGGATATAGCCCCTTTTATCTACAAATACGCTTACGAGAGCCTTTCCAAATAGAACCGCCTTTGCGCTTTTGCAACAAAAAATAAAATTTATTTTTTAAACCCGTTGCTTTTCAGTTCTTATTGTGATATTATTCACATAGCTGGGAAACGATAACGCCTGCTTGTAAACAAAGTGTTTCTGACGGTGCAGATTAGTCTTAACCGGAAGGCATGTTGCATATTAGTATCCATAATATTGCCTGCCTTTCGAGCGGGTTTTTTGTTTCCTTGGAAATAATACAAAGGGGGTTATGGATGAAAAGAATAGCAGTCATCAGTACGATACTTGAAAATCCAAAGCGGTCCCAATCGGGTTTTAACACCGTAGTAGCTGATTTTAAAGGCATCGTAAAAGGAAGGATGGGGCTTCCGCTCGACGATTATAACATAACAATAATCACAATTACGGTGGCCGGCGAACTTGACGATATAAACAGCTTAACGGGTAAAATAGGCGCGCTGCCCGATGTGCAGGTTAAAACCGCAATCTCAAAAAAAGAATATTAAAGGAGTATGTAAATCATGAAGAAAAATTTGTTTTTTAGCGTTTTGTTTGTAACGCTGATTGTTCTGTTGGCATCTTGCGCAGCGGGCACGCAGCAGCCGCAAACGCCCGCGCAGCCGATTAAAGTTGCGACTCTTGCAGGCCCGACAGGCATGGGGATTGTACAATTGATAGACAACGAAGCATACGAAGTTGAAATCTACAACACTCCCGACCAGATCACACCAAAAGTTATAAGCGGAGAAGTTGACGTGGCAACCATTCCGTCCAATGTTGCCGCAGTGCTGTACAACAAAATGCAGGGTGGCATAAAAATAGTTGCGGTAAACACCATGGGAGTATTGTACATACTCGAAAATGGAGACAGCGTCAATAACATAGGCGATTTGTCGGGCAAAGTTCTATACTCAACAGGCCAGGGCGCAACACCCGAATATGCAATCGATAAAATAATTGCACATAACGGAATTGATAACGTTGAAGTTAAATATATGGGCGCTCATTCCGATTTAGCTAACGCCATGGCCGCCGGAGATGTTGACCTTGCGCTTGTGCCCGAGCCGTTCGTCTCCACAATTCTTGCTAAGAACCCCGATGTGTCCGTGAAAATTGATTTAAACGATGAATGGCGCAAAATATTTGGCGATGACGCCGGAATGCCTATGGGAGTAACAATTGTAAGCAGCGCATTCGCCGATGATAGCGAAGCGATGCAGCACCTTATCCGGGATTATGGCGAGTCGGTTGAATATGTGGTTAACGAAACCGAAAAGGCTGCCGTTGATATAGCTGCAAAAGAAATAGTTGGCACCAAAGAAATAGCCAAAGCCGCAATACCCCGGTGCGGGATATCCTTTGTTACCGATGCCGCATGCGCCAAAATTCTTGATAATTATTTCGAGCTGATGTATCTTAGCAACCCCGATTCGGTTGGCGGGCATATCCCCGGCGAAGACATTTACTTTATATCACAGAGCTAATAAATTTCTATTCAGGCTGAAAGTCTTAACTTTCGGCCTTTTTTATTTTGCCGCCCGGACGTTTTAGCGCTCCTGCGCGAATTGACTTTTGGGCTGCATTACTATAAAATAAATCATGATTTTTGGCTTAAGCGTGCGGTCTTAACAATAAAGGAGGATATAATTTTGAAAAGATATATAGCCATACTTATTACGGCGATAGTGTTGTCTTTAGCCTTAGTCAGTATTGGTGGTCCGGCGCTGGCGGACGATGTTGTAAAATTTAGCATAACGCCCGATCCTGCCGAGCTTTCTAAGGGCGCAAGTGTTAAATTTGTATATAAAGTTATTAACGACACCGGTACGGAATATTCAGATTGCGCTATCTTTTATGATCTAAGCTTAGAGCCTATGGCGGAGCTTGGAAATCTGAAAGATATGGCTAAGGAAGGCAGCTTCAAAATGAAAGTAGAGGATAATATGCTCGATGTTCCTCTCACCTTTCACGTCAAGTCCGGAAACGGCTCGGTGCTTGCTACAATTAAGGTAACGGTACGCAGAAAAATTGATGTAAAACTTAGCGCTACAATAAAGCCTAACCGCACCATGGCGGCTAAAGGCGATTCCATAAAGCTTTCTGTAAAATTAGAAAACCAGGGCAATGTTGACGTTACCTCGGTTAAAGTCAGCGCGGCCGGGCTGAATTCGGGCAAGCCTTTTAAAGAGCCCGCAACTTTAACTCCCGGTCAGGCTTGGAACTTCGACTACAGCTTTAACATGCCGGACGCAGATATTACATTTACACCAACAATATCGTACAGCGCAAATGGCGAGTCGAAGACAATTAATTTTGAGCCTGTCACAATTGTGCTTGAATCCCCCGGGGTGTTGTTGTCGGTAGAGCCGGACAAAAGAACCCCGAACCCGGGCGAGGAGGTCACGTTTGTAGTGACGATAACCAATAACGGTAACATATCTTATACAAACATGGGCGTATCCGTAAACGGCGAAAACGAAAAGTTTCCCTCTAAACGGCTCAAGCCCGGCGATACGTATTCGGCAACCTATAAACGTTCTTTCGAGGTTTCAACGGAAGTGACGTTTACCTTTACGTTAACCAACCACATGGGCGAGATTAAAAACGTAAGCTCAACCGTCAGCATCAGATTGCCCGTGGAAACAGAGGCGGTTAACGAAAACTTAAGCCTGTCAATAACTGCCGACAGGCAGCAGTTGGCGTCCGCAGGCGTTGTCAACTTTTCGGGTTATGTTCAAAATTTTTCGGAGTATACGCTTTCGGATGTGCGGGTTGACGAGGAACACATAGGAAACATATTCGCGACTTCTCAGCTTAATCCGGGCGAGCGGCAGCAGATCCAATGGTCACAAAATATCGATGAAACCACAGAATATAATTTTGTGCTGACCGCAACCGATATTGACGGAAACATCTATAACAAATCCGCCGAACCGATTACAGTGACAATACTTTTGCCCGCCGAACCAACGCCCGACTTTGACGATGCGGTAACGCTGCCTCCTTTATCGGACGGTATTGGAACGACCGGCGTTTTGCTTATTGTTGCGGGCGTATTGGTGTTGCTCATTATTGGCGTCGGGGTAACTTTAATTGTGTTGTGGCAAAAAGGGCGTTCTAATGTTCGCACCCCGCGCAAACCAGCCGCTAAAAAACGGCTTAGTCCGCGCACCCCCGTACGCAAAAGCTATCGGGACAGAAACAACTTCTAAACCTGATGCCCCCAGCAAAACGGGGGCATTTTTTATCACCCGTTTTAAAACTGATTATTTTGCGCGTTTTGAGCTTCAACTGAACTGTGCGGGCATAAATATTTAACCAATATTCATAAGCGCCCGCAAGTGGTTTGTCCACCAAAGTATGTGGATAACATGGTTTCTTCTGTGGATAAGCCATAACATCACGCAATAAGCCTGCATTTATAAGCTGCAACCAAACCCATGCGTACACATTATCGCCTGTGGATAAACAAACCAAAAAATAATAATAATAAAAAACAGCGCATTTCAGGCGCGCCGTTTTATACCAGTGTGCTATTGCAGTTTTATATATGACGCATAAACATACGCAGTAGATGATTTAAACTTAATCGTATGCCACACGGCGCCCTTTTTTACAATCTCAACTGCGGAGTCTTTAGGCAGTTTGCCTATTACGGTTGACGAGGTTGATGCGCCGCTGCGCACATTAAGCGTGCTTGCGGTGACTTTGCCTTTAACGGAGGCCGGAACATCAAGATACTGGGCGTACATGTAACCTTCCACTCCGCCAAACTTTATTTTGTGCCAGCTTGAACCGGGTTTTAGCAGCAAAACGGTGTCTCCGCGCGAAAGCGTTTTAATTATCTTTCCTTTTAAATCTGCGCTCTGGCGGAAATTCACCCTGTTCGCGTTTACAGTTGCATACACATCGCTCTTATCATCGCCCGGTTCGTCGCCTCCCGGTTGGCCTGTGCCGCCCGATTGCCCTTCAACTTTGATATAATCGGCATGTACATACGCGCAGTCCCCATTATACAATATCTTGTGCCAATCTTTCGATACGTTCAACGTAACTATTTCAACCTTTGCGCCTTTGCTTAAGCTTCCGACCGCAGGCGCAGAGGTTGTTGCGGCTTTTCTAACGTTAAGCACGGAAGCCGTAACTATGCCGTTAGCCACTATTTCATTTTCTAATTTAATATAGCTTGCCGAAACGTAGCACTCTTTGCCGGCATACCAAATTTTATGCCATTTTGTTGTATCGAAGGCTTTAATTATTTCTACATCGGCGCCTTTTTTAAGTTTGCCGGCAACGCTAAAATTCGTACCCGGCCCGCTCCTTACATTCAGCGTATCGCACGAAACGGTGCCCTTCTGGGAAATAGCGGGCTTTTCGGGACCGGAAGGCCCGGGCTCCTGTGTCGGCGGAAATTCGGTCGGTGACGGCGTTTCGCTGTTCGTAGGCTCAGGTTCCAACGATTCGGTCGGCGATGGAGGGTCAACCGGCTGAGTCGGGGTATCTGCCGGCTCGTCTATTTGAACATAGTAGGCAAATATATAGGCGTCTATTCCACCAAAGTCGATCTTGTGCCACTCGGGCGTAACAAACGGCGTTATAACATAAATGCGCGATGCGGCAAAAGCTTTGCCTATAGCCGGCTTGCTTGTATTAGGGGCGCTTCTAACGTTAACATAATCAACGCAGTTAACGATTGTCGCATTAGTTTCATAACCGGGCTGCGATGCCGGATTTAGCACCGGAGGAGCTATGTTTAACTGTTCAAACTTCGTAGCCGGGAAGTAAAACTCAAGTATCTGCTTATATGTGCGTCCCTGTTTTGCCTGCACCTGGGTGCCCCTTTGGCTTAGCCCGACGCCATGGCCATATCTTCTGTGATATATGTTCCAGCTCGTTTGGGTTTCTTCAACCACAAAAAGCCTAAGACTTGAGTTGTTAAACGAACGGTATGTCCCGCCCGTTTCATCGAGTTTGCTAAGGTCCACGGTAAAAGTTACACAAACAGGTTCGCCTATATAAGCTTCGCCCGTCTCCATCTCTTCCTCGAGTGTGGCGCTTCTGTTAGCAAGCACTGTCATCGTTATATCGGCTTTATTATAGAAGACGCAGTTATTCTTACCCGCATAGTCCGGCAGGCCGTGGTTGCCTGCGTACGTATGTGCGACTATCCTGTTAATTTGCAAGACATCAATATCCGATGACACCGCCGCAATGTAGCCACGTTCCGCAACCTTGGCAAGCGCCGATATTTTAAAATAGCGCAACGCATTTTCGCTAAAAGTATTAGAGCCGTCAATCATTACGCCGTCTTTCATGTATTGGTATTTAACTCCGTTAGAGCCGGAAAAAGTTTTGGGGAAAGCCAAAACTTCCTGCACACTCCAAGCGTTAGCCGTATCATACGGGTCCTCTTTAGTTATGTGGTATGGTTTTTTTGCGGCGCTTGCAGACCATACGTGCTGCGGAATATCGACGTAGCCGCCGTTGGATGCGGCATAATACGTCTGAACAAACTCGCTGCCGCATTTTAGCACCATTTTGGCCGTATCGTCCACAGCTTTTATTGCGTTTTTGTAAGACGGATTGTATCCTTTATAAACCTGATCTGAAGAAGTATCCCCTATATCGTATGTACCGCTGCCCATATTGCGCACGGCGTATGTACGCGCCGCAACCGCCTGGGATTTAAGAGCCTCAATAGGCCACGAATCGCTCATCTCATGCGGCACAACGCCGTACAGGTAATATTCTAAATATACATGGTTGATAGCTGCTATTGAGCTGCCGCTTATACGAAATTCGATATCGCCGCGATATTTATTTGTACCATATTTTGAGGTTTTAATGGTTGCGTAATTATATGTGCCGGAGGGCGGCAAGAATTCAATAATCTTTAAGCTGGAGCCGGAGCAAATAAGAGAACTTCCCGAGTATAGCTTTAGCTGCCCGCTTTGCAGTTTAACGGTATATTGGCCTGAAGCAAGGTAAATACCCGGTTGCGAGCTAATCCCATAGTTTCCGTTAATCGAAAAAGAAAATGAATCGGTAGAAGCTATTGAGAGCTTTACCCGCATAATAGAGGTATCGGCAGCCTGCGAATGCCCAAGCTGCGCAGCAATAATACCCACTACCAAAACGGCAACCAAAAGCAAATATATTGTTTTTTTAAGTGCTTTAAATAAAGATATACTCAAACCGGCATTCCCCTCACTAAATATTTACCCCTGTATGCAAAACAAAAACAGATATTTTAACCTACCGTATATATTCTATGCTAATACTGCAATCTCCTGCAAAAATCGCATGGTAATTAAAAGAATTGAAACGCTTTAGTCATTATTTTGTAATATCTTGTCGCGCCAACCGTGTTGTGAAAGTGATATCGCGTATCCATTTACAGCTAACGAAACGCTTTATTCCTATTATCGCTTTAATTCCGTCACCGCATAGATATGCCGCCATATACGTTAAAAACAACGGTAATCTAAAAACGATCCCAAGCAACAACGCCGGAACCAATGTAAACAGCCAACTGCCTGTGATATCCAACACTAAAGAAAACCTTGCATCGCCGCCGCTTCTGAGCACGCCGCATATATTGGTATAATTGAACGTCATAACGGACGCTATCGCCGCCCATGTATATACGATGCTCCTTAAAGTTTGCTGCGTTCCCTCCGAAACATCATACAGCGTTAGAAAAGGTTCTAACCCCGCCAAAACCAAACCGCCCACAACTATTGTAACAACGGGGGTCATCTTCAAAAACCGCCTCGCATAAATGTATGCTTTTTGTTTGCACCCTTCGCCAAGCAAGTTGCCCACCATAACTCCGCATGAGTTGCCCACAGCGGTATATACCACATATGCAAGCCTTTCAAGCGCGCTAAACACCGCCATCGCGGCGGCAGCCTCAATGCCAATACGGTTGTAGATGACAACCATGCACATTGCGAAAGCCCCCCACAGCACTTCGTTTATTATTATTGGCAAACCAACGCGGAAAAACTGTGTAATATATGGCCTGAGTATCCCGAAGGAAGGAAACATTTGCCGAAGGGTAGCCTTTGCTTCGTTATGCCTGATGTTGGAAATAACAACAAGCAACAAAGTATCTAACGCCGAGCCAATTACGGTGCCAATTGCGGCCCCCTTAACGCCAAGCGCCGGCGCGCCGAATTTGCCAAGTATCAAAACGTAATTTATCGCGCCATTAACAAACAATGATATTATTGCCGTTATCATGGGCAGTTTAGTTTTTTCGCACCCTTTTAATATGTTAGCGTACGATTGTGAAATTGCCATAAAAATATATGATATCCCCACAATAGAGATATAATCCGCGCCTTCTTTGACAACGGAGGGCAAAGGGTTAAATATTGCAATTAACGCTTGCGGCATAATTATCGTAAGTAAACAAAACAGAGTGCCGACTATAACCGAGCCGGCAAGGCATATGCCGAGCATTCGTTTTATACCCAAATTATCGCCTTCACCGTTATACCTTGCGGCAAACACCCAGCTTGCCGAGCAAACTCCAATCACAAATACAAAACAAAAAAACGCTATTTGGTTTGCGTTGCCAACGCCCACGATTGCGTCTTCCCCCAAAGAACCAATCATTATGTTGTCTATAAAATACATAAGCGCCTTAATAAAGCTTTGAGCCGCAAGGGGAATTGATAAGGTTAAAAATTTTTTATAGAATATCTTTTTCTCTTTATCTGATAATACAGCGCGTCTTCTCTTTAATGCAAAATTCATGATTAGTATTATACCATCATCCGAACCTAAGTCAACGAAACCGGGCTTGTAAAAAATGTGGCGTCTTAACTGCGCCGCACCGGACATGCAGCTAATATAGTAAATTGTTTAATTATTGCGCAAAATACGCGCCTTTATGCTGTTGCTTTTCCCGCTTAACGCTTTACACGCGGTTTTTAAAAGTTTATCGCCACTTACAGTTTGGATATGTGGCAAACCATTACCGTCATATCGTCTGCCGGCTCACTGTTGCACAGCGCTTTTGCAAGTATTGCGTTCGCGCTCATCTGCGCGTCATCTTGCGGGATGTCTGAAAACCACACCGCCGCATCCTGTTTTATAGCATCCGCCACTCCATCGCTTATCATCACAATCATATCGCCCGCAATAAGCTTTTTATTAGCGCAAACCGGGGTAACATCTTCTAATATTCCTATCGGCAACGCACCCGGCTGTACGGTGGCGATTCCCTCTTTGTTCAAAATATATGCGCATTCAGAACCAATCTTAGTAAAATTCGCTTCGCCCGTTTTCAAATCAATAACGCATAAATCCACAGTTGAAAACGCTTCCTCGCTTCCTTTTAACATCAATATTTTATTGATAGTATCAAAAATAACGGTATCATCAAAACCGGCGCGGAAAAAGTTTTCTACCAACGATACTGTAGCAACGCTTTCGCGCCTTGCGCTCTCACCGCTCCCCATTCCGTCGCAAAGCATTAAAATATACCTGCCGTCCTTCAGTGTGCCGTATATGTGGCTGTCTCCCGACACTTCGCCCTTAGCGGCACACGCAACCGCAGTTAAAGCGCAATACCTATGCGCCTGTTCAAACAATAAGGTACGATAGTTTCCCTTTTTGCTCAACGTTTCGTCCGTGTTCTGCATTGGCATCCCGCACGCGCCGCTTAATACTTTCTCAATATTACGCGCGCCCGCAACGCCCGTTTTTAGCTTAATACCAATTGTCATCCCGCCTGCCAAGCTTTCGGCGCACACCTCCTTCACCCTGATATTAACCGCATCAAGCGCCCTTGCGATCTTTTCTTCTATTGCGGGCAGAAACTGAAACCCGGCGTCCATTTGCTGCCCGATATCCGCCACTACGCGCGCCACACCTTTAAGCTGCCTTCCCGTGATTATCCGAGCTTCTTCCAGCCTTCTTTGCCAGTTCATACTAAGAAGATACGCTCCAAAAACGTTCTGCGCGGTATTTAATATTCCTTTTATGTTGTAGCATTTTTTTAAAAACAGCGGCGGTATATCCGACTGGTCTATTTTGCCTCTTTCTTCGTATGCGGTCATCAGCTGCAAAAACACGCCATAGGTTGCAAGAAAGTCTTTGTCCCAACAGCTTTTTTTAAAGACGCAATCTTTGCATGTGTTATCGGCAACCATGGAAAGGGCCGAATAAATATTATTGCTTGCCATCAAGTTGTGTTGCGCCTCTTTAACAAAAAGCTCGCCCGTTTTAACAAAAATATCCGAAACTTCAAAAAGCCTTTTTACGGTAAGCTCTTTTACTCTGCGCACATGCAGCTTATATTCATAGTCATGTTTAATCTTTATGTCTACATACCTTGCCGCAAATGCAAAAACCTTTTTGGGCAGCAACAAGAACAAAAATATTGCAACCGCCGCTTCTATGATTAAGCTTTGCCAAACGGTCGAGGCGTAAAACGCCGCAACAAACAAAAGTTTGATTATTATATAACCGGCTGCAACTGCCGCTTTGCCGAGCCTGTTTAATGTGCCTGAAAGCAATCCTTGTATGCCCACCATTCCAATAACCGCAGAATCAGCATGTATTCCGGCACATAACGCCAGCCCAAGAGCTACGCCAACCCCCGCGCCTAACGCCGCGCCGCCAATATAAGCAACGCATATCACTATAAAATGAGCAACAACATAAGCAACGTAAACTCCGCAAATATTAAGCGGCCCGAAAGCACACACGGCTATAAGCGCCCCAAGCGCAATACATATTGTCTCTTCGGCGCTAAATATGCTGCGTTGCTTGCCTCTCATGCCTATCTCCAATAACGTGCTAAAAACATAAATCATAGCCAACGAAATAAAACAGCCTAAAACAGCCGACAGATAATCATTTAAGCTAGCGGTTTTAAAAACCGCTGCGCCAACCGCATAAGCGCAAGCGGTAGTCAGAAGAGCTATCCAGCGTTTAAGCCTTAACTGGCCGATACAAATAAGCGTTACAGAGATAATAAGCGTTACCGTTACAATAAATAACGTGCTGTGCGGAACCAGCAGCGCGCCGAAACATACCCCGGCCGCGGAAAATACGGTTTCCGCTCTGCGGGAAAAGAAACAGGCAGCTACAAAGGCAGGTCCAAAGGGCGCGATATTGAGCGCTAATTCTATGCGCGCCAAAACAAAACCCAATAGCATAAACAAAAAAACAAGTGCGATTCTTTTTATTGCGCCAATATGGCGATAACAAAATTGCCTTATCAAAAATTGCGCCGGCAGTTTTGCAGAAACGATTTGAGAAGACATAATATCACTCCATAAAGAATGTTGTGAACAGATTATAATGGGCTGCGCAAATAAACATTGTCACTCTGTGCAAACGGCTTGAGCATAATTTGACGATACCGTATAAAAAAAAAGTGCTTGTATGGCTTTTTTGTGCCCATTTTGCATATATTATTTTCCGTAGCTTAGAGCCGCTTATATATGCGGCTAAACTTATTGCAATAAACAACAATGCTGATATATAATAAAAATATCTTATGCCCGCATTGATACCGTTCGCAAGCTAATCTGGTTAAACGCGAATAGCCTCGGGAAATTATGCAGCTTGTACTGCCGCTAAGCGTTTTAATAATAGCACCCGATGGTTAAATATATTAAAAACAGTAATTAAGGAGTAAACAAAATGTACACAATCGAGACCGTTAAAGCACGTGAAATAATGGATTCGCGCGGGAATCCTACAGTAGAGGTGGAGGTATATCTATCAGGCGGCGTAATTGGCAGAGCGGCCGTACCTTCGGGGGCCTCGACGGGCAGCTTTGAAGCGGTAGAACTGCGTGATAACGATAAGGAGCGTTACCTTGGGAAAGGCGTAACGTTGGCTGTAAAAAATGTTAACACTTTGATAGCCAAAGAAATAACGGGCATGTGCGCATTAGACCAAACAGCCGTGGATTTGGCAATGATAAATCTTGACGGCACACCCAATAAATCCAAACTTGGCGCTAACGCAATTCTTGGCGTTTCTCTTGCCGTGGCAAAGGCTGCGGCCTCTCTTTCAGACATTCCTTTGTACAAGTATATAGGCGGGGTAAACGCAAAATCGTTGCCTGTGCCCATGATGAATATACTAAACGGCGGAAAGCATGCCGATAACAGCGTAAACATACAAGAGTTTATGATAATGCCCGTTGGAGCGGACAGCTTTAAGCGATGCCTCCGCATGAGCGCCGAGGTTTTTCACAACCTTAGAAAAGTTCTTCAATCCAAAGGATACGGTACCTCAGTAGGCGACGAAGGCGGATTTGCGCCCAACTTAAAGACGGACGAAGAAGCTTTGGAAATGATAACAACCGCAATAGAAAAAGCGGGCTATGCGCCGGGCAAAGATTTTATGTTGGCTATGGATGCCGCGGCTACCGAAATGTACGAAGAAGCTAAAGCAAAGGGCGAAGAAGGAAAATATTATTTCTGGAAAACCGGACAAATGTTTGATAAACAGCAGTTAATTGATTATTGGAAACAGCTTTGTACAAAATTTCCTGTTATCTCGCTTGAAGACGGTGCCTCAGAGGAAGACTGGGAAACATGGGATATGCTTACCGAAGCTTTAGGCGATAAAGTACAGATTGTGGGAGATGATTTGTTTGTCACCAACACGCAAAGGTTAAAGAAAGGCATAGAGCTTAATGTATGCAATTCGGTTTTGGTTAAGGTCAACCAGATAGGGACTCTTACCGAAACGTTGGATACCGTTCAAATGGCAAGCCGTGCCGGTTACACTTCGGTAATATCGCACCGTTCGGGAGAAACCGAAGATGTTACCATTGCGGATATTGCGGTCGCATTAAACGCCGGCCAGATTAAGACCGGCGCGCCAAGCCGAACCGATCGTGTGGCAAAATATAACCAGCTGTTAAGAATAGAAGAAGAATTAGGCGTCCAGGCCGAATACGCAGGCAAAAATGCTTGGTTTAATTTAAAATAGACGACATTCGCCAAATCAGCCGCGTTTATATGCGGCTTTTTTTGTTTATGCTAAAAAACTGTGGTTATAAGCTTTTCAATGGCAGCGATAGCTTCTTGCTCGTCTTTGCCGTTTGCAAACACATATATTTTCTCGCCTTGCTTGACCCCAAGAGACAGCACGCCCATTATACTTTTTGCGTTTATCTTCTTATTGCCCTTTTCTACAAATATCTGCGATGCGAACCCCCCGGCGACTTGGACAAACATTGCCGCCTTTGTTGCTCTTAAACCATCGGCGTTAACTATTGTTAATTCCTTGGATTGCATTTTTCTCCCCCTGCGGTTTTAAGTTGTTCGGCTATGCTGCACAGCTTGCGCAGCCTGTGATTAAGCCCGGACTTGGAAACGTTGCCAAGCAATTCGACAAGCTCTCCCAACGTGGCGTTTGGGTTGTTAAGACGGGCTTCCGCCGCCTGACGCAACGGCGCGCTTAGCTTTTCTAAACCCACGTGTGCGCTTATATAAGCAATGCATTCTTGCTGCTTAACAGAAGCGTTTACCGTTTTGGTTAAGTTGCTTGTTTCGCAATTAACCTTTCTGTTGACGTTATTCCTAATATCCTTTAAAATGCGGATATTCTCTATGCTTAGCACTGCCGCATGCGCTCCAATCATGGTAAGCAGCATAACAATTGAGTCTGCCTCTTTTAAGTAAATAATGTTATATTTCCCGCGCGGTATGGTTTTTGCCGCAATCCCAAGCTCTTCAATAGTATTCAACAAAAGCTGCGCAAATTCCTTTTGTCCGCACACAAATTCCATATGATAACGCTTCTCGGGATTGGTAACCGAACCGCCGCCAAGAAACGCCCCCCGCACGAACGCAATCTTGCAGCATCTTTTTCCTATATGCGCAGTATTAAAACTAAACACTTCATCCTCAAGTATGCCCGCTTCAATGGCGAGCATCCTCGCGGACGCCTTTTCTATTATCAGAGAATATATATGGTTTTTCTTCAATTGATTTGTGTGCCTGCTCATCTGCGCCTGAATACCGTATAAGTTTTTAAGCAACAAAAAAACCCGCCTTGCAACAGCCGGATTTTCAGTATCTATTCTAATAGAAAGCACCCCTCCGGATATCAGTATGGTGCCGGCAGTATATACCAACGCCCGCAATTCTGAAAGCTCGCAGCACTCACCCGTTGCCGCGGCTCTGCATATCTCGGCTTTTGCCGCAGAAGAAAATGACATATGTCCTCCGTCAGCTGTTAAAAAGCTTAATGTCCCTGTGTTCAATGCTGACACGATGCCCTTGCTTTTCCAACATATCGAACAGCTCTTCCGCCATTACAACGCTGCGGTGCACCCCTCCCGTGCAGCCAATGGCAATTACAAGCTGCTTTTTATCTTGCTCTAAATAGTATGGCGCCAAATAGTTAACCAATTCATTAATCTTATCAAGAAATATGCGCGCTCTCGGAAACGATAAGACATACTCTTTAACATCCTGCTCGCGCCCCGTATGCTCTTTAAGATGCTCTTGGTAAAAAGGGTTTGGCAAAAACCGCATATCAAAAACCATATCCGCGTCAATTGGTATACCGCGCTTATATCCAAAAGTGGAAACTACTATCATTATTCCCCGCTCATCGTCTTCGCAGAAAAGCCTGTCCATCGTCTCGCCAAGTTTATGAAGCGAATAAGTGGACGTATCTATTATATGGGTCGCTATGTCTATAATCCCTTTCAGTTTCGCGCGCTCTTTGGCAATGCCCGCAATCACATTGCCGTCAGGCGAAAGCGGGTGCCTGCGCCGCGTCTCTTTGTACCGCCTTACAAGTATTTCGTCCGAAGCGTCAAGATATAATATTGAAAGCTTTATATCGCTCATCTCTTTTAAACAGTTGATAGTAAAATAAATTTCGTCGAACATCTCGCCCATGCGCATATCCACAACAGCCGCCGCTTTTTTTATGGAGTCTTTTGACAGGCACATGGCGGCAAATTCGGGTATCAGTTTTGGCGGCAAATTATCAACACAAAAATATCCTAAATCCTCAAGCCGGACAAGCGCTCTGGATCTGCCCGCACCCGAAAGCCCGGTAACAATAACAAATTTCATATCAGTCCTCCGCCACGTTAACTATATCTAAAGATACTCCCGCGCTCTCGATAAGCGAGAATGCGTTTTGCACGTCTCCCACATGTTTTGGAGAATGCGCATCGCTTGACACAACGAACTTAACCTTTGTGCTTGCGGCAGCTTTTAAATCCTCCGCCTTAAACTCTGTGTGCTTGTTGTTAATCTCAAACAAAGTTCCGTAATCCCTGCACGCCTGTGCAACTTTTTTGTAGTTAACAGGGACGCCGTAACCTAAATGAGCAAGTATATCAATTTTTTGTTTTTGTATTGCGCGCATATAAGCCTGCGTTATCTTGTTTTCCCAAAAGCGCGCCGTGGCAAATGTCCATAAAGTGTTAAGGTTGCGCGGAATAACCGCCTTGTGATATCCCATTATTACAAAATCAAATTTTACCCCGCCTGGCATATCAACGCTGCCGTCAAGCCCCGTAAGGTTGAGCTCTATGCCCGCTTTAACTTCTATGCTGTCGCTGTATATTCGTTTTACACGCTCTATTTCTTCAATATAACTGCTGATGCTGCGGCTTTTAATCCCGTACATAAAGTTCGCGGTGCAATGATCGGCTATACCTATTGTTTCAAGCCCGCGTTCTACCGCGGCTGATACATTATCTTCAACTTTGCCTTTTCCATGGCTGTAAACCGTATGCGTATGGTAATCCGCTGTTAATCTCATCTCTCACCTATAATTCTAACCTCTGGCTCAAGCAATATGCCCGTTGCCTCTCTCACTTTCCGGCGAACAGTTTCAATAAGTTCAATTATATCTTCGGGCGTGGCGTTACCCTTGTTTATAATAAACCCCGCATGTTTTTCAGAGACTTGCGCGCCGCCGACTTTTAATCCTTTAAGCCCCGTGCGCTCTATAAGCGTACCCGCAAAACCGCCTTTCGGGCGTTTAAACGTACTTCCGGCGCTTGCATACTCAAGCGGTTGTTTTTGACGCCTTTTTGCGTTAAGTTCAGCTAATTTCGCTTTGCTTTGCTCTTTATCACACCTAAATAGCTGCAGGTGCACGCTTGTTACAACTTTTGGGGCATCCATAAGCACGCTGCGGCGGTATTCAAATTTCATCTCCTCATTTGACAGAGATAGAACGCCTTTTGGGGAATAAAACAACACTTGTTTTACAAAATCTTCAATCTCACTGCCGTACGCGCCCGCGTTCATATATACTGCGCCGCCAACGCTTCCGGGTATTCCCCCCAAAAACTCTGCCCCTCCAAGATTATGCTCAAAACATTCTTTAACCAGGTTTATAAGCGAAGTGCCGCTTTTTGCGTAAACATTTTTTCCGTCAATTTCGATTCCCGAATAGCTTGACAGCTTTAACACCAGCCCGCGAATTCCTTTTCCGGTTACAAGCAAGTTTGTTCCTCGCCCCATAACAAACAGCGGCAAATCAAATTTTTGTACCGTACTCATTGCATGGCTCAACTCGGAATAATCAGCCGGCAAAACCATAATATCGGCCGGCCCGCCGGTTTTAAACGATGTATGGGCTGCCATATGCTCGTTGCGCCTGACATCCGCAATACCGCTTTTTAACGCGTTGTACGCTTTGTCTAAAATCATTAGCACCTTCTTATTTTAAGTCTACACCAACGCCAACCGTTTCACAAGACGAAATAGCACCGTCAAGTCTCGTTTTCGTCCGATTCAAAATAGTCTACAACCGCTTGAGCCGACCTTATATCCATCCCCGGCACCGAAATAATCTGATCAAATCCCGCTGCGCGCAAATCCCCGATAGTTTCAAAATGTTTTAGCAATGCCTTTGCCCGGGTTTTCCCCACGTGCGGAATTTTAAGCAGCTCATCACCCACGTTTTTTAGCCGCACTCCGCGATGATAGGTTATTGCAAACCTGTGCGCTTCGTCCCGTATTCGCACCAAAAGCCCTAACGCATTGCTGTTTTTATCTATAGCCAAAGGCTCGCTTTGCCCTACCGTAAACACCTGTTCTTCCCTCTCGGCTATGCTGATTAGCGCTATTTTATCCTCAAGCCCTAATGATGCAAGTGCGTCATAGCAAGCCGAAAGCTGCCCCTTGCCTCCGTCCGCTACGATTAAGTCGGGCAATTCTTCAAACCCTGCCGAGCCTTCAAGCGCCCGTTTGAGCCGCCTTGTCAGCACCTCGTTTAAAGACGCAAAATCGTCCGCCCCCGTCACTGTCTTTATCTTAAATCTGCGATAAGATTTCTTTTCGGCTTTCCCGTCACGAAACACAACCATAGATGCAACCGAATCGGTCCCCTGCGTATTAGACACGTCATAGCATTCAATCCGGCTTAACGGTTTCTCTAAAGCCAATATAGCCGCAAGCTCAGAAACTGCGCCCAAAGTTGTATCATATTCCCTTCTTTGCCGGAGCAGCCGCCTTTCAAGCGCTTCCTTTGCGTTTGTCAGCGCCATTTGGGTCAGCTTTTTGTTATCTCCCTTCAAAGGCACTGTTATCGCAACTTTACTGCCTCTTTTTTTGGTTAGCCACTGTTCCAAAAGCGCTTTATCCCAAGGCTCGGCGTTTACGTATATCTGTTTGGCGACGCCGTTTACAGCTGAATAATACTGCCCGAGCAAATGAGAAATCACCTTTGTTTTCGGCTCGCCCGCACACGATATGAAAAACCGTTCCGTGTGGTTGAGCTCTCCCTTGCGGACAAAAAGCCCCTGCACAACCGCCTCGTCATCTTGCTGATAAACAGCAAATATATCTTTATCGTTAAGGTCGGGAAACCCTGCCTTTTGCTTATCGAACAAAAGTTTAAGCGCTTGCAAAGAATCGCGTATTGATGCAGCCCTTTCGTATTCCATGGCGTTAGAAGCCTCTTTCATATCTTGCTCAAGCTTTTGCCGAAGCCCTTTATATCTGCCTAAAAGAAACTCTTCAACCTCCGACACCATGCGCTTATATTCGTATTCGCCCACCTTTCCGGCACAAGGCCCAAGGCAGCGTCCCATCTCGTAATTAAGGCAAGGCCTGCCTTTCTGTGAAGAAAGCTCTTTTTTGCACAGCCGAACGGGAAATATTTTTGTTACAGCGTCCAAAACCTCGTGCAGTAAGTTTGCCGCAATGTATGGCCCGTAATATTTAGCGCCATCGTTTTCTACCCGGCGCGTAACGCTTATACGCGGAAAGCGTTCTCTCATATCTATGCGGATATAAGGGTAATGCTTATCGTCCCGCAGCAGTATATTGTAATACGGGCTGTAGCGCTTAATCATATTGCACTCGAGTATAAGCGCTTCAATTTCCGTTTCCGTCAGTATATAATCAAAATCAGCCGTTTGCGCAACTAAAGCAGCGGTTTTAGAATCTTTTTTGGAATTGTTAAAGTAGTTTGAAACGCGGTTTTTGAGCGCAACGGTTTTGCCTACGTATATAACCTCTCCCGCCGCATTTTTCATAATATATACGCCGGGCGTTTTGGGAAGACCGTTTAATTTGTCGCGGATTGTGCTTTTAGTAACCAAAATCGATTGCCTTTCGTAACACTTTCTGTGCTGCGGGCGCGGCATGTTTGCCGCCCGAGCCGGCCTTCTCTTTTATAACCGCAATGCTGAGCGGGTGATTATCATCGTCGATAAAACCCACAAACCACGCGTGTTCAGCTATCTTGTCATTATCCATAACCTGCGCCGTGCCCGTTTTGCCGCCAACGGCGATGTTCTTTATGGCAGCTGCGGAGGCTGTGCCGTTTTTAACCGCGCCTATCATCATATCTTTTAACCGCTGCGTTTCGCTCATGGGCCGGGCTGCAACCTTAGGCGAAAGCATCGAGGTTTGCGCGCCCGCTGCGGATATTGAAAGCAGCAGCTTTGGCTCCATCATTACGCCGTCGTTTGCAATCGCGCCCGCAATCATGCACGCATGCAGAGGTGACAGAAGGGTGTGATACTGTCCTATTGACGCCCAAGCATTGCTTACGGAATCGGCAGAGGTTTCAAATGCGCTCTGCCCCATTATTACATCGTCGAATAAAAACTCTTTGTTAAACAAGAACCCGTTTGCCATATCTTTAACTTTTTCCGCCCCTAACGTAAGCGCCGCCTGCGCAAAGTATACATTGCACGAATGGCGAACCGCATCCGAAAGGCTTTCGTTTCCATGCTCTTTGGTGCATTTTATCGTTTTTCCTTCCACCGCTGTGCTTCCCGAGCATATTGTTTCAAACCCTTCCATGCCGTTTTCTATAAGCGCCGCCGCGGTAATAAGCTTAAAAACGCTGCCCGGCGGGTAAAGTCCGGAAAAAGCCCGGTTAAAAAGCTCGGTTTCGCCCCCGCCTTTTAAGAATACATCCATGTCTGAAGGGTCAAATGCAGGTGACGATACGCTCGCTAAAACTTCGCCCGTCTTATAATTCATAACAACTATTGCGCCATTGCTGCCGCCAAGCGCTTCATATGCGTATTTGCACAGCTTGGCGTCTATTGTCAGCGCCACATCGCTTCCTCTGCGCTTATCGCCTTTTATCAGCTCGGCTATTCTTGACACCGTATCGGTATTAAACCCAAGCAAGTATTTTGCAAACATAGTCTGCGCGCCATACGTCATGCCATAGCTATCGCCCACAATATGCGATACAGCCTTGCGGGTCTTTTTGTCTTTTATATAAGCACGGCTGCCTTTGTGCATATAAACAAGTTTATCGCCGTTACGATCGAGCACATCCCCCGGCTCGATCGTTTGTTGCATATTATGCAACCGCGGATTATAAGGAGTTAAAAACCAGCGCTCGCCATACATTGTGATCGCATATCCAAGGTATACCACTAAACCCGCAAACATAATACAGAACACAAAAAGCAGGGTGCGTATACTTTTTTTAGGCACGTTGTTCAAATAACTTCCCCTCCCGCTTTGTTTATTTCGTACTCGTCCCGCATACCGTTTTTTACCGCCACCGCTTGAATTATGCCCACAAGCGCAAGGCTCGTAATAAGCGAACTGCCGCCGGCGCTGATAAAAGGAAGCGTGATGCCCGTAAGCGGTATCAGCTTTATTACCCCGCCAATAATTATAAAAGACTGCAACGAAAGCATACACATCGCGCCAAACACCAATAATGCGTCAAAGCGCGTAGTGGCGTTCATCGCAATTATCAATCCGCGGATAATAAACACAAGATACGCCAATATAACAACAACGCCGAATATTATCCCAAACTCCTCACATATTACCGCGAATATAAAATCGCTTGTGTTTACGGGGATTGCCTCGGGATAGCCAAGCCCGAGCCCTGAACCGAAAAGACCGCCGGCGGCGATAGCCATAAGCGCCTGAACGATTTGATAGCCCTGGTTGCGATGAAACGACCACGGGTCCTGCCATATTTGCACCCTTGTTCGCACATGGGAAAAGAAATGGTAGCTTGCAACCGCACCCGCCGCCGATACTCCAAGCCCGGCAAACGTTAATAAAGTGCGCCCGGTGCCGGCATAAAACATAATCAGAAAAGTACCCGCGTATAAAAGTGCGCCACCCAAATCGTTGGACAGTACCAAAGTAAACACGCAAGCCGCGCAAAATATCAAATAGCATATTATAGCTAAGTTAGAACGCCGCTGCGCAAAAAAGTACGCCGAAATAATTATAAACATCAGTTTTGTAATCTCGCTCGGCTGAAAAGAAAATTCCCCTATAAAGATCCAGTTGCGCGCCCCGCCCAGCGTGCGGGCAAAAACAAGCGTAAACATAAGCAGGCCAAGAGTTGCCGCCATCATCAGGTAATTCAGCTTGCCAAAATCGCGCGCTCTTTTTACTATAGCAACCGCTATAAAAAGCACCGCCAATCCAAGCGCTGTCCAGGCTAAATGGCGCGCCGCCATTTGCAGGTTTAACCTTGCCAAAACAACCAATCCCACGCTTGCAAGAAAAAAGCATACTACCATTGTCAATCTGTCAAAATGCCTGAACAGCAAAGATGCCAAGTTATATGAGACAAGCACCAAAACCGCAAACCCGACCCCAATCAACGCCGTTGAAATATCGAAACTTTCGCCATTAAAGGCAAGCAGTGCGCAAGCCGAAACAACAAACATAATAATCAATGCTATAAGCGCTCCTGCGCCTCTTCTTTCAAATACCATTTATTCGTCCTCTTTTAAATGCACTTGCGTAACGACGTTGCCTATGCACACAATATCCATGCTGTTAATACGCGCCCTGCGCTTTATGTTTAATCCGCCAACCGTAATATCGCCCGGGCTCGTCCGCTCAATGTATACCGCTCCCGACAGCGCCTTGTGAATCCTTGCGTGTTCTTTTTTTACACTGCCGTCTAAAAGCACAATATCGCACCTGCGCGATCGGCCCAAAACGTTTTGCGCCATAAGCGGTATGTTTTCTCCAAAAATATCATCAGGGCCTGAAAGAACGAACAAATAACCGATGCTGCTTTGCGCTACGTTCAAAACATACCGTTTGTCTTTGTATTCCTTTATTGACATCGCTGTTACGCCGAGCAAAATTATAACCGCCACGCCCATAAACCAGTACCGCATCGTCAGAGCTGATGCCTCGTATATGCCTTGCAAAACAATCACCCCTCAATATATATTTTATCATAATTTTTTAAGGTTAACCTAAAACTTTAGCAAGGCTTGTACTGTTTTAATAAATACGAAACAATCTTTGTTGTTATACCGCTTTTTTAGAACGGTTCGACAACGCCGCAGCCGATGCGCCCATGCACCCCGCCCGACGGTTGCGTAGTATAATCGTCTTTAGTCATATGAATTATAACCGTTTTTCCTATTATATCTTTTACCTCAAATCTTGTCGTCATAAAAGTCAGCCAAGCTTCTTTTGCATCGGTAACAATAAGCATTGGAAAATCGCCCGCATGAAGCGGATGCGGCAGCCCCTCGGGGTTGTAATGCCCTCCCGCGCTTTCAAAATCCGGCAGTGTGCAGCTTTCGCCTTCATGCAGATGAAAGCCGTAAAAGCCCGTTTCGTTTACCGGTAATCCGCTTACCTGCGCCTCAACATGCACGCCGAAATGCGTTTCTGTAAATATTACCGTTCCTTCAAGTAAAGGCGCATTTTCTCCGCCTTCGATAACGGCTATCGCCCTGTATCTGCCTCTCATCATAAGCCCCCGTTCATAGATATTTTAAATTATTATATTCCGCCGAACTTCTTATTGTTCCCGTTAATACGGCTGTTTGAGCCGCCCGCTCGTTTGACAAAGCACCGTTACTGCTATATTATATTTACAGAGGTAGAATAATAATGTTTAAACCGGGCGACAAAATTTCATATCCTATGCATGGTGCGGGTTATATAGAAGCTGTGGAAGAGAGGTCTTTTCTTAGCGAGAAAAAAAAGTACTATGTTCTTAGGTTTTTCGAAGGCGATATTAAGGTTCATGTTCCGGTGGATAACGCAGAAAAAGTTGGTTTACGCTGCATAATATCCCCCGAAGAATGCAAGCGCGTAATAGAAACCTTCAAAACAAACGATTATATCGAAGAATCTTCCAACTGGAACCGTCGCAACCGCGAAAATCTTGAAAAAATCAAATCCGGCGATATTTTTGAAATTGCCTCTGTTATTAAAAGCCTATTAAAACGCGAAACCCAAAAAAGTCTGTCTTCGAGCGAAAAGAAGATGCTTGGAACCTCCATGCAAATACTTGTTTCAGAATTGGCGCTCGCAACCAACGAAAGTGATGAAGAGCTAAAAAAACAAATTACGGAACCATCGTAGACGACAGCCCTATTGCATATGATTAGTACATGGTTGCATATTTCTTATGATTTTTAGAGGTGATTAATGGGCAAAAATATTGCGCGTTTTTTTATAACATTGGTCGGGTTGTTTGTAGGCCCGGGCATCGTAGCTCTCATATTAGAATTATTAACCACTTTCGAACCCCCATATATGCTTCCGGAATATCTTAAACTGTTGGTTTATATTAGCTCCGGGATAATATCGGGTATTGTGTTTCTTTTTATTTCCAAACCCTTGGTATCGCTTGCTTTAAAATCGGCAAAAGACGCCGATAAAAAAATATCCAAGCTTCCTCCCAATGTTGTTATTCCCGCAACAATCGGTTTAATATTTGGCCTTGTTGTCGCTTATTATTTGTCATCTTTAATCAGCAGCTTTATAATGCTTCCTTGGCTTGCGGGCATATTTAATGTTCTTATCTATATTGTCAGCGTTTCCTTAGGCATATCCATACTCATTCGCTATCGTTCAAATTTTTCTGAATTCTTCCGCAGGCACAAAGACACCGAAGAAAAAGATAAAAACCCCGATGCCGCGCAGCCTAAACTGCTTGATACCAGCGTTATTATTGACGGGCGCATATTTGATATTTGCAATACGGGCATAATAGAAGGCGTATTGATAATACCCGAGTTTGTGTTAGATGAACTGCGGCATATTGCCGATTCGTCCGACGATTTAAAACGCAACCGCGGAAGGCGCGGGCTTGACATCTTAAAACGCATACAAACAGAGCTTGATCTGCCTGTGCGTATTGTTCATACCGATATGCAGGAATCTTTGGACGTAGATGCAAAGCTGCTTTTACTCGCGAAAGATCTTGGCGGGATTGTCGTTACAAACGATTACAATCTTAACAAGGTTGCAAGCGTCAAAGGCGTTAAGGTTTTAAATATCAACGAGCTTTCAAATGCGGTTAAGCCGGTGGTGTTGCCCGGCGAAGAGATGAACGTAATGGTAGTCAAAGACGGAAAAGAACCCGGGCAAGGCATAGCTTACCTTGACGATGGAACTATGATCGTTGTGGAAGGCGGTCAAAAAGAACACAACAAACCAATAAGCGTGACTGTAACCAGCGTCATTCAAACTGCGGCAGGCAGAATGATATTTGCCAAGCTAAAATAAAAACGAAGCCCCGCATTTACGGGGCACTTATGGCCAGTTCTAAAATATTGCTACATAGAACTGCTTTGGGTGGGAAAAGACGCGTAGTTTTCATCTTCGGACAGGCTTTCGAATCTTTCAAGTATGGCTGTTTGCAGCATGGCTCTTGCCTCTGAATTGATCGGGTGCGCAATATCTTTGTACTCTCCGTTAGGCGTTCTTCTTGATGGCATCGCAATAAAAAAACCATTTTGCCCTTCGATTATCTTCATGTCATGGACTGCGAACATATCGTCAAAGGTAATCGATACAACTGCTTTTAGCTTTCCCATCGTTTCAATTCGTCTTATACGAATATCTGTAATATCCATTTGCATCCTCCTTGCCAGCGGTCCGATTGTCTACCTGTTAAAATTCGCTATTGAGGTATGTTTTTCCTGCCTATTGTCTGTAATTTATACATTTAATAATCATTTGTCATACTTTTAGACATATTTCTTTGTTTTTTCCGTATGTATTGTCCTTGCAACAGCTAATATCAGCCGATATAATACAATACGGAACTAAAGGACGGGAGAGAGTTATGAAAAATGCATACGATGTTCTATTGGAAAGAGGATATATAAAACAAATTACCCATGAGGGCTTATCAGATCTTTTGGGCAAACAAAGCGTAACATTTTATATAGGTTTTGACCCCACTGCGGACAGCCTTCATATAGGCCATTATGTGCAGCTTATGGCTATGGCTCATATGCAGCGCGCCGGTCATCGCCCGATTGCGCTTATTGGCGGCGGAACAACAATGGTGGGCGATCCTTCCGGAAAAGCCGACCTTCGCAAAATGCTTACGGCGGAAGAAATAAATCAAAACGCATTTGTTTTCAAACAACAGATTGGGCGTTTTTTAGATTTTGGCGAAGGCAAGGCGCTTATGGTCAACAACGCGGATTGGCTGTTAACTTTAAATTATGTTGAATTTCTTCGCAACATAGGAGTTCATTTTTCAGTTAACCGAATGTTAACAGCCGAATGCTATAAAAACAGAATGGAAAAAGGGCTTACCTTCCTTGAGTTTAACTATATGTTGATGCAAGCATACGATTTTTTAGTGCTTAACAGGCAATATGGATGCTTGCTGCAATTAGGGGGAGACGATCAATGGTCAAATATACTTGCAGGCGCCGACCTTATCAGACGCAAAGAACGGCGCGAAGCGTTCGGAATGACTTTTTCTTTGCTTTTGACCGGCGACGGGCGCAAGATGGGCAAAACAGAAAAAGGGGCGGTATGGCTTGACTCTAAAAAAACATCTCCTTTCGATTTTTACCAGTATTGGCGCAACGTTTCGGACGACGATGTCGAGAAGTGTTTGCTGCTGCTTACATTTTTGCCCGTTGAAGAGATAAAAAAACTTTGTAAATACTCAGATGAAAGGATAAACGCAGCAAAAATAGCTTTGGCTTACAATGTCACTTTGCAGATACACGGCACAAAAGAAGCCGATAACGCCAAGGCGGCAACAGAAGCTTTGTTTGAAGGCGGCGCTCACAAAGGCTCCATACCGACTACGTTCATATCGGACGTGACGGATTTAAAAATAATTGATTTGCTGCAGACCTGCGGCATTACATCTTCACGCGGTGAAGGCAGAAGGCTTATCACACAAGGCGGGATTATGGTAAACGGCGACAAGATATCGGACGAGTTTTTTGCCGTAACAGAACAGCAGTTTGTAAACGGAGAAATGCTTATCAAAAAAGGTAAAAAACTTTATCACAAAGTAGTGTTAAAATAGAGTAATCCAAATGATAACCATAAAAAATTGTCTGGAAACATGCATTACAATTAAAAAATCACGTTTCCTTGGGGCTGCGTTTCGTATTGGTACTCAAGCTGATGCGCAGCGCATTATTGAGCACCGCAAAAAGCAGCACCAAGACGCACGCCACAGTTGTTATGCATGGAGGCTTGAAAATAATACAATGCGTTATTCAGACGATGGAGAGCCGCAGGGAACGGCAGGCGTCCCAATACTTGAAGTGATAAAAAACTTCGGGCTTGTAGATGTGCTTGTCATCGTAACGCGCTATTTTGGCGGAATACTTTTAGGCGCTCCCGGACTTGTGCGCGCTTACACACAATGCACGACACAAACATTAAATGCGGCGCAAAAGGTTCGTTTGATAACATGCAACATTTACGATTGCGTATTTGATTTTGCATCGTTTTCGCGCCTGCAAACCCCTTTGATTTCAGCCGGGTGCAAGATAGACAACATTGTTTACGGCAGCGATGTGCGCGCTAAGGTTTATATCGCTCAAGAAAACTGCGATACAGTACTAAAACTAATCCGCAACTTAACATCAGGAAAAACAAACCCGGTTCTTTCCGGAAGCGAACAGATTTTAGCTGATATTTAATTTTTTATTGCCTGGTTTAGAAGCTTCTGCTTTTTGGCGTAAAATTGTATCCTTCTTTATCCCATATGCCAAACCAGCTTCTTAACTTTTCTAAAAATGCTAAATTATCGCGCGTTTTTACAAGCATGCTTATCAACTGTTCGGTAATCTCCGCCGTGTTGCCGCCCGCCATAACTTTTCTTATTGCCCAGATGCCTTCCAACTCTTTTTTGGACAGCAGCAGCTCTTCACGCCGGGTGCTCGACTTATGCAAATCGATTGCAGGGAAAATGCGCCTTTCCGAAAGCTTACGGTCAAGATGTATTTCCATATTGCCTGTGCCTTTAAATTCTTCATATATAATTTCATCCATGCGCGAGCCTGTGTCTACAAGCGCAGTAGCAATAATGGTTAAACTGCCGCCAAACTCAATGTTTCGGGCGGCTCCGAAAAACCGCTTAGGCTTATATAACGAACCCGGGTCAAGCCCGCCCGAAAGCGTTCTGCCGGTAGGCGGAATAATAAGGTTATAAGCCCGGGCAAGCCTTGTGATACTGTCAAGAAGCACTACAACATCTTTGCCTTGTTCGACCAACCTTTTTGCACGCTCAATCACCATTTCGGAAACCCGGGTGTGATTTTCCGGTTTTTCGTCAAACGTTGAATAAACCACCTCAGCCTTTGTTGAGCGCTGCATATCTGTAACTTCTTCAGGACGTTCATCAATCAAAAGCACAAGAAGGTTAACATCCGGATAATTAGCCGTTATACTGTTGGCTATTTTCTTGAGCATAATAGTTTTGCCCGCCTTTGGAGGAGAAACTATAAGCCCGCGTTGACCTTTTCCAATGGGCGATATCAAATCAATCAAGCGTATCGCAAGATCTTTAGCGACGTCCGGGCGTTCAAGAGTTAGCCGGTTTTCGGGGTGTATTGGGGTTAAATCCTCAAACGGTCTGCGATTTATGCATTTTTCAACCGTATCATCGTTCACTTGCTCAATAAAAAGCAATGCGTTCAACTTTTCGGCATCCTTAGCCGGGCGGGTTTTGCCTCTGACTTTGTCGCCCGTCTTCAAATTAAATTTGCGTATCTGCGCCATAGAGACGTATACATCTTTATTGCCGGGTAAATAGTTTTCGCTGCGTAAAAAACCGTAACCTTCCGGCAAAACTTCTAATATTCCAAGTGCGTCTCCGCAATCACCTTTGTTAAGAAGCTCGTTTACCGCATCGTTGCCCATAACATATTCTATTATCTTCTTTTCTTCGCCGTCGGCGCTTTCAGCGGGTTTCTCAAACTTCCTCTCCCCTTCGCCATCCTCAATAGCCTCTTGCTGGTAAACGGGGATATTGCTATCCGAAGTTTGATTGTCGTAATATTCGTAATCGTCACCGTAACCGGAATACCCGGATTCCTCTTGCGGCATTTCAGTCTGCGTATTATCACGCGCTTTTTTATCAAGCTCATACAGCATATCCAAAAGCTCGCCCTTGCGATACTTAGTAACCGATTTTATACCTACCATCTTTGCAATTTCGCGCAAATCCATTAAGCTTTTTGTTTTAAGTAAGCTTATATCCAAAACTACTCTCCTTTTGTCGCAATGAAAAAATTAAAATCCGACACGTAAATAATACCCGACATAATAATTAAAAATACTGGGAATCAACGTACTAAAAGAAATTCTAGCCACTTTGACTAACCCAATTATATTATTTCCCCCCCTGTCTTGTCAATAGTATTAAATTCTATGCGACAATATTAGTTACTATATTGTTTAAACCG
This sequence comes from uncultured Christensenellaceae bacterium, assembly GCA_964441275.1. Lineage (GTDB taxonomy): Bacteria > Bacillota > Clostridia > Christensenellales > SZUA-584 > SZUA-584. The sequence continues at coordinate 2,534 of CAYTUG010000022.1, read as the reverse complement.
GCAATTTGTTTAAAGGATGCGCACATACTTTTTAAACTTAGCGGAATAATATCAATGGACAGGCTACAATAAATTATTTATATGCGGTTTTACACAGTTGGGCGGACATATGCCCTTTGGGCGTCTGTTGCCAAACTATATGCAAACCATTTGTCAAAACTGCGAGAAAGGGATACCAATGAGAGCTTTAAGCTGCCAGGCGCACGATTGCGCTTACAATAAACACAGCAGTTGTATTGCTGATAATATACTTATCAGCATTGCAGAAAACGAAACCTTTTGCGACACCTACACAAGAAACGATAGCTTTGTTGCCAAGCCAAACATCGCAGACACAGAATTTGGCGACGAAATGTGTTCTCCCAAAATCACATGCAACGTTTCACAGTGCATTTATAACCAATCGTTTAGATGTCAGGCCAACAAAGTGCAAATTGATGACCCTCATGATGAAATGATATGCAACTGCATCACATACCGGCCCAAATAGATTGTACGCTTAGCGTAACGCGGCAGCTTAAGCAGTAATAATTCGCAAAAGCCGGCTAATAATAAATAAGCGTCACAAAGCTATTCGCTAATATAAAAGCAATATTTGTTTGTACTTTTTTATACCTTGAGAACATTAATTTGATTGTCATTCTTTAATTTTTCCTTTATACTTTAAGAGGACTTTTTTTAAAAGGAATTATAATGGATTTTTTAAAGCTTAACACTATACTTGAAGAAAAAAACTTTTCAGTTTTAAAGCAAGAGCTTGCTAAACATCCTATTCAGGATTTAGCAGAGTTTATTGACTCTCTTGATGAAAAGCAAGCTATCACGGTGTTTAGGTTGCTTCCTAAGGAATTGGCTGCAGATACTTTTTCTTTTTTAAGCTCGGAAAAGCAAACGCACATATCAAGCATTGTAAACGAAGAAGAACTGTCAAGCATATTGGATGATTTAAACTTTGATGACAAAATCGACTTTATCGAAGAGATGCCCGCATATTTGGTAAAGAGAATATTAAAGAACACAAGCGATGTTGAAAGAAAACTTATTAACCAATTTTTAAACTACCCGGACAGCTCCGCGGGCAGTTTGATGACTATTGAGTATATAAACCTGAAAAAAGAGCTGTCAGTCAAAAATGCTTTAAATTATATAAGAAAGACCGCTACCGATAAGGAAATAATCTACACAAGCTATGTTATAGACAACGAACGGCATCTTGAAGGGATAGTATCTCTTAAAGATTTGGTGCTTGCAAACGAGAATACAAAGGTAGCCGATTTAATGCGCGAAGACATACATTTTGCGTACACACATGATGACCAGGAAGGTGTCGCCAATTTATTTAAAAAGTATGATTTGCTCGCTTTGCCTGTCGTAGATAACGAGAAACGCTTGGTCGGCGTTATTACGGTTGATGATATTGTTGATGTCATCGAAGAAGAGGCTACGGAAGATATTTTAAAAATGGCGGCAATACACCCCACCGATGAGGAATATATACAAGCCGGCACGTTAAAGCTGGCGCGCAAGAGAATACTTTGGCTGTTGGTGCTTATGGTTTCGGCAACCCTTACCGGGTACATAATACGCGGGTTTTCGGATACCCTTGAGTCCATTGTGATATTGGCGGCTTATATACCGATGCTTATGGACACCGGAGGCAACGCTGGCACACAGTCTTCCACGCTTGTAATCAGAAGCCTTATATTAGGTGAAGTTACTCTTAAAGATACCTTTAAAGTTATTTGGAAAGAGCTGCGCATAAGCATTTTAGTGGGTGGTGTATTGGCGCTTATCAATTTCCTGCGTATTCTTTATTTTGACGCCGTGGGTTTTGAAATAGCTTTAACGGTATCTGTTACATTGATGCTGACCGTGATAGTCGCAAAGCTTATCGGCGGAATTTTACCCATAATAGCCACAAAGCTTAAGTTAGACCCTGCAATTATGGCGAGCCCGTTGATTACCACTATTGTGGATACCTTTTCCTTAATCATTTATTTCTATCTTGCCACTCTTATAATCAAGATACCTTCCCTTGCGGGGTAGCAAACAATCACATAGTCCGGGCTATGCAAAAAATGTTGTTTTTACAGCGGGATTTAGTAGAAACATCTATGTATTTTTATAAGTTTCTTATATAAATTCCACAGGTGTTTCTGTTCAGTTGTTTACAAAAAACCAAAAAACCCGCATGCTTACTGCACACGGGTTCCCCGGATTAAAATTAGAATCCGGCAGCTACCTACCCTCCCGGGCCGTCTCCAGCCAAGTACTATCGGCGTATAAGGGCTTAACTTCTGTGTTCGGGATGAGAACAGGTGGATCCCCTTAGCTATCGCCACCGGAAAATATATAACTATTTACTTTTTAGAGAACCTGTTATGCGTTCCCTTTTTCAATTTAACACGGAGCAACCTCTGTTCGCAATAGTCGTCTGCCGCGCTTACGCTTGGCATTCTCAGAACCTTCGGCTTGCTTCATCTGCGCGCATATAAGAGCGCATTGAAAACCGCTAGAAATACAAAGAAGTGTCT
>CAYTUG010000021.1:0-34167 GCA_964441275.1 uncultured Christensenellaceae bacterium | reverse complement strand
GGTTTGGTAGGTGGATATCCTGTTTTCTGATCCCCTACAGTGGGTTGACGCGATCTTTCTTATTCATGGTTTGACAATAATTATCGTGCAGGGTATGCTTATAGTGTTCAGCATTCATTGCATGAAAAAGCTAACATTTCGAGTAATCAGTAAATAAAGGGTTCAACAATCTTCAGCACTCTCTTTAGCACTCTTTTTATGTTTTTTAGGGTGTGTTTTTATGTTTTTTCCCGAATTTCAATTTGCGGAGAAAAACTTAAACGTGGTGTCCATTAATATCGGTGAAGAACTCAAGCAAAAAACCAACACCCGGGGATGCACGGATTTTAAAGGGATTTGAACAAAAAGGCCTCAGGCAGAGCGCGCTCACGGTTCTGTTTTCGGGACCAATGAATAAGTTTGTTGTTGCGTAACACGGCGCAAAGCTTTGCTGTAGCCGGCTCGCACACATGAAATGTGAGGATACCGGGTGTAAAAACCAAAAGCACCTTCGCTGTGCTTTTACCTCGGTCGAAACTGCTGATGCATCGAAACAACGTTTGGTTCAGATATATCTTCGGCACGGCAGAAAATAAAGCTATGGATTAAAAAGCGAAACCGCATAAAACAGGCTGATAGAAGTAATCCAAAGGAGGCTACAATGCATGTTTCAATTCTTGGTGCGGGTCATGCCGGCACTACAGTTGCAGCAGATCTGAGTTTGCGAGGTTTTAAGGTGACTTTGATTAAAACGTCTCACGCGATGCACGACAAGCATTTTAATCATCTCTTTGAAAATGATGGAGCGGTTAATCTAATCGAAAATGGAACTTCGAAATTTACAAAAATAAAACGAGTTACGTGGGATTTATCCCGGCTGGGCGACAGCAAAATCATCATGATTTACATACAAAGCAATTATCACGAAGAGCTTATCAAACGCGTAAGTCCTTATCTGCGGGATGGGCAGATTCTTTTGATTAACCCCGGATATCTTTCGACTGCATATGTGTTAAAGCATTGCCCTAGTCTTGATTTAAGTGTTGTGGAGGCGCAAAGCTCTTTTATCGATTGCCGTATCCGGGAACCCGGCACGGTAAAGGTGAGCTTTCGCAATGTCAGGAATCCTTTGGGCATCTACCCTGCAAGCCACCTAAAAAGATGCAAGACGGCGTTACTTCAATTGGGATTTCCGTTCACCTATCTTCGTTCGATTGTGGAAGCCGCACTGCACAATCCCAATCTGATTGTACATACCGTTGGGGCCATTATGAGCATTGCGCGGATAGAAGCGACCGAAGGCAACTATTATATGTATAGAGAAGTTTTCACCCCCAGCGTATGGCGCATACTGGAGGCGCTGGATCATGAGAAGCTGGATGTACTGGAGAAGTTGGGGTGCGAGCGTGTTTCCTACGTGGAGGCTTGTAAATACCGCAACACATTAGATGAGCAAAAGGATGCGAAAACTGTTTTCTTTGAGTATGCCAATATGCCCAATCCATTACGGGGGCCCACTGTGGTTGATTCCCGCTTTATTTCTGAGGATGTGCCCCAAGGGCTGGTTTTGTTGGAAACGCTGGGTCTGGAGTATGGGGCAGCAACCCCTATCTGCACTTCTTTGATCGAGACCGCCTCAGCTGCTTTGGGTCGGGATTTACGGCTGGAGGGCAGAACAGTAGAGCGATTGGGGCGGGACCGGTTGGAACAGATTTTAAAAGATAGGGGTTTAGGATGCAAACAATAGTGAATCAAGCTAGTCGTTGGGAGAGGTTTTGCCGCTCGGTTTATCAAAAGGTAGATCTTTGCGCAGAGGCGCGAAATGCGCGTGCCGCTTGCCGACGCCAACTAAAAACGGTCCGGGGAGGTTACCAGGGCAGCCGTCGTCAGTTTCGTTCTCAGGTGTTGTCCTTTTGGAGCAAATACGGCATAAAGCCTTCCAAGATGTGGTATGATCTCTATTGCTTTCAGGACACAAAGTACGATCCCCGTTACATACCGGAAGATATTTATTGGAAAAGGATCTACCCGGCGTTAAATCAAACCGACTTTCGTCATGCGTATACGGATAAATGCTTTTATAAGCGGTTGTTTCCCGGTCTAAAGCAGCCCCGTACCATACTTAGAAACAGCAATCATTGTTTCTATGATGACTTAGGCCGAATCCTCCATTTTTCGCAGGCGAAATCTTTGTTGGAATCTGAAGAACGCTTTGTCATAAAACCGGCCGTCTACAGCGGGGAAGGTGCGGGGATATTCTTCTATGAAAAAAAAGACCACCACGATATAGATCTTGGAACGTTGATGAAATCCTATGGAACCAACTATATCGTTCAAGAAGTGACAGAGCAACATCAGACGCTGGCATCTATCCATCCCGAATCTTTAAACACCATTCGAGTAATTTCCTTTTTATTTCGGGGCGAAGTTCATATTTCCTCTGCAATATTGCGTATGGGGGTGGCAGACTCTCGTCTGGATAACATCTCCGCCGGCGGGCTGGCCTGTCCGATTAGTCCCGATGGAAGTCTTGGTTCAAAGGCTATGAACAAACGATCACAATGGACGGCAAGTCATCCCGGCGGAACTATTTTTAACAGGGTTTTAGTTCCTTCCTATCAGCGGGTACTGGCGATCATTCGCGATGCGCATCAAGACATCGCGCATTTTCGTATCCTTGGCTGGGATTTTGCTATCGACAAGGATGGAAACCCGATATTTATCGAATACAACGGCGCCCCCGGGATGAATCAAGTCAGCTGTGGTCCGCTGTTTGGAACTCTTACCGAATCGGTACTAAATACGGTCTTCCTAAATGAACCGGAATTCTCATATCTAAATGATATCAACTGATTTTAAATCAAGAAAGGACGATAGATTGAACATTACTGTATTAGGCGCCGGCAATGGAGGTACGGCAATTGCAGCGGAATTAAGTTTGCGAGGTCATGCGGTTACACTAATTAAAACCTCGTATGCGATGCACGATGAAAACCTTAGCTTTCTTATTGAAAATGGTGGCATCGTGCATTTGATCGAAAAAGAAAAAACTACAAACGCCAGAATTGGCCAGATCACAAGGGAGCTTTCGTGTCTTAGCGAAAGTGAGGTGGTCATTGTTTACACACAGACCAATTATCACGAAAATTTGATAAAACGCATAAAACCTTTTCTTCGTGACGGTCAGGTGTTGCTCTTAAACCCGGGCTATCTTTCCACGGCCTATGTATTGAAGTATTGTGCCGGCATTGAACTTACCATTTGCGAGGCCCAAAGCTCGTTTGTGGATTGCAGAATCAGTGACCCGGGAACGATAAAAATCGGCTTTAGAAACGTGCGCAATCCGCTCGGCATCTACCCCGTGGGGCGTAGGCATAAGGCCCAAAAAATACTGGATCAGCTTGGCTTTCCCTTTGTCTATCTGCCCTCAGTAATAGAAGCCGCGCTGCATAATCCGAATTTAATTGTCCACACTGTAGGAGCAATTATGAGCATTCCACGCATTGAAAAAACCAGAGGGGATTATTGTATGTACCATGAGGTTTTTACCCCTAGTGTATGGCGCATCTTGGAGGCTCTTGACAAGGAAAAGATGTATGTCATGGAAAAGCTCGGGTGTGAGCCCATTTCCTACGTAGAAGCTTGCAAATATCGCAATACTTTGGATGAGTCCCGAGATGCAAAAGAGGTCTTCTTCTGGTATGCCGGTATGCCAAGCCGCGCAAAGGGGCCCATTACGGTGGATTCCAGATATATTTCTGAGGATGTAGCGCAAGGGCTTGTCCTTCTGGAAACTCTTGGGGTTAAGCTTGGCGTTGCAACGCCTGTTTGTACCGCATTAATTTATATAGCATCCGCAGCTTTAGGCCGCAATCTGCGCTCAGAGGGCAGGACAGTAGAGCGCTTAGGAAAGAAAATCTTAAAACATATTATACAAGATAAAAAGAATAGTTTGAGCAAACTTATGGCCTAATAACCTAATACATCGTTGGGACTATCTATTAACAGGTCTGTAGCTTGATAGCGGTATGCCGATATATTTGGCCATAGGTCAAATATAAACACAGTGACTTTGTTTTTTCATCAGACAGTTCTTGCAACTTTCCTGTTCTTCAATAGTACAGCGTTACTGTCCAGATAAGCGGCGAGCTCATCCTCGGGTCGGGGCGAAAATTTCGGACAAGGAACTAAGCAGTAAAATGTCGAAAATTTTGCCCTAAAGAGTTGACATTGCGCCTCTGTCGCCGCGCAATATCAGCAATGCGGTCAGCCCACCAACAAAGGGGCTGACCGCCGGAAAGTTTAACACGGCGACCACTCCAAATCAACCCGGTTAAAATTTTCTTACTGTGATGAAACATATGGAGGAAAGGCAATGTCCGAAACAAGAAGACGATTTGATGTAGAGTTCAAAAAGAACGTGGTGCGGCTGAGTTACGCAAGCAACAAACCTGTTGTCGAGATAGCACGGGACTTGGGCATATAAGATGCCATATTGTATCGATGGAGGAAGAGGTATATGACACAGGGAAGCAAAAGTCTTTTTGCCTTTGACGGTAGGTGCAAAGTCTCCCTCGCATATGGTTATGCAAGAAGCGTCAGTTCGCTCAACAGGATGATGAGAAAGCTTGGGATCGGGAGGAAGAAACAGCGGAAGAAAAGGCATGTACCAAAGCCGTATGAGACGCCCAAAGTAGCCGGAGAGCGCGTCTAAATAGACGTGAAGTACGTGCCAAGGGAAGGTATGCCACAGTTGTATCAGTACACGGCAGTTGACGAGTGTACGCGAATAAGATGCAGAATGATATTTGAGGAATTGAGCAATTGGAATTCGGTAAAGTTTTTACATCATGTCAGAAAGAAGTTCCCGTTTGATATCCAGTGCGTGCAAACGGATAATAGCACCGAGTTTACAAATGCTAACGAACTGCTTGAAAGGAGAGTGACAGCATGAGTGTGCAGACTGATAATGGCACCGAGTTTACAAATGCGTTCTCCAATTCCCCAACTCTTACGGCATTTGAGCAGTATTTGAAAAAGGAGAAGATACAGCATAAAAGAATACGCGTGGCAACACCAAGGCATAACGGTAAGGTGGGGCGGGTACATCGGATGGATAGCGAAAGGTTTTATTCGTACAGGACGTTTTATTCGGTCAAGGACGCAAACAAGCAGTTACAACGATATCAGAGATGGGACAACAACTTTCCGCTGCTGGTACTGAGACGAAAATCGCCCCTCCAGTACTATGAGGGAGAACTTCGCTAACAGTGTAACAGATCATTTGACAACGTAGACATAGGCTTTTGTTTGGGCTTGTTTTGATAATTGCGGTTATGGTATTATATATATAATTAAGTTGACGTATTGGAGAGTAAAAATGAAAAGATTTTTTACTGTGGCCGCTGTGTTTATGCTTGTTCTTCTAACCTGCGTGACGGTTGCATCTTCGGCGCCGGAGGGTTTTGAAACGCTAAAACTTAACAGCCAGGGGACTATGGTGTTTTTGATTCAAATGCGCTTAAGGGACCTCGGTTATTTGAATTATCGTGCCACAGGCGAGTATTTATCAAAAACAGTAAACGCAGTGCGCAACTTCCAAGATAACAACGAACTTTCTGCCGATGGTCGCTTAGGTCCGCTAAGCTACGATAAGCTGTTTTCAAACAATGTTGTCAGAAAAGCTCTTGCGACAAGCATTGTTGTTAAATCCGGACCTCCTCCGGTGGGTCTGCCGGGCGAGTTTGGGCAGCTTTCGGATTGGAACGCAATAGATGAAAAGTTTGCAATCGGCGCCGCGGCGACGGTTACCGACTACAATTCAGACAAAAGTTTTCAAGTTAAGCGTACGGGAGGCGCCGGTCATGCGGATGTTGTACCCGTCGACAAGGCGGCAAACGATACATTTTTAGAATGCTTCGGAGGCGAGCCGAATTGGGAAAAACGCTCCGTTTTTGTGACGGTAGCCGGGGTAAGATATGCCGCATCGCTGTTCGGCAACCCGCACGGGGAAGACGAACATACTTGCCTTTACTTCTACGGAAGCACATCGGATGTTTTTGGCATGGCAGATAAAGAACATCAAAAATGGGTTTTGCGTGCGGCGGGGCTGCCTATGCAATATCAATAACATGTTTATCGGCGGGGAATCCATCCCGGCAAACCTTATGCGCGGAAACGGCGCATTATAAACAGGCGAAGGATTATTCTCGTTTGCTGATGCGCTGTATTATATCGTGCCAGTGTGTCTATGTAATAGCTACTATTTGCGCTCCATACCCGCAGAGTACCGATAAACAAATCAACCGAACGCACGGTTTTAATAAAAAGCTAACAAGCGTAAAGCCCAAATCGATTTTACCTGCCAGGCTGGATAAACAATACCGGAATTGCATATTCTATTTTGTTTGTAAGTCCGGCAGTTGTGCAACCTCTGTAATGTCTCATCACCGACGATAGACTTTTTCCGGCTTACAGCAAATATGAAATGCAAGAAGTATTTGAAGCAGCGTAAGCAGGCAACGCATAATACCGATATCCGAAAAGTTCAATCAGAATTTACTTTAATATTAATTCAATAAAATTGATTAACTGCGCCGGTTACAAATATGCTAAAAATCATCCAAATAATCAGGGTAAAATAAGCACTACAGCATAACGGTTAGCGCAATTAGCATCTGACCTCCATAGTAAGCAACAATGCCGAAACCCTTTGCGACAATGTTCCCGAAACTGCTTACATTGCCAAATGCCAAAAACATATCGGACAGCATAAGCAAAGCGCCTCCCACTGCGGCGCAAACAGAAAACGCAATCCCAACGTGTGCGAAGAGCATGGATAAAGCCTTTGAAACCATTCCGCACAAAAATATGGTTTGCGCAATTGCCATCACATCATGTCTTTGGGTGCCTTTAAGTCTGTACGAGAGCATTCCCGCCCCTAAAAGCAGCAATAAAAAAGCGCCGTCATACCATGTCGGCGCCGCCACCGTAAGAAAAGCGGCCATATAAGCCGCAGACGCAGCCATTATCATTATTGCACCAATTTTTAGGTACAAATACGATATACCCGACAGAAAAAACAGTATATCCGCTCCTAAAGAAAAGCTCAGACCAACTACAATCAAAGTGTAATACGGCTCAATCGCGGCGGTACGCGCGCTTACGGCAACTAAAATAAGCATCACGTTAGCTGCTGCCCTGAGGAATAGCCTTGTGCTTAACGCGCTATGCGCAAGAAAAATGTAAGAGCCTGCGAAAACGCACGTTAAAGCCACAACCGCGTATGTCACGAAGCGCTACTCCTCTTCGTCCTCTTCTTCATCGTCATAGTCATCGTCGTCATCGTCATAGTCATCGTTGTCATCATCATCGTCATCGTCAAAGCCATCGTTGTCATCATCGTTGTAGTAAAGTTTCTCGAATTCTTCCCAAACCCTGTCTAACCTATCCTCGTTTTCAATGGGCACATAGCAGTCACAGCCATCATCGTCTTCAAGAACTTCCATAAGCAGCACCTCGCCGTCTTCGACCCCTTCGATATCCTCTTCCGGAGTTAAAGCCACAAAAAAGCTGTCCTCGAAGTCAAAGGTCATAATGTGCAAAAACCGCATATCTTTTCCTTCTTCATCTGTAAGAACAACAACGTTTCCATCATCCATAATAATCTCCCTCAATGCCGATTGGCACTTATATTATTATAAAACTTACGGCTTTTTATACTTTATATTTTGTCAAGATAAGTGCGTAAAATGTATACGGCCGCGATTTTGTCAACCACCTGCCGACGTTTTTTCCGTGACACGTCAGCCGAAATCAACATCCGTTCTGCGCTTACCGTGGTCAGCCTCTCATCGATAAATTCTACCGGCATGCCTAAAGAAGAAACCTTGCCCATAAATTCGCGCGCCATTTTTGCCGACGGGCCTTCACTGCCATTCATATTAAGCGGCAGCCCTGCAACAATTAGCTCCGCGCCCAGCTCTTTTGCGCGTCCAACAATATATTCGGCATCGTTTTCATTGTTTCTGCTATACGTTTCAACCCCCTGGGCGGTAATGCCAAGCTGATCGGAAATCGCAATTCCAATTCGCTTTTCTCCTATATCAATCCCCATAATTCGTTTCATTTTCGCCCCTTCACAAATAAAAAAAGCGCAGTCCTCAAACCGACAGGCATAGTTAATCTTTTTTTAAATAGCGCGCAAACGCCACACTTTTATTGGTCATCAGACTTAGATAAACTATCTATGTACACTTTAACAAATTCCTCAAGCAATTCATCGCGCTCAACGCGCTTTATCAAAGAGCGTGCGTTTTTATAGCTTGTTATATATGTTGGATCGCCGGAAATAATATAGCCTACTATTTGATTTACAGGATCGTATCCTTTATCTTTGAGGGCATCGCAAACTAACCATATCACTTCTCTTGCGGGATTGGAAAGCTCTTTTGCTAACGAGAATTTCATAGTCTCTTCAAACTTTGGCACAGCCTACCCTCCTTAACTTTTTCGATATTATATACCACTTATGGATATGTTTCAAACGGAAAACCAATGTATACAACAATTTATCAAATTTGTAACCAATACATAAAATTTTCGTAATTGTTCTCTAATGCAAAGCCGGCTTTTGCGCCGGCTCTGCAACTTAACTGCTTGTCTCCATCATCTTATCCAAATGGTCGTCAATCGCTTTCCGGCTTTTTTTTACAGCCCGTTTAAGCTGCGGTTTAAGATATGGCAATGCGACAACCGCAGCTGCCGCGCCTATGGCTCCACCGGCTAACACACCAAGGAGCACATTTAATCTCATGCTGTCACTCTCCTTTCAAGCAGTTCGTTAGCAATAGTTTGCTCAAAAGAAGCTAAAGTTATCATGGTATAAAATAAAAACGTATTATTCAAACAAAAACTTTATTGCCGTTTTGCTGCGAGAACGGCATGGCTGTGCGCATATCATTTAAAATGTTTCCTGTCAAAGCAATTACTCTATCTATCTGCCTTTTCGTATTGCGTCTGCCTATGGTAAACCTTATTGCAGAGTATACCTGATTATCGGTTTGTCCCATGGCTTTAAGCACATGCGAAGCATTCGCACCCGAAGCGCATGACGAGCCGGTCGATACCGCAACGCCGTTTAGGTCAAGCCTTAGCTTAAGCGCTTTAGCATCAATTCCTTTAAATGCTACGTTTATAAAACCCGCAAGCCTTTTGACATTTGCACCGTTAACGCATGCCCCGGGCAGTTTAAGAAGCCCGCCTTCCAGCCGTTTAGCCAAACCGGAATAATGCTTTGCGTTTTCGGCAAACTCTTCCGCCGCTATTGACAATGCTCTTCCCAATCCTGCCGCGCCGGCGGTGTTATATGTTCCCGCGCGCAATCCTCTTTCTTGCCCCCCGCCGTGCATTAAACTTTCTGTTAATATGCCGTCTTTAATATATAAAGCGCCTATTCCTTTCGGTCCGTAAATCTTATGTCCGCTTAAAGACAACATGTCGATACCTTGCCGCTTAACATCTATAGGCGCCCTGCCAACCGCCTGTACCGCATCGGTATGAAAAACGATCTTGTGCAGATTCGCTATCTTTGCTATTTGTTCTATCGGCATAATCACTCCCGTTTCGTTGTTTGCGAACATTACACTAATCAAAATCGTATCGGGCTTTATCGCCCCTTCTATCTGCTCAGCGCTAACCAGCCCGTCTTGGTCGACAGGCAGATAAGTCACTTTAAACCCCAACTTTTTTTCAAGAAATGCGCAAGTGTTCAAGACTGCATGATGCTCTACATTGGTAGTGATGATATGCCCTTTTCCTGCGGATAGCGCAACACCCTTGATTGCCCAGTTATCGCTTTCGGTTCCACCCGATGTTAAGAAAACTTCGCTTGATTGTGCCCCTAAAATATTCGCCGCCTGTTCTTTTGCATAAATTACCGCTTTATTGGCGTCTCTTCCGTATTTATGCTGGCTTGACGGGTTGCCGTAATATTTCGTAAAATAGGGTTTTATAAACTTAAGCACCCGCTTGTCCAAATATGTCGTAGCCGCATGGTCAAGGTATATATTCATTGCATTCGCACCTTTGATAAACAATGATTCAATAATAACAAACGCACGCACGCACCGCAACAATGCGGCGCAAAATTTACGTTAACTGCCCGTATTATTCGAAATAAAAAAAGCACCGGAGAGGCATCCGGCGCTCTGTTATTCAATTTCAATTTTCCGGGTGCTTTCCAAAACCTTCTGGCGTGGTACTTCAATCTTTAGTATTCCACCCTCAAGTTTTGCGTTAACTCCCTCCGCATCCACATCACCAAGGTAAATGCTGCGGCTTGACGATATGCAGCAGCGTTCCCTGTGTATATAATTTTTATCATCTTGCTCTTTCTTTTCTTCATGGTTATATGCGATCCGCAATGTACCTTCGGCGATTTCTATGCTTATTTCGTCCTTATTGGCCCCCGGCAATTCAGCCTCAATGAGGTATTCCTCATCGGTTTGCCGGATATCTAACTTAAATGCATCACGGCGGCGTTTAGTCATCCATGGGTCGTTAAAAAAGTCGTCAAGCACGTTGTAAAAATCCTCAAACCCGGTATTAGCCAACCTGCCGCGCCTGTGTACTGGTATCAGATTTGCCATCATAATCAACTCCTTTTCTTTTATGGTTTTAGCACTCCCGCCTCTCGAGTGCTAAATCTATATCTAAGTTTACAAGCTTTTTAGATAATATGTCAACTTTAGCGAATAAGTATTCATAATTTATTTAAAGTTTTTAGCTTAAAGCGTTTTTACACTATTTTACTTATTTCGTATCTTAGCTGTTTTATTATTCTTTTTTCTAACCGCGAAATGTACGATTGAGATATGCCAAGAAAATCCGCCACCTGTTTTTGCGTCTGTTCCTTTTTGCCGTTAAGCCCAAACCGCATCTGTATTATCAGCCTCTCTCTTTCGCACAATTTCTCTATGCAGTCTTGCATTAAGTCTTTTTCTACGCTTCCTTCTATTTCTGTGTACACTATGTCCGGCTCTGTACCAAGTATGTCCGACAAAAGCAATTCGTTGCCGTCCCAGTCCACATTTAGCGGCTCGTCAAAGGATACTTCATAACGCAGCTTAACGTTCCGGCGCAAATACATCAGTATTTCATTTTCAATACAACGGGATGCGTAAGTGGCAAGTTTAATGTTTTTTTCAACATCGAAAGTATTAACCGCTTTAATAAGCCCGATAGCGCCGATAGACACAAGGTCCTCAATGCCTATTCCGGTGTTTTCAAATTTTCGGGCTATGTACACGACAAGCCTTAAGTTGCGCTCAATCAGGGTCCGCCTTACCGACTTGTCCCCTTCCCGCAAAAGCCGCAACAACACCATCTCTTCCTGCAAAGACAGAGGCGGCGGCAAAACTTCGCTGCCGTTTATATAGTCTATCCCCGCCTGCAGACCCAACCTTAACATTGTCCATGCAAATAATTTCCGAACCCACATCGTCTTCATTTTCTTCCCCTTTCTTAAGTGCATCCACTAAACCGCTTCCGGCGATAGCCTCAAAACCGCTTGGCAGCGCATGTTTTGCCATGCATACTACCGCGCGGACGTTGCCTTTTGCTTCGAGCAATTCAACCTCGTCAATCTCTATGCCATAAAAAATTTGTTTCCCCGCTGCTGTGACGCACGGCACTATTCGCAGCCTTTCGGTGCTTATATCGCCTTTGCCTGCCGTTAAAGACAGTATTTGTTTCCCGAGCAATTTTACCGCTGCCGAACGGTTTAAAAAAATAACATGGCAGCCCGAAAACATTTCTTTAACGAGGTTTCCCGTATCCACAAAAGTTTTTGCACAATACGTTTTCCCCTCGTATCTGAGCCGCAAGGTTACGCTGCAACTCTCTTTTAATCTTACATTTTTCCTGATTCGCGAAAGAATTGATGTTAAAACGGCGCCTGCGGATATGCCCGTCAGTATGTATCGGCCGCAGGGTTTTATCATTATCACGCCGCCTGCCATTGAGGGCTCGCCAAAACTTATTGCGCTTGCATACGCCGCCCCCGCAAGAATAAATGATACTGCCCAAAAAGCGCATGTGCTTTTTAAAAACCTGCTCTCTTTAGGCGCCCAAAACGCCGCAAAGCACATCGCAATGGCGACAACGGCTTTAAACGGCAAAAAACCAATCCAGTCAATTACAACCGCCATACATCCATATATTCCGCCGACAGCCGCCGCAAGAATATGCCGGCCCCATCTTATTTTGGTAGCCGCCAAGCGTGCAGCTAACAATAATATCAGCAAATTGATTAGAAAGTTGTCTATAAAAATAAGCTCAATATAAACTTTCAACCGCTTATAACCTTCTTTTTTAATGAGTACATTATATAGTTACTGTGAGATTATAAATTGTAGAACTGCGTATCAAAAAATAAATAGAATACCGGAACCGATAATAAATTGACTGTGCGTTTTAATGTAAAGAATTAACCTGATTTTATAACAAAACAGTTGAAATGTTTATTATTCCGCAATCCAAGCGCACTATACCAAAAGACGGCCTTTTGCCCCGAGGTTCCCCCAAACTGCCCGGATTGTAAAGCCGCACACCGTAAATATTGCGCTCGGCAGGAATGTGTGTGTGCCCGAACAGAACGAGGTTTGCTTGTTTTTCTTTGGCGTAAAGCGAAATCCGCACGAGCGATGATTTAACCGACTGCTTATGCCCATGCAGAGCCAAAATTTTTACGCCCTCAATATTCAGCTCTATCTCATCCTGCCCGCACCCGAAATCACAATTCCCGCGCACCGAATACACGATAGTTTTTGTGTTCTTCCGTATGTATTGAGCGTCCCTGCTGTAATCCCCAAGGTGGATTATCATATCAAGATCTTCAATCTTTAACGCCCGTTTGATATTGTGCATGTTACCGTGCGTATCGCTTAACACCAACAGCTTTTTCATATGATTTTCTTTAATTCCATAAGCGCCAAAGCGCGATGGCTGATACTGTTTTTAATTTCTTTTGAAAGCTCGGCGAATGTTTTATTATACTCGGGTACCAAAAAAACAGGGTCGTAGCCAAACCCTCCGTCACCTGCGGGTTTGTGCGTAATCTCGCCGCGTATTTCCCCGCAGGCGGTAATAACTTTACTGCCCGAAACAAGCGCTGCAACGCAAACAAAACGCGCAGCGCGGTTGCTTGTCCCTTCAAGTTCGGCGAGCAATTTGGCGTTGTTTTGGTAATCGGCTGCGTTGTCCCCGGCGTACCTTGCGGAACGCACGCCCGGCGCGCCGCCAAGCGCATCCACGCATAACCCCGAATCGTCCGCTATGGCGTCGCATTGCGCAGCCTCCGCAGCTTCCCGCGCTTTTTTTATCGCATTGTGCTCGAAAGTATTCCCGTCTTCAACAACATCCAAATTCAATCCAATATCTGACAACGAGACTATATGATCGTAAACGCCGCCGAAAATCGATTTAATTTCTTCTATCTTCCCTTTATTGTTGGTTGCAATCAGCAGTCTTTTCATTTTTCCAAAGCGTCCTTTTGTATTATGCTTATATCGGATAGCGCCTTTAACGAAATATTAATAATTTTCGTAAGTTCCGATGGCGAAAAAGGCCGCTTTTCACCCGTTCCCTGAATTTCAATAATGCCGCCTCCATGCGACATAACCATATTTATATCGGCGGCGGCTTTGCTGTCTTCGCCGTAATCAAGATCGAGCAATATTTGCCCGTCAACTATTCCGCAGCTGACCGCCGCTATACCGTCCGTCAAAGGGTTTTGTTTAATTAGCGATTCGGCTGTCATTCTATCAAAGCATTCCATAAGCGCAACATAAGCGCCTGTAATGCAAGCGGTGCGCGTACCTCCATCGGCGTCTATTACGTCGCAATCAATGCACACAGTATAGCCGTACAGCATTTCAAGGTTGACCACACTGCGCAGACAGCGCCCGATTATCCTGCCTATTTCGGTGCTTCGCCCGTCCGGGCGTTTAAGCTCCCGCGGCTTTCGCGAGGGCGTGCTGGCGGGCAGCATGGCGTACTCTGCGGTAAGCCATCCTTTTCCCGCACCTTCGAGAAAAGGCGGCACCCCCGGCGAATACATGGCAGAGCATATTACCCTTGTTGCGCCCCAAGCGATAAGAGCGCTGCCATGCGCATTTTTTAAAAAGCTTTTTTCTATACTGATAGGCCTAAGTTGTTGTGCAGAGCGTCCGTTTTCCCTTTTCATTTGTATGCCTTTCTTTACTCTATAGTATTAACGTATCTATTATAAGCCATTGTCGTTTGCGCTGTGGTTGCGTGTTCTTTTCCCTCAACGAGTATCCGGACTTCGTCTATGTTATCAAACTGCATGAGCGTTAATATTATGCATCTTGTCAGCGCTTTTTCTTTTTTAGGGGTATCGCAAATTTCCGCAAACTCTTTAGAAAAGTCTATTGATGCAATACCGTTATCGTCCACCGTAACGCCAAGAAGAGACGTGCCCTGCGGAAACAAGCTGCGCAGCCCGCCCTCTCCCGGCCCTTTTACAAGCTCGCTCATTGCCGCAAATGCATCCGCTTTGCCCCCCACATATTTTGTTACCGGGACGATTGCGGTCTCCCCTTCGTTTGAAAAATACAGCAACAGCTTAGACGCGTTTTCAATATCCGCCGTGCTCAAAGTTGTTACCACATTGATATCTAAAGCTTCAAACGGCTTGCTTATATCGGTTCCGCACGGCAGGCTATTCTTGCAGCCTTCCTGTTTAATGATCACCGAATCAATAGTTGCAAATTCGGTAAGCGTGTTTACCACCGCCGTCACTTTGTTCATTTCGTCTACCGGGTTATATGCGCTTAGCGCATCTTTGCTAAGATTAATTGTTGCCACTTTATCTTTAATGGACAAACTAAGCGTTGTTTCTTCTGCTAATATAGGGTTTAATCCCATAAACGAAAGCTGCGCATCGCAGTCCGGGTTTGCTATAAGCTGCGAGACAGCCAAAGCGCCTATCCCCTCGACCCATTCAATCTGTTTCATAACCGGCACAATGTAACCGTTATCATCCGCTAAATACAACACCGTTTTTCTGTAGTTTTCGTTATCCGTTTGGTTTACCGCGGGTATCTCCTCGTATATGTCTTCTTTTGCTTCGCACGCGCAAACTCCAAGTATCATAATTACGGCCAACGCCGCCGCAATTTTTCTTATATTCATTTTACGTTCCTCCCAGCGTATGCTTTTTATAAATATATTATAGAGAAGCAACGTATATGATTTATGCAAAAACGCGTTTTAATCTACTATGTTACATTTTAGGATTGATATGCACAATAACGTCGAGAACCTGCGCAAACTCATCCTTAATTGCATCTTGTACAGCCTCCGCAATATCGTGCCCCTGTGTAACGCTTAACTGCCCGCTAACCCCTACGGCAATATCGACAAGCAAACCGCGCCCCATTCTGCGGCACTTAATCCAGCATATTTCGCCCACTCCCGATACGCTTTCCGCCTGTTCGCGAATAGTATTCATCGTGTTATCATCGGGAGCGGCGTCAAGAAGCATTTTGCTTGATTCCGCTAATATCGTTATCGCCGTTCTAACTATAGCTCCGCTTATCAAAATCGCAATAACCGGCTCAGAATATATCAATAGCGCCTTAACATCAATGTGTTTTCCTAAAAATGCGACTCCTATTGCCAAAGCTGCGCCCGATGTTGCAACAATATCGTTGTGGTTGTCTTTTGCGCTCGCAATTACGGCAACAGAGTTTAGTTTTTTGCCGGCGGCATAAGAAGCTTTAAACATTATAAACTTGACCAATGCGGACACTATGGCTGCGCCGAAAGCAAACCAGCTCGGCTCGGTTATGGTTTGCGACACCATGTTATCTACCGCCTCATAAACGATAAAGCACACCCCGGCTATAATCATTATGCCCACAACCAGCGACACAAGAGCTTCCATTTTCCCGTGCCCATAATGATGGTCGCTATCGTTTGGTTTTAGTGCGTATCTTAGCCCAAGCAGCACAACAACCCCGCTTAGCACATCGCCCGCGGAATTAGCCGCATCAGCCTTTAATGCCTCGCTGCCCGTCCACAAGCCAATGCCGCCCTTAAGCAACAGCAATAATATATTGCCTATAAGGCAAAAAGTTAATATTTTAACACCATAGTCTTTGTGCATAAACCAGACCGCCAATTATATAGTTATTACTATTGCCGCCGCTTGTTAATCATACCAACAATCTCCGCAAGAATAAAGCATGCTTATGCTAATATAAAAAAAGGCGCAGCGTGTGCCGCACCTTAAGAGTTAGCTCTTCTTACGCCCTTTCCATATACTCGCCCGTGCGGGTATCAACACGGATAACATCATCTTGATTGATAAATAACGGTACCATTATTTTTGCTCCCGTCTCAAGCACTGCGGGTTTGTTGCCTGCGGTAGCGGTATCGCCCTTAAAACCGGGCTCAGTTTCGCTGACCTTTAATTCAACGAAATTAGGCGGCTCAACAGAGAAAGCAACTCCCTTGAAAAAGCGGATTGTAACGGGCATATTCTCTTTCACATAATTAAGAGCATCCTCAACCTGAGCGTGGTTTAGAGGAATTTGCTCGTAAGATTCGTTATCCATAAAATAATACAGCTCGCCGTCTGTATATAAATATTCCATAGCTTTTGTTTCCACATGCGCTTTAGGAAATTTTTCGGACGGATTGAAGCTTTTCTCAAGCACATTGCCCTGCATTATATTTTTAATTTTGGTGCGCACAAATGCAGCCCCTTTACCCGGCTTTACATGCTGAAAATCAACTATCACCCATACCTGATCGTCTATCTCTATCGTCAATCCTTTTTTGAAATCTCCTGCCGAAACCATGTTACCCTCCACCTATTATATAATAGTTATTTCACGAGGCGCCGCGGTCAGGTTAACGCAGCCGCTTTTATTTATTAAACATAAATCTTCGGTACGAACCCCGAAACGCCCCTCTAAATATATACCCGGTTCTATCGTAACAACCATGCCTTCCTCAAGCATTGTATCTGAAAACTCGTTCAAAACAGGCGCCTCGTGAATAAACAGCCCAACGCCATGCCCAAGCCCGTGCCCAAAATGTTTTTGATAGCCGCAGCTGTTTATATAGCCGCGCGCCGCCGCATCAACTAAACTTGCACGAACCCCCGGTTTTAGCGCCTCTATTCCCTTTCTGCCCGCGCGGTTTACTATATCATATACTTTTTGTTTTTCTTTGTCCACATGCGATATTGCAACAGTGCGGGTAAAATCCGAGCAATAGCCGCCGAAACGAAAACCGTAATCTAAGGTGAGCAAATCGCCCCGCTGCAATTTTCTTGCCGTAGGCGATGCATGCGGCATGCTTGAGTTCTCTCCCGAAGCGACTATGGGGGAAAATGCGCACTTTGCGCCCTTCTTATGCATATAGCAGATTATCTCGGCCTCAATATCCCGTTCCGCTACTCCCTCTTTTATAATCCCGCATAGATGGTTGAACAACAGATCGTTATGCTCTGCGCCTTTCTTAATAAGTTCGATTTCATAATTATCTTTTATCGCGCGCTGAAACAAAATATCGTCCGATAAATCTACTATGGCGTCTTCTTTAATATGGTTCAGATAAAACTTGTAAGCAGGCGCCGATACGCCCTGCAAGTCTATCCCTATCCTTTTTATTTTTTGTCTTGCCGCATATTCGAATATAGTTTGTATGCGGGTCTGTCCTTTTGTCTCTACAACATCAAATCCGGTTTGCTCCGCCGCCTGTTCGGTATATCGAAAATCAGTAAACAACAGCCGCTTATGCGGGCTAATTAACAGTTGACTGCCGGTGCCAAAGAATCCCGAATAGTACGTCACATTTTCGGCCGTTGCAATAAGAACGGCGTCAATATTTCTGCTTTCCGCCGCCGACAAAAGTTTTTTAACCCTCATAATATTGATACCTCGCGCTCATACATATTTTTCATTTCAACCGCATCCTCTGCCATTGTACCTTTCGATTCGCATATTATTACCGGTTCAAGCCCCCTTTTCGCAATTAGGCTTGCAAGTGGCGCAAAGTTTGGCCCAAACTCTGTTTCCGCAAATGTACGATGCTTTCTTTCACCTGCCTGCGTATATTCAATTCGAGAAAAGTGCGCGTGAAAATGGCGGGCGCGGTAACCGCCGAGTTTGTTTTCTAATTCGTCTAAAATAAATCTAAAATCATCGTATGTTTTCAGATTTCCTAAACTGCGCGCATGCAGATGTCCAAAGTCTATTGCGGGAACAATTCTTTCGTCTATGGCGCATAATTCTATTATCTCGTCCAGATCGCCTATCTGTTTGATTTTGCCCATCGTTTCGGGGCAAATTTCAAAATTAAATAACTTTTGTGAATCAAGTATTTTTATTATCTCTAAAAGAGCTTTTTTTACACGCTGGAACGCCAACTCACGCTTGTCATTTCCTTGCGAGCCCGGATGAAATACAATCCGCTTTGCGCCCATCCATTTTGCCGCATTTGCGGTTTGTGTAAAATATCGGATATTGCCTTGCCTTTTTTCGTCTTCTTTAGTTGCAAGGTTAATATAATATGGAGAATGCACGCTAAGGTATATACCATGTTGCCCGGCGTGTTCCGCTATCTTTTGCGCGGTAGGTTGGCTTATACGCACTCCGCGTCCAAATGAGTATTCATACGCGCTAAGCCCCATTTCCTTTATCCACGAAAAAGCTTCATAGGTATGCTTATATCCTTGCTCGTAAAAGCTGTTTGAATTTCCTGCAGGGCCGAATAATACCATGATGATATATTACCCCAAGTAAACCTGTAAGCAAAGCGTTTGTTTATAAAATTTATATACAATTTGTAGGTTTGTCAAACATATTGGACAGTGTTGTGTTTGAGATACTCGGTTGGCGAACTCCAACCGAGCGGGCGCATGGGTGCATTGTTTGAGCGGTATCGGTAAGCTTTAAGTTGCAGCTTAAAGTCAGAGAAAGATATAGAAGGTTGTCTTAAGCCGCTTCTGATCCTCCCTGTGGCTGCGCTCAACTTCTCCGTTGCGTCTCGAGGTATAAGGACGTATCAGCTTGTGTCTGATGCCAATACATATGGCTTTGTGCTCAAAGTGAGTAGGCAGATCGAGCTTGGAAGACGAGAAACGGCTGGTAAATTCAAAGCCGTTATCAGTCTGCACACATTCTAGGGGGGAAATCTGAAGAATCTTACCACATGTTCAAGGAATATGGCAGAAGAATAGGTATTGTGTTCTTCAAAAGCCTCCGCATAACGCAGCCGCAAGAATTCGCCAATAGCGATATACTGGTATAAGAGTTTGCCCTATACATCCAAGCAATCCGAAGGCACGTATGTCTATTTGGACGCGCTGGCATAGATAAAGCATCTGTCGCTTATGGTTATTGTGGGCAGTTATTGCAAAACCGCCTTAAATCTAAACATATCCCTTAAAAACAGGCTCAACGCATGCTATCGTCAAATCCGTCAAACTCTATATTTTCGTGCGGTGCGCGCTTTAAAAACCGCTAACTATCCTGCATTTAAGTCTTACCTATCTACGAAAAAATGCATTATTGGCTTCAGCCAAGACTGCGCAATATCGCTTTATTTTGACACTTACCGTTTTACGGGCGGCACACATGGTATAACTATTCACACTTCTGAGACATGGGATTTAAAAAGCGGCAATAAAATAGCAATGTCTTGCTTTTTTTCGTTTCCAGACAACAAAGATTGCCAGTTATATTAAACATGACTGCAAATATAGCATCGCAAATTGAAAAATGTAATTGCGCACTTCTTGATGATTCTGAGTCTAATGCGGTAAAATATTTTATTGCAACCAACTTTTACCTCAAAGGCTTGTTGCCTGTTATCGCTCATTCGGGGTAGCGCCATGTCCGAACGGCATATCAGAGTTTTTGCTGCCGTTTTCAGAAACGGTGTCACACCCCGGACGTTTTCAGCGCTACTCTAAAAACCCTGTATGTATCAGAAGTTCCTCATCGGTGAACACGCTCTCTACCTGCCAAAACCCGTTGTTTTGTTTTATTGCCAACACTGCGATATACTTTTTTTCGCCGCTTTTATCATTAACATAGATATCTAAAGAATAAATATAAAGCTCGCCCTCAAACCCGCTTATATCGGTGACGGAATAATCACTAACTTTTGTGTCGCGTGCTCCTGTAACCCAGTTCGGCGCTGTTTTTTCAAGCTCTTTGGAATACTGTTTTTTTAAAGCGTTGTTCATAACAGAATACTGTATAGCCGCATTGCGCTCAACAAGTCCTTTCACCCAAACTTTTACCGCATCGCTTTTTCTGCGCACGCCAACGTTTTTGTACGCTTCTTCCAACTGTTTTATTCTCGTATGTAAATCCGCTTCTTTATCGCTTTGAGCGCATCCTATAAAAAGCACCAGCAACAAACCCAAGGCGGCAATAACACATTTTTTCATACACATCGCCCCCATGCTAATTGATATGCGCCCATGCAAAACTTGATACTACAAAAGCGCTTAATCTAAGCATTATTAAAGCTAATTTGTGGCACGCCAATTTAAAAGTTAAAATAGAATAGTTAAAGGAGGGTGTTTAAGTGGGAGAGATAATTGACGGCAAAAGTTTTTCATTGCTTGTACCGCTTTTTGCAATTTGTACACAAAAGAAAATTAACGATCCTGCAAAAGCGTCTGTGATAGGCAGTTGGATATCCGTTTTTGGAGATACCCTTTCCGCAATGGCGGAAACCGATGCTTTCATACAACAAAAAGAGGAAGAAAGAAAACAAATAATCAAACAGATTGACGAGCTGCAAAAAAGATTGGCAGAACTAAACCAATGACATGTCATCTGTTAAGGTTTTTTATCGCAGCCTGTGCACCCCGCGCAGCCGCCGCACCTTTTTTTACGTTTCGCAATTTCACCTATCTTTTGGTATTTAGCTTGCGGTGAAGTGCGTTTTTTGATTGCGGCTGCCATAAGGAAGAGAACAGCTGCAATAATTATGTAGACCATCGGGTTTGCTAAGATAGAGCCGATGTGCCCGTCCGGCGCAATTTCGCCAAACGTTAGCCTTACGGTATTCACGCCTTTAAAAATTAGACTGCCGATTTGATTGATAAAAAGCGCAATTATGTACGCAAGCCCGGTTTGGTAAAACACTGCGAAAAATGTCCATTTTAGGCTGCCCATCTCGCGTTTTATCGCCCCTACTGCCGCTATGCACGGGGGGGCAATCAGCGTAAACACCATGAACGCATACGCGCTTACCGACGAGAACACTATACCCACGGGCTCTAACACCGCAAAAGAAGATATTATCATCTCTTTAGCAACCATTCCCGATACTGTTGCCACGGCGTAAGGCCACTGCCCAAAACCGAGAGGCGCGAACAAAGGCGCAAGTACGCGCCCAAACCCGGCTAACATACTAAGCTCTATTCCTTCTTCGCCTAAATAGTTTAGCGAAAAAGTAAACGATCTTAAAAACCATATAATTGCGCTTGCGGCGAAAATAACCGTTCCCGCTTTTACAATAAAAGATTTTGTTCTCTCCCAAATGTTTTTTGCCATGTTCTTGGGGCGGGGCAGTCTGTAGTCGGGCAGTTCCATTACAAATGGCGCGCCCTTGCCCGCAAACGCTCTTGTGCGTTTTAACAAAAGCCCCGATATTATCACCACAACTATTCCCACAATATACATCGAAGGCCCGACCCACGCCGCATTAGCGAAAACCATAGACGCGAACATAGCAAAAACGGGCAGTTTAGCCCCGCACGGTATAAAAGGAGTCAAAATTATTGTCATCCTTCTGTCGCTCTCGTTTTCTATGGTCCGGGTTGCCATGATGCCCGGAACGGTGCACCCCGTGCTAATAAGCATAGGTATAAATGATTTACCCGAAAGCCCGAAACGCCTGAAAATACGGTCCATAATAAAGGCGACCCGGGACATGTACCCGCTGTCTTCAAGTATTGAAATGAAAAAATACAGTATTATAAGCTGCGGCACAAACACTAAAACCGCGCCAACTCCGCTAATGATGCCGCCCGAAACAAGGCTTGTCAACCATTCGGGCGCACCTAAAAGCATAAGCGCATTTTGCGCACTAAACGAAAGCCATTCTATAATTTGTTCCATCAGCTCTACCGTTATATTCCCGACGCTTTGTACGGAAATATAATAGACGCCCCACATTATCGCAAAAAAAATGGGCAGCGCCAAAATCCGATTGGTCATAACCTTGTCTATTTTTTCAGAAACCGAAATTTTGCGGCTTGCCTTTTTGTAAGCATCTTCAAGCAGTTTAGTGATTCTTTCATAGCGTTCGTTTATAATTATACTTTCGGAATCGTCATCATGTTTTTGCTCTACATGTTTTATTATTGGTTCAATACGGGATTTAATTTCCCCGGGTATAATTTGCATTATGCCGGCATCCCGCTCGAACAACTTTATAGATAGCCATCTTGGCTCATATTTTTCAGGTAAATCAATCTTTTTTATTATGCTGCCAATAGATGAAAGGGCTTGTTCCACATCATCGGAAAAAAATAGAGTATGCGGTTTATCTGCTTTTTTTGTAAGCTTATCCGATAATTCCTCAAGCCCCTCCGAAGTTGCCGCGGAAACAGGCATTACCTCACATTTGAACGCCTTTTGCAATGCGCCAAAATCGATCATGTCGCCGCGCTTTTGAGCAATATCCATCATGTTAAGCGCAACAATAACAGGTATGCCCAGTTCTAATATTTGCGTAGTCAAATAAAGATTGCGTTCAAGATTGGACGCATCAACGATGCTGATAATAATGTCGGGCTTCTCGTTTATGATATAATCCCTTGCGATAACTTCCTCTAAAGAGTAAGGCGAAAGCGAGTATATCCCCGGCAGATCGACAAGAGTCGCATCTACATCTAACCCCTTTATAAGACCTTCCTTTTTTTCTACTGTAACCCCCGGCCAGTTGCCCACATACTGTGTACTTTGTGTTAAAGCATTGAACAAAGTTGTTTTGCCGCTGTTAGGATTTCCGGCAAGCGCAATTTTTAGCGACATACTATACCCCATAAGTTAGCTTATGCTAATCTCTTCCGTAAAAAAAATTTATTCGACAATAATATTCGCAGCATCCTCTTTTCTTATTGAAAGCGCATAACCGCGCACCGATAGCTCAATAGGGTCCCCCAGCGGCGCAACTTTACGCATACAAACGCGCGCGCCTTTTGTTAGCCCCATGTCCATAATACGCCGTCTTAACGCACCCTTGCCATTAAATTTAACGACCTTGACTTCCCTGCCGCACGGCACTTGATGTAATGTCATGTTGCCCCCCTCCAATCCAATAGTTAGCCTCGGCTAACGATTTGATTTTAGCACGCATATTTTATGTTGTCAATACATAAAAAAATTATGGTAATAAAATATTTACTTAAAAGCATTTTATACTGAATTATTAATAGGAAGATGAAAGTTTTTAGTTGTAAATCAGTTTGCAGCCGTAAAATCGTCAAGGCTTTTGAACCGGTATCCCATAGCCTTCCACTTTTCTATTACCGAATCCAATACCTTCGCATTTGTTGCCGAGGTCGCATGCAATAATGCAACCATACCGGGATGAGTGCGGGATATAATAGTATCCGTTGCTGCGCTTTCCGAGGGCTGGTTATCGTTTAACCAATCCTTGTAAGCAAAGCTCCAAAAAAAAGTTTTATACCCTAACCGGTGAGCATATCTTAAACATCTTTCACTTAGATTGCCTTCCGGAGGACGAAAAAATTTAGGCATATTCCCACCTGTTGTCTTGTTATAAATACGCTCTATGCCTTCAAGTTCTTCCTTAAACGTTGAGAAATCGCTCATGCTTGCCATATTTTTATGGCTTGAAGAATGGTTGCAGACAAGATGCCCTTCTTGTTGCATCCGGCAAACGAGCTCTGGATTTTTTTTAATATAGTGGCTTACTAAAAAGAAAGCGGCGCATACATCGTGCTTTTTTAGAGTATCAAGTATTTGCGCGGTAAACCCGTTTTCATACCCCGCGTCAAATGTAAGATAGATTATTTTTTCTTTATCATCGCCTATCCAAAAACCGTTATATTTACGAATGAATGAGAATTCAGGCGGCTCAACAGGCGCAATTCCATCGGTGCGCGGCTTTACGTACCAGCCGTATACAGTGCTTTCTGTATGCGCGGTTTTAGCCGCTACATTGCGCGAGGCAAAGCATGCGCTTGTCGCGAACCCAAAAAGATTAGCGAACGCAAGCAGCGCAATATCAATAAAAACGATAGCCCAAAATATCAATCCTTTGCTCTTCATTTAGCACCTCAGCCAATATAATAAGCATATTTGTTCTATATATCTATGTAACAAAAAATCGCTTTATGTTATTAAGTATGTCTAATAATGATTGGTGGCTGTGCAAAATAGTATGCATGGTTGTCCTGACTTAAATTCCCCAAAAAATACTTTTGGGGGTTATGTTTTAGCCGAATATGGTGACAAACTTTATGGAATAAAGATCGCACATGATAAGGTCGTTGCCTACAAGCGGGTGCAGCACAATATAGCTTGCGCCCACCTCGACGAGCTCGCCTATTCTGTCTACAAGAGCGCCAGAAGTGCCTATCAAAAATTCTACCCTCATGCTTCTGCCTATAAAATTTCGCAAAAAGCCTGCCGTGTAGTACGGGCTTTGTACTGTTGAAGGAGTTGCGTCCGGAAGCGATGCCGAAGGCGCAATGGGCACCAAAGGTCTTTCCTGCGCGTTATTAAAAGGCATATTTGGTATAGCCGGGTTGGGCATCACCGATTTGCCGGAGGGCAAGTTCCAACGTGACGTATTATTTTGCCTTGGGTAGCGTGCAGACATATTGCGCAGCTGCATTTCGCTTAAATTTTCTGTAAAACCGGTATTGTTCGCCATTATTTATCACCCCCTTTATTATATTATGTAAGAGCGTACAACGCCGTTGGCTGAAAAAAGCAATGCTCAAGTATTCTGTTAAATTGCACTCCGGTACGGTTATACGGAAAGTAGGGAGGGCAGGCGGGGCTAAATGGGTTCATATACCAAAGCGTTTCTGCGGCGCCGGGGTGCACGTTGCCCGCAAGCGCCCAATCGGCGACGTCATAATGTATTTGCTCCGGCGGGGTTGCCCAAACATTTTGGGGATTGAACTGGCCGCCTATTGTGGTCAAGTAGCAGGAAAATTGTCCGGGCTGCGTTAGGACAAGCCTTAAATCTCCCTGCCCTGTCCGAAGGTATTCCCCGTAAGCGACATGCACCCTGTTCATAATTGTTGTGGCTACTGCCTGCATTCCGCCTAACCCCTCGCCTTCGGCTTCGCATTTTATCATACGGGCGAACAACTCTCTTGCGCCAAACTCCATCTTTCTCACCATATTTTTTGTTCTTATTGTTCTATACAGTATTGTATACTTAAAACGCAATAAAAGTGATAAATACGGCGTACAAAATTTTAAAGCACGAACAGCGCTTGATCACCATATAATACAACAACAATACATATAAAGGATGTGACGATTTATGGACATACATGTTGTTAAAGCCGGCGATACGCTTTATAAGATAGCGCAAAGGTACGGTGTGAGCGTTGATTCGATATTCGAAGCTAATAAACTTTCAGATTTTCCGCATCTTGTCATTGGGCAGGCGCTTGTAATACCTACCGCTATGGTTTCTCACACTGTTAAACCGGGCGAGTCGGTTTTTAGCATCGCAAGCCGATACGGTACTACTCCCGACAGCATTATCGCTTTAAATGCAATTCAAAACCCAAATATGATTTTGCCGGGTACGGTTTTGCAAATTCCCGTGCGCGAAAAGAACTTTGGGTTTATTGAGGTAAACGGATATATTGAACCGAGTACTGCGCAGCGCGATACACAGATAATGCAAGACGTGGGGGATTACTTGACATACATTGCCCCGTTTAGCTATCAGGTACGGGAAGACGCAAGCCTTGCGCCCATAGACGATTCCGCTATTCTTGCGCAGGCGCAAGTTAAAAAAGTTGCGCCCTTATTGGTTGTTACAAACTTCAAAGGCGGAAATTTTGATACCGAACTTGTTGACAGCATACTTGACAGCACTAAATTGCAGGATACGCTTATACAAAACATTATTACAGTCTTAAAACAAAAAGGTTATTATGGAGTAAATATAGATTTTGAACGAATATCGCCCGATAAGCGCGAGGCGTATAATAGCTTTTTGAGACGATTGACAGCCGCTTTGCATCCGCTTAACTATGTAGTATCAACAGCGCTTGCGCCTAAGGATACCGATGTGAAAGTGGGAGCCTGGCACGGCGCGCACGATTACGCCGCCCATGGCGAGGTTGTCGATTTTGTTATTATAATGACATACGAATGGGGATGGTCCGGAGGGCCGCCATATGCGGTGGCACCCGCCGATCTTGTGGAGGATGTAATAAGGTACGCAGTTTCGGTTATACCGAGCCGCAAAATAATTATGGGTATGCCGCTTTACGGTTACGATTGGCAGCTCCCGTTTATGCCGGGGGGAGGGTGGGCAAAAAGGTTATCAGCCCAACAGGCCGTTTTGCTTGCCGCAAAAGTGGGAGCGGAAATTCATTTTGACGAGCAGACGCAATCGCCTACCTTTAGTTATTACGATCAAAGCGGCGCAAAACATGTTGTGTGGTTCGAAGATGCGCGCAGCGTACATTCAAAATTTTTGTTGGTCAACAAATACGACCTTCGGGGCGTAAGCTACTGGTTGTTGGGGCTTTTGTTTCCGCAAAACTGGGTTGTGCTGGACAGCATGTTTAATATAGTCAAGGTTGTATAGTTTAAGCCGGAAAACCGTGCAGCTGTATCAACGTTAAAACAAAGTAAGACTAAAAAGGCAGTGAAAACTATCGAAATTGCAAAGTTAAAATAAGCGTTACATCTGTGTTTTCATATTGGGTAGCGCTTATTTATTTTGTTTATAGTTAACATTAATATAGGTTTGTCAACATATTGGATAGTGTAGCGTTTGAGGTAATAGGTTGGCGTTCGCTACATGGGTACATTGTTTAAACGGTATGGACAAGCTTTGGCATCGTCTGCCAGACAGGCAGAAGGCGCGTATTTAACGTCTATTTGGACTCGTTGACCTATCAGGTAACGGCTGAGGTTTCAGCCGCTTTAAAATGCGGTACATCCCCACAATGGTGCGGGTATAGCCTCTCACAGCTCATGCAATCCAAGGTCAGGGTTTCTGCGCAGAAGGTTAAGTTCGCCCCAGCGCAATGCCAAGAACGTACGGCAATTGGCTCCTTTCGGTGTGTTTGTTGTTCCCAACCCAACAATATCACCTAAGACAGCCCCCGCATCTTTTATTTTCAAGGTACTTTTGTCCAATATGTATTGTAGTTCTACAAATAGCTTTGATATTACGTTGTTCTTTTAGTTTACAAATATAGCCGCCTGTGTTATGATAGCTTCTGATTTAAAACCGCTTACATGGTATAGCGAGCGTCCGACGCCATACTAAGTTGACGGGGTTTAGTAACAGGAGGATAAAATGGATAAAGAGAAAAAGGCGGGTATAATTGAGAAATTTGCCTTGAACAAGGGCGATACCGGATCTCCCGAGGTGCAAATAGCGCTGCTTACCGAAAGGATCAACCACCTTATTGAGCACTTGAAGATTCACAAAAACGATCATCACTCAAGAAGAGGGCTTTTGAAAATGGTAGGTAAAAGAAGAGGTTTGCTCAACTACCTTAAGAAAAAAGATATAGAGCGTTACAGGGAAGTGCTAAAGGGATTAAATTTAAGAAAATAATAACCATAAAAAAAGTAACAACCATAGAGCGGGTAACCGCTCTATAATTTGTTAGAATATATATCATGCTGATTATGCATGAGGGCTTATGTAAGGGTGCATATGTCCATGTGTGTAGGAGAAGGAGAAAAAATGGAGTATAAAGTATTTGAGTTTGATTACGCCGGAAGAAAGCTGATAGTGGAGACGGGCAAGTATGCCCAGCAGGCAAATGGTTCGTGCCTTGTAAGATGCGGAGAAACTGCGGTGCTTGTAACGGCGACCGCATCAAAAACGCCAAGGGAAGGGATTGATTTTTTTCCGCTGAGCGTAGAGTTTGAAGAGAAGATGTATTCGGTAGGAAAAATACCGGGCGGATTTATTAAGCGCGAAGGGCGCCCGTCTGAAAAGGCAATACTGACGTCTCGGCTTATCGACAGGCCGATAAGGCCGCTGTTTCCCAAGGGATATCGGAACGACGTTCAGGTTATATGTACAGTGTTAAGCGTGGAACAGGATGTGCTGCCCGCTGTTTTGGCAATGATAGGCTCGTCCATTGCGCTTAGCATTTCCAAGATACCATTCTTAGGGCCTACCGGCTCGGTTGTTGTGGGTATGGTAGACGGCGAGTATGTGATAAATCCCGATGCACAGCAACGCGAAAAAAGCACTCTTGACTTAACGGTTTCCGGTACGAAAGACGCAGTTATGATGGTTGAAGCGGGTGCAGACCAGATAAGCGAAAAACAAATGCTCGATGCGATATTGCTTGCACATGAGGAGATAAAAAAAGTAATATCATTCGTTGAAGAAATTATAGAAGCGATAGGCGAACAAAAGAGCGAGCCGGATTTAATAGAAATTGACGAAGAACTTGAGCAAAAAGTTCGTGAGTATGCAACGAAAAAGGTAGAATACAGCGTTGATACCGCCGACAGAAAAGTTCGGGAACAGCGTACAGAAGAGCTTGCGGAAGATGTGATTGCGTATTTTAGCGAAAGCTACCCGGATAAAATTGCAGATATTGAAGAGATTCTTTATCAGATAAGAAAAGAAATTATAAGGGACAGAATCATTAATAAGGGAATCCGTCCGGATGGCCGACGGTTTGACGAGGTTCGCCCTATTTGGTGCGAGGTGGGCATATTTGCGCGTCCCCACGGGAGCGCCGTTTTTACACGCGGTGAAACGCAAGCTATGACACTAACCACATTGGGCTCAATAAACGACGCCCAGCGGCTTGACGGTGTAATCGAGCAGGAAGATAAACGATATATGCACCATTACAATATGCCCCCCTATTCGACCGGTGAGGCCCGGATGCTAAGAGGAGCAAGCCGCCGCGAAATCGGACACGGCGCTTTGGCGGAAAGAGCGCTTATACCTGTTCTTCCGGACGAGAGCGAGTTCCCGTATGCAATAAGGACAGTATCGGAATGCATAAGCTCGAACGGCTCCACATCGCAGGCAAGCATATGCGCTAGCTCTTTGTCCCTTATGGACGCGGGCGTGCCTTTAAAATCGGCGGTAGCCGGTGTGGCAATGGGGCTGATAAAAGATGAAGGCACGATCGCAATACTTACGGATATACAGGGTTTGGAAGATTTTTTAGGCGATATGGATTTTAAAGTTGCCGGAACAAGGGCGGGAATAACCGCAATTCAGATGGATATTAAGATTAAAGGAATAGACGAGCAGGTACTTACGCGCGCTCTTTCACAGGCGCACGAAGGAAGGATGCACATACTCGATAAAATGGACGAGGCGCTCTCATCACCGCGCGAAAACTTATCAAAATATGCACCGCGGATTTTCCAGTTTGTAATTGACCCGGAAAAAATTCGCGAAGTTATCGGTACGGGCGGAAAAGTGATAAACAAAATTATTGCGGATACCGGGGTTAAGATAGATCTTGAAGACGATGGGCGGGTGTTTATACTGTCGGCGGACGAGCAGGCGGCGGAAAAGGCAAAAGCGGCTATTGATGCAATAGTTAAAGATGTCGAAGTCGGAAACGTTTATCTTGGCAAAGTAGTAAGGATAATGAACTTTGGCGCATTTGTGGAGCTTGCTCCCGGAAAAGACGGGCTTGTGCACATATCCAAGCTTTCTAACGAACATGTTAAACGCGTTGAAGATGTGGTTAATATAGGAGATGAAATACTCGTCAGGGTTACCGAGATAGATAAACAGGGGCGTGTAAATTTAACACGCAAAGGTCTTTTGCCGGGCGATAAAAAAGTCACTGACGGCAAATAAACGATACCGTTTCAAAAAGATATAAAAAACCGCACAAGAGGCACAGGCTGCTGACAAAGTGTCGGCGGCCTTTTTTATTATCCAGGATACGGCAAAACAAAAAAACGGCGGAGAATACCATGCTTGAAGAACAAAACAGCTATCAAGGCGAAATGGAACTTGCCATCATCGACACGCTACTACCCGAAGACCAACTTTTACGAAAGATAAAAACATTTCGTCTTCAGCTTTATTAACGGCAAGTGACGCGAATATTACTGCCTTGATAACGGACGTTCTGCAATTGAGCCTGCCATCATCTTTAAGATGCTGTTTGTCGGGTATCTGTTCGGCATACGCTCGGAACATCGGTTGGTGGAAGAAGTTAAGGTCAATATCGCATATCGACGGTTCTTGGATTACAAGCTGACAGATAAGATACCGGATGCAAGCGTCATATGGCAGAATCATCGCAGACGATTTAAGAATACGGATATCCCGCAGAGGATATTTGACAATATCGTATGGCAGGCTATCGAGAAAGGACTTGTGGATGGTAAAATACTGTACACGGATTCAACTCATTTGAAAGCCAACTCTAATAAAGGCACATATACCAAGGTATATGTGACAAGGCTATATGGATGATCTTGATAAAGCCATTGAGAAAGGCCGGGAAGAGTGTCTTGCGAAGAAACAGAAGTTCAAGATACTGCGGCGCCACGTCTGGGAAGATTACCGTGACGAGATGTACCGATTCACAAAAACTGAACTTGGCAAAAAGATATATGCCCAGCGAAAAGAAACGATTGAGTGTAGCTTTGCGGATTCAAAAGAGCTTCATGGTTCGCGTTATTGTAGAATGCGCGGACTTTCAAAGGTATCTGAGCAATGCCTGTTGGCAGCGTTAGTACAAAACATGAAAAAGATCGCACTGATACTGGGCAGGCGGCTTTTGTTTATTTTTCAAAAGCTGATAGCAGCCTGCGTATTATTAAATAATACTTTTTTTATTCTCAATAATAGGTTATAATCATACTTGAAGCCTGAGATATAATGTATAGGGCATTAAATAATAACATCGAATATATAGTTTATAACTGAACTTCAATACAATTTAATTTAATAGCCGAAAATAACATGTTCATTTAAACTATGGTAGGGAAATTCCGATTATCTCAATTATAGAAGCTAACTGCTAAAAAACAAATGCTTTAGCCTTTATTCTTATAATATTGCGATAAAAGAGCTAACA
The DNA here is from genome assembly GCA_964441275.1 of uncultured Christensenellaceae bacterium. Classification (GTDB taxonomy): domain Bacteria; phylum Bacillota; class Clostridia; order Christensenellales; family SZUA-584; genus SZUA-584. The sequence continues at coordinate 2,855 of CAYTUG010000021.1, read as the reverse complement.
GGGTTGGCGGTTTGTTGTTTTGATTAAAGATATATAGAATTATGGGGTGTTGAAATGGATATTATAACGGCTCAAATTGGCTCATTGTTGCATGACATCGGAAAATTAGTTCACCGTAAGGGAGTGAATGAAAGCCATCCGGATTTAGCAGCTAACTTTATATTAGAGTCACAAATGATTTATGACGATATAGATAAAGTTGTAGAATGTGTAAGGTATCACCACGAAAAAGATTTAAAGACGGCTAAACTTAAACCTGACTCACTTGCTTATATTGTGTGTGAAGCTGACAACATTGCCGCAGGTGCCGACAGAAGGCCAGATGGGGAAGGTCAGTTTGGATTTGACGCAAAGCTTCCGATAAAAAGTGTTTTTAACAATTTGCGGGGTAACAGAAATAATATATGCAGCAGTCAACAAAACACTCTTTATGTTAGAGAGTTATCATATAAAAGAGAAAAACCTACGAATATACCGACAAGCAACATATCGGCCACCAAAGACAAATATCAGTATTTATTCTCGTTGCTTAACAGTATTCTAAAAAATGCTCAACTTGAAATGTTGGGTATAAACGGTTTGCTTGATTTGCTAAAACAAACGATGTATTATGTCCCCTCATCAACCAAAACCGATGAAATTGCGGATGTATCATTATATTGTCATAGCAAACTTACGGCTGCTTTCTCTGCAGCTATGTTGCATTACATTGCGGAAAACAACATTGCTGATTATCACAGGTTCTACCAAGAAAGAGATGTATATAGAAAAAAGCATATGTTCACACTGACATGCTTTGATATATCCGGAATTCAGGACTACATATACACTATAAAGTCAAATAAAGCCGCCAAAGCGTTAAGGGCACGTTCATTAACGCTTGAAATATTTATGGAATATATTATAGACGAATTTTTGAACAAGGCGGCACTGTCAAGAACGAGCTTATTATACTCGGGTGGCGGACGTGCGTATCTTATTTTGCCAAATACCGGGCAAATTCTTTATTGGCTTGACAAGCTAAAAGAGAACGTAAACGATTGGTTCATTGATAAATTTAATACAACTTTGTATTTTGAACAAGCAAGCGTTAAATGCTGCGCTAATGAACTAATGGGGAAGGATGAACGAAACACCCCGGCAATATTTGCACAAGTTTCTGCGGAAATAACAAAACGCAAACTAAAAAGATATTCCCCATCGCAATTAAACAAGCTTACTAATGTAAGCGCAAGGGGGCCTCAAAACCGTGAATGTAGCGTATGCGGGGAATCTAACGATACCGTAAGAAAGAATGATGATGTCGATATTTGCGCAACTTGCCTTGCGCTTGAAGAGTTGCCGATAAACCAATTTGCGTCTTTTGAAGATGCGTTGATGGCGCTTAAGGTTGTTCCTCAAAGAAAGAAAGGGAATGTTGAGCTGCCGGAAATATTTGGACAGCCTGCATCTTTTGAAATAGTGCAAATTAATAGGAATCAAATTATAAATGAGAGGATATACTTGTTTAACGCATCAACCTATAACAAGAACTGTGTTGGGCTGCCGTTTTGTGATTACTTAATACCCAACAACACTTTTAGCGATTATGCTAAAAGCAGCACCGGTATACGCCGCCTTGGTGTTTTGCGTGCAGATGTTGACAATTTGGGTGAATTATTTGCAAAAGGATTTATAAAAGAGGATTACAATACATTTTCGCGTACTCAAACTTTATCCGAAGCGCTTTCGCTTTTCTTCAAATGCGTTGTTAGCCGGGTTGCTACAGGCAACTTAAGTTTTGAAGGAGATAAAGAGTTAAAACAAACCCTTATGTCCGACAATGCGAATAAAAAGAAAAGTCTGCAGGTATGCTATTCGGGCGGCGATGATCTTTTTATCGTGGGAGCGTGGGACCACGTTATAGAATTTTCAGTTGATTTGCGCAATATGTTTGAAAAATATACATGCGGGAAAATTACTTTTTCAGCGGGGCTGGGTTTATTCAAAAGCACGTTTCCAGTTTCGCAAATGGCGAGGATAACGGGAGAACTTGAAAGCGCGGCAAAATCGCACACCTATAATAAATGTTCATCCGTTGAAGGTTTAGGGGATGGGGAAAAAGAACGCCAAAAAGATAGCATAGCACTGTTTGATTCTTCATCGGTTTTTACTTGGAAACGATTTACTGAAAATGTACTTGAGGAAAAACTAAAATTTTTGAGAGAGAATTTATCGCTTGATGACGAAAGCAAAACCAAACTTGAGATTGGCAGCTCGGCTATATATAAATTGTTGTTTTTAATACGCGGAATTAAAAAAAGCGGCATAAATTACGCAAGGCTCGCTTATTGGCTTGCGAGAAACAAACCAAGTAACAAGCTAAAATTGCCTATATTTGAAAAGTTCCAAAAAAACATAATCAATTGGCTCGATGAAAAGGACGAGCTGATAATGGCAATTACGCTTTTTATATATTTAAATAGAAAGGAAGGTTAAACATGGATTATGCAAATGTGGACATAGTCGACAAAGCCGAGAATGTTATTAATAAAGATATGGACCCGAAAGACCTGCCTACCACAACACAGATGCGCAAATTTTTAGCTGCCGTTAATGTGTTAGAGAATAAAGTTAATGCGTGTAAAACGCAAGGCAGAGAACTTGATGCGGACACAAAAGGCGAGATATCTTTTTTAAGGGCGAGGCTATATTATCAATGCGCCCGAAACGAAAAAGTAAAAAAGTTTTCCGAAAAAGCCGAGCTTGAAGAATGGATAAAATATGCCTGTGCAGGAGTTAATGAGTTTTTGCGGTTTGCCCGGTTTATGGAAGCTTTGATTGCTTTTAGAAAATATCTTGGAGGAGATAATTAA
>CAYTUG010000020.1:0-39666 GCA_964441275.1 uncultured Christensenellaceae bacterium | reverse complement strand
AGAAACATTGTATCAGAAAGGCTTATAGGGTCTCAATTTTCATTTAACTTTACAATACGACGTTTTTTGTTGGGAGGAAGTGTATGAAAATCAGGCAATACAGTAAAGCGGATGAAACTTTGCTTTTTGATTTGCTCATCAATGAGGGGGACGACTGGATTGATTATCATAGATCGGTTGGTCGCAGTAAATATATAAAAGCACTTGAATCAAGCATCACATATATCGCCTATGATGAAAACCTTGTTTGCGGTTATGCGCGCTGTCGGGAAGACGATGGTTTCGGTGTTTATATATATGATTTGCTTGTAAGAAAAACACATCGGGGAAGGCAAATCGGTAAAACCCTTATGGAACGGGTGTTCAAGGACTTTCCGAATCAAGCAATTTATGTGATGAGCGATGTCGACCCATATTACGAAAAACTTGGATACCTTAGAGAGGGATCAATATTTGAGGTTAAGGCAAAATGAATCATGGCACCCTACGTTATAATTCGTAGAGTACCTTGCTACCTTCATCTTCATTCATCAACATCCACCGTCATGCCGGACTTAAATTCCACGATGAATTTGCCTTCGCAAACAGTCACTTCTCAACCAGCCGCCGGACAAAGGTCTCGTCATATTCCGTAATTTCTGTGGGCTGCTCCCGCAGGAAAGCGCTCATATCCTCAATCCGGTTTTTCAGTTCATCGCGGTTGGCGTTTTCAACCATCAGCTTTTGCTTTTCATCCCGCAATCGATAAATTTCATTGCCGACTTTATCGTAATCCGCATTGGAGGTGGCAAGCTTCAAAAGCTCCGTTTGCGGCTCTTCCAGCCGCTTATCTATGTCGCCTAGGGCTTTGTCGCTTTCCCGGTTTATGACAGTGGCGATGTTATCATATAGAGTTGAGAAAAGTGTCCTTGCCGTAAAGTGTTTGTTTTTTGGCAATAATCATTGCGCAAATAATTATTGCGCATATGAAATATTGCACAGCTCTTTAATTCCGTGACATGAGAAGTATAATTCCTCAAGCGGTATCCATTCCTTAACAAAGCGTTTATACTTTTCGTCGCCGCTGCGTTTTTTTATGCGCCATTCCTGCGTCTTTGCATCTACATCTAAAAATATAGAATAATCATAGATATATCGCAAAGCGGGATGCATGCTGTATACTCCTTCAATTATGTTAAGCTCGCTGCGGTGCGCCTTTATTTCGCATACGTATTTGTCGGCAGCACAGTCGTATTGCTTATAATTAATAGGAAGGTTGTTTTCAAGACCGCTTAGCACTTCTTTTTTAAAGCGTTCGTGGTCTATATTTTCGCCCGGAACCGCAAGCCGTTCTTTTGTTTTGCGGTCAAGCGGAACAAAAAAATCGTCCATATGAAACAATGTGCAGTTGTCATAAACCTGACAAAACAATGCGGCGAGGGTCGATTTGCCTGCGCCGCTTCTTCCGTCTATCGCAACAACAATGCTTTTCTTTTTTGCAAGCAGGCTTTCTATTGCATCGAAAGCCTTTATATACTTGCAGTAATCATTTTTGACAATACGATAGGAAGGGCGATAGGCATCGCGGTATCCTTGACTGTGACGAACGGGCGTCTTTATGTTTTCGTCCAAGTTTAAAATGTAATTTTGCAATGACCGCAAATCAAACGGCCCGTGTTTGATGCATTCGCAAAGCTGTTCAAGCTTAGCCTTGTAACTTAAAGTGCTGCCGTGAACATTTTTTGATGTTGCTGTAAACAGGCGCAGAACGGTGTTTGCGCTTATTCCCGATTGTTTTGCATTGCCAATATAAAGGCGGCATAATCCATTTCCTATGTACTCGAAAAAGTCTTCCGAGAGAGGAGCGCTAAGGTATTCTTGTTCAATGCCTGACAAGCTAAAAAGGCTGCCTGATGCCGTATGATTGCCCCCAAACTCGCTTTGGCAGATCAGCTTTACAATATCGCTTAGCTGCATTTTGGGGTAGCGCTTCAGGTGCGTGCATATCAAATCTTTCATATAAACTAATTGACGGCTTTTTTAATAAACTCGGAACGATTTAGCGCAATAACAATTAACGGTATCAACACAATTTGAAGAATTATTCCCGGTACGGCGTTAATAATTACAGCGCTTAAAAAGACCTCAAACGTTAAGGCGGAACCGGTTATCAGATACATCACAAATCCCCAAACAATCCTGCCGCCAACCATGCTGAGCAATAGTGAAACATACACAAACGCAATTCTTTTTGGAAGCGCTTTGTATAATAACCCGCAAAGAAGACCGTATGCCGCAAGCTCGAAAGCCATTGCGACGGCTGTGGGCATCATTGGCGGCATGCCAAATGTTACACTGCGCAGCAGCGGTGCTATAGCGCCTACGGCAAGCCCATACGGCCAGCCGCAAACAAATCCGCAAAGCAGCACGGGCAGGTGCATGGGCAATAGCATACTGCCCACAGTTGGTATTTGGCCTGTGAAAAGAGGCAGAACAAGGCATAGAGCAAGAAACATTGCGCCCAACACTAAATTTTTTAAGTCGGTACGTTGCATAAGTTACCCTCCATAATAAAAAATACCACTAAGATTGCAACAGTTAAGATCGCATACCTTCGTGGTATCATAATAAAACAAATCAAGCGCCATTATTTTTAGCCAGCTTCGTGCTTGGCAGTTTTCGCAGTTATCATTAAAACACGAAATGTTGCGGATGTCAACTTTGGCGCAGTCGTTAGGCGGCAGATTTTGTAGGACTACAATACATATTGGACAAAAGAACCTTGAAAATAAAAGATGCAGGAGTTAGCTCATGGGGTATTGTTGAGTTGTAAAACAAAAACATACCGAAAGGAGCCATTCCTGCATGAATAACATAACACAAGACATGAAGTATCGGCAATCCCTTGTTTCATTTGCTTTAAAGCATGGTGTTTCTCGTGCCAGCCGCAAATACAACAAATCGCGCTCTTACATATATTTTTGGTTGTCAAGATGTCTCGCCCTCAAAACGCTTGGTTTGCAGAAGGCTTCCGCTTCTAAGCCTAAATATGCATCATATCCTTCTGCCATATTCCTTGAAAATGTTTCTTTGGATTTCCTACAAAATGCGTTCAGACCGACAACGGGTTTGTGTTTACCAATCGTCTCTCAGCAACCAAGCGCGATTTACCTACTATGTTCGAAGTTACTGCCACTAAGCTGGGCATTAGGCACAAACTCATACGTCCTTATACAAAAAGGCACAACGGCAAAGCCAAGCGCAGTCACAGGGAAGATAATAAGCGGTTTTACTATAACCTTTATTATATTGATAACTATTTTAGGAGACAGGTTTATTTATAAACTTAATTAAAAAACTTGTTGAGGGTTTGGGTGCTTTCGGGAACAACATTAAATAATTGCAGCTCCCTATTATATTCCCGCAGACCTAATATCAAAGGTTGTTATTTTCATTTAACTTTACAAAACGTAACAACTAAAAAGGAGGTTTAATATGATACATATTGTTCCCACAGCCTTTATTGCAATCTTATTGGGTATAGGTGTTTTTAAGTTACCTTATGGTTACTATACTTTTTTACGAATAATAGTATTTATATATTCAATTTCATATCTATATATATTTTATAAAAATGAAAAACATGGGGTTACGGTAGCATTAACTGCGATCGCAATTCTTTTTAACCCTATTTTACCAATACATTTAAATAAAGAAATTTGGAGTTTTATTAATATCGCAACAGCTATTTTTTATATTTCTGTTGGTATATATTTTTATAATTATTGTAAAAAAAATAAAATTAGTGAATATGATTTCATAAATAAATTTAAAGACGATAAATAAGATTCAAATGATCATTCATCTACAGGTTGACTCCATAGTTTAAAAAGTAATTGATTTATCATTTAATTCCTAAGTTTAACTTTTGGTCCCTAAATTTGAGAGCAAACTGAATTAGAATATCATATCGCAAGGTGTGAAGTAGCGTAGTATTTATATTACACTATGGCATTATTCATATTGCATGACTACAATGCAATGTTACAATTATATAGCTAATTGATATACCATTCAAAAACAATTTATGTTATTATATTATGAGCATTATCAAGAAACGCAGGATGTAAAATGAAAAAATTTTTTTTATTGTTAGCTATTATTCTTATTACAGCGGGTTGCGGTTCTCAGGAGCCTTTAATTTCAAATGAAGAAATTATTAATGATGATTTGGCTACCCCGGCGCCCACATTTACGCCCGTGCCTACCGCCAAACCTATCCCTCCCCCGGTAGAAACACCACAAGAGCTGATAGAAATAAACATAATGTCGGTAGGCGATATCATGTTTCACGGATCGCAAGTGAAAGCGGCTTATGATAAATCAACCGATACGCACGATTTTTCTTACAGCTTTTCTTTCGTCAGCGATATATTCAAAAGCGCCGACCTTGCAATTGCCAACCTTGAATGCCCTCTTGCGGGTCCTAATAAAAAATATTCAATACCCAATTCCAAAAGCTTTAACGCTCCCGATTCCGCCGCCGCCGCTTTAAAGGACGCGGGGTTTGATGTGCTGTCCACCATAAACAACCACTCAAACGACAGAGGGGTTGACGGGCTTATACGCACCGTTGATGTGGTGCGCCAACACGGCATGGTGGCAATAGGTTCAAGAAAAGACGCAAGTGAGCCGCTTTACTACATTCTCGATATAAAAGGCATAAAAGTTGGGATTACTGCATATTCTTACGGCTCAAGACCAAGTAAGGACAGCGTTGCGCTAAACGGCACAAGAGTTAAACGCAATGGAAAAGAGCTTGTCAACATTTATACTTATTCGACTATAAAGGAAGACCTTATCCCGATGGGCAAAATTGTGCAAGAGATGCGAGATAAAGGCGCCGATGTAGTTGTTTTTGTAATCCACGGCGGAACCGAAGGCTCGCGAAAACAAAACAAATACCAAAAGCAATTGGCTCAAGGGCTGTGCGAAGCAGGAGTAGATATAATATTTGGCAGCCACCCCCATGTGCTGCAGCCTGTTGAAATCCTTACCTCACAGGATAATCATCCTACAGTTGTTTCTTACTCGCTCGGCAATTTTATATCCAACCAGCGTTCCCGGTATAACCCCAAATGGACATATAACGAAGACGCAATGATATTAAATGTTAAGATTATAAAACATCCAAACGCAGGTCCTATACAGATAACCAAAGTCGAATACCTGCCCACCTGGACTATGATGTACAGTTTAAAAGGCAAAAGGCATTATGCCGTTATACCGTTAGAGAAAGCGTTGGCTTCACCCGAAGAATACGATCTTAATACTTCGTACAATTTGAGAAAGGCGAAGAAGTCGCTTGCGGATACCAATTCTTTTATGGCTGATGCTGTCGAAAAAGGATATCTGACGTTAATGGAACTAAAATAGCAAATCAAAATGTATTTTTGTAATATAATAATTTTGTTCGCGGCAAATGCATTAAACGCAAATTGCAGAGCCGTTTGTTAATAATAATTTTAAAATTAAATTTACCGTAAAAGTGTTGAAATGTATGCAAATAAAAGATATTATTAGTATTAATCATTTCCAACCCGTAATTAATCGATGTTTAATATGTTCAAATAATGCCAAGGCTTATGTTGGACTCGGCAATAATGCGGCAATGTAAATCTTGCTAATGTAAGCAGTTTGCCGGACGGCTTTATGTAACGCATTTGACACGATGTTGCAATTTGGATTATATGGGGATATATGTCGCAATGCTGAGATATTAGGGAAGTATAAAGTATAATAAGCAAGAAAAGGGATGAAAATCATGAAAAAAACAGATTTGTTGGTTATCGGAGGCAGCGCCGGCGGCATACTTTGCGCTGCAATGGCGCGTAAAGCATACGGGGATATCGACATTACTCTTGTTCGTGATACAAAAACAGTTGTGGTTCCCTGCGGTATACCATATATATATGGCACATTGCACGACACGAAAAAGAATTTAATACCGGATTCAATTTTGTCTGAAGCCAAGATTGATCTTATCGTCGATAAGGCTATATCAATAGATCGTGCCAATAAAACAGTCGCCACAAAAGAAAGCGGGGCAATATCATATAAAAAATTGGCGATTGCAACCGGCTCTTTGCCCATTATCCCAAAAAGCATCCCCGGGGTTAATCTTGAAAATGTGTTCCCGGTAATCAAAGAAGAATCCTATTTAAACAAAATACTCGAGCAGCTAAAACAAGCGCAAAACATCGCGGTTATCGGCGGCGGCTTTATAGGAGTTGAATTTGCCGAACAAATAAGCATTCTCGGTAAAAATGTAACTTTAATAGAAATGGCCGATGCGTGTTTATGGCAGGCGTTCGATAAAGAATATACCGATGATATCGAGCAGCTCTTAAAGGATAATAAAATTAACGTCTTAACCGGAATTGCGGTAAAAAAAATATTAGGAGAAACTTGTGTAAAATCGTTGGAATTGGAAGACGGGCGTATAATCCCCGCCGATCTTGTTATATTAGGGCTTGGGGTAACACCTAACAGCGAACTTGCAAAAAGCTGCGGTTTGGAAATAAACTCAAAGGGCGCGGTAATTGTCGATCAATACATGAGAACATCTGACCCCGACATTTTTGCCTTGGGCGACTGCGCCGAAAAGAAATGCTTTTTCACTGGAAAGGATGTTCCGGTCTTATTGGCTTCCACGGCGGCTATGGAAGCAAAGATCGCAGGGTGCAATACTTTCCAGCTTAGACTTATACGCGCCAACAGAGGAACTATAAACACTTTTTCGACAAAAGTGTTCGGCAAAACTTATGCCGCAGTCGGGCTTTCTGAATCGGGTGCAAAAAAAGAGGGCTTTACAATAATGACCGGAACATTTAAGACAATGGACCGCCACCCCGGCTCGCTGCCCGATGCAAAGCAAATTGATATTAAACTGATTTTCTCAAGATGCTCGGGTATAATACTCGGCGCTCAGGTTTCGGGCGGCAATTCTGTAGCGGAAATAATCAATATACTAAGCTTAGCCATTCAAAAAGACTTAACCGCTACCGAATTAAACACGTTCCAAACCGCTACACATCCTTTGGTTTCCGCTTCGCCAATATCGTATCCCATAAACGCCGCAGCCATGAACGCAATCGCAAGCAATTGCGCGCATTTAAACAGCGAATTAGAAATATAATACGCCGCGCAAATGCAGACGAACACCATAGAAGGGAGAAATTAATGACAACAAAGTGGGACAACAAAAAATCATCATTTGCAATCATAGACGTCAGAAATCTAACCGGCAATTTTCTGCCTATGATTTTGCATAAGGCGCAACAGGTTAATCTGAACAACGGTATTTGCATTGTTCAAAGTTTTGAGCCTAAGCCTTTGTATTCTGCGTTAAAAGATTTGGGGTTTGAACACTCGACCGAAAAAGTTTCAGAGAACGAATACCGCGCATACTTTTACAGAATAAAGATTAAAGATTTAACATACGAGTCGGGCGCGGATATGCCTTTCAAGCCAACCGCAATTGTCAATTATAAGATAATTGATGATAGATTAGCAGCAAATGTGGTGGACTTTTGGGAGCTGATTTGGGAAAATGAAGACGCGGTTATTGACGTGAAAACAAAGCTATTGCTATCAATGAGCAACGCCATAGGCGCGTCTCGTTTCAGGCAGGCGACAAGAGAGCTTATTAAAGCGTATTCTTTGGGCGTTACCGTAAAAGAGTTTGATGAATTGTTTTCTCTTTTTGCATGGAACCAGGGAATCGGCTATTTTTCGTCAGAAATTGGCCCTTCAACGGTATTCGGCGTATATAAGCAGATTAAAAAAAGAGAGAAGGAAGGACTCGAAAGAAGGAAGATCTTAGACGAAATTTTAGAATCTTTTGGTGACAAAAACCCCGATGTTAACACTATGTTTAGAAAACAGATTAAGTGCTGCGAAAAAAGGGAAGAACAAACAACATAAAGGAGTTAATAAAAATGAAAAAGCAAATTAAGAACAACGTTTACTGGGTTGGCAAGGCGGATTGGGAGCTAAGGAATTTTCACGGTCACGAGTATTCTACCCACAAAGGGTCAACATACAATTCATATCTTATACAAGAAGAAAAAACCGTTTTGATAGACACGGTTTGGGAACCCTTTGCGGGCGAATTTGTAGATAACTTAGCAAAAGAAATCGATTTGAACAAAATTGATTATGTAATTGCAAACCATGGGGAAGTTGACCACAGCGGCGCACTGTCCGCTTTAATGGAAAAGATTCCGGATAAACCAATATATTGTACGGCAAACGCCGTCAAATCGTTAAAAGGTCAATTTCACAAGGATTGGAACTTTCAAGTTGTGAAAACCGGAGACAAGCTAAGCATAGGCAACGGGAAAGAGCTAATCTTTGTTGAAATGGCTATGCTGCATTGGCCCGACAGCATGGCTGTTTATCTCACTCAGGACAATATACTCTTTAGCAATGATGCTTTCGGGCAGCATTTGGCAACCGAAAAACTGTACAACGATCTTGTAGACCAATGCGAGCTTTTTAACGAGGCGATAAAATATTATGCTAATATTTTAACCCCGTTTAGCGCAATACTGCGAAAAAAATTAGATGAAGTTATTGCCTTAAACATCCCCATAGACATAATCGCCACAAGCCACGGCGTTGTCTGGAGGCAAAACCCAATGCAGATTGTAGAAAAATATGCGCAGTGGGCAAACGATTATCAGGAAAACCAAATTACAGTTGTTTACGACACCATGTGGAACGGCACAAAAACGTTAGCCGAAAACATTGCAAAGGGCATAACGCTTGCCGACCCGGAAGTCGTTGTCAAAATATTTAACCTTGCCAAGAGCGATGAAAACGATTTGATCACGGAGGTTTTTAAATCCAAATCTGTTGTTGTCGGTTCCCCTGCCATGTCCAACACTCATTTGCATTCGGTGGCCGGCTTTATTCACCTTATGAAACAGCTAAAGTTTAAGCAGAAAAAGGGCGCTGCATTTGGCTGTTACGGCTGGAGCGGCGGCGCAGTTAAAGCCACCAGTGAAGCTTTGGAACAGGCAGGTTTCGAAATAATCAACGAAGGGTTTGCAAACCAATGGAATCCTGATTTGGACGCGCAAAAGGCAGCGATTGAATTTGGAAAAACAATAGCTTAAGTTTTAAAAGCGCCGCCCGCCTGCCGAGCGGCGATTATTACATTTAAAATGTTTCAAAGAATTTTTGCCAACGTTAAATTATTTCCTGCCGGCCTATATAAGAGACGACAATACGCTTGCTTTTGTTACAATGCCCTTTAACTTGTTGTCACAATCAACCACGGCAATGGGGTATTTTGCGACAGCCGCCAATGCAAGCACATCTTCGACATGAGCGTCAGGCTGAGCCGTAGTTAGCGTGCGCTCAATAACATCGATAATGCCAAGCCCTTCTTTTTTCGCGCGTACAGCCTCCGACACCGTCAATATCCCCTGCAGCCTCATTTTACCGTTGACAACATAAACGGACGACAATCCGTTTCTTCTCATTTCTCTCAATGCATGATCTATTCCGTCATTAATCTTAACCAGACTTGCCGGCGTAATCATTATATTGCCCACCGAAAGCACTTTAGACCTATCGGCCGAATCGATAAACCGCCGTACATAATCGTCGCTTGGCTGCGCGCTCATCCTCTCCGGCGTATCCACTTGCACCACTTTTCCATCGCGCATAATTGCAACGGTATCGCCTAATTTAAAAGCCTCGTCAATATCGTGAGTAATAAATATTACTGTTTTCTCAAGCTTGCGCTGAATCGATAGCAACTCAAACTGCATATCTTTGCGCACTAACGGGTCAAGAGCCGAAAAAGGCTCGTCCATAAGCAATACCTCAGGGTTATTAGCCAGTGCACGCGCAAGCCCAACCCTTTGCCGCATGCCGCCGGATAAATCGTCTATCGCATTATTCTCCCAGCCTTCCAAACCTACCAACGATATTGCTTCCATCGCCCGCTTTTTTCTTTGCTCATTTGGCATGCCGCGCACTTCAAGCCCGTATGAAACATTGCCTATTACATTCCTGTGCCCCATCAGCCCAAATGACTGAAAAACCATCGCAATCTTGTTGCGTCTGAATTCCAACAGCTCTTTCTTTTTCATTCGCAACAAATCTGCGCCTTCAAATAATATTTCTCCGTAAGTCGGCTTTATTAGCCTGTTAAAACACCTAATCATTGTAGATTTACCCGAACCGGAAAGCCCTATTATCACAAAAATCTCTCCGCGCGGGATTTTAAGGCTAACATCGTATAATGCGGTGGTAACCCCGGTTTTCCGCAACACCTCTGCTTTTGAAATGCCTTTGCGCAACAGGCTGACCGCTTCATCGCGGCGCAGTCCATAAAATTTCGATACTTTTTTGGTCTCAATAATTATATCGTTCATTTGTCGCCTTCTTTCGGCTTTGTTTGCCTGAACCATCCTTGCGTTAATCTGTCAAGAACAATGGCAAGTATAACAACCGCGCCGCCTGCAACAAACCCACGGGATATTTGTATTCGATTAACCGCAATAAGCACTTCGTTTCCTAACCCGCGCGCTCCAATCATAGAACAGGTAACCACCATAGACATCGCCATCATAAGCGTTTGATTGATTCCCGCCATTATTGTCGGCAGCGCCTGGGGTATTTGTACTTTAAATAAAATTTGTGAACGTGCGGAGCCGAAAGAACGCGCCGCCTCTACTATCTCAACATCAACCTGCCTTATTCCAAGGCTGGTCAGCCTTATCGCCGGCACCATCGAATATATTACAGTCGCAATTACGGCGGATGCGGCGCCCATACCAAAGAATATTACCGCAGGAATAAGATAAACGAACACAGGCATAGTTTGCATCATATCGAGCACCGGCCTGATTATGTTGTTCGCGCAATCCGAACTTGATATCAACACGCCTATGGGCATGCCTATCATAAGCGCAACAATAACACCCGCCAACACAATTGAGAGGGTAAGATTCATTAGCTCCCAAAGTCCAAACATTCCGATTATACATAACAGAATTGCGTATAATATCCCGGAGCGTAGGCGTTTACGCGCTTTCCACGCTATTAAAAAAACAACCACAATCAGTATAAACCACGGGATATGGCTAAGAATCCAGTTTATCGAATTAACAAAACCGGTCAAAACAGATTTAATACCGTCAAAAAAAGCCGAGTTGGCGGCGGCGAATCCGCGCACCGCCTTGTCAACTGAATCCGAATCAAAATCAACGGTGAACGGAAAGTCAAAAAGCCAGTCCATAGCCCCACCTACATTCCGATTTCTTCATATAAAGCATCTGCCTGCTCATCAGTTAACCAACCTTTGACAATATCGCTGTTCTCATTCAAAAACCAAACCGCGGCCTCTTTATAATCCGCGCCGGTTTCTTCAATGTATGCAAGCGCTTCACTGGTCAATGCGGATGACGTGCGATACTTTGATAAAAAGCCGCAAAATTCGGGATTGTTTGCATAAAAACTGTTGCTGGTGCAAACGGTAACTTTGACAGACGGGCACTCACATTTACCTTCATGGTACAAATCCGAATCGTACGGTTCGTCCTCCAATAGTACAAAATCATACTTGCCAAGCAGCCAAGTCGGCTCCCAATAATAGGCTACTACAGGCTCTCCCCTATCATAGGCAGCTACCAATACGGCGTTGGTGGCAGCGTCCGAGCCGGGCTCTAAGTAATTATATGTTTTGTCTAAATTATGATATAGATATTTTTTATGCATTATTTGGGTTATCTCCCATCCGGCAATTCCGCCATAGATAATCCCCATGGACGCATCCTCCGGGTCTTTAAACACGGATGCATAATCCCCAAGGTCCGACACTCTTTTTAGGTTAGGCGCCACAGGTTCAATTCCGCGCGTGCCATCTCCCTCAACAACATACCGAGGCACATAAAACCCCTGTACGTTATCATCAAAGTTAACAGACAGCTCTTTTAGCTCTCCGTTTTCTAAATCTGCGGCATAACTTGGCAGGTTATCTGTCCATACCTCCATATGCACATCTATCTCGCCTTTTTTTACCGCCTCATGGGTTATGGGCGTGCTGCCCGAAACTTCCGACCAGGTGTACCCGAAAACTTTTTCGGCAATCGTCCCTGCTACCGCGTTGTGAAACAGTATTGAATCCCACCCCACGTCGGCAAAAGCAATTGTTTTTTCCTTTTTTGCGCACCCTGCAAACATGCCTGCCGCAAAAATTATTAATAATACTATTGTGCTTATTCTTATTATATATTTCATTTTTCAATCCTTTTCCCCGGAAATCATTCCGGATTAAGAGCATAGCCGCGCCGTTTTAAAACGCTAAAATGCGGCTGAAGCCAACGTTTGCGCAGCTCTGCGTTAGCAACAACCTGCATTCTACATTAGGTTGTCACTTTAAGTCAAGTATAAAAAAGGTTGCGTTAGAAGATGACACAAAATGAAAATCAAATGCGTGCTGAACGGATTTTAAAATAAATAGTCTTTAACTTCGTTGTGAGAATCTTTTTGGGTAACAAAATATATGATATCATTTTCTTGCAGGCTTGCATATGGTCCGGGCGAGCGCAAAAGCGTTTGATTGCGTTTTATCGCTACGAGTGTAGCCCCCGTGTGTTGCCAAAACTGCAATTCTTGAATTGTCTTGTTTAAAAACTTGCAATCCTGTGTAATTTGCAAAGAATAAGGCATAAGCGGATTCATTGAACGGTAGTGCTCGGTAGCTGCAATCAATTCGGATAGCTCTTGGCTTAAAGATGTGATCTCTTTTTGTTGCCTTTGTATGTTGCGCATAATAGAGTTTTTTAGCGTGGCTATCGTCTTCCTGCCTTGAAATTGGTTTATAAACTCAACTGCGGCGCTTTTAGATTTAATTCGCATCCCGCTGCCCTTTTCGGGGGATACTATATCAAGATCGGATAGAATGCAAAACGCCCTGCGCGCGGTTTCCGGCGACACGCTGTACTTGCTGGCAATATAAGAACGTCCGTGAATCTTTTGACCTATCGCATACTCTTCCTTTGCAATTTTAGAGGCAATGTCGATAGCAATTTGCTGATATCTTGGAATTGTAATGTTATCTTCTTGTTTTTTTTCCACGAATGCGCCCTCCTTTGCAATGGCGTATTGTATAATTTCGTGCTATTCGAATCCATGCTGCCAATCAATGTGCTCGATTACCCAGGCGGTAAGTTCGTTTAAAGACGGATGGATCACCATAGAATTTTCAATCGCCGCAAAGCTGCCAAGCTGCGGGCAAACGGTCTCTTTATTTCTCTTAAATTGTTGTTTCTCACACTTAAACCCACAGTTCATAAGGTACACAAAAGGCTGGATGAGTATTGATGCGTACGCCCCCACAATATGTACTCCAAGTATGGCGCGATCTTCGCCCGCTAATATCTTAACAAACCCGTTGTCATAAGAATCGTCGGAAATCCCCATTGCTATTCCGCCCGCAACCTTGGAATAGTAGTTTTTGCCCACCCAGTATTTTTTCTTTTGCGCTTTAAGCTGCTCCTCGGTTCTGCCAACATGAGCAACCTGAGGCGAACAAAATATCGCCCATGGTACCGAATCGTAACAAGCCCTTTTTTTGCCGCTCCCCGAAAATAAATTGTGCATTAATATTTCGGCTTCGTAGTTTGCAGTGTGCCTAAACTGATACTTTCCGTTTATATCTCCAATCGCATAAACCCCTTTTTGCGTTGTCTCTAAGTATTCATCAGTTACGATATAGCCTTTATCGTCTGTTTTAATATCTGTATTAAACAGGTTTAACGTGTCGCTGTTAGACATAACGCCCGCGGCAATAAGAATCTGCTCCGCCTCAATAACCCGCGTTTCGCCCGTCAGCATGTTCTCAACCTTAAGCGATTTGCTGCCGCCGCTTTTATTCGAATCGATTATCTTGGTGTTTGTAAAAACATCAATCCCGTTGTTTTTAAAACTGTTTTCTACAAAAACGCTTATTTCCTTTTCCTCGGTGGCGATAATGTTCGGACGCATTTCTACTATGCTGACTTTAGTCCCGAACGCGGAAAAAATATGCGCAAACTCCGCACCTATTGCGCCGCCGCCAACAATTATTAGGCTCTCCCAAGGTTTTTTAGGAAACTTTTTACCGAAAAATGTTTCGGACGTAACGTAGCCGGTCTGCTCTATGTTTGAAATAGGCGGGATAAACGAACGCGCGCCGTTAGCGATAACTATTATATCCGCCGTAATCTGTTCAAAATAGCTTGAGTCGTCATACCTGATTTTTAAGGATCTTTTGCCGGTAAACTCTGCCGTTCCGTTATAAACTTTTAGGTTGTCAGTTTTTTTTAGCCTCTTTTCAATTTGTTCGCTGTAACCTATCTGTTGCCACATACGATCCGAGATTTTTGCCCAATCGATTGCGGGCTCGACAAATCTAATTCCCACCCTTTCCGCCTTTTTATAATCGCGAAGCATATCGGCGGGATACACTAACATTTTTGAAGGTATGCAGCCTTTTGTAAGGCAGGTACCCCCAAACTTGCCGTTTTCAACTATTGCGCATTTTTTTCCGTTAGCCAATGCGGATCTTACGAATATAAGCCCCGCACCGCTTCCGATTACAACAATATCATAATTTTTCATCTGGTCCCTTTGCGTTAAATACTTATAATTTCATACCCATCATTCAGATATTTTTTTATTCCGGCATGCCCCGACATATCGCCAAGCATCGGCAAACCGGATTTCGCATTCTGCTCATAAACCTTCATAGCTTTTGAACACGCCAAACATACACCCGCTATAAGCCCTTGTTGTTTTGCTTTAAGATACAACGGGTTATTCTCTTGCTCCAACAAAGAGACTAATTTTACCGAAGCGCCTTCAAATATTATTGCAACATCTTTGCCGTCCGAGAATAGATCAAGCGCATTTAACAGTATATGCGCAAAACACATTTTTTCGCCGCTCATACCATAAAACAGAATTTTTTGTTTCATTACCTTTGCACCTTCGTTTGGTATAAAAGATGCTTTCCTTTCGTAAAATTCGCCAATCCTGCCCTAATAATAACAAATAAAGCAACCTGTTTCAATGGCGGCAAGCCCACTGCGCAATTCGGGCTATTGCTTTTATTATGTAAGGCTGATTTCAATAAAATACGCCGCAACCCCCACAATTAATGCAACTATTGTGTTTACAACGGTAGCCCAAAAAGCCGCCTTTTTGTCCAAAGCAATTAGCGGAAAGAGAGCATCTCCGTCCTGCGAAATAGCGTTAGCGAAAAGTGCTGAAAACGGGAACATGCCTTTCAGATAAAGAGAAACAAATATCACTTGCGGACCGCACCCCGGGATGATTCCGATAGCTACGCCTAATAATACGGACATCAGGCCCGAGGCCGCCATAACGTTTATTATCGTTTGTTCTCCGCCGATAGCAAACACCAACAATTCATAAGCAAAATAGGCAAAAAACACCCATGTGCCAACGAAAGCGGTCTCTTGCGCGTTGTGTATTAATGTTTCTTTTAGCGAAAATATTTTATGTTCCACATCTTCGTGCGTTTGCGCTTTTATAAGTTTTGAAGAACAAATCATGTATATAACAACTATAGCGCTTCCAATAATTCCGATGATTGTGCTAAAACCGGGCACCCCAAGCGTCTGGTTTATATCTAATTGAATAAGGTCGAAAATCCCTAACACAAACCCAATCGCAACTACAACCCAAAAAACTACATATCCTTTGTGCGTTATCTTATATCCTTTATGTATTGCGGGCTTAGAGCCATGGTGGAGAATCATGTCTATCTCATCGCCCTCTTCATGCCCAATATGCTTTAAACTGTGCGAGCGGCAATAGCCGGGATTGTCACACAGCAGCGCATCTAATTGAGCTTCCGCTGCCTTATGTTTTTGTTTCAGATCGGTTATTTTCTTTTTAGTTGATTTTTTTCTGACCCAGTTTCCGATTTTATAATAATCAACGGCGTAACCCGCAGCGGTGCCAATAATCAAACAAAGCGCAGTAACAAACAAAAAATCCTGCGGCGCCTTTGTTAACGTGAGAAATGCAGAATCGCCTGCCGTGGCAATCAAAGTAGCTACCACCGTACCGAAACTGACTGTGTTTTTAACATACAGCGGCATGATAAGTATGGAGCCGCCGCAGCCGGGAAGAATACCGAGCAGCGCACCAACTAACGGCTGTAACCTTTTTGCATTGCTAATGGCGTTTATAAATGCGCCCTGCCCCTTATAATCTATATAGCCAAATATCAACAGCACCACACCCACAAAAACTGTAACCTGTATAAAAGCGCCTTCCGCACTCCGGAAAAATATTGTCAACAAGTCTGAAATCATTTCGCGCGTTTAACACAACTACATATTGCAATAGTTATGTATTCCCCCTTTCTTTTATTGTTAAATAGTATATATAAAACGCCGAAATAACGCAAAGATATTAATCTTCCTATAAGCTTTATACACTGGTTGCAGAGCAATGAGCCATCAACATACGTTTAACATCGTATTGCGAAATTTCTATTTAGCATATAATGGAGGCTCGGTAATTACGACCTAAAAGCATATCGTGCTATAATAAAATATAACAGGGCATGTATGCTCCTTTTGTTGTGGCCGTTTAGCATATAAGATATAATAATAATTATGCTAAATGTAGTCGTTATCGATGCCCAAGGCGGCGGTCTTGGCGCATCAATAGTAAAAAAATTAACCCGGTCCTGCGCCGGGCAAATTTGCATAACAGCATTGGGGACAAGCAAAGCGGCCGCAGCCGCAATGAGAAAGAGCGGTGCAAACCGTTTTGCTTCGGGTGAAAGCGCTATTTGCTCTTTGGTATCGTCTGCGGACGTTATAATAGGCGGAATAGGGATAATCGCCGCTTACGCCATGCTGGGAGAGATAACGCCGCGAATAGCCAAAGCGGTTGCACAAAGCAAGGCAAAAAAAATACTAATACCCATTACGAAGTGCAATTACTTCATCCCCGGAACCGCGAGCATCAGCATATCGGCTCTTGTGGACGAGGCGGTTGCGCATATTTGCTCATTGCTGTAAAGAGCGAAAAAAACGGAGGCGGTCAGTTGAGAGAGAACAAAAAAAAGCGCGTGATATGCGCAATGTCGGGCGGTGTGGATTCGGCCGTTGCGGCATATCTGTTGCAAAAGCAGGGTTATGACGTTATCGCGGTATTTATGAAAAATTGGCAAGACAGCGATAAAGGTTGCGGAGCGGCACGCGATTACGAAGACGTTCAAAAAATATGCGCTGTTTTAAATATTCCATATCACAGTGTCAGTTTTGAAAAAGAATACAAAAAGCGCGTCTTTTCGCACTTTATTGAAGAATGCAAACGGGGCCGCACGCCCAATCCTGATGTTTTGTGCAATTCCCAAATAAAATTTTCCGCATTCCTCAATTACGCGCGCGCCACTGGCGCCAAATATTTTGCAACCGGACATTATGCGAAGACTCACAACGGAAGGCTTTTTAAAGCTGCCGATTTAAATAAAGACCAAACTTATTTTTTGTGTATGCTAAAG
The DNA here is from genome assembly GCA_964441275.1 of uncultured Christensenellaceae bacterium. Lineage (GTDB taxonomy): Bacteria > Bacillota > Clostridia > Christensenellales > SZUA-584 > SZUA-584. Next base: position 22,079 of record CAYTUG010000020.1, on the reverse strand, counting down.
AAAGAAAATTTAACCGACGTTCTGTTCCCAATCGGAGAGCTGCAAAAGTCAAAAGTCCGAAGCATCGCACACAAACTTGGTTTGCCGGTTGCCGATAAGAAGGACTCTACCGGCATTTGCTTTATCGGGGAACGGAATTTCCGCCAGTTTTTGTCCGGTTTTGTGCCCGCAAGCCCGGGAGATATAAAAACAGTGGACGGCGATGTGGTAGGGCGCCACCTTGGGGTTATCTATTATACTTTGGGCCAAAGGCGGGGGCTTGGAATTGGCGGCCGCAAAGGTTATGACGATAAACGCTGGTTTGTCATCGATAAAAACGTTGCCACAAACACGCTTTTCGTCGCCCAGGGAGACCCAGCGGCACTGTATTCAAAAGCGCTGCAAGCTGCGGATTTAAGCTTTGTTTCAAAAACGCCGCCGGATAAAAAGTTTGAATGCAAGGCAAAGTTCAGATACCGGCAGAAAGACCAGCACGTGTTCGTTACAATGCAAGAGCAGGGCGCGCTTATAGAGTTTGAAAAACGTCAACGCGCAATAACTCCGGGACAATACGCCGCATTATATATTGAATCCGAGTGTATAGGCGGCGGCGTAATAGATAAAGTTATCTTTTAAGAGGTAAATATCAATGGTATATACGCCTTCCGGCCCCGAGGAACAAAAATTTCTGGAAGAATATAAGCCTGCAATATACAAAGGTCCTTCGGTTACAACAGATGTTGTATTGTTTGCGGTAGACAAGGAATCTTTGAAGGTTTTGCTTATCCGCAGAGCAAACTATCCTTTTAAAAATTGCTGGGCGCTGCCCGGAGGGTTTGTCGAGCTGGGCGAGGGTTTAATCCGTTGCGCCCTGCGGGAACTGTCCGAAGAAGCGGCAATATCCGACGTTTATCTTGAACAGGCGCTAACATTCGGAGCGCCCAACAGGGACCCAAGGCATCATATAATATCGGTCAGCCATGTGGGATTAACCGATATATCGTCTGTCTGCGCCAAGGCGGGAGACGATGCGGCTGAATCCGAATGGTTCACTTTTTCGGGTTATACTTCCGAACAAAAAGATGAAAATGTTATTGTCCAGTACAAACTAAGCGGGCGTACAAACTTTTGCCCTATAGTATCGCATCCCTTAGGGCAAGAACAGCAAATTAAAGTTGTATACGGCGCAAACATTGCGGCAGACCATTCTATGATTATCGCCTATTCCTACGCCTATCTGATGCGGCGAATACAAAACGGTTTTTTAGAACTTGCGTTTAAATGTCAAGGCGCAAAAGAGCGCGCTTTGCGGGTTTTCCAAAACGCTAATCTTTCGAGCGGCTTATAAAAGGCAATGCGTTGTAGACAACCGCGGTCAGCGCAAGCCCTGCCGCGCAAACCCAAACTCCGTACAATTCAATCGATGAAATCCATCGGGCAGGCAAAAGGTGCGCTATTATGTCGAGCGTTTGATGCGCCGGCAAAGGCATAAGCAGCCCCCCCAGCATAACGTTTGCAATAGTCAGAAGCGAAATAACCAAAAGCTGCGAAGTTTGCTCTTTCAGCTTGGCTATTATTGCCGCAATGCCGCCTAACGAAACAAGATAGCCGGCAAACATCAAAAACAACGGCGCTGCCAAAACGGCTTCACCTGCGATTATGAAGGCAAAAAGCGGCACAAAAACGGCAGGCAACATAAAAGCGGAGTTAGCGAAAATTGTGTACAGCCTAAACTTTTCAATGCCGCATCCTTTGGTTTTAAGCCGTAAATAAAAATCCTTTCCTCTGCGCGGCATTATAAAGCCCGTAAGCATAAAAAACCCCGCTACGGCGGCTAGCAGCCTGAGCGACATTTTAGCGGCGTCAAACAGCGGGGCAGCCTCTTTCATCTTCCCGAGCGCATTTTCCCTCTCAATCTCTAACACCGGTGTGCTCGTCTTAATTTGCACATATTCGAAAACCTTGTCAAAAAGCTGTTCGCCGCCTAACAATCCGCCCTGTTCTGCGGCTGTACATGTCGCCCAAAGGTTCATCGCCACCCCTCCAACGCTTTCGGAAATAACTCCCGCCGCAGTGCTAAACGCAGAGCGCAACACAACAAGCGTTGCCTCGTACCGCCCCTGTTTCATCGCCTTCTCAAAACCCTCTTTAACAACAAAAACCGCTTCAAGACGGCCTGTTTGCAGGTTTGCTATCAGTTCGTCCTCATCCCCGTGCGTAACCCAAACAACCTCTAATGCGTTTACGTTATCAAGCAGCCGCTTTGAAAACATTGTGTTGTCTTTATCTATCCAGCCTATCGGCACAAGAGCATCGGGTATAATAAGGTCAACAAAGGCTGATGCGGAAGCAACAAGCGCCAATACCAAACACGCTATACCATATGCGCCTAACAGAAGCGTTTTTAGCCTGTATTTTATTGTACGGGAAAAAAAGTTCACTGCGCCCTCCTTAAAAACCGTCTTAGCCCAGTCGCCAAAAGCAACAATATTCCCGCACTTAGAATTGCTGCGTACAATAACAACCCGTGAGCGCCCTTATCAAACATACCGGCAATGCAAAGCTTTAGCGCAGCCGAAAAAGGCGTGTAATAAGAAATATCGCGCACAACGGAAGGCATATAGGCAACAGGCAGCAGTAAACCGCCTATAAGCGCAAGCGCAAGAGTAATAAAAAATACAGACGTTACCGCGAGCGCCGGCGTTTTGCTCGCAAACCCTATATTTAACGCTAAAAGGCTTAGGAAAAGGCAAATAAGAAAACCAAAAATCATTAGCAGCAATATGCTGCCCTGGTGCGTTGCGCCGGCGATAAAGCAAAACGTTAAAGAAAGAATAGCGTATTGAACAAACAAAAACAAAGCGCCCGCAATAAAGCGCGAAAAAAAGCACTTTATTGGCGCCCGTCCCGAAAGAAGCTGTCTGTGCAAAAGGCCTGCAGCGCCGTCGTCCGCGCTAATGCGCGCTATGGGCAAGCTTCCAAGAGCCACAAAAAACACAAGCAAACTTGCGGCGTAATATTCAAGAGGCAACGAGCCCCCCAAGGGCGATGCCTGCTCCGATTGTTCGTATAAAGCCGCGCGGCCGAACAGTATATTAGAAAAAAATGTGTCAATCATATTTTTCTTTAAATGCTCCGCCTGCTCTTGCTCTGCCCCGTGTTCAACGGCAAGGTTATAGAATATCTGCGCAGCGTTTGTCGCATAGGATACCATTTCAATCCCCGAACTTAACGTTTCAAAAAGCAGCGCATCTTCCAGAGGCATTTTGGCGTTTCCGTAATACCCGATAACCATTCGCTGTGTAAAAAGGCGCTCCTGCATCTTTTCGGGAATGTGAATAAAAGCCGCCGCCCCCTGTTTAACGGAATCTATCCCCTCTTTTTCGCTGTTTACAAATTTCGCTTGTATAAGCCCCCCCAGCGAGCGGCTTTCGATTAGCTCTTTCAATATCATTTGCGTAAGAGGATGATCGTCTTCGTTTAATATTGCAACCGTAAAGTTTTCGGTTCGCACATTAGAATAAAAATAAGGCGCAACCATAATGGAAATAAGCAGTACAAGCACAATAGGCGCCGCAATCGCAATGATTAACGCTGTTCTGCCATAAAAAAGCCTTTTGAGATCATTTTTCATATGCTCGCCGGTACGCTAATCCATTGCCTGTTATTGCGCATCCCTTTCTATGCATTTTTGTTTATAATTGGACCGCATATTTGTTTATCGTTTCTGCAAGATTGCCTATGGTTTGTTCGCTGTTAAGGTTGCCATGAAAAGATATGCTTCCGTTGCGCAGCACCATTAATTCGTCTGCGAGCATCTTAATCTCTTCAAGATCGTGGCTTACGAACACTATTGATATGCCGTTGTTTTTAATATCGTTTAGCCCGGCGATAATATTCCGCCGGTTTTGAGAATCGACGCCCGCAAGAGGTTCGTCAAGTATCAAAAGCGGCGCGCGCAAAACAAGCGCGGCTCCAAGGTTAAGGCGCCTTTGCATGCCTCCCGATAGTTTTGAAACCCTTTTTCTTGTAACGCTCTTTAGCCCTATTAGCTCAACCACCGCATTGTATATTTGTTTGTCCTTTGTTTTCATCCAATAATAAAGGTTGTCTTTTACTGAAAGCTCTTGCATTAATGCAATGCTTTGCGGCACATAGCCGATAAGCGCACGTACGGCGGCAACATCATCAATTGCGTTAACCCCGCCAATAAAAAGGCTGCCTTTATCCGGCAAGGCAGCGGTAGCAAGTATTTTTAGCAACGTTGTTTTGCCCGCTCCGTTCTCTCCCGCTACGGCAAGCGCGCGCCCGCGCTGCAACCTGAAGCTTACATCATTCAGATACGTTTTTTTACCATACGTTTTTTGCAGCCCTTTTGCAGCAATCATGCAATTCTTCCGCCTGCCATTTATTTATAATTGAGTATATCACGCAAAAAATCAAAAATCAAACAAACTAATGTGTCTTTCCTCGTCCGTTTGTTTTATAATATTACAAACTAATGTATTATTTAAGGAGCAACATGAAAGAACGTATAAAACGCAAACAACTATCCCCAGCCATCGGCATATTGGTCGTGATTTCGCTTCTATCAGGCGTTGTACTGTTATCAGTTTTGATAAATTTTGCAGCATACACGTTATACTGTTACGGCATAAACATACCTTTTGTTCAATACGTGCAGTATGTTATCTTCATTGTAATAGGAGTATACATTGTGCGCCGTTTTTTGACCGAGTACGAATATACGGTTACAAAGAGCGAGCTTATAGTCGATAGGTTTTTAGGCGGCAGACAAAGAAATCTATTGCGAATAAGGCTTGATGAAATATTATCGTTAAGCGCACAAAATCCGCGGAAGCGCGCACAGCAGCGCCTTACGTTCAAGCCGAAAAAAAGCGGGCCTGTTTATATTGTTTATCACGAATCGAAAAAGGACAAGTGCGCCTATTTTAGCCCAAGTGATGATATGCTATCGCTTTTAAAAGACCGTATACGGCTAAACGATTAGCGACAAAAGCACGCAAGCCGCAAGTATAATAGCGGATATACGCCCAAATTTCTTCAACTGCCGGATATCGCTTTCTTCTAAAAATATGCTTTTGCGTATTCCTCCCCAAGCTAAAGTATACCTTTTTAGCAGGTTCCACTTTGTAAACTCAATCCTTAATAGCGCAAGCTCGTTTAAAGCATACAAAGCATACATGCCAAAAAGCGTGGCGGGCAATGCGCCCATCCCCATTAAAGGCAAAACAAGAGCTTTGCTGCTAAATCCGGTTAAGTTAAGCTGCCCGCGAATAATAAGAAAAAGCATAAGAGCGTAAATCCCTATGGGCAAAAGCAATGCGGCCGCGCTCATCACGCACGAGATAGCGCCCGCCGCCACCGATGTTAAAAAGTCCTGCTTATAGTTTATTATCTCTCGCATCTCTTCATATGAATAATATCTGTCCTTCTCCGCTTTGGGCTCGTCAACGCTGCGCAACGCCGCAGAAGTTTTTTTATCCATGAACTTAAAATCGCGAGTCTGTAACAGTTTTGCAAAGTCATCCTCTTGCAGGTTAAAACTTTCTTTTTGTTCAAACGAAAGTATGTGTACATTATTGTATATCAATTTATAGGTGTGCCCTATTTCAAACTTGTTAAACGAAAAGGGCGTCCTGACAAGCAATCTGAACACCCGGGGCGTTTCATCGCGCAACGAAGATAAAGGCGTAAAATAAAGCCTGTACCTGTAAAGCCCGGCGAAACGTTCTTTCGAGAACAGCAACATGTTTTCACGTTTGGTCTTTTTCATAATCCACCCCTATTTTGACTGATTAATATTATCTCATATTGAGCTTGAATTGAAAAGGGTTGTATTAATCAGCCGCTGCGTTTAAACTTATAACGAGGTGAACGTATTGAAAAGGCAAACACCTGTCATGGACGCCATAGCTTCAATTAACGACAAAGCCAAAGCTTTTTTCTGTATGCCCGGGCACAAATGCGATACCGGTTTTTTCGGCGGCAGTTTGCTCGGCTGCGATATTACCGAACTGTCAGGCGCGGATAATTTACACAATGCCCATGGCGCGATCGAACAATCGCAAACTTTGCATGCGGATTATATAGGCGCCGAAGCGGCTTATTATACAACATGCGGCTCTACCGCCGGCATATTGGCAATGTTAGCTTTGTTTAAAGATAAAAAAGTGATATTCCCGCGCGGTATCCACAAAAGCGTTGCTAATGCTATCGATATATATCACATTAACCCCGTTTTTTTAAATTCTCCCCCCTGCGATTATCCTTCGGTAGTTAAGGTAAGCGATATTAAGTCCGCTTTAAAAGAGCATAAAAACGCGGCGGCGGTGTTTGTCACCTATCCCAATTATTTCGGCTTTTGCTGCGATATAAAAAGTATTGCAAACATAGCCCACAATGCGGGAATTCCGGTTTTGGCGGATGCGGCGCATGCGGCGCATTTTGTTTATTCCGGGCTGCTTCCGGTTGCCCCTTCCAATGCGGGAATCGATATCTGGACGGAAAGCGCCCACAAAACGCTGCCCGCAATGGGCCAGTGCGCCTGTCTGTGCGTCGGCAAAAACTCTTTAGTGGATAAAAATAAAGCTTTGAATGCTCTGCTCGATGTCCAAACTACCAGTCCATCGTACGTATTGCTTGCCTCGCTCGATTATGCGCACGCTTATATGCGTGAGCAAGGCGAAAATGAAATCTGCCGTGTGATCGGCTTGGCGGAAAAGTTTTCAGACAGGCTGAATGCTTTGCCCGGTTTTTCATGCCCCGATATTAATCTTCCCGGCGCAGTAAGCAGCGACCCTCTTAAAATTATTATCGACGTAAGCAAAACAGGCCATACGGGTCTTGCAATAAAATCAAGCTTGGACAGCCAAGGAATATATGTTGAAGCGGCGGACGCAAAGAACCTTTTGCTGATGCTTTCAGCCGGAAATACTTCGTTACAGTTTGATGTGCTTTACAAAGCGCTAACCAAAATTACCAAAGTCCGCAACAAAAATATATATTTTTCGCCGTACAGTATGCCCGCTGCCGCAAAATTTGCACAAAACCATTGCCAATTATATAATGTCGAAAGCATAAATATCGAGCAATCTCCTGGGCGCACAGCCGCTTTGAGCGCCGGCGTGTACCCTCCTGCCGAAGCTGTTGTTTTGCGCGGCCAGCGGATTACTGTCGAAATAGCGGGGTATTTGATAGAAGCGCGGCGGCAGGGTTTTGATTTGTTCGGCATAAAGGACAACAATATATTTGTATTCGAGGAGAAACAATGATAACAAGGCTTAACAACCAGCAAAATATTCAGTACAAATCAATTTTTTTTGATCTTGACGGCACTTTATTGGAATCGGGGGAAGGCATTTTTAATGCGTTAAATTATATGTTCGAACGCTTGGGAATGCAAGAAGACGATGAAAAGCGGCTGCGCGCATTTATTGGCCCTCCAATAAAGCACCACTTAAAAGATGCATACGCAATGGACGAGCAGCAGACAACAAAAGCTTATGACTTCTTCAAAGAGTATTATATAGGCAAAGGCGAATATGAGAGCCGTCTTTATCCCGGAGTACAAGAAATGATAAAAACCGTCTATAAATCGGGTATCCGCCTCTTTATAGCTACTAGCAAAAGAGAGCACATGATCTACCCGGCGCTTGAAAAATATCAATTGCTTGACTATTTTGAAGCCACATTCGGCGGGCAGCATGATAAAGGGATATATGACAAAACCCAGGTTTTACAAAATGCGGTTGAACAGTTGGGAGGATTGCCGGCCAGCGCAATAATGATAGGCGATCGGCACTATGATATAATAGGCGGCAAAGCAATAGGCGTTGATACCGCCGGCGCGCTTTACGGATATGGCAGCCGGCAAGAGCTTGTTGACGCCGGTTGTGATTATCTGCTTGATACGGTTGGCGATATATCAAATTTGGCAGGAGTTTTAGACCAATGAAGGGGCTGTTTATTAGTTTTGAAGGTGCAGACGGAAGCGGGAAAACCACGCAGATGCAGATGTTGGCGCAATTTCTTGAAAAAAAGAACGTGACCTTGGTGTGCACGAGAGAGCCCGGCGGAAGCCCTGTTGCGGAAAAGATACGCAGTATTTTATTAGACAGGGAAAACGCCGGGATGGACGCAATTACGGAAACGTTTCTCTATGCCGCCGCGCGTGCGGAACATGTAAATAAGGTGATCCGCCCCGCTTTGTCTTGCGGCAAAGTCGTTCTGTGCGATCGTTTCATTCATTCCTCTTACGCGTACCAGGGATTTGGACGAGAATTGGGAGTCGGCCTTGTGCGCCGCATAAATGCGCAAGCCCTAAGCAACTGCATGCCCGATATAACAGTATTTATCAACATAGACCCGGAAAATGCGTTCAAGCGCATGAATAAGTTTAAACAGCACGACAGGTTGGAAACCGAAAGCCTCTCATTTCACAAACGTGTTTACGATGGTTTTACCGAAATGTCCAAATGGGACAAGGTTATAACAATTGACGCCAAGGGGGATAAATATCAAACTCACAAGCTGGTTAAGCAACAGCTGATTCCTATATTTTTAAAAGAGGGTATTTTATGAGCAGGCAAGCTGAGCAGCATTTTCTTGCCGCCGCTCAAACTAAAAAAGTGCTTAACGCTTATCTTATAACTTGCAGCCAAATTGACGTTGCGGCGCGCCTTGCCGATAAATTTCTGCTGCATCTGTTTTGTAAAAATAATGCATGCGGCAAATGCAGCGATTGCCAAAAAGTTAAAAGCGGGCACATTGATATACTAAGGCTTTGCGCCCCAAAGGTTGACGAAATACGCCAAGCGCGTTCTTTTGTTGCCGAAAAAGCGTACGAATCAAGCAACAAAGTTATACTAATAGATAGCGCCAATAACATGACAACCCAGGCGGCCAACAGCCTTTTAAAAGAACTGGAAGAGCCGCCGTCAGGCGTTGTGTTTGTTCTTACCGCGCATTCAACCTGCAAAATGCCGCCCACAATAGTTTCGCGCTGCGCCGTAATACCCATATCTGCCGACAGCACCCCCGATACAATTTCAAAGTTATTAAATTGCGACATAAAAACAGCAACTATATTGGCTTATCTTTCAGGCGGGTATTCTGACGAAGCAATTCGAATATATAATGACAAAAAACTGCTTGCTTTGCGCGACCAAACGCTTTTGCTGTTTCATCAGCTGTTAATGCAAAAAAGCATGGCAGTAAACTATTTTGCAGACCATCTTGAAACCAATAAGGAAAATATCAACTTTTTGCTATGCGTAATGCTTTCGTATTTGCGTGACATAAGAGTTTACAACAAGTTGTCCGAGCAAAATATAATTATTAATTGTGATAAATTTTTTGATATAGAACAGGCTTCGCTTATCTTTACAAGCCGCGCAATACGTAATATGATTAATACCATATTGGAAACGGGACAACGGCTAACATATGCGGTCCACTTCCGGTTGACTGTTGAAAGGATGCTTTTTTGTATATTGGAGGATAAACACAGATGCACAAAGTAATAGGAGTACGATTTAAACGGGTGGGCAAAGTATACTATTTTTCACCCGGAAAAATAAATTTTTGCGAAGGCGAATACGCAATAGTTGAAACATCAAAAGGCGTGGAGTACGGCGAAGTAGTTATTGCCAACAAAAATGTTGAAGATAACGAGATTGTCTCGCCGTTAAAAATGGTAATACGCAAAGCTAATTCTAAAGACCATAAGAAGTTAGAAGAGGACAAACAAAAAGAAATCGAAGCGTTGGACATATGCCAAAAAAAAGCGGAAAAGCATTCGCTTGACATGAAACTTGTCGATGTTGAATATGCGTTTGATAACTCTAAAATAATATTCTATTTTACCGCCGACGGGCGTGTCGATTTTAGAGATCTTGTAAAAGATTTGGCAGCCGTTTTCAAAACCCGAATTGAACTTCGTCAAATAGGGGTGCGCGACGAAGTCAAGATGATTGGCGGGCTCGGGCCCTGCGGCCGCCCATGCTGCTGCTCTCTTTTCCTTGGAGATTTTTCGCCCGTGTCTATTAAAATGGCAAAAGAACAGAACCTGTCTTTATCCCCGACCAAAATAAGCGGACTTTGCGGGCGGCTTATGTGCTGCCTAAATTACGAGCAGGAACACTATTCCCAAACGCGTCTTCGAATGCCCAATGTAGGCAGTGCTGTGGTATCGCCCGATGGAGAAGGAATAGTGCTTGAAAATAACGCGGTAACTGAAACAGTGCGCGTTAAATTGACCCTTCCCGACGAAACGGTAGATATCCGGACATACAAACTAAAAGATATACGGCTTACGGCGCATGCTAAGTGTAACAACCACGACAACGGCGAGGTGCTGCTAAACGATGAAATTAAATCCCTTTTAGACGAATAGCGCAATTGAATTTGCAAAACCAAATCATTTTATCAATCACCACTTGCTTTTTCCGCCATATGTGATTAGAATAAGTGAGTGTATTTAGTCAATGGAGGGAGCAACTTATGGCTTATAAAATTACTGATGATTGCATTTCCTGCGGTGCTTGCGAAGGCGAATGCCCTGTAGAGGCAATATCTGAGGGCGACGACAAATACGTTATTGATGCGCAGCTTTGCACCGAATGCGGAGCATGTGTAGACGTATGCCCTAGCGATGCAATCATAAAAGATTAACAAAACACAAAAAAAAGGCCGAAAGGTCTTTTTTTGTTTTATAATAACAGCTTAATGTTTGCTTAGAGCATCAAGCCTTTTTGCAATTTCACCGGCGCATTCGCGCACACAAAAAAGCGAACCATAGTCTTTATGCCACGATGCATACCACAATAAAAGATGTAAACGGTTTAAATCCTTCCTGATATCGTCTATGCCGCGCCGCAATTCATCAAACGCATTTTTTTGGTCGCGTGAAACCGGCCGCCTGCGTTTAAATGACATCTCCCCCACAACCGATTCTATTTTATTTTGCATTTAAAACTCCAATATATCTCCTGTGCGCATTCGTTTAACACGAGCAAGCACAGCTAATTTTTCAAGCGGCTTATCGCCTGTGCAATGCCCTGTATATACTTTTTTTATGTTTCTTTCCGTTATAAATTTGGCTATGGCCGAAACTTGCGAACCCGGCTCTTGCTTCGGTTTTCGCGCGGTTTTTGAATACCGGCCGAGATGAAAACCGCCCGCCACACCAAGTATTTGCCCAAACCTTGCTTCTGCCGTCATTAAAATATTCAGAATACCGCTGTGCGAACATCCTGTAAGCACAACAGCGCCGCCGTTATGTTGCACAGCAAGAAACAGCTCATGCTCTAAAGCGTCTTTTACTAACTTACCTTGCTTTTTCATAAACATGTTTGAAGCGTAGTTGGGCAGCTTATGGTATTTCTCAACGCTTAAAGCTAAAACCCCATCCGCCACATTCATATCACCGTTAAACAGAACAATCCTGTCTTTATATTTTTCAAGAAGTTTAGAATCAATTCCTGTTCTTTTGTATTTGTCGGCATACTTTGAATAATATTCTGCTTTAACAGCTTCTTTCATGTACACTTTTGCTTTACTGTTAATATCAAAAAAGCTTTCAAGCCCGCCTGTATGATCTTTGTGAATATGAGAAATCACACAGATGTCAACTTTGAGTAAATCGATTCCTAAAAGTGTTGCGTTATATATAAACGCGTCCGATGCCCCGGTGTCAAACAAGATACGCTTTCCGTTATGCACAAAAAACAAACTCAAACCATGTTCAGATATAAAACCCGAATTGGCTTGTTTTGTGTTTTCAATCAAAGTGTATACTCTCATCTCTTTGCGGCAGCCGCCCTTTATAACTTACAAATAGAAAATTAAATATGATGTGCTATTAGACGGTACTCCTCCTTATATAACGTACTGTTTAATTGTAAAGTCGCAATAATCTGCGCAATCCGATTAAGCAGTATTAGTTTAAACCCCGGACCCCGTTTTTGCCTGTATATCTCTGCTCGGTTGCTTATGCGCTCTTAAACCCGTTAATTATTATGCAATCATAAAGAATTATAAAATTGAATGAAGAGCCGCAAAACAATACACGCTGCCCAATTGTAAAAACCAATTGGAGCGGGTGATGGGAATCGAACCCACGTGGCCAGCTTGGGAAGCTGGAGCTCTGCCATTGAGCTACACCCGCACAAATTGCAGATAAATTATAGCACACAAAATACGCCTATGCCACATAAAAAACGAGAACCGTTTTATTATCTATGCAATGTTTTTAGAAGCTGCCCTTTCGGCTCTCAAACCGCTTAGGCATTTTTTAAAATAACTGTATAAGTGTGAATGATTTTTTAACGGATAACATGTTTTACCGTTAATCGCGTATAATAACCGCTAATAGCTTTAAAGGAGCGTCTTTAATGTTTGTAACCGCATGATGCTCTCCGCTCGCGCATATACTGCTTTCGCCTTCGTTAAAATCCGTAATGGTTCCGTTATCGTTGAGCACCCCTTGCCCTTCAAGAACGTAATAAATTTCGGTTTCGCCCTCATGCGCATGAACGCCGACACTGCACCCCTTCATTAATGTAATCAACGAAAACAGCCGGCATTTTTGCGGCATATATTCTTGAGGCACCAATCCAAGAAGGCTAACAATGCCCTGCCCGTCCCGCATGTTTTCTCTTTGTTCTGTTACCATTTGCTCAGGCTTGATAACCATATCTGCTCTCCCCTCTTACTTTTCAACCCTAATTGTGCTCGCTATGCTCAAAACCTCGGATATGTTGCCTATTTCTTCTATTGCGCGCTTTACGGAAATCTCCTTTGCCTTGTGGGTAACAAATATAAGCGGAACGCTCTGCTCGCTTTTCCCCTGCTGGCGCACGGACGCTATGCTTACCCCTTGTTTGCCAAACACCCCTGCAATTTTTGCCAACACCCCGGGCGAATCCTGCGCAATTATCCTGATGTAAAATTCGCATTCCCAGTTGTTCTCGAAAACAATCTCATCCGATATTTTCTCGCCATTGTAGAAAGTGGTGTAGCGGTGAGAGTCCCTGTCCGCCGCATAAATTATGTCCGACACCACAGCGCTGGAAGTGGGCATATCGCCCGCGCCCCGCCCGTACAGCATAATATCATCCACCGTATCTCCATGAATAAACACTGCATTGAACGCACCGCGCACCGATGCGAGAGGGTGCGTTTTAGGTATCATAGTGGGATGCACCCGAACTTCTATAACGTTGCCGCATTTTTTACCTATTGCAAGCAGCTTTACAGTATATCCAAGTTCGTTTCCGTATTCTATATCCTCTAAAGAAACATTTGTTATCCCTTCGCAGTAAATATGCTCTATCGGCACCCTTGCGTGAAATGCCATTGATGACATTATAGAAAGTTTGTAAACAGCGTCAAGCCCTTCAATATCATTTTTGGGGTCTGCCTCCGCCATCCCGAGCTTTTGCGCTTCTTTAAGCACGTCCGCAAAATCGGCTTTATCTTGCTCCATCTTGGTGAGTATATAGTTTGTGGTCCCGTTTATTATCCCCATCACCGATGTTATTTCGTTTGCCTGAAGGCTATCCCAAATGGTACGCAGCAACGGTATTCCGCCGCCCACGCTCGCTTCAAAATAAAGCCCCGCGCCGCTTTTCTGCGCCGCCGCGTTTAATTCGGGCCAATGCCGGGCAAGCAGCTCCTTATTGGCCGTAACTACGGTTTTGCCGGCGTTAAGCGCGGCAAGCACAAACTCGCGCGCGGGCTTAACCCCTCCTATAAGCTCTACAACCGTATCAATGCTTTTATCCGCGATTATATCTTGATAAAAATCACCAGCCCGAAGCTTTAAGGGAATATCAATAGAATATTCGAGGGAAAGAACCTTTTTTACTCTTACCGATACTCCCTCTTTATGCTCAATCCTGTTTTTTTGCGCGGCTATGGTTTTGTATACACCCGAGCCAATAGTGCCCATCCCTAAAATTGCAACGTTTACCTGCTTCATTTGTCTCCACTTTCTTAGTTTGATTTTGCATTCTTTTTGTAAAGTATATTAAGCCCTATTAGCGTAAGCAGCACGTTTACCTCGTCTATCTCCTGCGCCTCAGGCACAATAAGGCGTGCAAGCCCTCCCGTTGCAATAACACGCGGATTGCCGCCCATTTCAGACTTCATGCGTTTAAGAATATAATCCACTTGCCCTATATAGCCGTATATAGTTCCTGCCTGCATTCCTGAAACGGTGCTTTTAGCAATAACAGTCTCGGGTTTTTTAAGCTCTATCCGCGGCAGCTTGGCCGCGCCTTCGGCAAGCGCATCCGAAGCGATTTTTAGCCCAGGGCATATTGCGCCTCCAAGAAAATCCCCATCCTTAGAGACGGCTCCGAATGTGGTTGCCGTTCCAAAATCCACTACCAAGCACGGACCGCCGTATAACGTAAAAGCGGCAACCGCCCCTGCGATTCTGTCTGCCCCAAGTTCACGAGGGTCATCATATAAAATGTTTATGCCCGTCTTCATACCCGGACCAACACAGACAGCCTTTTTGTCAAAATACAACCTGCACATATGCAGTAGGGTATAGTTAATCGACGGTATGACGGACGATATGATTATGCCGTGCACATCGCAAATTTTGCATCCCACATAGTTGAAAAACGATATCATGCGTATTCCGTATTCATCGGACGTGTGCATAGTGTTTGTGGACATCCTCCAAGAGTGTTTTAACGTGTCCCCCTCAAATAGACCGCATTTTATATGACTGTTTCCGGCATCCATTACAAAGACCATTATTGCTCCATTTAAACCTTTTGAATTCGGTTTGCCCGGCGTTGTTGTAGTTGCAGCAATGCTGCTACAATAGGAATGCACAGTATCACTGCAACCGCCGCCTCCGGCAAACCGTTAATAGCGCCTATTGCCGCCAAAGCGCCGGCAAAAAGTTCGGGCGTTGTCCCAAATGCGACCGAAAGCTCGCCTATTTCGGGCAAGAACAAAATATAAATCGCACCAAGAAACAGCACCGTGTTTGTCATCGAGCCTGCAAATGCCGCCGCACCTGTTGCGATTCTTTTGCGCGCTGCAGACCCGCTTAATATGGCTTTGTATATAAGCCGGGTAGCAAAGGGTATAACCAGCCGCGGTATAAAAATAACCGCAATCGTTCTTGCCACGCTAATGTTAAGCAAATATGTTCCGAGCGGGTCCGGCACCATTGTAACCCCTAAAGCTTTCAACAAACTGGTGACTCCAAAAAAAAGGCTGATAACTATTCCTGTTTTTAGCCCTTCCGTGACAGTGCCTATAATAACCGGCAAACACAAAAGCGTCATGCTCACGGTTGGATTAAACGGATTAGGTATATAACCCACAACCGTTAACCCAAGCAGAAACGTGATACCGGTTAAAAGCGCGCTGACAACAATCTTCCTTGTTTTCTCGTTATTCATTTTTACCTCCGTTCAGGTTCCGTTTATTCGGATACCCGACATTGTTTATTCGGTTTTTCTTCCCTCGATGCGTGGCATTGCCCAAAGGCATATACCCGCGGTTCAAAAACCGTAACTGTATTATATCAGCGCTCAATCCAAGCTGCAACTATCACACTCTTTTTTGCGCCCGTCTCGTTTCCGTTATCTTTTTCTCGTAACCTTCTCCCGATGGGACATAATAAACCTGTCCGGTCAGGTTATCGGGCATATACTGCTGCGGCACATAGTGATTTTGATAATCGTGCGGATATTTATAACCCTTTCCGCTTCCGATAGCTTTCGCACCATTATAGCTTGTGTCGCGCAAGTGCGCCGGAACCGGCAGCTGATACGCATTTTCAGCGTCTTTGAAAGCGGCGTCCACCGCGCATACTACCGAGTTCGACTTGTGCGATTCGCATATAAATATTATAGCCTGAGCAACGGAAAGCCTTGCCTCGGGCATGCCGACAAACTCGAGAGCCTGCGCCGCGGCAACCGCCTGGGACATCACCGAAGGGTTTGCCAGCCCGACGTCTTCGCTTGCATGCGCAATTATTCGCCGCACTATAAGCCTTGGGTCCACACCCGCATAAATAAGTCTCGCAAACCAAAACAACGCGGCGTTTGAATCGGAGCCTCGTAAAGATTTGCAAAAAGCGCTGAGCATGTTGTAATACTCTTCATCGCCGCATCTTATCGCCCTGCGCTGGATGGAATCTTCCGCCGTTGCTAAATCAATATTAATTATCCCGTTTTTGCCGGCGGGAGTAGTAAGAACCGCCAACTCTATTGCGTTTAACGCCGTGCGCGCATCTCCATTTGCAACATCGGCGATGTGTTCAATTGCGTTTTCATCAATGGCAACATCATAATCCGACAGCCCGCGCTGCTTATCGTTAAGCGCCATGCGCACAATCTGTTTTATATCGTCCTTAGAAAGCGCAAAAAACTGAAACAGCCGGCAACGGCTTACAATTGCGCTTGTCATGCTAACCATAGGATTTTCGGTGGTGGAACCTATAAACTTGATTATGCCTTTCTCTATTGCAGGCAATATGCTGTCCGACTGGGTCTTAGACCACCTGTGACATTCATCCAAAAGTAAATATGTACTTTTTGCATACAGGCTTTGCGTTTCTTTTGCCTTTTCAATTATTGCCCGCACATCCTTGACCCCGCTGGTGACGGCATTAAGTTTTTCAAATGCCGCGCCCGTTGTGTTGGCAATCACATGTGCAAGAGTGGTTTTGCCCGATCCGGGCGGTCCAAAAAAAATCGAAGAGGTTAAGCTATCGGTTTGTATGGCGCGCCTTAGAAGCTTACCCTTACCAACAATGTGCCGCTGCCCGAAAAATTCATCCAAATTGCGCGGGCGCATCCTGTCCGCCAAAGGCGCAAATTTTTCTGTTGTCTGCTCAAACAAATCTCTCATAATTGTATAAGCGGCGCTAAAGCGCCTCTCCTTTACGCCATGATACCACGCCTGCCGCCTGCTGCAAAGCCATTTTGCGCTCAAGTTGCGGTTGCCGGTTAAATCTTTTATTCGATTGTAAACAACGCAAGCGGTTAAATGCCGTGGGTGTGCTATTCTCATTGACGTACCCATCCGCACCTCACCTCTCTATCGGCCAAAATGTTCGATTTAGCTTGCAAAAACACAAATATATATGCTATTATCGTATACGTAAAACGGTAGAATGGTAGGAAATTGTACAATTCAAACATTATAAATTTCCGTTAACGATTTCCTATAAACTGCTTTTGCGCATTATTGCCGTAATAGTGCGTTTTTTGCAGCATTCTTAACAAAAAACAAAGGAGATTAGTTAATATGAAAAAGGTCCTTGTCCTTATGCTTTTGTTGTTTGCCGTACTTTTTGGCATAATAGGCTGCCAAGGCAAAAACAGTTTCTCAATAGGCATAATACAAATTGTCGAGCATCAAGCGCTCGATGCATCGCGCGACGGTTTTATAGACGCGCTTAAAGACGCCGGTTATGAAGACGGCAAAAACATCACGTTAGACATTCAAAACGCCCAAGGCGATCCTAACAACTTATCGACAATAAGCGATCGTTTTGTCAGCAACAAGGTTGATCTCGTTCTCGCTATCGCTACCCCGTCCGCAGAGGCTATAGCGGGAAAAACCTCACAAATACCCATACTGGGAACGGCCGTGACCGATTATGTAGCGGCTAAACTCGTTGATTCAAATCAGGTCCCGGGGGGGAACGTAAGCGGAACTACCGACTTAAACCCTGTTAAAGAGCAGATCGAGCTTATACTAAAATTAGTGCCCGATGCGAAAACTATCGGGGTTATGTATAACTCGAGCGAAATAAATTCGGAAGTGCAAGCGGCAATCGCAAAAGATACTATCGAAACGCTTGGGCTAAAATATGTGGAAACCACTATTACAAGCTCTAACGACGTTCAGCAGGCGGCGCAATCTTTAGTAGGCAAATGCGACGCTATTTATTTGCCTACCGATAACATTATAGCTTCCTCTATGCCTTTAATACACAGCGTTACCGTGGCATCAAAAACTCCTGTAATCTGCGGAGAAGAGGGCATGGTTAAAGGCGGAGGGTTGGCGACCATTGGCATAGATTACTATAACCTTGGCTATACAACGGGCAAAATGGCGGTTAAGCTAATAAAGGGGGAAGCAAAAATTGCTTCTATGCCAATAGAATCGGCTTCAGAATTCAATTTTGCAATCAATGAAACCGTAGCCTTGGAAATTGGCTTGACAATACCGGACGATATGAAGCAATATATTATTGAATAAACAATTGGCAAGGGCAGGGGGTGTTCTCTCTGCCCTTAATAAAAAAAGGGTCATCAGTTATGTTTGTAATTTTGACCGGAGCCGTCTCTCTTGGGCTTCTTTGGGCCGTAATGACAATCGGCGTTTATATTACTTACCGCATACTAAACATTGCGGATTTAACTGTCGAAGGAAGCATAACAACCGGCGGTTCGATTGCCGCAGTTTGTATAACTAACGGAATAAACCCATATCTATCGGTTGTTTTCGCATTGTTTGGCGGTATGGCAGCAGGGCTTATAACGGCGCTGCTCCACACTAAGCTTAAAATTCCGGCGCTGTTATCCGGCATATTAACGATGATTGCGCTTTATTCCGTTAACCTTAAAATTATGGGTAAAGCCAACATACCTCTTTTGCGGGTTAACACCGTATATACCGTAATAGAAAGCTTGGGGCTTGACCGCCAGGTAACAATTGCGCTTTTCGGGCTATTTGTAGTGCTTTGTTTTATTGCCATACTCTATTGGTTTTTCGGAACCGAAATCGGCTGTGCAATACGCGCAACAGGCAACAATCCTCAAATGGTAAGAGCTCAGGGTGTAAATACCAATACAACAATTATTTTGGGGCTGGTAATAAGCAACGGACTGGTGGCTGTCAGCGGCGCGCTGATAGCTCAAAGCCAAAGTTTTGCCGATATTCAGATGGGAATCGGCTCAATAGTGATTGGGCTTGCGTCTGTAATAATAGGTGAAGTGCTTTTCGGCAAAAAAAACTTTTTCAGCCGGCTTATAGGATTAGCTCTCGGCGCAATCACTTACCGCATAATAATTGCGCTCGTGCTCTTCCTTGGCATGTCGCCCAACGATTTAAAGCTTTTTACCGCATTAACCGTGGCAGCCGCGCTTTCACTGCCGGTTTTTAAAACTTATCTTATGCCAATAAAAGCGGCAATTTTCGGGGAGGCTGCAAATGCTCAGCATAAAAAAAATAACAAAGATATTTAATCCGTCTACCATTAACGAAAATATTGCAATAAAAGATTTAAGCCTAACCCTTAAGCCGGGTGATTTTGTCAGCCTTATAGGCGGCAACGGTTCGGGCAAATCTACGTTGCTCAACTGTATTGCAGGAGTTTACCCTGTTGAATCCGGCTTAATAATAATTGACGGCACGGACGTAACGAAGCTGAGCGAACCAAAACGAGCTGCAGTATTAGGGCGGGTATTTCAAGACCCTATGCTTGGAACGGCATCAAATATGGGGCTGGAAGAAAACCTTGCTTTAGCGTTAAGACGCGGACAGCGGCGCGGTTTAAGATGGGGAATAACAAATAAAGAGCGCGGTAAATATAAAGAGCTGCTCAAAATGCTTGGGCTTGGTTTAGAAAACCGTTTGGGAGCAAAAGTCGGGCTGCTTTCAGGCGGGCAGCGTCAGGCCTTAACTTTGCTTATGGCTACTCTCAAAAGGCCCAAACTTTTGCTTCTTGACGAACATACGGCGGCGCTCGATCCAAAAACCGCCCAAAGAGTGTTGCAAATGAGCAACCAAATTGTTACCGAACACAAACTAACCACGCTAATGGTCACCCACAATATGCGCGATGCCATCCAATACGGCAACCGCCTTGTAATGATGCACGAAGGCAGAATAGTGCTCGATATCAAAGGTGCGGAAAAAAAACATTTAGCTGTAGAAGATTTATTGCGGCGTTTTGGCAATGTCAGCGGCGAAGAATTTGCAGATTCGGACGCTCTGCTTTCATAGCGAGTTGTAATTTATACTTCCGATTTCCCCCTAAGCCCCAAAACTTCCTCTCCCCAATCCCGAAGTTTATATTTTTGTATTTTTCCGCTTGCAGTCATCGGAAACGATTCAACAAATTTTATATATCGAGGTATTTTGTGCTTGGAAAGCCCGCCGTTAATATATTCCGCGAGCTCCTCCTCGGTAACGTACGCCCCCGGTTTTTTTATTACACACGCCAAAGCCTCTTCGCCATACTTCTCATCGGGCACGCCCACAACCTGAACATCGCTAACGGCGGGATGAGTGTACAAGAATTCTTCTATTTCACGCGGGTATATGTTCTCTCCGCCGCGTATTATCATATCCTTCAGCCTGCCGGTTATCTTATAATATCCTTGTTCGTCACGCATTCCCAAATCGCCCGTGTGCAGCCATCCGGCTTTGTCTATAACCTGGGCGGTTGCCTCCGGCATCTTGTAATATCCTTTCATTATATGATAGCCGCGCGTCACTATCTCCCCCACCGAGTTTGGCGGTAAATCTTTCCCGCTTTTTGGGTCTATAATTTTCGCTTCCACGTTCGGGTATGCCCTGCCCACAGTCGATACCCTGATTTCTAAGGGGTCGTTTACCGTCGATTGCGTTATCCCCGGTGACGATTCTGTTTGACCGTACACGCTTGTTATATCCCTCATGTTCATACGGTCAGCCGCAGCCTTCATAACTTCCACCGGGCATGTGGAGCCCGCCATTATTCCCGTGCGTAAATTTGAAAGATCGTACTTTTCAAAATCGGGATGTTGCAGCAAAGCGATAAACATAGTTGGCACGCCATGAAACGCTGTGCATTTTTCAGAATCAAGAATATTAAGAACGGTAACAGGGTTAAAGTGATCGACAAATACCATTGCGGTGTCGTTTGTAATTGCCGCCATTACGCCTAAGACACATCCAAAACAATGAAAAAGAGGCACGGTTATGCAAAGCCTGTCCTTGTCTGAAAAAGCCATAGACTCGCCGATTATCTTGCCGTTGTTTATCAGGTTGTGATGCGTTAGCATAACCCCCTTCGGAAACCCCGTAGTGCCCGATGTGTATTGCATGTTTATCACATCAAAAATATCAAGCGCTGCCTGGCGTTTTGCACGCTCGTCATCGTCTACGCTGTCCGAAAGCTGCAACATATCGTTCCAGCCATACATTCCCTGTTGACTGCCTTCGTCAAGCAATATAACATTTTTCAAACACGGCAGCTTTTTCGAATTCAGCGCTCCCGGTCTGCAATTATTAAGTTCGGGGCACACATTAAAAATATGGTCTAAATAGTTGTTATCCTTTGTGCCTTTAGTCATCACAAGCGTTGTAGAGTCAGACTGTTTCAAAAGATACTCAAGCTCAAACTTTTTGTAATTTGTGTTTACCGTAACGAGCACCGCGCCAATTTTTGCCGTCGCAAACTGCATCTGCACCCATTGCGGGTAATTGGTTGCCCATATTGCAACATGATCGCCTTTCTCTATCCCAATTGCCATCAAAGCACGCGCTACCTTGTCGCACTGCAGTTTAAACTGAAGGTTTGTAAACCTTAGCCCCTCAACAGGGTGTACGCAGCATTCACGGTCCGGAAACCGCCGCGCCTTATCATCAAGCCAATCACCTATCGTCATATTAATAAATTCCGGCATATATACCCCCTACAAGAATCGTTTGCAATTATGTAATTATCATTAAAAAAATCCCCCGCCCATACAGAGACGAAAGATTTTCGCGGTACCACTCTGCTTGCGGCAGAGCCGCCAGCTTAAACCAAGGGCATTTTAGCCCTTTTGCCCAACCAACGCATGAGCACATCGTCAGGGCCTGCTTGTTTTTAAGCCCCAAAGCTTAGGGCTGAGTACGCTATACCGCCCGCGACTGCCTTGCACCTTCCGGCAGCTCTCTAATCGCTTTTACGGCTGCGGCTTCCCTTCATAGCCTTTTTATATAATAATTACTGATAATTATATTCGTGACACGCTTTGCTGTCAACCGCAGTTTCACGTGTAAATCTACGTTGTCAAATGATCTGTTACACTTTTAGCAAAGTTTTCCCTCCAGTACTG
>CAYTUG010000019.1:0-40845 GCA_964441275.1 uncultured Christensenellaceae bacterium | reverse complement strand
CTGATTGCAGACTGGGGCGATCAGGTGCAAACTGATGTAAGCAATTACGGCAAAGATACTTTTGAAAGCCTAAATTATCTTTACCGTAACGATAAAAGTTATGAGAATTGTTGCACTTTGGGCAACGAAACTGGTACAATTTCTGCATGAGGCTATCCTTTCGGGAGATATTAGTTTTTTAGCAGAAACATTGTATCAGAAAGGCTTACAGGGTCTCAATTTTCATTTAACTTTACAATACGTGAAAAATGTAGGACTACAATACATATTGGACAAAAGAACCTTGAAAATAAAAGATGCAGGAGTTAGCTCATGGGGTATTGTTGAGTTGTAAAACAAAAACATACCGAAAGGAGCCAATCCTGCATGAATAACATAACACAAGACATGAAATATCGGCAATCCCTTGTTTCGTTCGCCTTGAAGCATGGTGTTTCTCGTGCCAGCCGCAAATACAACAAATCGCGCTCTTACATATATTTTTGGTTGTCAAGGTACGATGGAACTATCGGCTCATTAGCTTGCATGTCTAGACGGCCTAAATATCACCCCACCCAGCATACTGAAGAAGAAATTAACCTTCTGCGCCGAATGCGGCGCAGAAACCCTGACCTTGGACTATGTGAGCTATGGTGCAGAATGCGGGGACGAGGATACACGCGTACCATTGTGAGTATGTACCGTGTGCTCAAACGGCTTGGTCAGACTCCCGCTCCTAAACCCAAATACGTACACCAAAGCACCAGATGCTTTATCCCGGACAACGCGTCCAAATAGACATACGTGCCCTCGGCTTGTTTAGTCGGGGAAATCAAGGGCAAACGACCAGTACGCCGCTATTGATGAATTCTCACGGCTACGTTATGTGTAGGCTTTTGAAGAATACAATACATATTCTTCTGCCATATTCCTCGAACATGTAGTGAGGTTTTTCAAATTTCCCCTAGAATGCGTGCAAACTGACAATGGTTTTGAGTTTACCAATCGTTTCTCGGCAACCAGACGCGATCTGCCTACTCTATTTGAGCACAAAGCAATGTGTCTTGGCATCAGGCATATGCTGATACGTCCTTACACCCAAGGCACAACGGAAAGGTCGAGCGCAGTCACAAGGAAGACCAGAAGCGGCTAATACAACCTTCTATTCCTTCACCGACTTTAAGCAGCAGCTTAAGGCTTACAGATACCGCTCAAACAATATACCCATGCGCCCGCTCGGTTGGCTTAATCCAACCGAATATCTTAGACAGTACACTGTCCAATATGTTTGACAAACCTACAAAAATTTAATGCCAATCATTAATTGCTGTCAGCCTATATGCTCAAGGATTTTTAAAACGCAACAGCCTAAGAAAGGCGGCTTTCTATAAGTTTGACTAAATCGACCGCAACCCGCTCTATTTCCTTTTTATCCTTACCCTCAATCATAACTCTTACCAGAGGCTCGGTGCCCGAGGGTCTGATAAGCACGCGGCCGTTTCCGCTAAACTGCTTATCAAGCGCATTGATGCGTTTTTTAACCTGTTCGTCTTGCATTATAGCATTTTTGTGCTCGTCCTTAACGTTTGCATTGACAAGCACCTGCGGAAGAATCTTTACAACGTCCGCTAATCTTGATAACGATTTGCCGCTGCGCATAACTATTGATGCAAGCTGAATGCCGGTTAAAATTCCATCCCCGGTGGTAGAGTGGTTTGAAAAAATAATGTGGCCTGATTGCTCCCCGCCCAAAGTATATCCGCCCTTTTCCATCTCTTCAAGCACGTATCGATCTCCAACTTGCGTTTTTATTAATTTTATGCCGTGCTGCTTCATCGCTATATCAAGCCCTAAGTTGCTCATTACGGTACAAACAAGAATGTCCCTTTGCAGCAACCCCCGTTGTTTTAAATCTATTGCGCAAATTGCCATAATTTTATCGCCGTCAACGATAAGCCCATGTTCATCAACCGCAATCAGCCTGTCGGCGTCGCCGTCAAAAGCCAAACCCATATCCGCGCCTGATTCCGAAACAAGCTGGCGCAGCTTTTGAGGATAGGTTGAGCCGCAATTGTCGTTTATGTTTGTGCCGTCGGGCGTATTGTAATAAGGGATAACTTCCGCGCCCAATTCTTGAAAAGTTCTTGGCCCTATCGCCGACGCTGCACCATGAGCACAGTCCAAAACAATTTTTAGCCCCCTTAAGTTTGTTTTCGTTGTGGAAAGCAAAAATTCTTTGTACCCCGTCACAGCGTTAACTGCGCGCACACGGCGTCCAACGGATATTCCCGTTTTAAGCACAACCGTTTCGCTGTTATCAAGGATTATGTTCTCTATACGTTCTTCAACTTCATCGGGCAGTTTTTTCCCCTCGCCGTTAAAGAACTTAATGCCGTTATATTCAGACGCATTGTGCGAGGCGGATATCACCACGCCCGCATCCGCACCGTAATCCCTGGTCAAAAATGCTATACCAGATGTAGGTATTACACCGGTAACTACAGCTTCCGCGCCAACCGAGCATATGCCGGCAATCATTGCCGCTTCGAGCATATCGCCCGAAATGCGCGTATCGCGGCCGATTAATATCCGTGCCTTGTGCACCTTACCCATAAGCGCATACGCGCCCGCCTGGCCAAGCTTGAAAGCCAACTCACACGATAGTTTCTCGCCCACAATTCCGCGTACTCCATCCGTGCCAAAAAGTTTGCCCATACCGCCTCCTGTGGCTTAGAATTAGAAAATCTGCGCAAGTTCCTTTTGTATATAGTGCTGCGCATTGTTTATTGCCAAAGCGCCGTCCGCAGCAGCGGTCAACACCTGCTTTAAAGGCTTAGACACTATATCACCCGCGGCATACACTCCCGGTATGTTTGTGCGCATATTGCTATCCACAATAATGTATCCCAAACTATCGGTTTCGAGCGTTTTTGCTAAACCGGCTGTATGCGCTTCGGTCCCAATTGCAACAAACACCCCCGATAAATCTATTTCACGCTCTTCGGACGATTTTTTGTTGAACACGCGTATTCCGCTAACCGCATTTTCGCCCAATATTTCAGTAACCTCGCTGTCCCAAACAAACTCTATCAGCTCGCTTTGCATAGCGACCTTTTGCAGCGTATCCTGCGCGCGCAATTCATCCCGGCGGTGTATCACATATACCTTCCTTGCAAGGCTTGTTAAATATAGAGCGTCTTCAATTGCCGAATCGCCCCCTCCAACAACCGCTACATTCTTATCTTTAAAAAATGCCCCGTCGCAAGTAGCGCAATACGACACTCCGGAGCCGATAAACTTTGCTTCCGACTCAATCCCCAATTGCCTGTTTGACGCCCCCATAGCAAGAACCACAACTTTTGAAGTGTAAGTATTGTTTTCGACCGTAACCTTTTTTTCAGCGCCTTCGATATCGAATTTTGTTATCTGCGCTATTTCAATAACTGCACCCGTTTTTTCGGCCTGATCTTTAAATAACATGGCAAGATCAGGACCTTGTACGCCATCGGGAAAGCCCGGGTAGTTCTCGACAAGCTGAGTGAGCATCATCTTCCCTCCCGGGAACACTTTTTCAATTATAAGCGTTTTTAGCCCCGCGCGAGAGGCATAAATGCCTGCCGTTAATCCTGCGCACCCTGCGCCAACAATAATTATATCGTACATAATTTCCTCCCAAGCTAAAAATGACACGTTATCTTTTATAGTATAACGCAAACAATCAAAAAGCACACCTTTTTTAAACAACTTGCCGACAAGTTTTTGGGTTTAAGAGATTAGCGCGTTAAGCTCCTCTAACGCTTTTTCCAATTGAGCGTCATTATCCGTGGTGTTTTCAATATAATAATCGGGATAAATACCGTTTCCGTCTATGCTTCTGCCTTTTGGCGTAAAGTATTCGGACGATGTAATTTTTATTGCCCCTCCTGTGGACATTAAAGATATTACGTCCTGGACAACCCCCTTGCCAAACGTACGCGTACCTACCACAAAACCGGCGTCATAATCCTGTATTGCACCCGCAAATATCTCAGACGCCGACGCCGTATGCTCGTTGACAATAACCGCGAAAGGCAACGATAAATAGCTTTTATCGCTTTCCCAGGTTTTTCTGTTGCCATTCTTATCTTGCGTATACACTATTACGCCTTCGGGCAGCAATACGTCGAGTATGCCGACTACCTTATCCATGTACCCGCCCGGGTTGTCACGCAAATCAAACACTATTGCGCGCGCTCCAACTTCTTTAAAATGCTCTATCCCCTTTTCAAAAAGCTCATCGCAGTTTCCGCCAAACTGTAATATCCGCATGTATCCTATGCCATCCAAAATGCTGTATTCCACCATATCGCTCGAAAACGATTTTCGTATCATGCTAAATTCCAATATTTTTTCGTCCCGCCTGACGCCAATCGTTATTCTTGTTCCGTCTTCCCCCACACACAAAACACGTATCTCAGAAAGCGTTTTTTGTGTGACGTCTTTGGCGTCGATTGAAATAATTAAATCGCCTGTTTTAATGCCCGCTTCATTTGCGGCCGAGCCTTCTAAGAAACCGGTCACCTTGGCTAACCCCGTATGTTCATCAACCGATATAATCATCCCAACGCCAAAAAACTCACCCGAAGAATTTTGCGTAAACGCCAAAAACTCTTCAGGTGTGTAGTACACGCTGTAAGGGTCTCCCAGCGATGCCACCATAGCTTTAAGGCCTGCGTACTGGATTTCTTTCATATCAAACTCTCTGATATAATGTTCTTTGATTATTTTCTGAGTCTGGTAGAACTCATCTAACGGTAACTCCCCGGCATCGCCCGTATACTTTGAAGTTACAAACAACCAAGTTAGTGCCGAAAACAAAATACCAACACAGAGTGCTAATATTAACGCGCTTGATTTTTTCATTATCTTGTTCCCCTTAGCTTATATACAAATATAAATATGCGGACTAATTCACTTGTTATACGCTTTTGAGCGTTTTCATTCAAACAAAAAGAAAAAGCCTTCAAATGCATATGAATGCACAAGAAGGCGCAAATCCCATTCTAATTCTTTTTGCCTTTGTTATAAGCATATTGCACCGCGGCCTGATGCACCGAACAAGTGGTGCCCGCCTTTGACGTGCCCGATAGATGCAGCTTAGAGCCTTTAAAATGTATGCAAAAATGCCCGTTAAAATTGTTGTTTTTAATGTTATAGTTCCCGTGCGGATGAAAGTTCATAGAAGCCGCATACGTAACGCCGCCCACCGTGACCCATATCGCACGGCGGTGCCAAGAAAAATGCCCTCCATAATTCTTTTTTATGATGGCAGTATCGTTCGCCGTAAGCGGTTCAGTATCCGAATGCAATGTGCCGCCGTAACGTCTTACCCAAAACTTTCTTCCGGTTTTAACATCTGTCACCAAAGCCTTGGTTCCTCTTGTGAAAATATTTTTTATGCTGTTCCAAGACGAGAGCTTAACATCGCGTATCCCGTAAAGCTCCGCCTGGGAGATGGATATCTTTTTATCGCTAAACAAAACTTCTAAAGTTTTTGGACCCGCAACGCCGTCTTGTTTAATATGCGCTTTCTTCTGGAACAGTTTTATGGCGGCTTCGGTCTGCTCACCAAAAAAACCGGTGGCGGAAGCTTGAAGAAAACCGCGCTTTCTTAAATTTTGCTGCATGTTCCTAACCGATGCGCCCGACATCCCCTTTTTGAGCAGAGTAATAACCTTGTCTCCCGAACTTAACTGAATGCTGTCCTTGTGAACATAACCCCCTATTACATTCTGCGGTTCGTCATAAAAATCTTCTTCCGTCTGGTCGTCATCTGTATCTTCTTGAGTATCATCATCCGACATAAGCTCGACTTCTATGTAGTACCAATCGCCAACGTAATCTTTTATGACTACGCCGGTGCCCGCGTCAAGAGTAGTTATAATATAGCTGTATGTTCCGGGGTTTTGTCTTAAATTCAATGTTTCTTTAACATTGCCAATTTTGTAACTTTCAGACGGCAAAAAAACAAATTCTTTGTTTATGTAGCCGCGATAATTACCGTAGATTATCCGATACCAGCCCTCAATTTCTTCGCAAAACACTCCTATCCTGTCTCCTTTTTGCAAAGTGGTTATGCTGGGCGAGTCAACTGTGGGGCGCATGCGGACGTTGACGTTTTCGCCGGTTACAGTGGCGTCTTCAAAAAATGGCATAGCATAGGCTCGAGTTGTAAACAACATAAGGGGGCTAATAATAGATACTATCAACAGTAATATTATTATCTTTTTCATTTGTCTACCTTCTTACCCGATTTTTTTGTAATTATACACCCAACAACGCGCGCTGTCAAAACGCGCACTGTATTTGTAATATTTCAGTTTATATTTTATCAATTAAGTTAAGCTTAATGTCAAAATATTGTACCGAATATTGGTTAAAAGAAAGTATGCCTTGGTGGGCAAGCGCAGGTTGTGGTAGAATAAAAGCAAGCATAAGCTAAAAACGCTGCAAAAACGGAGATGATATCAAATGTACAAATCAAAATTAAAATCTGCCGATTTGGACGAGTTGTTCGCTGCAATACTAACCTTAAAATCCGAAGAAGATTGCTACATGTTCTTTGAAGATTTATGCACAATATCCGAACTAAAATCAATATCCCAGAGGCTGCGCGTTGCGCGACTTTTATCAATGGGGCGCACCTGTAATGAAATTTGCTCTTTGACAGGCGCGAGCACTGCAACGATAAGCCGCGTTAACCGTTGCCTCAATTACGGTACCGGCGGGTATAAAGCTGTGCTTGGGCAGCTATTAAGAGGTCAAGATGAATCTTAGCAGCCTAAACGAACGGCAACGCGAAGCGGTTTTAGCGCTCGATGGCGCCGTTTTGGTTATAGCGGGCGCAGGTTCGGGTAAAACACGCGTGCTTACGACGCGCGCTGCATACCTTATCGAAAAAGGCGTTCGCCCCTTCAATATACTTGCGATAACTTTTACCAACAAAGCGGCAAACGAAATGAAAAACCGAATTGCCGGTTTGGCGGCCGGTTCGGAAGAAATATGGGCTTGCACTTTTCATTCTTTGTGCGCAAGAATTTTGCGTATTGACGGTGACAAGCTCGGTTATACATCGTCATTTTCAATATACGATTCTGCGGATTCGCTTAGCGTTATTAAAAATATTTTAAACGAACTCGATGTAGCTTCCGATATTGTAGCGCCGCGTGCAGCCCGGTCTTTGATAAGCCGCGCCAAAAACAAATACATCAAACCCGATTCGTTTGCCAAGGTTTACGGCAACGGCGATGTTTTCAAATACACCGCGCAAGTTTACGCCCGTTACGAGCAGCAACTGCGTTCTAACAACGCGATGGATTTTGATGATTTGCTTTTAAATACTCTCGATTTGTTTAACCGTTTCCCCGAAATATTAGACAAATATCATAAGCGTTTTTTGTACATAATGGTAGACGAATACCAAGATACAAACTCTGTGCAGTACCGGATAGTTAAGCTGCTTGCCAAGGGAAGCGGCAACATTTTCGTTGTCGGCGATGACGATCAATCGATCTATGGCTGGCGCGGGGCGGATATAACAAACATTTTAGATTTTGAGAAAGATTTTCCGAGCGCAAGGGTAATTCGATTAGAACAAAACTATCGTTCACACCAGCATATACTTGATGCGGCAGACGGAATCATATGCAATAATGTTGGGCGGATGGGGAAAAAACTGTGGTCGTCCGTAAAAGCCGGGCAAAAACCGCTTGAGTTCGAGGCGGAGAGCGATCTTGAAGAAGCACAGTTTATAGCCGAAAAAGCCGCAAGCCTTATAAGGGAAGGCAAGTTTAAAGCAGACGATATAGCCGTTCTTTATCGGGTAAACAGCCAATCGCGCGTTATTGAAAACAAGCTTAAAGAGCGCAACTTGCCTTATAAGATATACAGCGGACAAAGTTTTTATGAGCGCAAAGAGATAAAAGATTTGATTGCTTATTTAAACCTTTTATGCAATCCCTTCGATAACGTATGCTTTTTGCGCGCTGTATGCGTTCCGCGGCGGGGTATTGGAAATGTGTCGTTGGGCAAGCTAACGTCAAAGGCCGAAAAAGCGGGCATTTCGCTGCTGCAGGCATGCCAGGACTACAGCGAAATATTTTCTAAAAATGCGAAAGAATCGTTGGGGCGTTTTACTAAAATGTTAGCCGGCATACGGGATAAAATGCATACCCAAACTGTGCTTGAAACTATCGAGCAGGTGTTTGAAGCTTCGGGGCTGAAAAAATATATGCTCAGCGATGCTACGGCCGAAGGCAAAATAAGATTGCTCAATATAGAAGAATTTTTCAAAAGCGCGGCTGATTTTATTAAAACCACGCCTGCGCCGCACACGCTTGAAGCATTTTTAGAGCGTAACGCGCTTATTTCCGATGCGGATTCGGTTGGCTCGGAAGAAGGAAACATCACGCTTACCACTCTGCACAGCGCTAAAGGTCTTGAGTTTAGCGTTGTATTTATAGCCGGGCTTGAAGAAGGCTTGCTTCCCCACAACTTAAGCCTTATGGACGATAACGTTGAGGAAGAGCGAAGATTGTGTTATGTAGGCGTAACAAGGGCGAAAAAGCGCCTTTATCTTACGTGGAGCCGCACCAGATATGTCCGTACTTCGGGCGGGTTTGAACGCATGCCAAGCAAGCGTTCCCGCTTTCTTTCCGAAGTGCCCGGGCAGCATATTGAACCCGCCGGGGTAAAGCGCGGCACGAGCGCTTACATACCGCAGCATTTTGTCAGCCTTAGCGCACATTCTTTATCGCAAGGAATTGACTATAAACCTTCCTTTGCCGCTAACAAAAAAGCGTATCATGAGCCGGCCGCATTTACCGCCGGAAAAAGCGTTACCCATCCTAAGTTCGGTCAAGGCAAAATTATTCGCACTAATGGAGAAGGAAATGAAAGAATAGCAGTTGTTCGCTTCGAGTCCGCCGGAGAAAAGAAAATGTTTGTGGCATTCGCGCCGCTTAAAATTGTTTGAGGGCCAAATATGGAAAAGGAAAGAATCGATACTCTCGTTACGCAGCTGACCGAACATATGTACAAATACTACACTTTAGATAATCCGGACATTAGCGATTCGCAATACGATAAGCTGTATGACGAATTATCGCAGTTGGAAAGTAAAACGGGCTATATACGCAAAGACTCTCCCACACAAAGAATAGGCGGCGAAATTTTGCCCGGGTTTGAAAAACAGGTTCACCTTTCGCCTCTCTACAGCCTTGATAAAGCGCGAACACAAAAAGAGCTCATCGCCTGGGAAACGCGCGCGCGCAAGTTTTCGGATGATGATTTCGTTTATATTGTCGAATATAAATTTGACGGGCTTACGGTAAACTTAAGGTACGACAATGGAATTCTTATCTCTGCGGCAACCCGCGGAGACGGCAATACGGGCGAAGTGATTACACAACAGGTTAAAACGATAAAAACCGTGCCTTTGTCTATTGACTATAAAGGTTTGCTTGAAATCAGCGGAGAAGCTTTTATGCGCCTTTCGGTGCTTGACGAATACAACCGGTTTGCAGAAGAACCGTTAAAAAACGCTCGAAACGCCGCCGCAGGTGCGTTACGCAATTTGAACACGGCCGAAACCGCAAAACGAAAATTAAGCATTTTTTGCTTCGGCGTAAATTACAAGGAGAAAAATTTTAGCACGCACTTGGAAATGTTAAACTTTCTTAGCGCCAACCGTTTTCCCGTAAGCGGATATATTAAAACTGCCAATTCTATATCGCAAGTAATGGAATACATCAAAGATATCGAAAATATGCGCTCAAAGCTTGATTTTCTAATAGACGGGGCGGTAATAAAAATCAACAGCATAGCAGCCCGGGAGCGTATCGGGTTTACGCAAAAGTTCCCGCGCTGGTCGATAGCGTATAAATTTGAGGCGGATGAAAGAACCACAACGTTGCTTGATGTGATATGGCAGGTTGGGCGCACAGGCAAGCTGACACCTTCGGCTGTTTTAGAACCGGTCGATATAGGCGGGGTAACTGTTGGCAGAGCCACGCTTAATAACGCCGATGATATAGCGCGCAAAAATTTAAAAATCGGATGCAGCGTATTTATAAGACGTTCGGGAGACGTTATTCCGGAAGTGTTAGGCATAGCGCAATGCGGCAGCGATGCTAAAGAAATAGCTGTACCACAAAAGTGCCCCGCCTGCGGCTTTGCGTTGCAGGAGAAGGGAGCGCATCTTTTTTGTGACAATGCGCTTGTTTGCCGCCCTCAACTAATACGCTCTATTGTTCATTTCGCTTCTCGCGACGCCATGAACATTGAAACTTTTTCGGATAAAACCGCTGAACTCTTTTTTGATAAGATAGGACTTTTAGACGTTTCAGATCTGTATTATCTTGATTACGGCGAAATACGCAACCTTCAACGCTTTGGGGAAAAGAAAGCGCAAAACATTAAAAACGCAATCGAGAACAGCAAAACGCGCCCTTTGGGTGCATTCTTATATGCGCTTGGCATACCCGGAATAGGCCTAAAAACAGCTGATGAAATTGCAAATAAATTTGAAAGTTTGGATTCTCTTTTGATGGCAGACCGGCAAAGCCTCGTTGGCATAGACGGAATAGGCGAAATACTCGCAAACAATGTTTACGAGTATTTCAAAGACGGCAGGGTTCTAAGAATAATTAAGCGGTTAAGAGCGGCGGGGGTTTCACCTAAATTTAAAAACGGCCAAACAACCTCTTCGCAGCTATCGGGGAAAAAATTTGTGCTTACCGGTACTTTGGCGCGATATACACGCAGGCAAGCAACAGAGCTGATTGAAGCGGCGGGGGGCGAGGTTTTATCCTCTGTAAGCAAAACCACCGATTTTGTGCTTGCCGGGCAAAAAGCGGGGGGAAAACTTGATAAAGCCGCGGCTTTGAATATAGCAATAATTGACGAGCGACAGTTTGAATCGATGATAAACAAAAAAACTAAAAAAGAAGCCTAAGTTCGAGGCTTCTTTTTTTACAATAATTATTCCGTTTATCTAAAGTCCACCTTAATTTGATTAGTTTTCTTTTCGTAGTTAACTCTCCAATCAGGCTTCTTGATAGAAAATTTTGAGCAAAGCTTTTCTATGTTCTTTTTCAGCTCTATGTTTGTGGCTTTGTATTCTTCTGTATTTTCTTTGGAGGAATATTTCTTCTTCCACGATTTAAGCGCCTCATACTGGCTTGTTGCAAGGTTGTGCACATCCCTTAGCTCACTGCCGTATTTCTTCCATCCTCCCGGGGGAGGATCGGGCATAGGGTCGGGACCTGACGGCGGCTCGGGCTTTTCGGGCAGCAGGTCGTCTTGATCAAGCTTTTCCTTCACCTTTTTCAATATTGGGCCCGCTTTTTCGGTTATTACTTCGGCCTGCATCGATTCCCACAAAAAAGATGCGCTTTCATAAGTAAAATCCGCATACTGTTTAACTTTTATTCCAAAAACCTTATTGATAAGATCCACACGTTTTTTCTGGTCTGTTATCAGAAAGTTCCAGTTAAATATACTTATATTATAATTAGGCCTTCCTGACATGGTGTGCAGTATTATCTTAGAGCTGTCTATTTCTTTATAAAAATAAGCCGCCAACCCCGCTGTTTGCCCAAAATTGGTGTTTGTGAAAAAGTTCCCGTCGAAAGCGGCGAGTATATCGGGTATTTGAAATATGTCTCCCGTATTTTTCACTTTTTCAAATATAGCTACTAATACTTTTCTTTGTCTTCCCGTTCTTTTTAAATCGCTGTCCAAGTGCCTTACGCGCAAATAGTCAAGGACCGCCTGGCCGTCCAAATGCTGAAAGCCTTTTTTATAAACGCGCCCTTGCATCTTGTAATTAAACTCAACATCAAAATCAATTCCGCCTATTTTATCAACAAGCTGTTTGACCGCGGACATATCGACAGCATAGTAGTATTCTATCGGTATTTTTCCCCCGAGCATCCAAGATGCGGCTTCGCATACCTTCATAAAACCGGATTCTTTCGGCCAGCCGCCCCCGCAGTCAATAGATGCGTTTAGCTTGTATATCCCTTTTACGCCGGGTATTTTCGCGTATGTATCGCGGGGCAAAGAGATCATGTTAATCTCGTTTGTCTTTGTGTTTATCGAAAGGATTATCATTACATCCGCATGATATGCCTTCTTTCCTTTCCATGTTTCACGCTCTTCCGCATAATCAACGCCAATCAGCATTATGTTAATAATATCGTCCAAAAACTCCATATCGGCTTTCGACAGCAGCTCGTCATACGGGTCTATAGTAGGTTCGGGGGTGGCTATAACCTGTTGTGTACCTGTGGGCGTACCGGTAGGGGGCGCAACGGTTGGCTGTTCAGACAGCTGCGCGCCCGCAGATTTCCATCCGCCCAACGGATTAAACCAAATTGACAAAGCGTACGCCCCAACCGACAATACCGCAACCAATATAACCGCAACAACCGAAAATATTATCTTCTTTTTCTTGCTCCACGGGCGTTTTTTCTTCCCTTCTGTGTCTACAAAAGGAGCGTCCTCATCTTCTTCTATCCTTGCATCATCATTTATCGCGGCAGCTTCGTGCTCTGCGGCGGCATCAACCGAACCGACTAAACCGTCCGTTTGCTCAGGTAAAACAGCTGCATCTTTTTCCGGCGCGGCATCATCGGCCCCCCCGGCTTGCAAATCCGAGCCGTTTGGCTGCTTAGCATCGGTTTGTTTGTTTTCCCGCTTTTTAAAAAATATCCATTTCCCCATAATATACTCCTGAATGATAATGCCTATGT
Organism: uncultured Christensenellaceae bacterium; assembly: GCA_964441275.1. GTDB lineage: Bacteria > Bacillota > Clostridia > Christensenellales > SZUA-584 > SZUA-584. Next base: position 28,072 of record CAYTUG010000019.1, on the reverse strand, counting down.
TGTTTTTATAAAATAAATTTATACGCCGTTCGGCATCCGTCATTTAACATAAACAATAATTATTTATTTCTTAATTGTCAATATGATTATAACAGCTTTTTGGTCTCGCTACCAACGCTGCCCGAGCCAAGCGTTATTACCACATCTCCTCCGCGAGCGTTTTTGTCTAAATATTTGCTTATCTCTTCAAATGTGGGTATGTATATGCACTTAGTATGTTGCCCAATAGCGTCAACCAAATCCTTAGCATGTATCTCTTTTCGGTCAATGTCCCTTCCGGGATATATATCGGGCACTATTACAATGTCTGCATAGCCGAAACACAATGCAAGTTTGCTTTTTAGCGTTTTTGCGCGCGTAAACGAGTTGCATTGAAATACTACAAACAGTTTTTTGTGCGGATACCTTGAAGCGGCCTCAAGACACGCGGCGATTTCGCTCGGATGGTGCGCGTAATCGTGTATAATCCGAACTCCGTCTTTTTCGCCCATATATTCGAACCGCCGTTCCGCAAGTTTATAGCTCTCAAGCGCTTTTCCGGCTTCAACCGGGTCTATGCCAAAAGTTTCGCAGCATACCGTAATAGCGGCAACCGCATTTGCTAAGTTGTGCCTGCCTACAACCGAAAGTTTAATTTTTGCCTCACGGCGCGGCGTACATATTGTAGCTGTGGCGCAACCACTCTCATCGTATATTTCATCAACCGCAATATAGTCCGCATTCGCAAATCCATAGGTTATCGTTCTGCGTTTGCTCTCTTTTGCCAATTTAACAACCAATGGGTCGTGAGCGTATGCGTAAAGCACGCCGTCGATAGGCAGCAGGTTGATATATTCTTTATATGCATTATATATCTCGTCAATGTTATCGTAATAATCCAAATGGTCGTCATCGATATTGTTTATAAGCGCATGCGTGGGCTTCAGCTTCAAAAAACTGCCTACATATTCGCATGCCTCTGTTAAAAACGCAGGGTATTTCCCAACCGCCACGCCTCCGCCAAGAAAGTTTACCATGCCCCCTATATGGACGGTTAAATCTACCCCGCATTCGCGAAGAATCAAAGCGCACATCGATGTTATGGTAGTTTTACCGTGGCATCCGGCAATCCCTATTACCGTTTTGTACTGACTGCTAATAAGCCCAAGCAAATCGCTGCGCTCCAAAGCCGGCAAACCGCGCCTTTTCGCTGCGGCGAGTTCGGGGTTGTTCTCTTTTATTGCTGCTGAAAATACGACTAAATCCGCGTTGTCAATGTTTTTCTCGCTGTGACCTATAACGAAAGGTATACCCGAACCGGCGAGTTTATCGGTAAAAGCCGATTCGTTTATATCCGAGCCCTTTGGATTAAACCCCAAGCTTTTTAATATTACGGCAAGCCCGCTCATGCTGCACCCGCCTATGCCAATAAAATGGATGGTTTTATCTTTATAGTCTTGCAAACTAATCATAAAATCCCTTTTGTTCTTCCTTCCAAGCAATTCATCAAATTATACTCTAAATGCCACACATTTATCAACAAATAACGCATAAGTTACGATAAGTGTTTAATTTTACAACCAAACGCATTATAATGTACGTATAACAATAAAATGAGGTATCGTTATGGAAAAGGCGGACAGAAAAGCGCGGCTTGCTATTGTTTCTGCAATTCTTCTAAAAGAACCGGGGCGGCTGTTTAATCTAAAGCATTTTTGTGATAAGTTTGGCGCAGCCAAATCGACAATGAGCGAGGATATATCCATTCTAAAAAGTTTATTCCGAAAATATGGTGAAGGGGAAATAGAAGTATTATTAGGAGCGGGAGGAGGGGTGCGCTACATACCTTGTCTTTCGCCGGAACAAAAAACCGCAACGCTTTACGAGGTGTCCGCGCTTTTGTCCGATCCCGCAAGAATATTGCCGGGAGGTTACGTTTATACAGTAGATATATTGTCTAACCCTAAATATGCGGGGCCTATGGCGGACATACTATCGTCTATGTTTGTTCGCACCAATCCCGATTTTGTCGTTACAGTAGAAACAAAAGGAGTTGCGATTGCATTGCTTGTGGCGCGCGCACTTGGAAAACCTCTTGTGGTTGCAAGGCGGGATTTAAAAATAACAGAAGGCTCCGCCGTTACAATCAACTATGTTTCAAATTCGTCAAGCCGTATGATGACCATGGCTTTGTCTAAACGCGCCGTAAGCGCGGGTCAAAAAGCGCTTATAATAGACGATTTTATTGCAGGCGGCGGCACTGTTCACGCGCTTTGCGAAATGATGAAAGAGTTTGCAATCACTGTTGTCGGGGTAGGCGCGGCAATTGTAACAAGCTCTCCGGCGAAGAAACAAATTGAAGGCTATAAAGCTTTACTGCAATTAGAATATGTTGACGACGCACAACAAAAAATTATAATTCATCCCGCTTAAGCTTTTTTAAAATGCCACAAGTCCATATTCCGATAGTTTTTTATCATAATAATGCGGATCGGGAAAGTACCTTTTAAGCTCGCTATAAAACGCCTTCTTATGATGCGGATGCATAATATGGCATAGCTCGTGCACTATTACGTAATCGATTATATCGGTTTCGCATCTTAAAAGGTGAACCGTTAAACTAATTGAGCGTTTCGAAATATTTATGCTTCCCCATCTTGTTAACATGTTTCTTACCGAAAGCTTTATATCGCCCGCATTAAACGCGCCCGCAAAAACGCAAATCCGGCGCGAAAAAACAATATGCGCAGTTTTTAACGCCCATTGTATGAACATTTGTTTTGCCGTCTTGTTTTTAGGAACATAGAGTATAAGAGTTTGCGAATCAAATTTTGCGGCCGCTTTTTCAGCGTCTTTAACCGAAAGCAAAGCTCTTTTCCCAAGGTGTAAAAAAGAATCCCCATCAACGTATGACAACGGATAGCTATTTTCTCTTCTTTGCTGCACTTCTTCCCGGCGCTTTAATATTCTTTGCGCATTACGTATCAGAAAAGCGTTTATATACGAGTTTGTTGTGCGCGCCGAAGCAGATACTTTTATCTCCCCGCATCCGCAAACGCGAACGCGGATATTCCGCACATTTTTACGCGTCAAGCTAAAACCAATCATGCCATAGGGCGTTTGCAAAGTCTTTTTCATATGTTTATTATAATCAAACAACAACCGCTATACAAATATGTGCCAACAATAAACCGCACAAAATCGAAGTTAATTATTCCCTCTTTTGTTTTGTACCATCGCGGACAAAATAATTATATTACTATCATTCGAGGTGCAAAATTACAAAGCTTAGGAGATGCCACTTTGCATAAAATTAAAATAACGGGCGGCACGCCTCTTTCCGGCGAGTGCGTTATCAGCACTTCTAAAAATGCTGTACTACCAATACTTGCCGCTGCCCTGTTAACAAAAGAACCGGTGAAAATTTTGAATATCCCTGATATAAGCGATGTTAAAAACATGATTAATATGCTAAAGTCGTTTGGCTCTTCCGTGTCTTTTTCGGGCACGACGCTTACCATAACAACAAAAGCGCTGCGCACAACATCCCAAGCCGAAAATATAAGTAAGAGGCTGCGCGCTTCGTTCCTTTTTATAGGCCCCCTTCTTGCGCGCGAAGGCTGCGCCACCATGCCGTTGCCGGGCGGATGCCGCATAGGAAACCGCCCTGTGGACATACATTTAAAAGGTTTTCGCGCGCTTGGTTGCCGCTGCATAACGACAACCGAACACATCCACGTTTGGGGCAAACCGGCGGCAGCGCACATCAAGCTTGAATACCCGTCTGTAGGCGCGACCGAAAATATACTGATGGCATGCGTATTTGCAAAAGGCACAACCACAATAACCGGCGCAGCTGTCGAGCCCGAAGTAATCGACTTAACGAATTTTCTAAACTCTATGGGAGCGAAAATTAGAATAGAAAATAAGAAAATAGTTGTGATTGGCGTTAACGAGCTTTCAGGGAGCGTATATACTCCTATTTCGGACAGAATCGAAGCAGGCACTCTTGTGTTAGCGGCGGCGGTTAGCGGGGGTGAAGTTTTTTTACGCCGCGCAAACCCAGTTCATCTCTCGCCCGTAATTTCAAAACTGTGTGAAGCGGGAGCGGAAATTTTTCCGTATGAAGACGGCATTGTAATAAAAGGCGGACAACTGCAATCTATGCAAATAACATCGTCGCCTTTTCCCGGTTTCCCTACCGATATGCAAGCGCCTATAACAGCCGTGTGCTGTGCATCGAAAGGAATCAGCACAATAAGCGAAACAGTTTTTGAAAATCGGTTTTTGCACGTTGCCGAACTTGTCAAAATGGGAGCCGACATAACCGTAAACAAAAGCCGGGCAGTAATATGCGGCGCAAAAAGCCTGCATGGCGCAAATGTCTGCGCAACGGACCTCAGAGCGGGCGCAGCGCTGTGCATTGCGGCGCTTATCGCGCAGGGAGAAACAACAATAAGCGATATTTTTCACATTGACAGGGGGTATGAACATTTTGAAAACAAGCTTTGTAGTTTGGGTGCTGATATAAAACGGATATAGTCCGTATCAGACTGTCGATAAACCCCGTGTTCAATAAACGAAGGCGGGGTTTTCTATATTAAATACCGAGAAAAGCAGAGATAATGCTCAATTCAAACAAGCGGGTGATGTGGATAACCCGTCTTTCCACCTCCACATCGCCAGCTTCTTGAGATTCATTGTAGCATACTTTAGCTTTACCCAATTGCTTACATGGGCAAGCCCACGGTATGGCGTATACTGCATCGCGTACTTCTTTTTGCCATCCGCAAATACACGTTCAATGGTTTTCCCTCGCTTTTCATAGGTTTCTTTACCTATAGGAGAATGCCGGACATCCTTGGCCTGCTTGATGTAGTCTTTCCAGATGTGGGACGCAACCGTCTTATAGCAGTTCTTACTGACCGTACACCGTGCTCTTGACGTGTAGCTCCTGCAGATTCCAGTATCACTTTTGTATTCCCGATAGCCGTCTTTGTTGGTCGTTGCGTATTTGAGTATCTGATACTCGGGGCAAATCACGCAGTCGTAATATTCGTCATAGGCATACTTGTACCACTCTATATTGCCTTTTTTGGTCATAGGCCGTTTGTATGGCATGGATGGAAGACGCTCATCATCAAATATCTTTTTGCATATCCACGGTATCTTGTACGCCGCGTCCGCCGTCACCACCTGAATTTGATCGTTCCGTCACTTTGTCATATACCGCGTCGAAGGCCACGCTATCGTGCATATTGCCCGGATTTACGGTCACACCCAGTACAAAATTATGGCTGTCACAGACTGTTTGAGCGCAGTATGCAAAATATTTCTTATGCTCTCCCTTGTGAAAAACGCCGCTGTCAGGGTCTGTTGTTGATTTGGTAACCACCTTTTCTTCGGGCGGTTGATTTTGCGGATCGTCATCAAAAGGCTTTTTACCATGCTCTTCACGATCCTTGTTGATCTTCTCACGCAGCTGCTTTTCATACACTTCAGCCGCAGCAGGTATGGCTTCCTTGACTTTCTTTTTCATATTCGCATTGGTCTTGATATGCGTGCCATCTACAAATACGACTTCCGGCGCCAGGTATCCAGCGCATTCAACTTCGCTCAATATCCACTCGAATATCTGCTCCACTGTTTTTTCTGTGAACCGATGCAAAAAGTTGTAGCTGATTGTTGCGAAGTGAGGAGTATTTTTATTCATGGGATAACCGATAAACCAACGGTATTCGATGTTCATTCCAACATAAGCTGCTGTCTGCCGAAGAGAGCGTATGCCATACAAATGCTGAATCAATACAATCTTGAACAATACGACAGGATCAATGCTCGGTCTGCCGTTATCCGGGCAGTACAGGTCTTCCATCAGTTCATATATGCGGTCAAAATTAACCGCTGCGTCTATCTTTCTTAGGAGATGCTCCCTTGGAACCAAATCGTTTAAATTTACGATTTCAAGCGTTTTTCTGTTCTCTTTATTCTTATTTAGCAACCTCAATCACCCTATTTTATTATACCAAAAAAGCCAGCGATGAGCTGACTTTTTTGACACTCTGAAGCCCGCAACAGCGAGCTTTTTAGGTTCTAATATCTTTGGATGACATTGATTGCGGGCATAAAAAATCGCGCACCATCAAAAGATAGTGCGTGATATGAGTGGCGGCTCGCCGCTGGCGGAGAGGGGTGGGATTTGAACCCACGTGAAGTTTCCCTCAAAATGATTTCGAGATGATTTCGAATGGATGTTTCCCCTTTTATCATCGTATATCTTCTCAGATAAGTGTCCCGTATCTGTTTACAGCCTCGTTTTTGAAGCACGGGCGTCAATCGGTCGTCACGCTGAGAGAAGTACCATTACCATAATCTAATACTCACCTATTAGCCATTCCATTTTCTTTTTGCTCTTTCATTATCAAATCGTGCGGATAGTTTTTTAATGTCTGGCTTTTTTCGAGGCTCCTTTTTAGCTTTCTTTTTATCGCACAGTTGCTTCAAATCAGCCTCTTGCTGGTTATAATATTCTGCTTGGTATTTCAAAATCTCGCGGAGATTGACATTGCCAATTATCACATGGTCATTTTCACCCCTTTTGATTTTCTTCCGCCAATTTGCGTATTCAATATCCAAAACGTCTGCTGTTTCATTCACCGATCCCCATGCTGTTTTTCGTTTTGTAAAGTTAAATGAAAATTGAGACCCTATAAGCCTTTCTGATACAATGTTTCTGCTAAAAAACTAATATCTCCCGAAAGGATAGCCTCATGCAGAAATTGTACCAGTTTCGTTGCCCAAAGTGCAACAATTCTCATAACTTTTATCGTTACGGTAAAGATAATTTAGGCTTTCAAAAGTATCTTTGCCGTAATTGTTTCCATCAGTTTGCACCTGATCACCCCAGTTTACGTTCAGTGCAATACTATCCTCGCTGCCCTGCCTGCGGTAAAGCCTCTTTCCTTCACCACGACTATGAGCATTACTCTAACTTCCGTTGCGGCGATAAAAAGTGTAACCACTCTTTCTTTGTACATAAACCGTCTGCCATATTGCCGCCTTCTATGAGCAAACTTGTCGGAAAGACGGATTTTAAACGGATGCGCTACCCTGTTTTTCTTATAATTACTGCCCTAACAATGTTCTATATTGGCAATAGCTCGTTTAGAAAGATTGCTCTTATGTTTCGATTGCTCCATAACGTCAAGATTTCTCATACTACCGTTTCCAACTGGTGCAGAAGCTTTGTGCCTTTGTTTCATAACATCAAGATTAAGCTAATGCCTGCGCTTGATTTCAACTCAGATGAATGGCATGCTGACGAAACTGTTGTTAAAATCTGCGGTGTTAAGCACTATATCTGGTTCATAATTGACTCTGAAACCCGCTTCGTCCTTGGTTTTCACTTGTCACCCCGGCGTAATTCCCCTCAGGCTTTCTCATTGCTTAATTCCGTAAGGCATTATGGGAACTCCCGGGTCTATCGTTTCCGACCGCTATTCCAACCTGTTAAAGCGGTGTTGGGCATCACCCATATCCGCGTTCAGTCTTTCAAAGACGACATCTCGAACAATCTCGCAGAAGCATTCCACAAACAGTTCATGGCGTGGTACAAAACCAAACAGGGATTTAATTCGTTTCAGTCTGCCAACAACCTAATAGCAATGTTCGTCTTCTTCTACAACTTTGTACGACCGCACTCTTACTTGAATAATATGACTCCGGCACAAGTTGCAGGGCTTAGTCTGTCTGATAGGCAGAAACGCAAGTATTACCTTATCGCCTAATATCATTTTTCAGTGCTGTTTAACTTTCAGCCCTAAACTACAAAGCAATCTGTTTTTTAATCCTCTTGGGGCTGAAAACTTACTCTTTTCGTAGCATTTCTATGCCTGAGCTTGCTATTCTTCCGCTTTTTACTTTACAGTCCCTATCTTTGTTTTCATACAATAATAAATATTATTCCTGTAAGTATTAGTTATACAGAGTTGAGTAGCAGACCATATAGACTCCTTTTGATGATTGATTTTTTGTTTATTCCATTCTGTCACTTCAGTCCCTGTTTTCTTTCCTATTGCGTTACCTATGTATTGCACCTCAACATTATTTATTAGAAATGTAAATTTGAATTGCATTAAAAAGAGTGCAACTCTATAATTACAATATGAACACTTAGATTGATTCTAAAAGGGTGGTATTATGCAGCCAATAGGCGGGAAAAAGGCGTTGACACTATGTATACTGAAGATATTGGAAGACTATTCTGATTTTGAGCATCCTTTAACCCAGTCAGAAATAATAAAAAGGCTTGACGCCGACTACGGAATAATGGCAAGCAGAAATGCAATTGGCAGAAACGTATCGCTGCTGTGCGAGATGGGTTACGATATAAGCACATATGAAGAAAACGGCAAAGGCACATACCTTAGAGAGCGTATTTTCGATGAAATTGAACTGTTCGTTTTAATAGACTGTGTTTTAACTTCAAAGTATATTCCCGAAGGCGACGCAAGACGCATCATCAAAAAACTAGGGGATTTATCAAACCGATATTTTCGAAAAAGAATTCCGCATATAAACAGGGTGAGTGAATGGCATCACCAACGCAACCGCGAGTTTTTCTGGACTATGGAAATAACAAACGAAGCAATAGAATCAAAAAAGCAAATAGCCTTTACTTATAACAGATACAAAGCTGACGGGAAACTTCGCCCGGTCAGAAACAGAAAAGACAGGGTTCATCCCTTTGCAATCGTTTGTACAAATGAGCAGTATTATCTTATTGCCTGTTACAGAAACTATGATAATCTGCGGCACTACCGAATTGACCGTATGACAGACGTTGAGCTGCTGGACAATGATGCCCGGTCAGTAACCGAGATAACGGGATATGAAAGCGGGATAGATATATGCCAATATGCAGCGCAGCATAATTTTATGTTCGGAGGCAAAACAGAGCGCATAGTATTAAAGATGCCCTGCGAATGCGCAAACGATGTAATTGATAAGTTTGGGTATTCAGCTATTATGGAGGAAATAGACGAAGAATATATGCGCGTAATTATTCATGCAACGGTTGAAGGAATGCGCTTTTTTGCGCTGCAATTTGGCAGTGTGTGCGAAGTTCTTGAACCGCAGGTGCTTAGGGGAATTATTAAAAAAGATATTCAATTGCTGATGAAAAAGTATGAATAATAATTTAGGAGCAACTGGTTTTTTTACTTAAAATAAAGTTTTCTCAAACAAATAATTTGAAGTTAACGCTTGCACTCTTTTTATCGCATCTGCACGATTATAATATATCTGAAATATTATATTGCTTAATCAGGGGCGGAACATGGAATATATTAGGTTTGTTGACAATGCTTTTTGTTGTGCGATAGAGAACTTATGCGAAAAGCAAAAAAAGAAATTCATTGTGCCTGCAAAAATCAAAGTCATTGAAATACATAATGCAAAGTCGCTTGCTGATCTTAAATGGTTCACTAATCTGACGAATCTTAAGCTTTCAGGCATTGTAGCGGAGAATTTAAAAGAGCTATCAAATCTGCAGAAACTTACTGCTTTAAAGATTGAAACGTGCAGGATTAAAGATGCGTCTGCTATTTTAAATGTTTTAAATTTGTCTGACTTGGAGCTTAGCTTTTGCGATTTTGGCTGTAGTATAAACTTAAAAGAGCTCAGCAGATTAAAAAGACTATCGCTCGTGGGTATGGATTTTCCGGATGTAAAGGACATATCCATACTGCAAAACTTAAAAGAGCTGACGCTTTGGGGATGCTGCCTTGTGGATATTTCGTTTTTAAAGTCATTAAATAAACTGCGGCACATAAACCTAATTTGCAATAATGTTGAAGACATATCTGCTTTAAAAAAGATGATAAAGCTAAAAGAAGTTTTTCTGCGGGATAACAGAATATCAGACTTATCACCCCTTAAATACATGCGAAACATCGATAAATTGTCGATAGGTTCAAACCCGATTGACTGCGGCGTTTGTTCACTAAACTCTCTTAAGAGTTTGCCGAGAATAACTGAACTGGAAGCCAACGGTATAAGCATTGGGAAAGGCATGTTAAGCCGCGCCAAAAACATAAAAAAACTATCTATTGGCGGGAAAGCATGTAAAGATATTTCCTTTATAAATGATGTCGCAGGCGTTGAGGAAATTGAGATCGCCGCTAGTGCAGTTAAAAACATATCGCCGCTTACAAAACTGCCAAAGCTTAAGACATTGAAATTAATAAATAACTTTTGCATAATGGATTATTCTTTGGTTTATGCGCTAAGGGAAGCGGGTAAAACAGTAAATATTTCAGAGCCTTTAATGGACGAGGACTAAAGAAATTGCATATTAGCACGCGATGTAAAACGCAAGTTTGCTGATACCATCATTTACTTAAAATTTTTTTTAATGAGTAGAGTTGACTTGTATGCTTCTGCTTTAGCTTTATTTGCGACCTTCTGTTTCATTGTACCGATATACATTAGTGCATTATGCCATGGAAAATAGTTTGGGAATAAAAGCAATAACTATACTTGGAGCAGGCTTCTAAAAATGCAGGCAAGCCGTCTCAAATGAATGTCGCACCAAAAACAGTGCATGGAAAGCGGTATTCTCGTTTTGAGGTGATTCAATTGAGTACGCTGCTGACTATTTTAGCGATTTGCGCTGGGATATCTATACTTGTAAAGCTATGGATAAAGCTTGCTTGGGCGCATTATTCGAATCAATATCCTTCTAACTATTCTTTTACAGGAAAAGAGGCGGCTTGTACGATCTTAGCCAATAATTTTGTTGGCACCTGCTGCTCTATATTGCAAGGGAATAACAACTGCTTTTATAATGAGGAAGAAAACATAGTTTTATCTGAAGAGGTTTATTACGGTAACAGTATACTTGCCATAGGCGTAGCGGCACATGAAGCAGGTCATGCAATTCAATTTTCGCAAAAGAATACGCCTCTAAAAAGGCTTCACTTCTTTTCAAAGAGCACAGGTTTTATGGTAATAGTATCCGCTATTGCCGTGGTAGCATATATAATTCTTAAAACAGAGACATGGCTTTATGTCGCTGCAATTTGCACTGCTGCCGCACTTGCAACAAGATTAGCATTGCTGCCTATTGAGTTTGGGGCAAGCAATTTAGCGCTGTTGGAACTCTCGAAGCTTAGGATCTATACTGATAATGAGCTAAGAAAGATTAAAAGAATGCTCCGTGCCTGCGCCTATACATATATTGCAGGCGTTTTAGATGTATTATTGCTTGTGTTTTTGCTTGTGCTAACGATACTTGGAAGCGGTAAAAAGAATGCTCAAAGCAAAAATTAAGTGGCTGTGCTTTTTAATATATGAAGACTCAAAGCGTATACCAACAAATATTTAACGGGAGAGGGCTTTTATGACGATTATTGACGGCGGATTCTACTATAAGCTTGACAACAAGGCAAAACAGCGGAAACTAAAAAAAAGAGAAGAGTTTAAAATACTAAGTGAGGATTGCTTTGAGCACCCCAATCTTGGCACATGGATAAAACCGTTAGCAAAAGCCTACCTAAAAGCAGAATTCCGCGCTTGGTGCGATTATGACGGCGCGGGCATCCGCTATGTTTTATTCTATTCTCCAGCTGGGTCTGCCGATTGCAAATCCACTGCTATTGACTACGTTGATGCAATGAATGGAGATTATGCTGCTCTCTATGATGAAGTTAACTTTGATGAATATGGCCAAGACTACTATCAAGCTTTAGAAATTGATAAAAACACGGCTGATGAAAGCGCAAAAGCGGGGGAGATCGATTGGAGATTCTTTAATTATATAAAAAGCCAGATTGAAAGGCTTGATGGTGCAAACTGGGCAAGTTATTTCAATTTACTGCAAGGTGCCAAAAAGAAAAAGGAAGTCGCTTATATTGACCCAAATGATATTATTCTAACAGACGATAGCCTAATCATATCCGGAAGGGTGCGAGAAATCCCTCCGCATTTTCCACAAGCTTTTCTAAGCAGTACTGAAATAACTAATTTGAAAAAGAAAACAATTATTTTGGAAGAGGGTATTGTCAAAATAAACGGCAGGGCTTTTTCTAATATTTCATTCGCAGACATAAAGTTGCCAACAACGCTAGAGGAAATTGGCAGGGCAGCGTTCCAAAATGTTTTTGCACGAAAATGCGACCTTATTATCCCAAAGAATGTTAGAAAAATTGGAGAACTGTTTGCATATAATTCAAGTTTTAATGCAGTCTTTTTCCCGGACGGTTTATCAAAACCAAACTATTGTATGTTTGGCGCCGAGGCGCTTTGCGTTGCAATGCATCGAAGAGCCCATAGAGATCATTTATTCTCAAAAATCGATACTTTTATTCCATATGATGATGGTTTTACAGCACACAGGTTTGTGAAGCTTATTGAGACAAGAGAAAGCTTAGAAACAGTTACAGAATGGACGATCGCTGACGGAGTAACACATATCGAAGATTATGAATTTTCATGCTCCGGGCTAACAAATATAAAGATTCCAAGCAGCGTAACTAACATTGGAGATTCTGCTTTTTGCGGTTGCTGCAACCTAAAAGAAATAACAATTCCGGGCAGTGTAACGAGCATAGAGAATTATGCCTTTTCGGGCTGCAGCAGCTTGTTAGAGATAACTATCCCGGGCAGCATAAATAGCATTGGAAATTCGGCCTTTTCAGACTGCACAGAACTTAAAAAGGTAAACATTGAAGACGGGGCTAAGGAAATTGGAGAGCACGTCTTTCGTAACTGCAGCAGCTTAACGAAGGTCAGTATCCCAAACAGTATAACAAAAATTGAGCCAGCCACTTTTAATGATTGCAGCAGCCTAACGGAAATCCTCCTTCCAGATAGCATTAAAGACATTGAGGTGTATGCCTTTGCGCTGTGCAGAAAACTCAAAAAAATCAATATACCAAATGGCGTAACAAGTTTAAGCGAAGGAATATTCTATGGCTGCAAAAGTCTTAAAGAAATGCGCCTTCGCGACGGCATTAAGACGATAAAGAGCAAAGCATTTTTCAATTGCAGTAATCTTACCGCAATATATATTCCGGATAGTACAAAAATCGAGGACGATGCTTTTAAAAACTGCAGTAACCTTTCGATATGTGCTAAAGAAGGCAGCTATGCTGCGAAATACGCAGACGCTCACAATATTCCTCTAAAAAAGACTGCGAGTTATGGAGAGTATGAAGCTTATTTGAAAGAGCTGCAAATAGAAGCAAAAAGGCCGGACGTATGTACAAAAATACAGCTTAAACAATGCATTAAGCAAAAATCACAAAGAACTATTCTGAAAGGAATGCAAAAAAGAAGACCGATAGCCGCCCGCCGCGCCAGGCAGCTTGCTCTTATACCCGAGACTGATATCAACTTATTTAATGTCAAAGATGGCGTTGTTTACGGTTTTAACGGCGATATGGATATCACACAAATGAGGATACCTAATGGTATTACTGACGCGGCTTATGGTTGTTTTTTGGGATTAAACAAGCTTAAACGTCTGATGCTTCCGGGCAGCATAAGTGAAAAGATTTTTATAGAGGATTTACCCGCATTAAACGAGTTGATACTTTTAGATGGAATAGAAATACTTCCGCATATGGGGGGTGCCAAAATCTAAAGAAGGTGGTAATCTCCGGCGGCATAAAAAAGATAAGAAGCCGGACTTTTAGCGAGTGCTACAACTTATCAGATATATTTATTCCTGACGGGGTGACAAGCATAGGGGAAAGAGCATTTTATGAGTGCAAAAACCTAAAAAGCATATATATACCTGATGGTGTAACGGTAATAAAAGCGGAAGCTTTTAAGTCGTGCAAAAGCCTTGTAAATGTGCGTATTCCAAAAAGCGTGACAAGAATAGAATATGCCGCATTTGCCTTATGCCAAAGCCTTAAAAAGATTCATATCCCTTATAACGTAAAAGTAATCGAGCCATCAACTTTTGTATTTTGTGATGATCTTGAAGCTTTATATATCCCGAACAGTGAAACCAAGATATTTCAACTCGACTTCTCTTGGAGCAAAAATTTGACCATATACGCAAAAGCGGATAGTTTTGCAGCTGAATATGCGGATAGCAGAAAGATTCCTTTCAAACCAATTTAGGAAGGCAGTTTATTAAGCTTTTAAGAAACACGGCGAAGAATGTTGAAAACAGACATTGCGCTTGATATAGGATTTTGCGCGAATAGAAACAGAAGATTTAACAGGTTAGCATATAGAGGGCTAAGTAAAAAGTAGTATTTAGCATTTTGTTTACAACCTAAGGGTTTTTTGGCTTATAAAAGTGAATTCTAATACACTAAGTGTGGTAGAGATTGTTTGATTCTTACACTTGATTGTAATATAATAAATGAAAGTTGATAAGAAAATAGCTTCAGATATATTTACATACTCATGCGGAAAAGGTAAAAACGGCGTTTTGAACATTATAAAATTATATAATTCGCATTAAATATTTTTACGTACAGTTTAAAATCATAGTTATAAAACTAAGGAGGATATATAAATGACGAACCATGTCTGGAGGCTTCAAACTATAACTTTAAAAGGGGATATTTCGGGATATTGCCTAAAAAACAACATAGCTGCTCTTGGATGGAGTCTGTTAGAGATCGAACAAAGAAACCGTGAAAGCATAACAACGTTTGACGACTTTGAGCATTATGCAGATAGTACTTTCTATAGCGATTACAATTCAGTAAAACGATTTGCAACAGAAGTTCAAGCCGGTGATTTGTTTTGGATACGCAGCAAAGGTAAATACTATTTAGGGAGGTTTGGAGAAGACTCAAATTGGAAGTTTGTCGCTTCCGAAGAAGCAACAGGTCTTGATGCCAGCAATCAACGCAATAACATAAAGTGGTATTCACAGGATGAAGCTGATGAAAGCGTTGTTCCCGGTGCTATAAGCACTGCTTTTATTGCGGGCTCTGCATTCCAGCGCATTCGGAAGAGCGGCGTTTTTGAATATAGTGCCTTATTGTATGATGAGTTGTCTTGCAGCAGTTATTACAAAGACATAAAACTGGATTTAAACGAAGAAAATTTCTATTCACTGCTTTCGCCTGAAGATTGTGAAGATTTATTATGTATGTGGTTATACAAGGAAAAAGGCTATATATGCATTCCATCAACTAACAAGATAGCTACCCCTCTGTACGAGTGCGTACTGATAGATCCGAAAACTGGAAGACATATTTATACGCAAGTGAAAAAAGGAAAAATAAACATCGATGCTTCAAAATATTCAGAATTGGATGGCGAAGTTTGGCTTTTTAGTTCAGAAGGCAGAGTAGAAAATTTTTCTATAAATAAAAATGAAATTTATGAGGCAAACCCCAAGGTTCTTTACGAGTTTGCTTTGGCTGAAGAATTTGAAAATATTATTCCTCCAAATATAAAAACGTGGGTTGATTTTTTAGCAGATCAAAAAAATCAAAGGATGGGTAACCAGCTTAGAGGCATAATGTTTGACACAAATCGCAGATATTCAGATGCTAATGAGATCGAAATGATAAAAGACAAAAAGATTAGCGCTTACGGTGCAGCTTCTAGATATATTAAATCATTTCGCAAAGGTGACTACGCATTGTTTTACAGCAAAGGTAAAGGAATAATAGCGGTTGGGCGGATAAAAGATGAAAATCCAACAAAAAACGGTGATGAATTGTATCATAATGTGGAACCAGTTGTATTTCCGGATATGAGCAAAGCGCCAGATACTTGGAAAGGCATATCGGCTTCAGAAATAAAAAAAATACTTGGGCGTGACTTCTATTTTGCTTCCACGATTAAGGTGCCATTTATAAATGAAGCGGAAACAAAAAAACTTACTGAGGCCTTGTTATCCATACAATAAAAGAACAAAATAGTAATTTTCAAAACGATTAAAGGGAAGAGAGACACGCCATCATTAGGGTTGCGTTGTGACAAGCTTTGTTTGTATGTGATGATTTGCGGGACAAGCCGTTTGAAACTAACAATTAAGCCAAAAGCGGCTTGTCCCCTAAAGGAAATATTCGCATTGATTAGCCAAAATTATTTTTTCTATGTTTAAGGCTTAATTCGTAGGCTTTAGACGATTAAGGCCCATATTCTTTTTAACAACGTTTTTTGAAAAAGGCACTAAATTGTTTCAAGATTAAACTTGCAATCTACAGCCCGTCATTTTAGTTAAAACTTCATTTGATTTCATCTACAATCTTTTTAGGCACCTTTGAAAAAAGCGGGCTTACGGATTGTTTTTCATGTATGCGCAGCACAGCTTCGGCAAACAAAGGAGCGACCGAAACAGTCACAAACTTTTTACTCTTTGCAAGCCATGGGTTTTGTACACTGTCCGTACCGATAATCAGCTCAATAGGGCTTTCTTCCAACGCCTTAAGCCCCTTTTCGCGAACAATTACATGCGATACACAGGCTATAATGCGTTTGGCGCCGTGTTGTTTTAAAGTGCGTGCCATATCTATAAGAGTTCCGCCCGACACTGTAAAATCATCTACAATAATACAATTTTTGTCCTCAACGCTGCCTATTATGGTTAGCACATGCGCCTGTTCATCGTGACAATAACGCATTTTATCGCCGATTGCCACAGGGACCTCCAAATAATCGGCGTATTGCCGCGCCATTTTTGCATAGCCCGCATCGGGGGATACGATGCAGACGTTATCCATAATATCAAGCCCTTTTACATACTCGCATAATATAGGCAACGAAAGCAGATGGTCGACCGGTATTTTAAAAAACCCTTGCACTTGCGCGCTGTGCAGATCCATCACCACCACTCTGTCCGCACCGGCATATTCTATGCTGTCGGCGCAAACGCGCGCCCGTATAGAAACGCGCGGTTCGTCTTTCTTATCGCCTTTTGCGTAACTAAAGTATGGAATAATGGCGGTTACAGAATTTGCGCTCGCACGTTTTAACGCGTCCATCCAAAACAGCACTTCTACAAATTCGTTGTTTGGATACATGCCTATCGGAACAACCACATAAACATCCAAATTGCGCACTGTTTCTTTAATTCTTATAAATATGTTGCCGTCAGAAAAGGTGATAACCTCGGAATCTCCAAGGTCATTTCCAAGGTACTGGCACATCTTTTTAGCGAATGGAATTCCGGAAGAGCCGGCAAATACTTTTATATCACTTTTAAATGCGTTCAATTTACGTCACCTTGCCTTATTTATTACAGCGCATATTGTAGCACCGTTACGCAACACTTGCAATATCTAAAAATGCTGTATGTGTTTTATTATAGCATTAAAACTTGTCTGCAGGAATGCCCCGCCTCTTGTTTCGCAACCAATTTCGACAGGAGTAAGCGTTCCGTGGTAATCGCTTCCGCTTGTTACAAACAACGAATTGCTACAGGCGTAATTTTCGAACTGTACGCACTGTCCATCGGTATGCGACGGGTGATATGCCTCTAAACCCCAAAACCCGAGCTCTTTTAGTTTGGGCTCTAAATTTTCAAATGTCTTTTGTTTGAGCAATCCCGGATGAGCAAGAACAGCTAACCCGCGCGCATTGTTTATTAGCTGCACGGCTTTTTGTACGCTTATGCGTGAGCGCGGAACATAATAAGGTGTTTTAGATGACAAATATTTATCGAACGCTTCTTTTACCGTTTTGATATAGCCTTTTCTGATAAGCGCCTTGGCTACATGCGGCCGGCCGGTAATCCTGCCTTTGCGTTCGGCGTCTACATCTTCAGCTTTTATTGCTATGCCCGCGCTCGAAAGCTTTTCTATTATATTCAGAATGCGTATGCGTCTCATTTTTGCCGCAATTTCTATGTGCTTTTGCAGATCCTCGTTATGTATGTCTATACCTAAACCCAAAATATGCACTTCTTCGCTGCACTGCGCGGAAATCTCTATACCGGGTATAACGCACACCGTTGGCGGCACAGAAAGCGCTTCAAAAGCGCGGCATTCATCATGATCGGTAATAGCAACGGCGTCAAGCCCGGCAATAACCGCTTTTTGCACCACCTGCGCGGGAGTGAGCTCGCCGTCTGAAAATATGGTATGCACATGCAAATCCATTTTTAACAATTTAGCACCCATTTATATCTTTATTGCATGCGCAGCAATCTGAGGGATAAACAACATCTTCCTTTGTGACAATCATTGCAACATGGGGTCTGCCGACTTCGATATATTCATCGCCGACCTGTTTAAACCCAAACTTTTTGTAAAACTGCAACAGGTATTTTTGCGCGCTAATTTTGATGCTTTGCGCTCCTAAGCCGAAGGTTTTGTACAGCAACAGCCTTAGCGCAAGATCGCCGAGCTTTTGCCCGCGGAAATGTTTTAAAACCGCAAGCCGTCCAATAAGGAAACTTTCGCCGTCATGCAGGATGCGACCGGTTGCCGCAGGCTGTTCATCGCAATAAATAATAAGATGCAAAGCCGAGGCGTCAGCGTTATCGAATTCCAACCCTTCCGGTATATTTTGTTCCTGCACAAAAACTTCGCGTCTTATCGCTAAAGCTTCGCTAATATCCAATGTGCCGGGTATGAATGCGCTGGTAACCATTAAAAAACTCCTATGATTTATATATTAAGACTTAACGTTATTTGGGGTATCCTTATATTAAGGCGAAAGCAACGCTTTGGCAATGTTAAATTTTATCTCGCCTTTTTCGGTTTCGACGTCCACCATAACGATAACGAGCCTTTTATAATAGCCCTTTGTCCAATAACCGGCAAACCACGAAATTTCACGCGTCTTATCCTTTTCGGCAGTGCCGGTTTTGCCTGCTATTTCAACTCCGCTAATCCGGGCGTGCTTTCCAGTCCCGCTGCTTATAACATCGGCAAGCATGGGGCGCAGCACTTTAAGGCTGTTTTTATCTATGGCGTTGCTTTTCCACACTTCCGCTTCCCGCTCTAAAATTGTAGTGTAGCTATTTCCTTCGGTACGGCAGATTCTATTAACGAGAATCGGCTTTAACATATCGCCCGTTCCGTTTGCAAACGCAGTATACATTGCAGATAACTGAATGGGGGTTATAAGAAGGTCTGCCTGTCCGTATCCCATATCCGCAATTATTTTTCGGGTTACTTCCCGGTTGGGGTTTATAAGGTTTGCTTTTATCGAGGGTATGTCAAAAGGAACAGCCTCGTTAAACCCTAAATTTTCTAAACTTTCAAACATATTTTCCTTGCCCATCTTTAACGCCGCATATGCAAAATAGATGTTGTCTGAATGCACAAGAGCGTTGCTAAGTTTTAAAGGAGAGCCCGAATTATATACGCGCTTGATGGGCGGAAAATTCCATCCGCTTTCTTCAGGGGTCCATTTATTATCAACTATTTTGCCGCTGAATTCGGTGTCGGGCGAAATGACGCCTGATTTTAGAGCGGATGCGGCGATAAAAGGTTTGATTACGCTTCCCGGGGGGTACCACTCTTGAGTGGCGCGCGATAAAAACGGTTGATTTCCCTTTGTCAACCGTTCCCATTCATCTTTTGGCACGGCGAATGAAAAAATATTGTTATCGTAGGAAGGGTACGCGGCAATAGCCTCAACGAACCCGTTTTCGGCGTCTATAACTATGGCAACTCCCGATTGGTCTTGTTCAAGGTTATCGCTTAACAGATTGTATGCTTTGCGCTGTAACCAAGGTTTTATCGTCAGCCACAAATCTTGCCCTTGCTGTGCCGGCTGTTCGAAAAGTGTTTTAACGTTTTTGCCAAAATTATCTTCAATAAAAACGATTTTACCGTCTTTGCCTTTCAACTCTGTCTCAAACGATTCTTCTAACCCCTTTATGCCGATTTTTTCTAAATTATTTTTATCCGAAGGCGCATAGCCCGTGTAACCGATTATATGCGCGGCGCTTTCGCACAGCGGATATTTTCGTATCGGCGTATATGCTTTTTCGTCTATTCCAAGCCCGGCGACAGAAACTATTGTTTGTTCTTGTTCTTCGGTTAATCCCGGCAGAGCACCGAGTATTTCAATCTGCCTGCCTTTTTCCCGGGCCTCGTTGAACAGCTTAACGGCGTCGGTATCCGTAAGGCCGGTTACAGGCTCAAGCGCATTTACAACATCGGCAATGTTTACAACCTTATTTACATCCATATAAATTGTTTTTGCGTACGAATTTGCCGCAACAAGGCTTCCGTCTTGGGCAAACATTTCCCCGCGGGTCGCATGCAAAGTTTTGACGCGGACGTTATACCCTAAGTCCATTTCAGGAAATATTAACGAATAGTCCCAATAAATTTTGTTTTGGCCATCGGTGTGAACAACGCTTAAATCAAAATTATTCTGAAAGTCCCCGAACTCTTTGGTATGATACACAGCCGTATAAAAAAAGTTGCCAAATTCGTCAGCTTCGGATTGGTCGGTTATTGAAATTTCGGTAATTCCAAGCCCTGAAAAAATGGCTTTATATTTTTGAACAAATGTGTCTTTATCTATGGTTACGGATGGCTCGCACGAATCCCATATTGCATCAAAATCCATGTCCGTTAGCGCTTCCAAATAATCTGATATTGCGATGCTAAAGTCAGCCGAGCTGGTGCAAGAAACTAAAATTAGCAGTATTAAAACTAAACACAACGGCCTAATAAAACGCATTATTTTTTCCCCTCACACCCTGCTTGTTGTTATATTCGATTTAGTATTTCTTTTAGCGCATTTGCTATCTGGTCACGGGTTTTTCTGTAGAATTCAATTGACATTGCATACGGGTCGGCAATATTGTACATTGACGATTTAGAATTGCCTTCTATTCCTGCTGCGTATCCTAACATGGTGTGCATCTTAAACGCATAACCTGAAGTAATTGCTTTCATATCCTCAATATGATGCGCTTCCATAGCCAAGATTAGGTCTGCCCAAGCTCCGGTTTTGTTATCATACTGTTTTGCGGTATGGTTTTTAATATCAACCGCCAACTCGGCGAGCACGCTGATCGCCTCTCTTGATGCGGGCGCGCCCTCGGGCGCATACGTTCCCGCCGATTTGAAATTGATTAACTTTGAACGGCTACAGTTTAAAGCTAAACCCTGCGCCATAGGGCTTCTGCATATATTGCCGGTGCAAACAAAAAGAACGTTCATCGCCAATGCCTTTCTTAAACTTTAACAATGTTATATGCCGCCGCCTTGTAAACCCTGTTCATAACGGCAAAACCGATGCCGACTTTAGCAACCGCTTCAAAGTATATATGCGAATAAAACATTTCATCAGCCATACGAAGCAAAGAATATAAGTTTTTAGCGGCTTCGGCGGGATTTTCTAAACTGCCCGTAACCAAAATATCTCTGCGGCCATAGAACCTTTTGTTTTCCCGGGACGCCATAATAAGCGGTTTGTCACCCTTTTTCGTATCTTTATCAAAAAGATATTTAATTGCCTCGATAGCGGAGGAAGGCTCGCCTTCCACTACCGTAACCTGCGCTAAAGGAGCATAGTGCCGGTATTTCATGCCCGGAGCCGCCGGAGCTTGCTGCGTGTTTGGCGCAAAAGCATTGGCGCAAAGCACATCGCCTATGCATGATTCTATCATATTTTGAGTTACCGCTCCGGGGCGCAGTATAACGGGCGTGCCTTTCGAAAGCTCTATTACGGTTGATTCAATTCCAATTGCGCATTCTCCGCCGTCGAGCACCATAAACTTATCGCCAAAATCCAAATAAACATGTGCGGCGCTTGTGGGGCTTGGGCTGCCCGATTTGTTGGCGCTCGGGGCAGCTATGGGCACTTGCGCCGCCGATATCAAGCTTAACGCAATATCGTTATCGGGCATTCTAAGCGCGATAGTTTTAAGCCCCGCTGTTACAATATCCGGAACAAGCCCTTTGCTTGGCACAACCAATGTAAGAGGCCCTGGCCAAAAATTCTGCGCCAAGCTTTGCGCGTCCTTGTTTAAGACGCCAAGCATACCGGCCATAATCAAGCTGTCCACATGCACTATAAGCGGATTGTCCGCAGGCCTGCCTTTTGCGGCAAAAATTTTTGATACAGCTTCTTTGTCGTAGGTGTTAGCGCCAAGACCGTACACCGTTTCGGTGGGCAGCGCGACAACCTCACCTTTTTTTATTGCTTTAGCCGCTTTTTCTATTACGGTTTCTTTTGTCATATTTATCATCTGTTAGTTATAATTGTACAGCTTCACTGTTCAAAAATCAATTCCTGGAGCTATAGCTGCTCCAATTGAATATTGCCCGATGCGCCGCAATCGCCGCCTGCTATTGCAACCGCACCAATAACGCCTTTGATTGCCGTAATCAACTCAAGCGCGCGCTTTATATCCGCCGCTGTTTTTATTTCGTTGCCAAGCCGGGTTGCACATGCGTCCGCCAAACATGCGTTGTGGGATAACACCACTGCGGCGTCGGATTTTCCAAGGCTTACTGAGTGTCCCACGGTTGCGGAAGACGTGCATACCGAAACGGGCGCCCAACCCGAGTTTACAATTATCCCTATTTTCATGCTTAAAGCGCTTTTGCCGGCATATATCGCTACGGTTTTGGGCGAGTCGGATTTAATGAAAATATCGCCTCCGTTTTCAACAATGCATTGCTGTGTTTTTTTCAGCAAGGCAAAACCAACATGAGCTGCAAACGCTCCCGCAACCGCAGCCATCGGTCCAACGCCGGCCATTTTAGAGGCGGAGCACATATCCTTGACAACCAAAGGCGCATTTATTTGGGGTTCAACCGGCTCAAAGCTTTTTAAAAACTGCGGATGCAGCCTTATGTATTTTTCAAGTATTTTGTACAATTCGACAACTTTTTTGTGCGTTAAATACTCATATTTGTTTTTAGCGCAAACAAAAAGCTCGGTCTGTTTGTGTTGCGTATTCCAGCACAACAAATCCGAAGCTATTACCCGCCTGTATTCGTTACGGTTGTCAAATTTCGTCGTCAAAGTTTTTGATTGCTCGTGTCGGGCATGCACGCACGCAGTGTCCGCAAAGCAAACACTTATCCATATTAAATTCAAGTTCCCACGTTTGTTTGTTCATAACTAATGCGCCCGAGGGGCATACGGCGGTGCATGCTCCGCAGTGCATACATTTTTCTTCGTACCGGACAACGCTGTCCGTATATATCTTAACGGTTATATCTTGGCTGTTCAGATACCCAAGGCTTTTTTCAATATCACTTTGCTTTCCCTCGAGCTCTATTATTATATGCCCTGTTTTGCCGGGTGAAATCGAGGCTTTTAGAATATTAAAGCTGACATTGTAGCGCACTAAATTGGTGACTATAGGTTTATCTGTTTTCTCGGGCGGAAAAGCCAACCCAAGTTTAATACGTATTTTTTCCATCAGATTGACTCCTCTGCAGAATTAAGCACATTAAGATCGTCATGAACGCTAAGCGGGGCGGCCGGCTGGGTCATTACAAAGCTGCCGTCAAGCAGCTTTTGTTTTAACTCAGAGGCGATCTGGCGCGCCTTATAGAGACTTGAAAGAGGCGCTGTTTTTATTTTTTTTCCGCAAAGTTCGATTTCGCCCGAGCGCAGCTGTGCATACGAAACCTGCCCAAGCGGCTCGCGATTGCGCGAGCTTATGCCGTAATCATAAACATTGGTGTAAAGCCTGCTGTCCGGCATCGCTAAATCTTCCATCATTTGCTCGTCAATAACGGGAATGGGTATTCCAATGCCTACATATAGCGTTGTTCCGTATCCTTCAAATACGGCGGCTTTAATATATTCGCTTTTCATGCCTTTCAGATCGCCAATAAGCGCAAGAGTATAGCCTGCGTAACAGACGTCGGAATTTTCCAACCTGCTAAACTTATTAACCGCTTGCGTGCCTTCAAACGCAACATAACCCTCGCCTCCGCACAAAAAGATACGGGTGCCGATGCCTATTGTGCGCAGCTTAGGGTCTTTAAGCAAAGGGGACAGCGCCCCCGCAGTCGAATACGTTATGTTGCCCATATTAGGGAGCAGAGTGCCCATGTAGGTTCTCTTAATCTTCTTGGTGGCATTGGTTGCGGCAGAATAGTTTTGATACGCATTGCGCGGGTTGAAAAGATACGCTTGGTTTAAATCTTTAAGCGTAACTTTAGTTTTGATGTATTTGCGTGTGTAACAATCTGTTCCGTTTGATTGCGCGCACAACTCAACTTCTTTTCCGGCAACGAGATCTTCGATTACATGCGCCCCGCCGTATTCGATACCTGTGCTTTTGCCGGGTTGTGTCGCCCCTATATAAGTATCTACCGCCGCCAAACCTCCATAGGCCTGAACGCCGTTTAAAGTAATTTCGCTCATACGTATGGGAGGCTCGGAATGTCCGAAGTTAAGCATGGCGCCCGACGAGCACATCGCGCCAAAAGTAGCCGTTGTAACGATGTCTATTTTTTTAGCGCATTCAGAAATGCTTTTAACAGATGCCATTTCAACGGCTTGCTCGGCGGTAAACACCACGGCTTTGCCTTGTTTTAATTTTTCGTTAATTTCTGCAATTGTTTTAGCCACTGCAAAACCTCCAAATATTCAACAGACCGCTAACAAAAATGAGCCAAAAGCGGCATACGATATAATTTTTGATTCTAATTATTTTACTACTAATTGCGGTATGTTACAACCTGCAAAAGCTGTATACATGCGCTGTCAATTAATCTGCTCCGCATAGCGGTTAGCTTTCTTAGGCGGCATTTTCCCGGAATTGGCGACAAAAAGCTATTATTTTGCCGCAGCCGCTTGTCAGCGCCTTACACACAATAGTCTGCACTATAATAATTTGATTAAAATAACGCTGCTGTTTAAACAAGAATTATATGCAGTTAACGCTGCTGTATTATTATAATGAAATTTAACAAACCGTTTTAAGGCCGTAAAAACAACAAAGGCTGTCAATAATGTAAGGCAGCCTTTGAGGGCGGTTAAATAATTTTTTGCTGTGGTGGAGCATAGCGGGATCGAACCGCTGACCTCTGCATTGCGAACGCAGCGCTCTACCAGCTGAGCCAATGCCCCACAGTATTTGCACAAAAGCGATTATTGAGCGCTCAATTAACCGAGTGATATTATACCACAATACAAAAAGTTTTCGCCAGTATTTTTTTCAATATGCTAATGTTAAAAATTGTTTCGGCATTTGCCAAACTTCTGCAACCCTACATCTGTCACACGGTTGTATTTAACCTGGCAGGTGACGGAAAATCTACATAAACAACATATTCTTGCATTTTTGTTGACAATAGATGTTTACCAGGCGTATAATGCAATATAGTTTTCAAGAATATCAAAAACTTCTTAATATGAGACGAGATTAGATGAGAGCGGATAATTCTTGTTAACGCAAATAATAACAAGAAAAAGGAGAAGAGAAAAGATGAGCAAAAGAATTCCCAACCAGGTTTTTTTAACCGAGGACGAACTGCCAAAGCAGTATTACAACATTGTTGCGGATATGCCAAATAAGCCTTTGCCTTATTTGCATCCGGCAACCCAAAAACCTGCGGTGCCTGCCGATTTAGAGCCGTTGTTTGCAAAGGCGTTGATTGAGCAAGAGGTATCAACCGAACGTTACATCGACATCCCGAAAGAGATCAGGGAAATTTACGCAGCGTTTCGGCCCTCACCGTTGGTGCGGGCTTACAGGCTTGAAAAAGCGCTTGATACGCCTGCAAAAATCTATTACAAGTACGAAGGCGCAAACCCTTCGGGAAGCCATAAACTGAACACCGCTGTCGCACAGGCCTATTATAACAAGATAGAGGGTATAAAAAGGCTGTCCACAGAAACGGGTGCGGGGCAATGGGGAAGCGCTCTTGCTATTTCGTGCGCAATGTTTGACCTTGAATGCATAGTGTATATGGTCCGGGTTTCATACGACCAAAAACCGTACAGAAAAATTCTTATGCAAACGTACGGTGCGCAGATTTACGCAAGCCCTTCAAACAAAACAAACGCGGGGCGCGCAATACTAAAGCACGATCCAAATTCGTTGGGAAGCCTTGGCATTGCAATATCTGAAGCTGTTGAAGACGCGGCTATGCGCGATGATACGCACTACGCCCTTGGAAGCGTTTTAAACCATGTAATGCTGCATCAGTCAATAATCGGGTTAGAGGCAAAAAAACAATTTGAGAAAATAGACGAATATCCGGATATGGTTATTGGCTGCAATGGCGGCGGTTCAAACTTTTCGGGCTGTGCGTTTCCTTTTGTGCATGACAGAATCAAAACAGGCATAAAAACAGAATTTGTTGCGGTAGAACCAACGGCATGCCCGAAACTTACCAGAGGCAAGTTCGCATACGATTATGGCGATACTGCACAAATGGCGCCTATAGCGATGATGTACACTCTTGGGCACAATTTTATACCCGCAGGCATACACGCCGGCGGATTGCGCTATCATGGTGATTCGCCTCTGTTATCGCAGCTTTATCATGACGGTATAGTTGGCGCGGCAGCTGTCAACCAAACCGATGTGTTTAAAGCGGCACTATTGTTTGCCCGCAACGAGATTATTTTGCCTGCGCCCGAATCTGCGCATGCAATCGCACACGTTATTGCTAAAGCGCTTGAATGCAAAGAGAGCGGAGAGGCAAAAACAATATTCTTCAACCTTTCGGGGCACGGAAATTTTGATCTTGCCGCATACGAGGAATATCTGCAGGGCAACCTAACCGACATTGAGTATACCGATGAAATGTTAGAACAGGGGTTTGCCACTATTCCGACTATTTGACGGTTTAACTTATAAACAATAGTAAATTAGACTGCCGGCAAGCCGTTGGCAGTCTTTCTTGTTTTTAGAATATCAAGCGGACATCGGCGTATAGTTATGCCCCGTATACATTGCATACGGGGCATGTGCAGAATCAAAACATCATTAGATTCAAACCGATGTGCTTATCTACCAACTGCGCCCTGCTCCTCCGCCGCCAAAGCCGCCGCCGCTAAATCCTCCCCCGCCGAAGCTGCCGCCGCCAAAGCCGCCGCTCCCGCTTGAGCTTGGTCTTGATATCAAGGTGTTGCGAAAGCTTGACATGTTGCGAGTTATCAAAGACGTGAAAACCATAGAGTTAAACATTGCAGACCCATAGCTGCCGGTGTACCAATTTGGCGGTTTAATGCCTATTCCTTCAAAGTTTTTGGCCCATTTATCCGTTACGCCCAGTACATAAGCGTAAGGCAGAACATTATAAAAGTAAGACGGGTTTTGCTCGACAAGCAATTTTATTCTGTCTTTTTCGGCCTTTTCGATAAATTCTTTAAACCCGATAAGCTTCGCCAACCATTGCGCACCTTGTTTCGTGTGTTTATGCATAATAAGAGTTAGCACAAGCAATATCAAGGTTGCTGCCACCGTGGACGCCAAAACGCCGAGGCTAACGCTTTTTGAAAATATAGTGATATACAACGCTAACGCCGTAACCAGCACCAGTATTGAGCCAAGAAGCTGCGCGTAGCGCCTGCCGCGTTTTGTAGATCGCCACTTTGCGGCTACGTTTATTATCAGCACCAACGGGAAGCTGATAATCCATCCGCCGATGATGGCAACAAAGAAAGATGTCAATAAACAATAAGTGTACGAATATATTACCCAAAATAGCGTCAAAGCAATTGGAATCATTGTAATTACGCTCATTGCTCTGCGTGCGCGTTTAGATTCATTTGTGTAGATCATCCTGTCTTTCGATCCCGCAAAATAATTGCTTACAGCCGTTTTTGTAACTGCCATTGTAGTATAAAAAGAATATTTGAGGCTGGATAAAGCGACTGAATCGCCTTTGGCAAACAGCTTATTAAACATGGGCAGCTCAAAACTCTTTCCTTGGTCGAGCTGTTTTAACTTGACGAGTTCAAACTCGTTTTTGCCTTTCTCGACAATATTCAAATATCCTTTGTCAGCCCAGTACAATATCAGCGATATTACGTCTTTATCGTCAACGCAGCCGTCGATAACATAACCGGCTTCTGCAGGCGTCATATTATCAGGAGGATAAAACTCGACAGTTGGGAAGATTTTATCGTCTCTTCCGTAACGTACCCAAAGTGCAAACGCCACCAAAACGCAAAGAGCGCTGACAATATATATTGCGTTGCGCCATGCGGAATTTGG
>CAYTUG010000018.1:0-40866 GCA_964441275.1 uncultured Christensenellaceae bacterium | reverse complement strand
TTGCCATTAAATCACCTTTCGTTAATTTAGTAGCTTGAACAACTCTATTTTAACGGAAAGGTGATTTTTTTGTATAACCCCTGTCGCACACCCGCATAGCGGGTGGTTTATTGTTTCGCATGGCTCATTTCTCTTCCGAGAAACTCGCTTCATGCTCAACAGGCTAAAGCCCATAACCAAAAAAAGCCCCGCGGGGCTTTTTTAAAATGCGATGCTAAAGCTTTTTCTTGGCGACTGTTACCATCCCCGCAAACGCTATTTTATCGTTTACCGCCATATCGGCAAGTATCTTTCTGTTAACCGTAACCCCCGCACGCCTCAGCCCGTTTATAAGCCGCGAATAACTGAGCCCATTTGCGCGAGCCTCTGCATTTATCCGGGTTATCCAAAGGCTTCGAAAATCCCTTTTCTTTAGCCTGCGGCCAATGTATGCGTAGCGCATTGAGCGCATTACGGCGGGATTTGCCGCTCTAAATTGCTTCGATTTTGCGCCAAAGTATCCTTTCGCAAGCCTTAACACTTTCTTATGTCTTTTACGGGCGTTTACCGCCCCTTTTACTCTAGCCATTATAGTTTCCTCCTGTGCTAACTATTTATAAGGAATAAGCTGCTTAATATTCTTTTCCTCTTGTGCGGTTACGTAAGTGCCCTTCCTCAAATTCCTTTTTCTTTTGGCACTTTTTTTGGTTAAAATATGGCTTTTATACGCTTTCGCTCTTTTGACTTTGCCGCTTTTGGTAAGCGAAAAACGCTTTGCCGCACCCCTGTGCGTTTTAATTTTTGGCATTGCTGTCTCGTCCTCCTTATTGGTTCTTTGGTGCTAATATCATGAACATACTTCGTCCCTCAAGCTTTGCGCTTCTTTCCAGTATGGCATTTTCCTGCACCATCGAAAAGAAGAGTTCCATTACTTGCCTTCCTTGATCTGTATGTGTCATCTGTCTTCCTCTAAAGCGCAGCGATACTTTTACTTTATCGCCCGCTTTTAAAAATTTGTTTACGCACTTTGCCTTAACGTCAATATCGTGCTTGTCGATAGTTGTTGAAAGGCGCATCTCCTTAATTGTTATAACGTGCTGGTTCTTTTTAGCTTCCTTTAGCTTTTTTGCCTGTTCGAACTTGAATTTGCCATAGTCCAGTATCTTGCAAACGGGCGGTTGTGCGCCCGGCGAAACCTTAACAAGATCAAGCCCTCTTTCCGCCGCAATCTCCATCGCCTCACGTGCAGACATTATACCAAGCTGTTCGCCGTCTTCGGCAATAAGCCGTACACTATTATCCCTTATCTGCTCATTAATCTGATGATCTTCAGCTATTGTGAACACCTCCAACTTCATTTTTCAGATTATTTTAATTCGCATATTACATATTTTAAGCGAAAACAAAAAAACGGGCACACACCCGTTAAATCTCGTTCCAAATAGCCGCTTACCGTACCAAGCCTATAAGCCGGCAGGTGAGAAACGGGTTGTTTCTTCTTTCAAGCAAGCGAATAATATCACGTTGCGCATGCATTGTCAACAGCTTATGCCCGCCAGATATCCGGTCGAGAACGCAATCTGAAGATTATATCCGCCGGTTAGCGCATCGGCAGCAATAACTTCCCCCGCAAAATATAACCCCGCGCACAGCCGGCTTTGCATGGTTGATGAGTCAATATCTAAAAGGCTGATTCCGCCGCGCGTTATAACCGCTTCCTCAACGGGCCGTTTTGCCTTTACCGCAAATACAAGGTTTTTTAATGTTTTACGCAGTTCATGGCGTTTTTCACGCGTAATCGAATGTACAGGAACATTTAAATCTATTCCCGTCTTGTCGGAAATTATCGCAAACATCGCGGCGGGCAGCAGCCCTTTGAGCACGCTTTTAAACTGTTTATTAGAATTCTTGTCAAAATCCCGCAGCAAGCGGATATCAAGTTTTTTCTCGTCAAGCGCCGGTTTTAAATCTATGCAGACAAAACAATCTTTTATATCATCAATGTAAGCGCTGGCGGACAAAACTAAAGGGCCGGAGATGCCGGTGTGGGTAAACAACAATTCTCCCTGCTCATTGTATATCCTTTTACCACTTTTTAGAACCGTAAGCCCAGTGTTTTTCAGCGTAAGCCCGGCTAAACATGATACGTTTTCGCAAATATCCAAGCCGACAAGAGACGCGCATGGTTTTATGATTTTATGCCCCGTTGCTTTTGCCATACTGTATCCTGCCCCGGTACACCCGGTTGACGGATAAGAAAGCCCTCCGGTTGCTACTATTACACTGTCGCAATTAAACTTGTCGGTGCTGCAAACAACGCCTGAAATTTTATTGTTATCTGCAACTAAAGATTTAACATCGGTGTTAAAGCTAATGTGCACGCCAGCGCTTTTAAGCGCGCATGATAGCGCTTTTATTACATCGCTTGATTTATCCGAAACCGGGAAAACCCGTCCTCCGCGTTCGGTCTTGGTCGAAAGCCCAAATTCTTCAAAAAACCGCAACAGCCGCATATTATCAAAATTATAAAAAGCGCTGTACAGAAAATTGCCGCCTCTTACAACGCTTTCAAAAAAATTTTCTATCGGGGCCGCATTGGTAATGTTGCAGCGCCCTTTTCCTGTTAAATATAGTTTTTTCCCCAGTTTTTCGTTTTTCTCAAAAAGCGTAACTTTATGGCCGTTTTCCGCCGCGGAATATGCCGCCATCATACCTGCGGGGCCCGCGCCTATAACGCATACGTTGCCCATCAGTTCTCTTCCTTGCCTGTGTACACCTCGTGTTTGCGCCAAAGATCTTCTAACATCTCAAAGTTGTTTTTAAGCCCGTCTTTTTTGCGCATACCAATAAGCAGCACTAACGCGCTTAATACGCTTATCGGCGCCACAAGAGAGTCAACAAACAAACTCATATCAGAGTATATAAATAAATTCTCATGCGCAATTTTTGCAAGGGGCGATAAAGCATTGTCTGTCACGGCTATTATTTTTGCTCCATTGTTGCGCGCAAAATTGGCGCCGTCCACAATGCGCGATGAATACCTTGGAAAACTTATTGCGATTATTAAATCCCCTTCTTTTGCGTGCATAAGCTGCCCAAATATATCGCCGCCAATACTCGATGTGATAAGGCTTGTTTTGCTTATTATGTAGTTTAAATAATACCAGAAGAACAAAGCGAGAGGAGCGCTCGAGCGCAATCCTAAAATATAAACATGATTGGCGCTAACTATACAGTCGGCTATCCTTTGAACCGTATTGTAGTCTAAAACTTCTCTTATGTGCCGCAAACTTGTTATGTCGTTGCGAAGCGACCATCTAACTAAATCGTCTTCGGACATATCTTCGGCAAGGCCCATTCTCTGCACATTTGTAAGCCTTGAGCGAATAAGTTTTTGCAGCTTTTTTTGCAGTTCGGGATATCCGTCGTACCCTATCGCACACGCAAAGCGCACTACTGTAGATTCGCTTACGCCTACGGTTTCCCCAAGCTTTGCCGCCGTAATAAAAGCGGCAACGTCGTAATGGTTTATTATATATGCCGCAATGGCCTTGTGCCCTTTGCTCATGCTGAGCTGCTTTTCTTTTATGACTTTTATAATATCGCCGTCTTGCATATTCCCTCCCACAAGGAACGGTTAATAACGATATTATTATAACACGCAATATCTATATTTGCAATTTCAGATTTTCTATCTTGCATCTTAAGTCTTTTAGCAAGCTGTTTGCGGTAAGATTATGTTTTATAGGAGTAATGGTGGCATAGCCGCTGTTTATTAACGCCGCATCGCTGTTCCCATCCGCCCCAATCTCGCGCATAGAGCCTGTAATCCACATATATTTGTTGCCGCGCGGATCGTTTCGCAACTCTACCGCCTCATCGTATACCGTATGCGCCTGCTTAGCGACTTTAAGCCCTTTTATATCGCACAACGGCAAATCGGGCACATTAAGGTTATACAGCACATCAGAATTTGTGCCGTCAAAAAGACCGCCCGAAATAAGGTTTGACGCAATTTCCGCCGCCGAATCGATGTGAGTCGGTTTGTATGCCGCAACAGATACTGCAAGAGCCTTATATTCCATTATTACGGCATCAAGCGCCGCCGCCACAGTCCCGGAATAAATAATATCGGAGCCAAGATTTTGACCGTGGTTTATTCCTGAAACAACAAGATCGGCTTTTTCTTTTACCAGGTGGCTTAAGCCTATCTTTGTGCAGTCAACCGGCAGCCCGTCCACCGCATAACAGTTTATCCCGTCAAGCCCCGCAAGCTTAACCTTTCTTGCACGAAGCGGACGGTTAATCGTAATGGCATGCGAAGTTGCGCTTCTTTCCGTTTCAGGCGCCACAACGGTAACTTCATGTTCTTGCGCAAGCCTCGCCGCTAATATACGTATCCCTTTGGCAAGTATGCCGTCATCATTAGTAATTAATATTCGCAAATGCACCCCTCCGCATCACATTCTATCTTAAGCCTAAGAGAGCTGTCAATGCGGCTTATATGCAGCAACAGCTATCTGCTACGGCCGCTTTGCCCGCAAGCGCAAACCGGAAAAGCCATAGCTTAATTCTATCGGTCTAAAGAGCAGGCATTGTTTCATTCAAAGCGCTTAACCGGATTCTTATCCGGCCCGGCACATAGAAACAAGTTTTCCAAACACATAAAGTCTTTTAATAATTCCAAGGCTTACAACGGCCAACTCCCGGAAAACAGTATAAAACTTAGAACCGTTTGCGCAATTAATTTTGCTCTAACCCGGAATCTGCCGGTAACTTTTATCCGCCCGCCGTTGAATAAATGCATTTAGTAAACAGTGGCTAAACCCGTCTCCTTAATATATTCAAAACCTTTTCAAAATAATCGGGCAGAGGCGCCTCAAATTTCATTCTTGCGTCCGTAACCGGATGATTAATTATCAGCTGATTTGCGTGCAGCAACTGCCCGCCTTTATACAACTTTTGTGATTTTATGCCGTAAACCCGATCGCCCACAACAGGCCTTTGCATATCCGCAAGATGCACACGGATTTGATGCGTCCTGCCCGTTTCAAGCTCCGCCGTTATATATGTGTAATCTCCAAACCGTTCAAGCACTCTTATATGCGTTATTGCGCCTCTCCCGCCGCTGTTCACCGCCATCTTTTTGCGGTCTCTTTGGCTGCGCCCTATCGGTTTATCTATCGTCAGCTCATTTTGTTTTATATTGCCGTGCACAATGGCGCAATATATGCGCCGTGCGCTTTTTTCCGCTATTTGTCTTGCAAGCACCAAATGCGCGTCATTATCCTTTGCTACAACCAACAGCCCCGATGTGTCCTTGTCAATACGATGCACAATTCCCGGCCGTATTCCTCCGTTTATATCCGATAAACTCGAAAGCGAATGCAGAAGGGCGCCCACCAGCGTGCCTTCGCGGCTGCCGGGCGCGGGATGGACAACCATGCCTTGCGGTTTGTTGACAACCGCTATCCATCTGTCCTCATATACTATCTCGATCGGTATATTTTCAGGTTTCGCGGTAACCGGCTCAATCTTGCTCATATCTACCGCTACGATATCGCCGCGTTTTAGCCTGTCTCCAGGTTTGGCATTTTGGCCGTTTACAAGCACATCGCCGCTAACGATTGCGTTTTTGATATGCGAACGCGTCAGCGGCAGCTTTATTGAAAGGTATTTATCGAGCCTTTCTATGGGGCCGTCAATTTCAAATCGCTCTTTTATGTTCATGTTGTATTAATCCGGTTTGTTTTCGGAAGCGTTGGCAATATTTCTTTCATCTTTATTGTCCCCGTTTTTAAACGGTTTGTCCTTGTGTATAAACAGAAAGTAAACAGATAAAAGTATTGCGCCTACAACAAGGCACGAATCCGCAACGTTAAACACCCAGAAGTTAATCAGCCTGAAATCAAACATATCCCGAACGTAACCAAAGATTATTCTGTCAATGAAGTTTCCAGATGCGCCCGCCCAAAGAAGCGCCAAAGAGAGCTTAAGTATGAAAGGGTGTGTCTTTCTTCCGCGTATAATGTAAACAGTCGCAAAAGTCAACACAACAACGGTTGCAATAATAAAGAAAAGTTGTTTGCCCTGCAATATTCCAAACGAAGCGCCTTGATTTTGCACGTACGTAAGGTGAAACACTCCGTCTATAATTGGCAGTGTGTATCCGGGCGAGGATTCCAATATAGGTACGAGTAGAAATTTGCTGAGCTGGTCTGCCGCCAACGCTATTACAATTATGATAATCTGAAGCATTTATTCTCCTACAGTTGATTCTCTTTTCCCTCTGCCAACCTTTTCAAATTCGCCCTATGGGAATAGAACACTAATATAAACAACAATATGCACGTGGCATTGTGCCATATATCACCGAAATAAATAGTCAGCGAACACACCGCCATAAGCAATGTGCCGGTAAGCGAGCCTACGGACATTGTTCGTGTTATTGCTATAAGTATTATACAAAACGCAAGTACAATTGCGGTATACAAAGGCATTATCATAAGAAATACCCCAAGGCTTGTTGCCACTCCCTTGCCGCCTCTAAATTTTAAGAACACAGGCCATATGTGCCCCAAAACCGCAGCAAGCCCCCCGATGCAAATGCCTATTGCAATCGGTTCTGTATGCCCGAATATCCCAAAGCCTCCTGACTGCAAGCCTTCGGGAACCAAAACGGAACCGATAAACGCCGCGCCTACGCCTTTTGCAACGTCACCCACAAACGTAAAAAAACCTATTGCCCAACCGTAGTTGCGAATAACGTTGGCCGTTCCCGCATTGCCGCTGCCCACTTCTCTTATATCTTTCCCTTTAAAAATCTTACCGGCAATATAACCGAACGAGATACAGCCAATAAGATATCCTGCAACCGCAGCATAAAAACATCGTAATACCATACACACATCTCCTTGGTCATTCGTTTTTGTCTCGTGCGATCACTCGCAGCGGCGTACCCGAAAATTCGAACGATTTTCTTAAATAGTTTTCTAAATATCGCAAGTACGAAAAATGCATCAACCTGCTGTCGTTAACAAACACCACAAAATTCGGCGGCGATATGTTAACCTGTGTGGCATAATATATTTTAAGCCTTCTGCCTTTGTCGGACGGCGGCTCTGTCATTGCGACGGCTTCAGATATGCATTCGTTAAGAAGCCCCGTTGAAATGCGCCTTTGGCTGTTTTCGTGCGCCTTTATTAACATTTCAAACAATCTTTCAAGCCTTTTTGCTTTGAGGGCAGATATATATACAGTCTGCGCATAGCCCATAAACGCAAGTGCCGCGCTTATTTGCTTGTCAAATTTGTTTATGGTGTGCGTATCTTTTTCTACCGCATCCCACTTGTTAACCGCAATTACGCAGGGTTTCCCTTCCTCGTGCACATATCCTGCTATTTTAACGTCCTGCTCCTCTATGCCCCTTAGGGCATCAATCATCACTACCACAGCGTCGGCACGCCGTACAGCCGCAAAAGCGCGTATTACGCTGTATCGTTCTATTGTCTTGTCCTCTATGCGCGCCTTTTTGCGTATTCCGGCGGTGTCTATTAAAACAAATTGGCTGCCCTGATATAAAAAAGGCACATCAATCGCATCCCGGGTAGTCCCCGCAACCTCAGACACTATGGTGCGCTGTTGACCGATAATGGAGTTGACAAGAGATGATTTGCCAACGTTCGGGCGCCCTACAATTGCTATTTTAAAGCTGTCTTCTTGTTTTTCATACTGTGCGCTGTCAAAGTCTTCAACTATTGCATCGAGCAAATCCCCAAGCCCCAACCCTTGAGCCGAAGATATTGCAAAAAGCTGGTCAGTCCCAAGAGAATAAAACTCATAGACATTTTTTTCGTCACGCTGAGTATCCGTCTTGTTGACAACCGTAATTACCGGCTTGCCTGCGCGCCTTAATACATCGGCTATCTCGTGATCGGAAGGCATCAACCCTTCTTTAGCGTCTACAAAGAATAATATCACATCAGCTATATCTATAGCAAGCTGCGCCTGAAGCCGCATCTGTTTTAAAATCTCATCGCCCGCATCGGGATCTATACCTCCGGTATCTATCATGGTAAATTCCCTGCCCAGCCATTCCGCATCCGCATAAATCCTATCGCGGGTTACCCCGGGCGTATCGTCCACAATCGATATGCGCCGGCCGGCTATCCTGTTAAAAAAAGTGGATTTTCCCACGTTCGGGCGGCCCACTATTGCTACAATCGGCTTATTCATCTATGCATCGCCCCTTGCATATACAATTAATAAATTCGTACCCGTCAGCTATGGGCACAACAGGCACTCCAAGCGTTTTTGATAAACCTGCAAGCGTCATATCGTCAATAAACACCCCGTCTTTCCTAAGCGTGCCGCTATGTATCAGCAACATATCCCCCAAAGTTTTGCCTTGCACACCTTGCAGAATATCCGCTCCCCCGAGCAACCCTGTAACGCTTATTCCGCCGCCAAAAGTTCGGTTTGTTATCGGGTACACATCAGCTTTGGCTCCGCAGTTTTGCTGTGCAAGCTGCGCAATTTCCAAGATAAAAGGATAAGCGTCCTCACCGGTTGCAACGCTTACGTTCAAACCTTTGCCGCGGCAACCGTTTAGCGCCTGCTTTGCTTCGCTTACAAACTTAGTTGTAAGCCCAACCCCGTTTTCTAACTGCGCAT
Source organism: uncultured Christensenellaceae bacterium (assembly GCA_964441275.1). Taxonomy (GTDB): domain Bacteria; phylum Bacillota; class Clostridia; order Christensenellales; family SZUA-584; genus SZUA-584. The sequence goes on along the minus strand of CAYTUG010000018.1, from coordinate 32,214 downwards.
AACTCTCATAGTGCTGCGCATCCGGCAAGCTTAGCCCTGCCCGCATATAGAGCTCGTCCGCCGCAAACACGAAACGTGTGTCTTTTTTATTTAAGCATTCTTTCTGCCATTTTTCAACCACTTTAATTATATCGGCAGCCTCTTTCGGCCCTATGGCTTTAATGGGCGCAAGATTCCGCCTGTGGCCGGTAAGCCCAACCGGCACTATTGCCAATGTCATTGCCATAGGGTAAAGCGAAAACAAAAATTCTATTGTTTTATTCAGCTCTTGCCCGTCGTTGTAACCCGGGCAAATTACTGCCTGCGAATGAAAGCGGATTCCCTTTGATGCCAATTTCTTAAGAAGCGGCCTTATTGGCATTGCGGTTTTGTTCCCAAGCATAACCCGCCTTAATTTCTCATTTACAGTATGCACAGAAATGTAAAGCGGCGATACTTTCCTGAGCAATATTCGTTTAAGCTCCTGTTTTTCTATTGACGAAAGCGTAACAAAGTTCCCCATCAAAAACGAATACCGCCAATCCTCATCTTTTAAGTACAGGCTTTTTCTCATACCTTGGGGCAGCTGGTCTACAAAACAGAATATGCACCTGTTCTTACATATGCGTTTTTTGCCGAGAAGAGACCGGGTAAAGTTGATGCCGATATCCCGGCCTTCGTTTTTAAAAACGCGCAGCAGCAGTTCTTCCCCATTGCGTTTAATTCGGATTTTAATCTTTGTTTTAGAACAAAAATAGATATAATCCACGTAATCGATAAGAGGCTCACCGTTTATTGATATTATTTTGTCTCCCTTGCGTATGCCTGCCCGCTGCGCAGGGCTGTTTGCGTCAACGCTTTTTACTTCAAACAACAACGCTATGCCTTCCTTTTTGTTTCGCGCTATTATATATCATTTTAGGTTCACATGCCAGTGTTGAACTTTAACAAACTATAAAAGCCGCCGTCCTAAAACACACAGCGGCTATGCATGCCGCCGGAAATATAATCGCCCATAAGCGTCTACGCTTGATAATTTTAGATTAAATATTTAAACTGTTTTTAAGTGAGCCGTATATGTCTATAAACTTGCTCTTAACATAGTGCAGGTCTTGATAATCAAAACTATGGCGTCCTGCAATCTTTGGTGCGCATTTATAAAGGGCCAAACCCGCAAGGTGCAAAAACTCGTAATACAACAAAGCATCGTCAATCTCATCAACAATATGCAGTTCCTTTTCCGACAGATCAGCTATCCCGAAAGCGGCATAAACCGCTTTGCTTATTTTCTTTTCTATCTGGGCATAGCCGTTAAGCCTGTGCTTTACCGGACGCGGAATGTCGGCTATGTAGCATTCGGAAGCGTCGTGCAGCAAACACGCAAGCTGCACCCTTGTAGTGCAGCGCCTTGCTTTCGCCTCATTAAAGCAGTCTATTGAGTGCTGAGCAACAGAATAGAAATGTTTTATGTGACCGTTTGCACGCACAGTCATGGAAAGCGAGTGCGCAATGTCCTCTATAACAATATCTTTTCGGCAAATATTGAGCGGGTCAAACAGCCGCTTAGTATAGGTTTGAATATAATTCTTGGGCTTGCCCATAAAGTATCCTCCGATTTGTGCAAAAAGCCGCCTTTTAATCGTTCCTTTTGCGAAGCATATCGCCCTTGTGCAAATAAGAATCGCAGCTGATGTGTATCTGCTCCATAGGGTGCGGTGCGCTTTTGCGCAATTCCCCTGTTTCCGAGCGAATACTTTTTATAACAAACTTTTTGCAGCCGTGCGGTGAAAGCGCTTCAATGTTATCCCCTACGCAGAACTTTCCGCGCTGCTGCACAAGAGTCCATTTGTCTTTGCCGGTCGTTTGTATTACAACCCCCACAAAATCGTGCGTACGGCAAGCTTTGCTGTTTTGTGTATCCTGACCGCTTTCACGCGGGTTGCCAAAATAAAACGCTGTGGTAAAGGCGCGGCTTCCCGCTTTGCCTACTTCGTCAAGCAATTTCTTGTCAAAAGGCCGCCCCAAGTAATAATCGTTTATAGCCTGTCTGTAAGCGTTCGTTACGCACGCGACGTAATAAGCAGATTTCATTCGTCCTTCTATTTTAAGTGAAGTTACGCCTGCGTCCGCAATGCTTTTTATATGTTCAATCATGCATAAATCTTTTGAGTTAAGCAAATACGTGCCTTTACCGTCCGAATTAACCGGCATATATTCCCCTTCAAAGCCCTTTTCATATAAATAATATTGCCATCTGCAAGGCTGTGCGCATTCTCCCCTGTTGCTGCTTCGCCCCGTAAGAACGCCGCTTAATAAACATCTGCCCGAATACGCAACACACATCGCCCCGTGAACAAATGCTTCCAATTCAAGGTTTGGCGGTGCGGCAGCGCGTATTTGCGCAATCTCAGTTAGCGATAGCTCTCTCGAAAGTATAACCCTGCTTGCGCCTTGCTCATACCAAAAACGGGCGCTGTGAGCGTTGCAGGTGTTTGCCTGGGTGCTTATGTGAACGGAAATATCCGGTGCAGCCTTTTTAACGGCGCACAAAACCCCGGGGTCGGATACTATCAACGCATCTATGCCCGCTTCTTTCAAAGATAAAACATAATCGTCCAAGCCCAAAAAATCGTCCTGGTGAAAAACCGCATTTAGCGTGACGTAAAGCCGTTTGCCCATACCGTGAAGCAAATCCGCCGCTTGTTTTAACCCGTCAACAGTAAAATTATCGGCATAGGCGCGCAAACCGTATGATTTTCCGCCAACATACACGGCGTCCGCGCCAAAACTTGCGGCGGCGCAAAGGCTTTCGTGGTTTCCTGCCGGCGCAAGCAGTTCAATTGATTTCATTTGTCTTTCCAAAGCTGCGAATACTTCTCAACATTCTTTTCGTGCTCTTTTAACGTTTTTGCGAACGCCAATTCGCCTGTGTCCGGGTCTTTGTTGCAGAAAAACAAATACCCTTCTTTTATAAACTCTTCGTCCGGATAAAGAGTGGCCTCAATAGCCTTTTGCCCCGGATTGCCCACCGGCCCCGCGGGAAGCCCGGTAATCTTATAGGTATTGTAAGGAGAATCTATACTGCGCTCTTGCGCCGTATACTGAAGCTTTCTTATTCCCGTAACGTAAGCTAATGTAGCGCATGAATCAAGCCGCATCTTTTCATTTATTCTGTTATAGAAAACCGACGCAACTTTTTTATAATCCTTGGGCAACGCTTCCCATTCAACTATTGACGCTAAGGTTACCACTTCGTTTACGCTCAGCCCCAGTTCTTTCGCTCTGTCCTCATAAGTTACGCTAAACACTTTGTCAAACTGGGCAAGCAGCTTATTTATTATATCTTCAGGCTCCGCATCGGTATAAAAATCGTAAGTATCGGGAAAAAGGTAGCCTTCGAGCAGATACCTTGCGCCCTCGTCCGCATTTTCCGCTATATCCGCAATAAATTTATAATCCGCAAACGCTTTTTCATCGTTGCATAAAGTTAGAAATTTTCCTTTCTTTTGTTGGTCAAAAATATTTTCGGTCACCAGCTTTTGCGCTATAGCTTCTATTCCCATTCCCTCGGTAAACGTAATAGTCTTTGTTGTGCGCCCGCCGTCTCCCTCAATAAGAACGGCGGCTATTTGCTCCATTGTCATATTGGGGGACAGATCATAACGCCCCGCCTTAAGTTTAGACGACATATCGTTTAAATCTACATAAAGCTGAAACACAAGCTTGTTGCGAATAATGCCTTGTTCAAAAAGGAGCGTCGCAATTTTAGACAGGGACGAACCCGCTTTTATTTCTATGCGTTTTGCGGTTGAATCCGAAGAAACGGGCGTTAAATAGTTTTGCTCGACATAGTTGACAACTATTGAACCAAGAATTAAAACTATTGCAACGCTTACAACAAGTATTAGCAAAGGGCGCGCAATACGCCACGACATAACGCCCATAGGCATATCTTTTAAAGATTCGCGTTCTTCGCATCTTTCAAGCGGCTCGCTGTCTGTGCCGTTTATTGTAAACGTTTGCGTGTTAGAATCGACATCGTCAATCCAATCGTTATTGTTTTTAGCCATAACCCTTCCTATTCGGGAAACAAATCAAACCCTAAATCGCATGCGTCACCGATTATCTTGTAGATATCGCCCACCAAAGTTTGAAAGCGGTATTCCGCCGCGAAAAATTCTGTCACATCCTTGTTAAAGGCCAATATCTCACCTAATTTTTTTAGTTTATCCATTGTTTCCTCAGACATTTCTTTACCGGATATATATCCTGCCTGCGCTTCAAGCTGCAGTTTTTTATAATCCGCAAGCAACGCTTTAGTCTTCTCATCAACTGTTACAAGCTCTTTTAATCGTACGTATTCGCAATACTCGGAACACTTTTTAATTTCGTCCGCCAACGCGTGCGCTTTGTCATATACTATCATACCCACACTCCTTCCAAGAAAAAGTTTTTATATGTCAATAATAATAGGCAGTATCATGGGGTTTCGTTTGGTGCTCTCATACAAAAAGCTGCGAAGCGCCCTTTTAATCCGCCCCTTTATCGTCGTCCACTCGGTTATTTTGTTTTGCGCGCATTCTTCCACAATATCGATCACAACATTTCGTGCCGTTTCGAGAAGGTCTGCCGATTCGCGCATATATACAAAACCGCGCGATATTATCTCCGGACCGGAAATTAACGCGCCCGTTTCCGCCGAAATAGACACAATAACCATGAACAAGCCGTCCTGCGAAAGCAGTTTTCTGTCCCGCAAAACTACGTTCCCTACATCGCCCACTCCGAGCCCGTCTATTATAACGCTCCCCGAAGGCACAGTATCGCACATAGATGCGGATTTTTCGCTAATCTCAATTATTTTGCCAATCTCGGGAATAAAAATGTTGTCTTTTTTTATTCCTAAGCTTTCCGCAAGTTCCGCATGCCTGTAAAGATGTCTGTACTCGCCGTGTATAGGTACGAAGTATTTCGGTTTAACCAACGAAAGCATCAGTTTTAATTCCTCTTCGCAAGCATGCCCCGAAACATGCACGTCTGCTATTCCCTCGTTTATCACGTTAGCGCCCCTGCGGTACATCATGTTAGTTACATCGGCGACATAACGCTCGTTACCCGGTATGGGGGATGAAGAAATTATAACGGTGTCTCCACACATCATAGCAAGTTTTTTGTGCTCTCCGGCCGCCATGCGCACAAGGCCGGACATAGGCTCGCCCTGGCTGCCCGTGGTGAGTATTGCTATCTTGTTTTTAGGCAGCTTTTCAAGCTCTTCGGGAGTGACAAGTATTGACTCGTCAATATTAAGATATCCAAGCTGTTTTGCAACCTTGGCTATCTTTTCCATACTGCGCCCCGTTACGCAAACCTTGCGCCCGTATCGTTTCGAGGCGGTTACGACCTGCTGCAAACGATGTATGTTAGACGCGAATGTAGCCACTATTATCCGGCCGGCTGCTTTTTCAAAATAACTTCGAAATGTATCGCCTATTTTGCTTTCCGTCATTGTATACCCGGGGGTTTCAGCGTTGGTGCTGTCAGATAAGAGCGCTAACACACCCTTCGCCCCAAGCTGCGCAAATTTAGCCAAATCAATAACCCTTCCGTCTACAGGCGTAAAATCCACTTTAAAATCGCCGGTGTACACTATGGTGCCGGAAGGAGTATGTATTGCAAACCCAAGCGCGGCGTCAATGCTGTGCGTTACGTGTATTGCCTCTATTCTAAACGCCCCGGCGGTGAAACAATCGCCCGGCTTTATTATATTAAACTGCACCCCGTTTATTTTTCTTTCTGCAAGTTTGGTCTCTATTAGCGCGACAGTTAAATCAGTTCCGTACACAGGCGCCCCTATCTCGCCAAGAAGGTAAGGAGTTGCCCCAATATGGTCTTCGTGTCCGTGAGTTATCAGCACAGCCTTAATTTTTTCTTTGTTCTTTTTCAAATAGGCGATATCGGGTATAACAAAATCCACGCCAAGCATATCTTCGCGCGGAAAACAAAAACCGCAGTCAATAACTATCATCTGCTCGCCGTGTTCAATCACCCACATGTTTTTGCCTATCTCGCCCACCCCGCCCAGCGGGATTATCTTTATGTTGTTTTTTTTCTTTGCCAAATTCTTTCCTTTCATTAGTTTTACGCATATGAAAAAACCGGTGTTTACCTTATTTTTATTCAATATACAAAACGACAACTTATTATACCACAAAAAAGATTGGTTTGAACAAGCTCTAAAAATTTATACGGTATGAGTCATTTTTTTATATGTCTGCACTTTTTAATCTTGACTGTTGTTTGCTAACTTTTTAACCATTTGCGAGTATGTATCGCAAAGCTCTTGCGCAAATTCAAAAGTATCGGCCTCTGCCCTGATCAATATGGACGGCTTGCTTGTATGCGGGCATATATAGCTGCTGCCTTTATTAAAATTAATACGCAACCCTTCGTCAGCGTGCGCGCCGCCTTTTGCGTACATGGCGCTTATAACACGGCCTATATCCTCAAAATTGCACCTTACCGCTTTTACGCTTATATGCGGAGCGGAAAAATAAGACGCTATCTCGTCAATGTTTGTACCCGTGCGCGCAATATGCTCCGCCAATGTACAAACGGCATATATGCCGTCGAAAAGTAGCCGGCGATGGTCTATATCCAATTCTCTTAACGATTCTTCGGCGGAAGCAAATGTGTATTCAATACCAAAAACATCAGCCAAAGCAGCTATCGCGCGCAGCGCTCCGCTCGGGATCTTTATTGTATTTTTAAAATAATTACTGAAAATTATAAAATACCATACCAACACGCACTCGTTTGAGCTTAGAATGCGCCCTTTAGGCGTAATCAGAAAATTTACCGTTCCGGCTTTGTTCAAACGAACTCCAAAATTCGCCTGCATAGCGTGCCCGCCGCCGTTGTTTATAAAAACCGTGCCGATGCCGCATTCGTTTAATATGCTCTGCAAAAGCGCGTCAATGCTGCGTTGTCCAAGTATTGCAACCTTAACATCTGCCGCTGCGCCAAGCCCTATTCTGTTTGATATTTCTTTCATGTAAAATCTTTCGGCAGCGCCCACCAGGGTTTCTTTCCCGCATTGCGCATAAGCGAGCATTTCGCCCCGGTTGAAATATTTCTGTTCAATCTGTGTCCGGGCGGCTTTGCCAAGCATAAATATATCAGGTTCAAATATATCCGCATAAAGCCGGTTTTTTCGAGTTCTTAGCAATATGCAAATCTTAGCTTGCAACATCAAAGCGCAAAGCGCAAGCACGGGGCGGTTTGCGCTATCTATCCTTATAACGTCTGCGCCGCTAAGTGTTAACATCCCTGCCGCCAACTTAGCCGCCGCATTGCATACTGCGGGCTCTTGTGCGCTTACCGCTACCGCCTTTCCCGACATATGTTCCGCTACCGCGCCAAACAGCCGGGAAAGCCGCAAAGGGGTTAAATCAACCCCCAAATCGCCTGCGAACCCTTCGCTTCCGAAAAGCCCCATACGCTCGCCAAAGCCGTATATTATATTTTCATTTGCGTTAACCCCGCACCCAATGTTTTTCCCCGGCCAAATGCGCACCCGGGGCGATATGCGGCTGTGCTGCCCAAGCAGGCATTGCTCGCCCACCACCGCGCCTTCCTGCACTCTGCACCTTTCGCCGACTGCGCTGCCTTGCGCCACCACGCACCCGTTAAGTATAGCGTTTTTGCCAACACGCGCTCCTTTATGCAAAACGCTTCGGGATATGCTTGAATGCGCCCCTATGTACGAACCTGCCCCTATACAGCTGTAGCGGCCTACCGTTGCCCCCGCTTCGATAACAGCCCCATCGCCTATAAACGCGGGCGGTTGGATAAGCGCATTGTCATTAATCCTTGCGCCCTCGCCCACCCAAATTCCTCCTGTATTTAGCCCTTTTATGTTCGCTTTAACCTTAGCCTGCAGCATATCTTTATGCACATTTAAATAGCTTTCAATGCTTCCCACATCGCACCAATAGCCTTGCGTAACGTGTCCGTAAATCTTCATTTTGCTGTTTAGCATACGAGGAAAAAGATCTTTTGCAAAATCAAACGGCTCATTATCTGGTATTAAATCCAACACTTCCTGCTCCACCATATAAATGCCGGTATTTATAGTGTCTGAAAAAACGTCTTCCCAGCCCGGTTTTTCAACAAACCTTTCCACATTTCCGTAGGCGTCCGTTATAACCACACCGTATCCTTGTGGATTGCCCATCCTTTTTAAAGCTATCGTGGCTTTAGCGCCGCTTTGTTTGTGCTCTTTAGCCATCAGAGTCAAATCAATATCCGTCAATGCGTCTCCGCTTATAACCAAAAAAGTGCCGTCAATAAACGATTGGGCATTTTTCACTCCGCCTGCAGTGCCTAAAGGCGCATCCTCAACGTAAAAGGCGATATTCAGTTGTTTATACTGCTCATAATAACCCGTTACTTCTGCCGGCAAATACCCAAGAGTCATTGCTGCGTGGCGATAGCCGTGGGCAAAAAGAAGCTCAAGTGTATAATCGAGCATCGGCCTGTCCAATATGCCCACCATTGGTTTGGGCATCGCACATGTAAGAGGCCTTAAGCGTTTGCCTCCCCCGCCCGCCATAATAATCGCTTTCATAATAATGCTCCGTTTAAAAAGGATGTCATTATTATGCACAGTACTTACCGAGGTTATTCTATAGTATATGCTTATTAAGATCGTGGTCTTTGATATGATCTTTCAAATGCGTTTTTACGTATACCGAGTCGATCTTAACCTCGGTAACCGGGTGATCGCCGCCGGCGTTGTACGAAACGTCTTCAAGCAGCGTCTCAACAATAGTATGCAGCCGCCTTGCGCCAATATTCTCAGAAGTCTCGTTTTCCAAAACGGCATATCGCGCTATCTCGTCAATTGCATCATCGCTAAAATACAGGTTTACGTTATCCGCTTCAAGCAACGCCTTGTACTGCTTTATTAAAGCGTTTTTCGGTTTAACCAAAATAAGCTTCAAGTCTTCGGTTGACAGGCTTTTAAGATCCACCTTTATTGGAAAACGCCCTTGAAGTTCAGGTATCAAATCGGATATTTTGGCAACATGAAAAGCGCCCGCCGCTATAAAAAGCATATAGTCCGTTTTTACCGGCCCATATTTTGTGATAACCGTGCTGCCTTCCACTATCGGCAATATGTCCCTTTGCACCCCCTCGCGGGAGACATCGGGCCCCTGCCCCATATTCTTCCCGGCTATTTTATCTATCTCGTCCAAAAATATTATCCCGTCTTGCTCCGCCCTTTCCACCGCAGTGCTTATAACCTCGTCCATATCTATCAGCTTATCGGCTTCTTCCTGCGTTAATATCTTCTTTGCTTCCGCAATAGAGACGCGCCGCTTTTTTGTTTTTTTGGGAAGTATGCCCGAAAACATCTCGCCTATGTTTATATCGCTCCCTATGCCTGCTATTTCAATTCCGAGCGTGGCGCTATCTTCCACCTCTATTTCTACCAAAGTTTCGTCAAGCCTGCCCGCGCGCAACAGCGCAAGCGTCTCTTCCCTTTTCGTCATGCGGCGCTGTTTTTCTTCCGCAGTTTCTTGCGGCGCGCTTTGGCCCTGCCCTAATAACGCCTGCAATGGATTAGCAGGACCGGCTTTTTTACCCATGGGCACAAGTATATCCGCAAGCCGCTCTTCCGCCATCTGTTCCGCTTTGTTAAACACCGATTCTCTCCGCGATGTTTTAACCATCCGAATAGAGGCTTCAACAAGATCGCGTATCATCGATTCGACATCGCGCCCCACATAACCGACTTCGGTGAACTTTGTAGCCTCAACTTTAATAAAAGGTGCGTTCATAAGCCGCGCTAATCTTCGCGCAATTTCGGTTTTGCCTACGCCGGTAGGCCCAACCATTATTATATTCTTTGGCGTAATTTCTTCCTGCATTTCGGAAGATAACCGCCGGCGCCTGTATCTGTTCCGAAGCGCGATAGCCACGGCTTTTTTTGCTTTGTCCTGCCCTATTATATATTTATCAAGTTCTTCTACAATCTGTTTTGGTGTAAGGTGAGACATGTCAAACCTCCTCAAGCGTTATCTGATCGTTGGTGAAAACACAGATTTGACCGGCGATAGCGATAGCCTTTTTTGCAATCTCCAAAGCGGTAAGAGAAGTGTTTTCCTTAAGCGCCTTTGCGGCCGCAAGTGCGTAGCTGCCGCCCGAACCAATTGCGGCAACATCGTCATCAGGCTGAATCACCTCTCCGCTGCCCGAAACGATTAGCATTTCGTTCTTATCCGCCGCTATAAGCATCGCCTCAAGCTTTCTTAAAACCTTATCTCCGCGCCATTCTTGCGCCAACTCTACAGCCGCGCGCTGAAGACTGCCGCTGTATTGCTCCAGTTTGGATTCAAGCCGTTCGGACAACGTAAATGCGTCTGCCACCGAACCCGCAAATCCGACTATAACTTTGTCGCTAAAAAGCCTGCGCACCTTTTTTGCCGTGTGCTTCATAATAGTATTCTGCCCAAACGTTACCTGACCGTCTCCCGCAATTGCACATTTTCCGTTACGGCGCACCGCTACGATAGTTGTCCCTTCCATCATAACTTATACTCCTTTAAACTTTTTGCAATAATTCGTACCCTTTCCATCGCGCGCTCTGCTATAATTTCTTTGTTCTCTTTCCTTTTTCCTGCCGGAACGCTGTCAATGATTCCGAAATTAATATTCATCGGCTGGAAATTCCGCCCCGTATAACCGGATACGTATTTTGACAACGCTCCTATTGCCGTATCTGCGCCAAAATTTATCCGGGGTTTGGCTTTTGAGTCACAAACTGCACAAATTCCCGCGGTCAATCCGCTTGCCGCGCTTTCAATATACCCTTCAACCCCTGTTATCTGCCCCGCAAAAAACAAGCCGGCACGTTTTTTCAGCTCGTAATGTTCGCTCAAAACGTTTGGGCTTGATATAAAAGTATTCCTGTGCATAACTCCATAGCGCATAAATTCGGCTTTTTCTAACCCCGGTATCATGCCAAATACCCTTTTTTGTTCGCCAAACTTAAGGTGCGTTTGAAATCCAACCATATTGTAAAGCCGCCCGGCTTTATCTTCTTTGCGCAACTGAACCGCTGCATACGGCCTTTTGCCTTGCTTATCATACAAACCCGCAGGCTTTAACGGCCCGAACAACAGCGTTTGGTAACCTCGTTTTGCCATAACCTCTATGGGAATACAGCCTTCAAAAACATCGCGCTCTTCAAATCCTTTAAGCTGCGCCGTCTGAGCGCCTACAAGCTCTTTATAAAAAGCATCGTACCTCTCTTTATCCATAAAACAATTCAGATAATCGCTGCCCCCTTTTCCGTAACGCGATGCGAAGACCGTTTTAGAATAGTCTATCGAATCTCCCGCCAAAATGGGCGCTGCCGCATCGTAAAAAGCTATATACTCTTTTCCTATTTTATGTTTTATGCTTTGCGCCAATTCCCCATCGGCAAGGGGGCCGGGCGCAACGATTACAACCCCTTGGCGAGGCAGCTGCGTCACCGTTTCGCAAACAACCTCTATGTTGGGCGTTGTTTTTATAACATGCGTAATGTAACCCGAAAATGCGGTCCTATCAACCGCTAATGCGCTGCCGGCGGGCACGCTGTTTGCATCCGCAGCTTTAATTATAAGCGAATCTAATTCCCGCATCTCTTGCTTTAACAGACCTGCCGCATTGGTATACACATTTGACCGCAGCGAATTAGAACATACCAGCTCCGCAAAGTCATCGGAAAAATGCGCGGCGGATTTTCGCTTAGGCTTTTGTTCTATCAATTTCACATTAACGCCGAACTTTGCAAGCTGATACGCAGCTTCACAGCCCGCAAGCCCGGCTCCTACAACAATAACGTTATTCATCGGCTTTCTTACGTTTATTCTTTACACAATCGGCATTTGAGCACCTTTTATAACTGCCCCCGTTAGACATCCTGCGCAAAACCATCATAGCGCCGCACTCTTCGCATTTTTCCGCAATGGGCATATCCCATGAAACAAAATCACATTCGGGATAACCTTCGCAACCGTAAAACGTTTTGCGGGTTTTTACAGAACGCCTTTCCACAATGCGTTTTTCGCATTTGGGACAAGGAGTGTCTATGTACTTGATAATAGGCTTGGTGTTGCGGCATTCCGGGTATCCTGAGCAGGCAAGAAATTGTCCGTAACGCCCGTCTTTATACACCATTGTGCGCCCGCACTTTTCACATTTCTCATCGCTTTCTTTTACCGGCAGTTGAATTCGCTCAATGTTTTTATCAGCTAACTCAAGCGTTTGTTCAAACGGCACATAGAATTCTTTAAGCAGATTTTTCCACTGCTTCCCGCCTTTTTCGATATCGTCAAGCTTATTTTCAAGCTCTGCGGTAAATTCTACGTTTACAATATCCGAAAAGTTTTGTTTCATCATATTGTTTACTATTCCGCCTAATTCGGTAGGCATAAGGCTGCGCCCCTCTTTTTCAATATAGCGCCTCTCTTGTATGGTAGATATTATTGGCGCATAGGTGCTTGGCCTGCCTATGCCCTTTTCCTCTAATTCGCGAATCAGCGTTGCTTCGGTAAAGCGCGATGGCGGCTGGGTAAAATTTTGTTTGGGGGTTATCTTTATCAGAGGGCAATTCTCGCCTATGTTCAAAGGCGGCAATATAGTATCCTTTGCTTCATCATCTTCCGTGCTGTAAACCGCCGTGCATCCTTTAAACACAATGCGCGAACCGCTTGCACGAAAACTATTTTGCCCGGCGTTTATTCTCACCTGCATTGTCTCGTATATGGCAGGCGCCATTTGGCTTGCAACAAACCGGTTGTATATCAGTTTATATAATTTGTACTGGTCTTTTGTCAGCACCCGTTTAACAGATTCGGGATCGATAGCTATGTCGGACGGCCTTATAGCTTCGTGGGCATCCTGCGCCTTCTTTGCGCTCTTGAACACATTGGGGGTTTTAGGCATATATTCCTGGCCAAATTTTTTTGCAATATGTTCACGTAAAGATGAAAGCGCTTCGTCCGACACCCTCGTCGAATCGGTACGAATGTATGTTACAAGCCCGACGCTTTCGCTGCCTATTTCAACGCCCTCGTAAAGCTGCTGAGCTATAAGCATTGTGCGTTTTGCGGTAAACCCGAAAGCGCCCGATGCCGCCTGCTGAAGATGGCTTGTTGTAAAAGGAGGCGCGGCATTTTTGCGTTTCGTGCCTTTTTTTATGTCCTTGACAATAAAGCTGTTCCCCTCAATGCTTTTTAGCACCGCGTCAGTCTGTTCTTTTGATTCGAGTTTTTTCTTTATGCCATCCTCACCAAAATATTTAGCTTCAAATTCGTGCGTCTTGTCCGCATTGTTGAGCAATGCGCTTACCGTCCAGTATTCTTCCGGTGTAAACGCTTTTATCTCGTCCTCGCGATCGCAAATAATCCGAACGGCGACCGACTGCACCCTCCCCGCCGATAAACCTTTTTTAACTTTTTTCCAAAGCAACGGGCTTAATTTATAACCGACAAGCCTGTCTAAAATCCGGCGCGCCTGCTGCGCGTCCACCAAATCGGCATTAATTTTTCTTGGGTTTGATATCGCGCTTGTTACTGCTTTTTTTGTTATTTCGTTAAACTCAATCCGCACGGATTGGTTCTCGTCAACCCCTAACATATTGGCAATATGCCACGAAATTGCCTCGCCTTCCCTGTCGGGGTCTGTAGCTAAATAAATATTGCGCGCCCCTTGAGCGCCTGATTTTAAAGCGGCAACTATTTCTTTCTTGCCCCTTATCTGAATATATTTGGGCTCGAAATCGTTTTCAATATCAACGCCCATGGTGCTTTTCGGCAAATCTCTGACATGGCCGCCGCTTGCCTGCACCTTATACCCATTGCCTAAAAACTTGCTTATTGTTTTGGCCTTGGCGGGAGACTCTACAATAACAAGGTCATATTTTTTTGTTTTTGTTTTTTGCGTGGTTTGCATACTAATCTCCGTTAATGTTTTTTGAACATCTTTTGCAAATCGCTACCGCTATTTTATGCGGCGCTAAATAAAATTTGCATATCTTTCCCTTACGATTGCAAATTATAAATGCGTATTAAAAAAAAAGCAAGCGGCAACTGCAATTGTAAGCATTATACTTATGCGTTAACAGGCTGTTTTACGCCATTTTACAACCCGTACCTTGTGCCGTCAACCTTGCTCACCGCGCCCGAAAGCTCAAGCATTGTTAACGCCACGTTTATCTCATCGGCAGGCAATCCGGTGCATTCCGCAAGCGCCTGTGCGCTTTTGTCTTCGATTTTGAGCAATTCAAGTATCCGGCTTTGCAAAAAATCTAAAGTTTGCGGCAATTCGTTGCTGTTTACTGTGTTTGAAACTTCCCCAAAATGATTGATAATGTCCAAAGCCGTACATACCGGTACGGCGCCGTTAGCAATAAGCAGGTTGGGCAACACACTATTATGCGCATTGGGCGGCCCGGGTACGGCAAAAATTTCTTTGCCATAACATATCGCTTTTGAAACAGTAATTGCTGTTCCTCCCGCTTCTTCGGATTCGACCACAAGCAACCCGCGCGCTAATCCGGCAATTATCCGGTTGCGCACGGGAAAGTTTGCGGCAAGCGGAATAGCCCCTATCGGCAGTTCGGTAATAATTGCGCCATCGTTTTGGATAATATCGTTATAAACGCCTGTGTTTTCAGGAGGGTAAACAACATCGGCGCCGCAGCCCAAAACTGCTATAGTCGTCTGCTTCGCTTCAAGCGCGCCTTTGTGCGCCGCCGTGTCTATACCGCGCGCCAACCCTGAAACAACAGGCATCCCAAGCTCTCCCGCTATTTTTCGCGTTAGCTCAAACCCTCTTCTTGAGCAGCGCCTTGTGCCCACAATTGCAATGGAGCGCTGCACGGACAACAGTTTTCCTTTAACAAACAGAACGGCAGGCGGCCAAGGTATGCAAGCAAGCTGTTGCGGATAATCACCACACAGCCGCGTTATTGCGGCAACGCCTTTTTCTTCAAGTTTGCATATAATCTCCGCAATGCGGCTTACAGAGCATCCGGCGCGCGCGGATCTTATAATCTCGGGGCTAATATCGTTTATTTGTACCGATTTCTTATCTACAGCGTCAAAAAAATTTGCGGCGCTGCCAAAGCTTTTCAATATCTGATAGAACGTTTTCGCGCCCATGCCCTGCAAAGACGCCATCCAAATCCAGTATTTTTTTTCTTCCCGCATTGTTACCCCCAATACCTTTTGTCGGGCGTTCTAAACTGCAGTGCCTCCGCTATATGATTTCTTAAAATGTTTTCGGAATGTGCAATGTCCGCTATTGTTCGCGCAACCTTAAGAACTCGCGCCCTGCCTCTCGGGCTTAACCCAAACTTATTGTACGCAGCTTCCATCAAACCGCGGCTTTCTTTATCAAGCGCGCAATATTGCAAAAACTGCTCACTATGCAAACCGGCGTTTCCAAAAATGCCGCTGCCTGCATATCGTTTTTGCTGTATTTGTTTCGCGGCGTTCACGCGGGAGCGGATTTGTTTGGATGATTCCGCAGGCGCGCTTTGCGACAGCTCTTGATATTCAACCGCATCCATGCCTATGTGCATATCTAACCTGTCTATAAGCGGACCGCTTATCCGGGACAAGTAACGCGCAATATCACGCTGCGTACACCTGCACGGCTTTTGACTGCCAAAGTTTCCGCAAGGGCACGGGTTCATAGACGCCACTAACATAAAATCGGCCGGGTAAGTTACTTTTAAATTTGCACGCGCTATGCTTATGCAGCGATCTTCAAGAGGCTGCCTTAACGATTCTAACGCTGCCCGCGAGAATTCGGGCAGCTCGTCCAAAAACAACACTCCTCCGTGCGCAAGGCTTATCTCTCCCGGCATAACGCCATGGCCGCCGCCTATAAGCGCAACCGTAGAAAGCGTATGATGCGGTGCGCGAAACGGGCGGTGCGCCGCTATACCGCCCTGGCTCTGCCCGCATACCGACTGTATTTTTGATATCTCCAAAGCCTCTTCAAAACAAAGGTCGGGCAATATTCCGGGCAAAGCACGCGCAAGCATGGTTTTGCCGGAACCGGGCGGGCCTATAAATATAATATTATGGCCTCCCGCAGCCGCGATTTCAAGCGCCCTGCGCGCCTGCTGCTGCCCGCGTATGTGCGCCATGTCTCTTTCTAAAAGCTGTTTGCCGGCAGGCTCAAATCTGCAAGGCGAAACCTGCGGCAAACCCGCGCCGCCCCCAAAATGCTCAACAATGTCCGATAAGGTTTTTGCCGCGTAAACCTTTAAGCCAAAAACATATGCAGCTTCGCCCGCGTTTTCAACCGGAACAACAATCTTTTTATAGCCCGCTTCCAATGCGGATATAGCCATAGGCAAAGCTCCGGCAACTTTGCGCAGCCTGCCATCGAGTGAAAGCTCGCCTAATACTGCGCTCTTTTCATCCGGCGCATTGCACTGTCCGCTTGCGCACAAAAGCGCCAATGCGATTGCTGCATCATAAATAGGGCCTTGTTTTCGCAAATCGGCGGGCGCTAAGTTTATCGTTATCCTCTGCTGAGGATAGCAATAACCCGAATTTTTTATAGCAGCCCTGACCCGCTCTTTTGATTCGCGCACCGCGGCGCCCGGCAGCCCCACAGTTTCATAATTTGGCATTCCGCTTGAGATATCCGCCTCAACAGTAACGGAATATCCGCGCAAGCCGACCAACCCGAAACTTTGCACTTTTGCAAGCACTTTTAGCTCCTAACATATAATTTATATACTATTTCGCGGTTGGTTGTTTGAATATAAAAAGTTTGCTGCCCGCAAAATTTACAATGAACGAAAACATGGTTGCAATAAGTTTTGCCCATACGTTCCCCATTCCATAAAGTTCGCCTAAAATATATATCGCCAAATTGTTTATCCCGAGCGATAAAAGGTTAACTATCACAAATTTTAAAAAATTGCCCGATATGAATTTTTGTTTTTGTTTGAACGTCCAGTATTGATTTAGCAAAAAGCTGTTTATTACGCCGCAAGAATACGAAATAGTATTCGATAAAAGCAAAGGCCAGCCAAACACGCTGTTAAGCAGCGTAAGTATGCCCAAATCTACTAAAAAATTTGCCACGCCTACAATAATAAATTTTATAAACTGCATCGCATTCTGTTTTAGATCGTTCAGTTTAAATCGCCTTCTTTGCTATGGTTAATGAAACGGCCAGCTTTGAAACCATTTTAGAAACGTGTTGGAATACGCTCTTGGGATAACTATCCCCGTAGTTACAGGGTAAAACATTATAAAAAGCATAACACAAATTCCAACAAACACAAACACTGCCTTTTTACCGTGCTTTGTGTGTTCAATAATATATTTTGCGAGCACTCCGATAAGCAAAATAAGAAAAGGAACTGTCGCGAAGTAATGATATATGTACGTCTCTCGCGAGAGCAGCGCCCACGGGACGTATTGCGAAAGCGCCATTACGGACAAAAAGAAAACGCGCCTGCCTAACCGCCCTTTGCATATGCGTATAACAATAAGGGCAATTACCGATGCCAAGCCGGCCCACCACACCGCCGGATTGCCCATTGTAGACATGGAAGACATCAGCTCATCCGGATAACCCTTGCCTTGAAACAAAAATACGGGTTTTATATTAAGCGGCCAAGAATACCAAGGCGAGCTGTAAGGATGTTCGTAGAATTTGCTGTGGTGGTTAAACATCACTTCCTGATTGTGTAATATGGCGTTAAAATCATAAGCGCCCTCTTTTACAAGTGTATATGGTATATACGAAATCAAATATATTATTAGAGGAATGATAATAAAGAATAGAACGCACCAAAGCAGCGTAATAAAAGTTTTTTTAAGATAATTGCGGCTTACTTCCTCTAAAAACTGCCGGCGTTTAAGATTATTATTGTCATGTGCGGCAACGGCGTTTTTGGCATAAGCGTACTCTCTGTATCTTTTTACCATCTGAATGGCGAATATTAAAGCAAGCCCCGCGCCTGCGTAAATGCACAGCCATTTAGTTGCTGCGCCAAGCCCGAAAGTTATACCGCAAAGCGCCAGCGGCACTAACGATTTCTTTAAAGGCTGTCTGTTGTAATTGGTTTCCGTATAAAGATACATGAAATAACACATCAGCATAATAAAAAATACGCTGTAGCTGTCTATTGTCGCTATGCGCGTTTGAGTGTAATGCATAAAATCGCTTGCAAACAACACGGTGGGTATAGCGGCGTAAAGCGTGTTTCTAAACAACCTTTTAGCAAAAATATACATCAGCGGCAGCATTAAAACGCCAAAAAGCGTACCCATAAAGCGCCACCCGAACGGGTTCATTCCAAATATACGAATGCCGACGCCTAAAAGAATTTTCCCGAGAGGCGGGTGCGAAAATTCGCGAGGGTTCATATAGTTTATGTGCTCGTATGCCGTGCGCGCATGGTGAACTTCGTCAAAATACATTTCGTTCATATAATATGTCTGTTGGGGCACGTGTTGCTGCTCGTCAAACATGAAAACGGGCGAGTTGCCGCGGGGCGCCTGTGGATTTGCGCTTACCGCCGAAACAACTTCGACCGGATTGCCGTCTTTATCGCAAAACCCGATTTCAAGTATGGGAAGCCGCCCGCCAACATGGAAAGAAACATATTTTGCGGTAAAGGGGCTTATCTCCGCTATCTGCCACTTATAAAGGTTTGTATCCTCGTGCTTTATGCCCGGCTCGGTATAGCTTGTTTTGTCCTCATCCTCTTTGAAAAATTCTATTTCAGTATATCCTTCGCCATCGGGCGAATATTGTAACGAAAAGTCAAAATACTTATCGAAATTGTTGGGCACCGAAGCATAGTAACGTATAGAAAATATCTGCTGTTGCTTGCTAAACTCTACTATTACGTCGTCTTTGTCAAAAGTATAAAATGTTTTGGGTATATCTGTAGAGCCAAGATTTATAAACGCTACCGCAGCATAACAGACAGTTATAGCCGCCATAACTATCCAGTCAATAAGCGCAAAGCAATATTTTTCGTGTTTGTCAAACAGACGTCTGCGCGCGTGTTTTTTCCAGTCTATCCTTTTAGATTTAACAAAAAACCTCATACAAAATCATCCTTTGAGCGCCGGCGGTCTTATGAGCACGCCACTGCTTAGCCTTCTGACCATATACGGAACAAAAATCAGAAACAATATCATATTTACAGCCGCCGTAACCATTGTAGCGGTCTGCGGCGCCATCGTTGTGTCTGCGTAAAGCGTCGCCATCTGGTTTATCAGCGATGTAAATGAAAACGCGGCGGAAAACAAAAGAGTCCCCCTCTCGCGCGTATATACATATCCAAACAGCAAGAATATGCAAGCGGGCAGCATATACCTTTCGTGCATAGAATGCGCTAACATAAATACCGATACTATAAGGAAAGCTGAAAGCTCAAAAACCCTTCCGTTTTCCCGGGAACGCCATTGCAGCAAAACAACCGCCGACACCGCCAACCCAACAAAAACCCATCCCCACGTTTCATAAGGCAGACCAAACCACAAAGGTTCGCTACTGCTTAGCCAATTGCCGCCCGTCAAAGCGAAAAGGTTAAAAGCGTTTACGGTGCCGTATTGGTACGATGCTATCGTGCCAATATATTTTGTAACTATCCAAGATAAGGGCTGATCGCCCGTAAAAGGTATCACACCTACAATAAATACGGAGGCGAAAATTGCCGCACCGCCCAAAATGCCCGAAAAATGCTTGGCAAAGCGCCCTTTTCTTAGCAAAGAATATATATACCAAAGCCCCACCACCGGCGCAAACATCAACGCCTGCGGTTTTAAAAGAAGCGCAATGGCGAAAAACAAGGCGCTTAAATACGGGTTTTCTTTTCTTAAGTAAAACAACGTTAAGACAGAAAATAATATAAAAAATGCGTCCATCTGCCCCCAAACGCTGCTGTTGAAAAACATTGCAGGGTTAAACAGCAAAAAAGCCGCGCATTGCAATCCGAACATTTTGCCCATTTGTTTAGATGCCGCTTTATAAACTATAATTGCGGTAATAACTTCGGCAATTATTGACGGAAGCTTTATAAGCAGCACATTTAATGCGCTTTCGATATCAAGCGCAAACAAGTTTTTTATAAATCCAAGCAGCCATAATACATACATATAACCGGGAGGATAATCTGAAAATGTGCCTTGGGTGTAAAACTGTGCGGGGCCTGTTTTATAAACGCTGTCCGCCCAAATGGTAAAGCATCTTACGTCGGTCTCGTGGCCTTTAAAAACAAGCGCCGCAAATATGCGCAGCGCAAGCGCCAAAACAATGGATAAGCCCAATGCCGGCCATATGCGGCCGTCGTTTCCGCCGCCTAAACGAGCCGTTAATAATATGCACACCAACAAAAAAATTGCTGCAGTTATCAAAGTAAACGCAGTTGCAAGCGTTGTCTGCCGCTGCGTTGCCAAGGATGGTTTAAACGGGTTGCTTGCGTAAGCAACGGATGTGAGGAGCAACATAGCCAACAAAAGCATTACTATAAAAAAAATATATCTTCGCACTTAGCCTCCCGGGTTAAACAAATGCATTGCTTTTTTAACCATTTCTATTATTATATCAAAAAAAAGGCGTACATCAACCATTTCGTTCAAAGAATACAAGCCGCCGATTTAGCCCGCGTTCATTGATGTACAAACGATGACCGCTTAACCGAAAGGAATTACGGCTGAACAAACTCAAACGCATTTTTAATATGAGATATGCGTTCGTTCTGCACTTCTATAATATCAAACCGGATAGGTTTTTCCATGTGTCCGTTGCGATATGCGTAATCAAGCGCTGCACGGCAAATGCATCGCTGTTTTCTAATATCCACTGCCTCCGCCCCTCTTCCAAACCGGCTTTGTCCTCTAAGCTTTACTTCGCAGAAAACAATGGTATCGTCTTTTTTGCAAATTATATCTACTTCGCCGCCACGAACATAGTAATTTCTTGCTAATATATTATAACCGTTATCATTCAGGAACGCAGCCGCAACGCTTTCCCCGCGAAACCCGCTTTGCCTTTTTTTCATCCGGACAACCTTTTTAAAAACGTAACCCTGTGGATTTTACACATACCCAAAGCGGATATCGCATCGTAATGTTGGCG
Organism: uncultured Christensenellaceae bacterium; assembly: GCA_964441275.1. Classification (GTDB taxonomy): domain Bacteria; phylum Bacillota; class Clostridia; order Christensenellales; family SZUA-584; genus SZUA-584. Next base: position 11,055 of record CAYTUG010000018.1, on the reverse strand, counting down.
GGTGCCATAACCTTTATGTTTGGCGAATCCATAGCCTTGGTACTCTTTATCATATTCCCGCATCATCCTATCCCGCGTCACTTTTGCAATTATTGAAGCCGCAGCAATGCTGTAGCACAGCCTGTCGCCACCTGTTATCCCTTCATATTCAATATCTATATTTATCCCGCCTATGCGGTCGCAAAATACATACGCGGGTTTTTTGGCAAGCTTTAATACGGCCTGTGAAAAAGCGTATTGAGCAGCTTTAAGTATGTTTATCTTATCAATAATTGTGTTATCCACAATGCCAACTGCATAACATAACGCTTGCGCGGTTATCTTTTCGTACAATTCTTCCCGCTTTTTTTCGGTAAGTTTTTTTGAATCATCAATTCCGTTTATAAGGTTTGTGCAAGGCATTATAACCGCCGCGGCAACGCACGGCCCCGCAAGCGGTCCGCGACCCGCTTCGTCAACACCCGCCACAAGTAAATTTCTATTCCAAAACGGTTTTTCATAACGGCATAGTTCAAGCAACCTGTTTTGCTCTAACACATTGTTCATTGGCAAACCCGCTCGAGCGTAATTCTGCCAAGCTTTCCGGATCTGAACTCATCCAGCAAAGTTCTTGCGCCCCGCTCAATATCGATTTCGCCGCCTTTTATCAGAAAACCTCTTTTTGCGCATATCGCCTCTAATACCCGCTGCGGTTCGCTGAAAAATTCAATGCCATAACGTTTTGCAATACAATCGGCCCCGATATCGTTAAGCAAAGATATCAGTTTTTTTGCAAGGGCTGTGATATCGAGTATTTCGTGTTTAATGCTGCCTAAAACAGCAATCTTGACGGCGGATTCGGGGCATTCTATTTTTGGCCACAGCAAACCGGGCGAATCTAAAAGCTCGATATCGCTTGATAGTTTAATCCACTGAAGCGCGCGTGTAACCCCCGGCACGTCACCTTCTTTAGCGCTCTTCCTGCCGATTAGTCTGTTTATAATAGCCGATTTGCCCACGTTGGGCACCCCCGCTACAAGCACGCGTATTGTTTTGCGCATTCCCTTTTTAGAATATCTTTCTTTTATCGGCTGCGCCGCACTGTTTATTATGCCAATAAGCTTTTGCGCATTGTCTTTTGTTGCACAAAAGCTTACTGAATGGCCGAATGCGTTTTTATAATATTCTACCCATCGCCTTGTTTGTCCGGTTTCGGCGAGATCGCTTTTATTAAGCACAATAATACATACCTTGCCCGACAGCAAGTCTATCAAATCCGGGCTTAGGGTGCTTTTGGGCGCGCGGGCGTCGATTGCCACAACAGCAACATTTATAAGTTTTAATTTTTCATTTATTTGCCTTCGGGTTTTTGCCATGTGCCCCGGAAACCATTGAATATCCATAGCCCTCCACGTTATTCTAAAAAACCGCCCAATAACAAAAAGAAGCCTTTAGCGGCCTCTTTTATTCTATCTCTTTTCTTTTAGTTTGGCCGCCTTGCCAATCCTATCGCGTAAATAGTAAAGTTTTGCACGGCGAACTTTGCTGCTGCGGATTTTTTCAATGCTCGCAATTTTTGGCGAATGAAGCGGAAACGTACGTTCAATACCTACCCCGAAAGATACGCGCCGTACAGTTATAGTCTCTTTTACTCCGCCGCCGCGCCGGGCTATTATATAGCCTTCAAAGCTTTGAAACCGCTCTCTTGTGCCCTCAACAACTTTAACAAACACTTTGACTAAATCACCTATCTTAAGATCGGGCAAATCGCTGCGCATCTGTTGTTGCTCTATAGCTTTTATTATCTTGTTCATGCTGATTCCTCCTCCCAACACAGGCGTTCATAACCGTTATACAGGCACTTTTTTATACCACGGAAAGCGGACCGCCCTAAATCAACCAAAGGATTATAACATGGCAAGCCGCAAGCTGACAAGTGTCTAAACGCTAAATAAAAACTTTTCGTTGTAGGACTACAATACATATTGGACAAAAGAACCTTGAAAATAAAAGGTGCAGGAGTTAGCTCATGGGGTATTGTTGAGTTGTAAAACAAAAACATACCGAAAGGAGCCAATCCTGCATGAATAACATAACACAAGACATGAAGTATCGGCAATCCCTTGTTTCATTTGCTTTAAAGCATGGTGTTTCTCGTGCCAGCCGCAAATACAACAAATCACGCTCTTACATCTATTTTTGGTTATCAAGATGTCGCGCCCTCAAAACGCTTGGCTTGCAGAAGGCTTCCACTTCTAAGCCTAAATATGCATCATATCCTTCTGCCATATTCCTTGAAAATGTTTCTTTGGATTTCCTATAGAATGCGTACAGACCGACAACGGGTTTGAGTTTACCAATCGTTTCTCTGCTACCAAGCGCGATTTACCTACTTTGTTCGAAGCCACTGCCGCTAAGCTGGGCATTAGGCACAAACTTATACGTCCTTATACCCCCAGGCATAACGGCAAAGCCAAGCGCAATCACAGAGAAGATAATAAGCGGTTTTACTATAACCTTCTATTCCTTCACCGACTTTAAATAGCAGCTTAAGGCTTACCGATATCGCCCAAACAATATACCTATGCGGCCGCTCGGTTGGCTTAAGCCAACCGAGTATCTCAAACATAACACTGTCCGATATGTTTGACAAACCTACAATAAAGCTTTGGCAGTTAACTGTTTTTTGTTTAGTGCATAATAAATGTATATAAGCAAAAAATAATTTAACAAGAAAAAAACCCTAAAACAATAAAAAGATGTTCTGGTAGCGAAACACCTTTTTAACTTAACCTTTAACAGCCTTGTTTCTTCCTTTAATATTTTTTTGTTAGCCTGCACTGTTAATTAACATGCTCAAAAACTGATACCAGAGTCTAAAAATGCTTCTTCATCAACAAACCACACACTGTTAGGAATGGATATTTTCTTAAGCTTTGTGCAACCAGCAAAAGCATATCTCAATATTTCTCCAATACCTTCGCCCATTTTTACATCTGAAAGGTTTGAACAACCAGCAAAAGTGCTATAGTTTATTACTGTAATGCTGCCGGGCAATACTGCTTTTTTCAAACTAGTGCACTCACAAAATGCAGCGGAACCTAAATACATGACACTATTTGGTATTGTTATATCTTTAAGCTGTGTGCATAACATAAAAGCTCTATCTCCAATACTCTTCATGCTATTAGAAAATCCTATCTTTTTCAATGCGGAGCATCTGTAGAAAGCGTAGTCCTCAATTGTTTCCACACCTTCTAACTTCAAGTCTTTCAATTTCTCGCAATGTGTAAATGCATGTGCTCCAATGCTTTTAGCATCTATTTTTGCCGATGATAAACTGTTACAACCGGAGAAAGCAAATTCGTCTATGGTCTTCGCATTAGTAATGCAAAGGTTTTTTAGATTCTCACAATCCGTAAATGCAAATCGCTCAATCTTTTTAACATTTTTTAAATCCACATTTTTAATATTGGCGCACCCTGAAAATGCAAACATACCGACGTTGCTTACATTGTTTAATTCTACCTCCTTCAGGCTATTACATCCAATAAATGCGAACATCCCTATGCTTTCTGCAGTATCAATTTTTAAAGATTTTAAAGCAGAGCAATCTAAGAAAGCGAAATTATCTATTATTCGATCATTTGTTGAGTTAAGCTTATTAATATCTATCTTTGTTAAGTTTGTACAGTTAGCAAAGGCATATGATCCAATATATTCTATGTTTTTTGGTATCGATATGTTTTTCATACTAAAGCAATCTTGAAATACCCAGTTTCCAATATGTGTTATGCCATTTGCCAGCGTAACTTTTAATAAATCGTCGCATCCAAAAAATGCATGGTCTCTAATAAAGACAACGCCTTCTGGAATATCTATTTTCGTTAATTTTGTTGAACTAAACACACCGTTTTTAATTTCAGTGATGTTTTTAGGAATTTTTATGCTAGTTATCAAGCTTCCAGCGAATGCCCAATCCCCAATATCCGTTACACTATCCGGTACAGCTATCCTCGATAAGCTGGTGGTGTCCCCGAATGCACTATTGCCAATATAAGTTAGGTTGTTCGATAGTTTCACGTTCTCTAAATCATAGCAATTAGAAAATGCAAAATCACCAATTTTAGTTATGCTGTTGGGTATTGTTATGCTTTTTAGTTTTGACTGACTAAATACGCCAATATTAATTTGTGTCATATTACTAGAAAGCTTAATGTCCGTTATCGAACTATCTGAAAACGCCCACTCCCCTATACTTGTAACACTGTTCGGTATGACAATGCTTGTTAAGCTTTTGGTGCCGGCAAACGCCCTGTTGCCTATGTGAATCAAGTTTTCCGGCAATAATATTTCCGATAGATCACTGCAATTACTAAATGCATAATCCCCTACACTTATGACGCTGTTTGGTATTTCAATGCTTATTAAGCCCAAAGTATTTCTAAATGCGAAGTTGCCAATTTTCGTTACTGTTTTGCCAGTTATTGATGGCGGAATAACAATGTTGAGACTACTCCCAAAATAGCCGGTAATCGTTAGAGTACCATCAGGATTCAGTTCATAATAGAATTCATAAGCGGGAACTGCCGACACTGCATCCGAGTCCTCCGAGTTAATTAAGGTGCCAATGGCTTTTATTTTATAATAATAAGTTTTCTCGGTTGTAAGACCAGGGTTGGTATAGGTTGTTTGAGCGTCAGGTACATTAGCCACCCATTGATAAGTTCCATTTATACTGTCGGAACGGGTAATTCTATAACTCGTTGCGCCCGTTACTGGCAACCATGAAAGCGTAACCGAATTATAACTTGCCGAATCCACGTTCAACACAGGTGTTTGCATAGGGCAAATAAAGTTGTGGTAATTAGACTGGTAAGGGCCTGTTTGCGTATGTGTCGTTTCGGAACCTTCAACCATCCAATAAAGCCTACTTCCCCCCCATTTATTGATGATTTCGGCCCAATCTGTTTGGGCTATTGTAAAGTCAAAAGTAGTTTGCGGTTGGGTTTGCGGCGGTTGGGATGCACTTATCGTTAAAGTCCTATAGACTTCGTCTGTTTTGCTTGGATTACATATGATCATATTGAAGGAGTTGTTGGGGTGATTGGGGCTACCGCCTGCAGTCCATTCAAATGAGGGTGACGTTAATGAAAGCCGGGTACCACTTGCAGGGGCGGTTAGATTTGGTGATATATGATATTCAGACAATATGTTTCCAAGTTCCAATTTATCAGCGAAATTGAATTTTGTATTAAGAATATTGATAAAGCTGTCAAAATTTATACACTTATCACCAGCAGTGTAATCCCATAACGTTTTAAAGTTGAAATGTAATGAATCAAAAGATTCGCTTGAACCACTGTCATCAGTGAGATCCCAAAGCACGGCAGCTACGGAACTCTCGTTTGTCTCGCCAAGTTTATATGTTGGGGTTTCAATATTGTAGTCCAAACGGAATAAAAGGTCATTTAATGTGCCGTATTGCACAGTATAATTGCCGATATGCCCATTATCCACCATGTAGTTCTGGGCGTAAATGCCAAAATACGTTGCCCATCCTTCCGACCAGGCAAGCTTCACTGCAGCATCTTTCGGCCTACCGTCACTCCAGAGGTCATCGGGAAAGCCGTGAGAGCCTCCTGGTGAAGCGCATGTACCGAGTTTATCCTGTACGAAATGACCGTATTCATGAGCAATAACATCCCATACATTGTAACGGTCTTGATTGATTTCAATATAATCACCGTGTTTATGATAACAAGAAGAACCGCTAACAGGATAACTTATTCTTACCCTTTTGAAGTAATTTCCGCCATTCGTAATTTTTGCAAAATTCGAGGCAAGCGCAGCGGCTTGCTGAACCTGTATAGCTTTTAAATAATCGTCATCGTTAGCACCCTGATACGCTATAAGACAAACATTTGGAATTGGATTGTTAGCAATATCATCATAGCGGTTGCTGTCAAATGTATAGGTGTAATAAACTCCTAAGAATCCTGGGTCGGTAACATAAACATTTGAGCCTTCCGCCAGAACGCGCACAACGATATCGTAACCTCCGGCTCTTACGGATGCACCATCTGATACACTTATTGAAAAATTGCCGTTTGAATTTGTAGTTATGGGGCTTCCGTCATTGCCTTTTAGAATTGTTTCAATAACCCTTGTACCGCCTAATATGTCTGTCCATTCATAACTGTCAAGGATCTGAATTCTTATATTGGACGCAGGCCGAGAGGTATTTCCATAGTCTTTCCATTGAACTTTCCCGGCAATTGTTATTGTCGAATTCACTGTGCCACTTTGCATTAAAGTATTTTTGCTTACATGCGATTCGGAATCCGCAGGGGGTTCCTGAACGTTTGCCGTTGTTTCGTTGCGAGACAGTCTCCACGCCTCAAGATCAATACCTAAGTCCTCGCTTATTTTTTCGAGCGTATCTGAGATATCGGGTACTTTGGCATCCGATTCGATGCCAAAGAGACTGTTATGTATCGCCTCGACATACGGTGCAGCATAGAAAGAGTATTCGATTTTATCGCTGGCTACCATGGCGAGCATATTAATCAGATCATAATCGACCACAAAATGCTGATTAAAAACAAGGTGCCAGTAATCATACGATGTAATCTGATTCGCGTCGAATCGGGCCTTTGCCATCAGAAGTTTTGGTGCTGAACCCGAATTTTGGCTTAAGTATATTCCAAGATCGCTGGAGCTGCAATAAATGGCCGAACTGGCCCAGCCCAATATTTCGCCGTTGCTGTAAGCGGTAAGCTTAAGAGTAATTTTGCCGTTCCCGCATTCGGGGGCGAGGAACTCGAGCGCGTAGCTGTCCGCTTGGTCGGCGGTGCTGTATTCGGCGGGGGAGAGAAGCGTTATATTCTCGCCGGAACAGGTGATACGGTATTCGTCCGCGTCAAACGGGCTGTATATGGTATAGTTAATTCGGATAGTCTCACCCGCACCGTATTCGAAGACGTTCTCATCAGGGGCGTCCGATATGAGACAAAGCCAATGGCTACAGTAACTTGCCGGTTCTGTGTTTTGATTGCTTGAAAGATCATTCGCGGGTGCATCTGACGTCTTATTATTCGCTTCCAAAAAATTTATGTCCATACCTGTGCAGGATAGCAGTAACATCATAACCATAATCAAAGCGGAAATTTTAGACAACAGCCTGAACTTATTCATTTTCGCACCTCCGAAAAAAGTAAAAAGTTGTAACAGTCATTTAGCTGTTTACATATTATCACAACAAATAACAGCATGCAACCCAATATTAACAAATGTAATATATAATACCTCATTTTGCTTTATAAAGAATAAATTATATGATATGGGCTTGCAACCGCTACAATAACCTTATCAACAGTCCGCTTTGCAAAAAATGCGACAGGGCATATTTCATTTAACATGCGTAAGGATAAATAATAATAGACGAAAAATTTGCCCGCTTGTTATTATCACTTGGATATGCAGAAATGACAAACACATTACTGTATATTGATTTTTAATTTTGGAGTTCAAATAATACCATATCGTCAGAAAACATATACCTTGTTACAGCGCCGCTATTTTGGGAATCTGTAATATCAATTGTATCGCCATTAACGCCACTGCACCAACCATTTACAGGTCTTGAGGGCGTAAGCCTTCCATCATTATAGAGCACAAACCACGTTTCCACACCGTTTTCCGTTTCAGCCGTCAAATAGAATAATTGCTTATTCTTTTTGTATAGTCTTCCAGGGCTTATGCTGCACCATCCTGAGTCCAGCTGGGTGAGGTAGGACACCGTTACCGTGTCATGGTCGGTTGTTGTTGAAAACGTTCCTAACGCAATCCCGCTGTCAGTGACTGTTTCGATAAAGTTTACGTCACCCCCGTCATTTAAGCCGGATTCAACCCATTCGCTGCTGGCGCCTCTGCGGTATAAACTTGTCCATGCCCCCTCATGCACCTTTTTTAATTCTTTTTTATATTCATTCTGCCTCAGCTTCCCCTGTGCCAACAAGATATTACACCGCCTTTTCCAAAGCTCATTAACGCTCACATCCCCGATAATCGTCCCAACCCCGCTTTCCGCGAGATATATAACTGAGCAGTATTCCATAAGAAGAATTTCTCCTGCTTGCTGTGCTCCTTCATCTTCATAACTTTTGATGTAAATTTCCAGGGCTCCGGTACACGGCTGGTTCGCGGGTGCGGGATATGTAAGCTCCAGCGTAGCCGCAGAAGCGTCTTTGTAAGGCTTGTAATATTTTTCGTTGCTGAAGTCATCGAATACAAATGTCCGAACTTCTTCGTCAGCTGAATTTTTAACGGTAATTTCAGCAATTTGGCAGGCCTCAACGGACAGAGATCCATATCCGAAGCAAAGTGTAAAGTTATAATCCTGCCCCTCCGCAAAAAGTCCATTATCGCCGCCGACGGATTTCACAGCAACCCAAATTAGGCTTAATGGTTCTGATACTCTTGAACAACCGCTAGAGATGGTGAACAATATCGGCGCAGCCGCAAGCATAACAACACTAAAAATTCGCATTCTTCTTTTCATGTTATCGCCCTCACACTTGATTTGTTCTTCAATATTATACTTTAATTAAAGTAAACATATATTATTAATCATTAGGGACACTATGATTAATAATGTACTCTTGAGAATATGAAACGCATGCTCTGCCTCGGCTCTGACAAATGCTTTTTGGTACTCAATACGGCAATACCAATACCGGGCGAGACCTTGTGCCATGCTACATCTATTACCCGGGCATTGAGCGATACGATAATCGATTTGCGACTTGTGCGCGTCCTCCAATATTTCAGGCTATTTGTCCAACCAGAGAGACTCTTCATCATCCGTCTAATCAGATTAACGGCTTCGGTAATGTGGTGCACATTTGCCTCCATTGCTTCTATGCTATGAATATATCCTGTTTCCGCGTCTGCACCTGTGTTACATTTCATCCTGAAGTGCCATTCGCTTTCCTTCTTTGTCCGCTTTATTTCAGGGTCACGGCTGCCACTTGCGTTCTTGTACGGTGCGCTGATGAGCGTCGCGTCTACTATTGCGCCGCCCTTCATGATGTGTTCGCATTCTGTCAGCGGTTAATAGCGTCAAAATAGGCTTTCCCAAACCGCTTTCCTCAATCAAACGGTGAAAATGCAGCAGCGTGGTCGCATCCGGCACCTGCTCTTGTATAAAGTCTATTCAAATGAATTCGCACATTGCGTAGCTGTCGTATGAGGCGTTCTTGACACCTTCGTCTGAAAGAGTGAACCATATTTGCAGAAGATACATCCGCAACATCTTTTCAATCCCGAGTGATGGACAACCGCACCTGTCGCCAAAGAAGTACGTCTTAATAAGTGCAACCCCCTCGTTTCATGGTATGATTTCGTACATAATTTCCTAAAACTCATCGCGCTTGGTTTTCTTGCGCCGATTTGAATATTCGATATCCGAGAAGGTTTGCTGTTTCATCTGTGTCGCTGCATTCGGTGTGTCTTTAGTAAGAATATCATTCATTTATTCATTTTGCAATGTGTAGGACTACAATACATATTAGTCACTAAGCCTTGAAAATAAAGATACAGGAACTGACTCGGTTAGTATTGTTGAGTAAATAAACTAAAGCACCACCGAAAGAAGCCATACCTGCATGAATAACACAAGAGATGAAGTATCGGCAAGCATAATTAGTATTATATGGTGGGCAATTAAACTCGCAAACTAAAAATATCTCTCGCATGCTGCTTTTATATTAATTGTGTAGCTTTGTGCCTATACTTTGGGGTAAATGCTATGTTGTATTGCGCATCTATTTCGTATGTGACAGACTATGTGCATTGTTTGCAATTAAATCACCTTTTCTTGCGTTGTGCAAAGACTTGAATATCACTATTAATAAAACCAATCTTTATTGCTGCATTAACTGAAAAATGAATATACAAATTAGTACTTTTTTCATTCCTCATTTTCTCCTTGATTGATTATCGATTTTACCAAATAAAGCATTTCATTTTTGCCGTTCTCAACAATTGCGTCAACTTCATCAACACCCAAAGTATTCAATTGTTCGGGCGGTATTACTAATGTTCCGGTTACGGAATAGCGGCGTCCTTTATAATCAAAATCGTAACTGTAAAGTATGATTTTAGATCCTTCCGGATACCACGCTAAAGCACTCATATCTGGGTCATCCGACTCGTCTAAAATCTGTTCTTCGACATCTATATCAAGTACTTTGGCATTATAATTTAAATTTGTTATAGGATAGCTTTCATCATATGTTGCATTTATTATTCTACATCTGAAAATCAATCTCCACAGATTGGTCGTCATGTTTGCGGATTCAATATCGACTGCACAATCATAACCTACAACTATATTCGTTTGGCCTTTATAGACTTTTTCATACATAGCACTTTGATTAAATATATAATTGCTTGTATCCGGAAAAATGATGCCCAAATCGCTGTCAATAGCATCTTTTAATTTCTCTAACGTCTCAAAAGATTCAGATGGAATCGAACGCCAAATACATCCCGAAATAAAAGCCGATAAACATAATGGTATTAAAAGTATCTTTGCAATAATTTTTATTTTAATATTATTTTTAAATATTTTATTTCCCTCCCTGTTCGATTATAGATTTTTCAAGGTTATGCACCTGATGTTAGGCCAATTTCCTAAACACAATATACCGAGATGAGAGTTAATTGAGCTTTTGGGTTCTTTTAAGGGATCAAAATATTTTTTTTAATTAGGCACACAACCGGAAAGTGTCGGCAATACAAACAAGCAAAATATAATAAAAGCTATGGATTCAGCCTTTTTTTGCTTTCTTTCCTCCTTAGACTTTTTTAATGATACTAATTTTTGCAAGTTTTTAATGAATTGTTGAAATAAGTTAAATATTCTCGAGTCAGTTATAAATTACATTTAAATATGGTTATTGTCAATAAGATATTTATATTATATTCTACGTTGTCAAATGATCTGTTACACTTTTAGCAAAGTTCTCCCTCATAGTACTGGAGGGGCGATTTTCGTCCTAAAACCAGTAA
>CAYTUG010000017.1:0-43184 GCA_964441275.1 uncultured Christensenellaceae bacterium | reverse complement strand
GATTTTGGCGGAAAGGGAGGGATTCGAACCCTCGTTACGGTTCCCCGTAAACACGATTTCCAGTCGTGCGCCTTAGACCAGCTCAGCCACCTTTCCATGCATGAATATTCAGTTGTATGCGCACTTTCCAACCGCCCGCGCATGATTTTCAGCCGTGCGCCTTAGACCGGTTTAGCAATATATTCACAACGTGCGAAGCATATTTTATCATATGAAACCTAAAATAACAACCTGCAAAAACCTATTGCGGCTAATTAAGAATTGTAACATTATGAGCTGCATTTGAGACTTTTTGTGTTAAGCTGCCGGTATAAACACAGGGTATAAAGTTTTCGTATGTTTTGTTATGTCAGGTAATTAGAAACTTATAATGTTAAGATGCTCAAGAAGCATTTTAATTCCCATCAATATAAGCACAATGCCGCCGGCAAGTTCCGCTTTCGATTTATGTTTGGCTTTAGCAATATTTCCAATCTTAACGCCGGCGAAAGATATCACAAAAGTTGTAACGCCTATTGTTACGCAAGCGAATATAATGTTTACTTTAAGAAACGCGAAACTAATGCCGACCGCTAACGCGTCAACGCTTGTAGCCAACGCAAGAGGGATCATCGCATAAAATCCCAAAGAGCATTTGTACTTGCCCTGTTCGCATGTTTTCGATTCGCGTATCATGTTAACGCCTATAATCACTAACACCGCAAAAGCAACCAAATGCCCGATGTTAAGTATTTGCGTTGCAAATTGTATGCCTATTATGTACCCTAAAAGCGGCATAAGAGCTTGAAATGTCCCGAAATATAAGCCCGCAGCTATTGAGCAGCGTACTTTGTAAGACTGCAGGGCAACTCCTTTGCAAATTGCAACAGCAAACGCATCCATTGACAAGGCGATGGAGATTATCAACAACTCCCAAAAATTCATTCGTGACCCCAATTTGTCTGATTGTGTATCAATAAAATCAAAAGCTATCATACTATAATAATAAATATAGTTCAACAAATCGCCATGCTTTTGGTTTTGTTATAATAATATGATAAGCACATTGGCATAAGCCCTAAAACCAAACCAATCGCCATGCATTCTATGATATGTTTTACCAGCGGTAATATGTGTTGAACAACGCCATGCATGCTGATATAATAATTCTATTATGGTGGAAGATTGCTATAGGAGAAACTGATTTGGGCAAAACAAACCTAAACAACATAAATGCGCAAGAGCTTGAAGAGTTAAACGCCAAGCCTTTAATAAATACGGTATTAACATTAGAATATAAAGGCGGCGTTTATCAAAAGGTGATAGCAACTTTATATGAACGGGTGATTATATTCAAATCCGAAACCTTAGCGTTAACCATAAAGTATAGCGACATCATTTCTGTTACCCCTGAAAAATACAAAATATTTGTTATACTTGATGGAGAGAACATTGTGCTTTCTATGTTAGGTCACGCTTATGAGGATTTTGCCAAACTTTTTATACGTGCATGCAACCAAGTTTTTTTCATACAATCGCTTATGAAAGAAAGAGTGTATTTTGAGGCGAGAGGCCAATATATTTCTCCGGACGGGAAAGAGGAACCTGCGCTTTTTAGAATATGCGAAACCGCAATAGTGGTTTTGCCCAACTCTCATCAATTGGTGCGCATACCTTTCTGTATTGCAAAAACGGTGGACAGACAGCCCTACAGTATGAAGATAACCGACAGAGCGGGAAGGACGTATGTCATTGAAAAACTTGGGTGGGTAACTGACAGATTTTTTTCCGAATACGATATAAGGCTATCGCAATTGCTAAAACTGACAACCGAACGGTTAAGCGAAATTGCGCCCGTTTCAAATGCTGTTGCGCAGCTGATGTTAGAGGGGATTGTCTCGCCCATCGCCGATATACGAAAAGCTTCCGCTTCGTTTGCAGATTCTCTCGACGGCTATCTTGCCGCATCCGCAATATCAAAAGAATATGCTTATCTGAAAACAGTGAGCGATGATTTAGCGTTCGGCATCAAGCGCGGGTTGATGGGCGAGCTTACCGGAGACAGTATTGTTATTTTAGCTTCGATTCCCAATAAAAAGCGCGTAATAATGGAAAGCCTTGGCGCGGCGGCAGCAACCTATGTGTTTGATATGGATTCCGGCTTTCTTAGGTTTTTGCCTTTGTTCAACGAAAGCATGTTAGCCGTCAACTTTAGACGCGAACCTATATATTTGAGCGAGGATGCGCTCAATACCGATAGGTATAAAGATTACCGCTATGCGATTGTGCGTTGCCCTGCGCTTGCCAAGCTAAGAAAACAGTTTATAGGCAGAATAGCGCACAGAAGTTTCGAGCGCTGGGAAAGTTCTTTAAGTAAATATATCAATTAGTTAAAACGGAGGATTAATATGGCTGGGTACGACAAACAGTGTATAGGCTGCGACACTTTAATAGGTTATGATAACCGTTTTTGTCCGGTGTGTGGGCGAATTAGTCCGTTCTATGATGCATGCCCAAGTTGTTTGGCGCAGATTAAGCGCGAGTGGCAAAGATGCCCTTCGTGCGGGCGGAATCTGTATATAATATGTCCTTTTTGTGCGCAAACAACATTTGTCAACAATAAATGCGACAGTTGCCATGCGCCTTTGACCGTTCAATGCGTAAACGAACTTTGCGGGTCGCAGCAATTCTTTGAAAATCAAAGGTGTACCGAATGCGGCAAAAAAATTAAAGTCCAAAGGAGAAAATAAAAAATGATGCAGGCATTTACACGCAATTACGAAGATAACAGTACAGATGCGGGTTTTCAATTTACTTTTTACTGCGACATATGTCAGGATGGGTTTAAAACGTCGTTTATTACATCGTCAACATACAAAAAAGGAAATTTGATTCGTGGCTTAACCCGCGGTATAGGTACGGCAGCCAGTATGTTTGGCGGAGTTGTGGGAAACATAGGTTACGCTTCTTACGGCGCAGAAAGTATACTCTCTGAAAGGTTTCAGGGGATGCCGCCGCAATGGCATAAAGAGCACGAAAAGGCGTTTGCGCAAGCGCAGAACGAAGCAAAACAGCATTTTCATCGCTGCCACAATTGTCACAAATGGATGTGCAGCAGCTGCTTTAACGATGAAGCCGGTCTTTGCGCCGAATGCGCCCCGCGGGTTAACGTCGAGATAGCGGCTGCCAGAGCCGATAAAATGAAGCGCGACATTTGGGATAAGGCAGAACAAACAAAAGTGTTTCAGGGAGAGATAGAACAGAAAACAACTTTTTGTCCGAAATGCGGCAAACCGGCCGGTCAGGCAAAATTTTGTACAAACTGCGGCGCAAATCTTGCGTTAAACACTTGCCCGACCTGCGGTGCTGAAAATGATATAAGCGTCAAATTTTGCGGTGAATGCGGTACAAAGCTTGGATAGCGAATCCGCACGCAAGAAAAATTGATTAGCCGTAAAACGCCGTAATTAAGCTTTACAGACAATGGATTGGTTTGAGTAGCAAAGCGTTTATAAACGGCAAATACAGCTTGTCTGTTTGCCAAGAAACCTGTATACTTTCTATGGCAATGAAAAACTTCAAGGAGAATATGATGGATTTATTTGATAAGTGCTATAGCTTTACCGAGGCTAAGGATGCTATTGCCGCTGGTATATACCCTTATTTTCACGCACTGCACACAGCTCAGGACACCGAGGTCGTTATGGACGGCAGGCGAATAATAATGATTGGATCTAACAACTACATGGGATTGACCAGCGATCCGCGCACGATCAATGCCGCCCACGAAGCGCTTGATAAGTACGGCACGGGCTGTTCTGGCTCTCGTTTTTTGAACGGCACGCTTGTTCTTCACGAAGAATTAGAAACAGAGCTTGCGGATTTCTTTAATAAGGACGCGGCGTTAACTTTTAGCACGGGTTTTCAAACGAACCTTGGAGCAATAACGGCAGTAGTTTCCCGCCATGATTATATAATTAATGACGCGGAAAACCATGCAAGCATATTAGATGCCGCGAGGCTAAGCTTTGCAAAGAATGTGCTCAGGTATGAGCATAGCGATATGGACAGCCTTGAAGAGCGTTTACAGAGGTTGCCTGAAGATGCGGGCAAGCTTATTATAACTGACGGCGTTTTTAGTATGAGCGGCGATATAGCAAAACTTCCTGAAATTGTGCAGCTTGCAAAAAAATATAAAGCGCGTGTTTTTGTTGACGATGCGCATGGTGTTGGCATGATAGGGGATTGCGGCAGAGGCACCGCATCATATTTTGGGTTGGAGAAAGAGGTGGACATGATTATGACCACTTTCTCAAAATCTCTTGCATCGCTTGGCGGGTGTATAGCTGCGGAAGAGCCGGTAATTGACTTTATCAAGCACCGTTCAAGGCCTTTTATTTTCAGCGCGTCCCTGCCCCCGGCAAACGCGGCGGCTGCGCTTGAATCGGTGCGGATACTGAAAAAAGAACCGGAACGTCAAAAGGCGCTAATAGATATTTCCAATTATATGCGTTTGAAGTTAAAAGAAGCGGGCATACCGACGATTGACGGTTGCACTGCTATTATTCCGATAATGACTTACGATATGAACCGCACGTTCGTTATTACAAAAATGCTTTTCGAAGAGGGAGTATATGTAAACCCCGTTATACCTCCTGCCGCTCCGGACGGAGAATGTATGTTGCGCACAAGTTATACGGCGACGCACACAAAAGAGCAAATGGATACGGCAGTTGAGGCGTTCAAACGAGTGTTTTCAAAAATATGAATAATAATAGCGGCTGCGTTTTTATTGCGCAACTGCTTCATAAAAATCACTAACGGCGCAGCCATAGTAAAAAGGGTTGTCAATGTTGTCGTCGTCTGTTAAAATATACTTCGCAATACGCCTCCTTAGTCTAGTGGTTAGGACGCCGCCCTCTCACGGCGGTATCAGGGGTTCGAGTCCCCTAGGAGGTACCACCATTAAACCGCGGTATAATCGGCAATACGGCGGTTTTGTTATTACGATGTTCTAATTTAGCATCATAACCTGTAGAAAAAAATTATTGTGGCAGCTCGGTATTTGCAGATCATAAACAGATGAAACTTTTTAGATAATATATATTATGCAAGAACAGAAAAGTGTGAATTTTGGGCAATAAGTTTTTTGATAAACAGCATTTACCAGTTACGTTGTTATACTGTAGGTTTGTCAAACATATGGGACAGTGTGGTGTTTAAGATACCCGGTTGGCTATTGCCAACCGAGCGGGCGCATGGGTATATTGTTTGAGCGGCATCAATAATCTTTAAGCTGCTGCTTAAAGCCGGAGAAAGAATAAAAGGTTGTCTTGCTTCTGATCCTCGCGATGGCTGCGTTCGACCTTGCCGTTGCGCCTTGACGTATAAGGACGTATCAGTTTGTGCCTGATACTAAAGTCGGCTTCTGCATCTTTTATTTTCAAGGTTCTTTTGTCCAACATGTATTGTAGTCCCACAGTTTACAAACCCATATACATACTTTTACAACTGTACGCACACATGTTATAATCCTTTTGGGAACAATGGAATCATAATAATATTTTAGGAGAAAGAGAATGAATAAAGTTAAGATTATGACGGACAGCACTGCCGATTTGCCGTACAGCATGATCGAACAGCTTGGCATAGAGCGAATGCCTATGTATATCATTCTTGGCGATAAGTCATTGCCGGACGATCGGAATTTAAGAAGTGAGCAGCTTTTTAAGTTTGCTGACGAAACGGGCACGCTGCCAAAATCTGCTGCGGTAAACGAATTTCAGTTTACACAGGCGTTTAAAAGGTGGCTGAATGAGGGTTACGATATTTTTTTTATAGGCATAAGCAGTAAGCTTTCCGCCACAATGCAAAACGCAAAAACCGCTGCGGAACAGTTTGACAGCAATAGAATACGCATCGTGGATTCGTTCAGTTTGTCAACGGGCACGGGGCTGCTCGTTTTGGAAGCGTGCGATATGGCGCAGACCGGGGCGGGGGTGAAAGAGATTGCTTTGTATATAGAGAGCATAAGAGAAAAGGTTAAGGCGAGCTTTGTTGTCGATACTCTTAAGTATCTGTATATGGGCGGCAGATGCTCAAGGCTGCAATCATTGGTTGGAAGCCGGCTTAAGATAAAACCTATGTTAGAGCTAAAAGACGGCGAAATAGTGCCGGGCAGCAAGTTCAGGGGCAAAAATTATATTGATAAATATTTCGAATTGGTGACGGAAGATGCGGAGAAGATTGACAGCAAGCGTATTTTTGTCACCCATTGTTTGGCGCAAGAAAGCGCGCTTGCGGTTAAACAAAAACTGCATGAAACGTTCGGGTTTGAAAACATACTGTTATCGGATGCATCGCCTACAATCGCCACCCATTGCGGCCCGGGCACTTTGGGCATACTTTTTTTGAACCGGTAGATTATGTTTTATGCCTACATATTAAAATGCTCGGACGAAAGCCTGTATTCGGGCTGGACAAGCGATTTAAGCAAAAGAATAATTGCGCATAATGCGGGCAGGGGCAGCAAATATACGCGCAGCCGCCTGCCTGTTTCTCTTTTCTATTGTGAGCAATTTTGCACGCGGGCAGAGGCTATGAAACGCGAATGCGCATTCAAAAAGATGACCAGAACCGAAAAATTAGCTCTCAACAGACCCCAAAATTAGACGGCATCCATTGAGCGACAACACTTTGATAGTTTTTCAAACATATGTTTGTTGTCCCTAACCCAACAATTTCATGCAAACCTGCCCCTGCATCTTTTATTTTCAAGGTTCTTTTGTCCAATATGTATTGCAGGACTACATACTTTCTATTAGGATTTTGTTTCAACTATTGTAAATATGTTTTTTTATACTATAATAGTAATAGGTCTCAATAACAACAACAATGAACGTGTGGTGATCAGTTGCAACTTAAAACAATACTACTTACTGCACTCGGTTTTATATTTCTGGGCTTGGGCACTATAGGCTTGTTGTTGCCTGTGTGGCCAACAACACCTTTTGTTTTGGTTTCTGTTGTATGCTTTTCATCATCGCCTCAAATAAAGGCCCAAATATGCAAGATACCATTTTTTAGGGAGCATATCGAAAACTACGAACTCAGAAACGGCCTATCTCGCAAGACTGTCTGGCTCAGTATGCTTTGGCTTTGGGGAATGCTTGCTCTCTCTGTGATTCTAATGAGAAGCATATGGATTGCATTCTTTCTTTTTCTTATCGGGCTCTCTGTTACAATTCATATCCTGTGGATATCCAAAGCCAAAGCATAGAAAGAAGGATAGAATAAAATGAAACGTGTGTTTGGGACAGTTGAAGTATTATTCGACACATTATATCTTTTTTCTGCGTTGATTTTGGCTTGTATTTTTCTTTTTAGCAGTCAGGGAAATTCTGCACGCACGCTGGCGGGCATTATGGCTTTGTTTTTGGTTGGCGGTGATGCTTTTCATCTGTTGCCACGTGTTCTCGTAATCAGGACAGGCAGAGAGGAACAACTGCGAAAGGCACTGGGAACCGGAAAACAGGTGACTTCCATCACCATGACATTGTTTTACTTGTTTATTTGGCAGATTGGCGTTCTTGCTTTTTCGCAGGAAGACATAAAAGTTTGGTCCTATGTGATTTATATACTAACGGGTGTACGCATTTTTCTATGCTTGTTACCTCAGAATAAATGGCAGGATCGTTATCCTCCGATAACATGGGGAATTGTGCGGAACATTCCTTTCTTTCTGCAAGGTGCAGTAGTTGCAGGATTATTCTTTTTGCATAAAAACACTTTTTCGGGATTAAGTTTGATGTGGCTTGCTATTTCCCTCAGTTTCGCGTTTTATTTACCGGTAGTAGTGTGGGCAAATAGAAATCCCAAAATCGGAATGCTCATGTTGCCAAAGACTTGTTCTTATTTGTGGATGCTGACTATGTGTCTATCATTATAGATACAAACATCTCTAAAATATTTACATATATAAAAAAGAAAGGGGAATTATCATGAACGATCACAAAAAGCTTACGAATGAGGTCGGTGCTCCGGTAGCCGACAATGAAAACGCTATTACTGCCGGTCCTAGAGGACCTGTCGTAATGCAGGATGTATGGCTGATGGAAAAAATGGCGCACTTTAACCGAGAGGTTGTACCAGAACGCCGTATGCACGCCAAGGGTTGGGGCGCTTACGGCAAGTTGACAGTCACCCATGATATCTCCCGGTATACCAAGGCAAAAGTCCTTCAACCCGGCGCAGAGACCGAACTGTTTGTCAGGTTTTCGACTGTTGCAGGGGAACGCGGTGCAGCCGACTGCGAGCGTGATATCCGCGGTGTTGCTGTGAAGTTTTACACCGAGGAAGGCAATTGGGATATGGTTGGCAACAATACTCCAACCTTCTTTATTCGCGATGTACATAACTTTTCCGACTTGAACCGCGCCGTCAAGCGCGACCCCCGTACCGGCCGCCGCTCCGCTCAAAACAACTGGGATTTCTGGACACTGCTGCCTGAATGCTTCCATCAAATTACCGTTGTTATGAGTGATCGGGGCATACCCGCCTCCTTCCGCAATATGCATTTCTTCGGCGAGCATACTTACTCTTTCTACAACGAGAAGAACGAGCGCGTCTGGTGCAAGTTCCATTTTAAGACCCAGCAAGGCATTAAGAACCTCTCTAATAGGGAGGCTGCCGAGATTAACGGGATGGACCGTGAATACCACGGCAAGGATTTGTACGAAGCAATTGAGCGCGAAGACTTTCCTAAATGGACAATGTATGTGCAGATCATGACCGAAGAACAGGCAAAAAATCATTACGAGAATCCATTTGACATAACAAAAATATGGCGTCACGCGGAATATCCTCTTATTGAGGTTGGCGTACTTGAGCTTAACCGTAATCCAGAAAACTACTTTGCTGAAGTAGAGCAGGCAGCCTTTACGCCTGCGCATGTTGTTCCCGGTATCGGGTTTAGTCCTGACCGTTTCCTACAAGGTAGGCTGTTTTCATATGGTGATGCACAGCGTTACCGATTGGGAGTCAATCACAATCACATCCCGGTGAATCGTGCAAAAGTTGAGGTCAATGAATATCATCGTGATGGTGCAATGCGAGTGGACGGTAACTACGGTGGCACACCAGCCTATAGTCCAAACAGTTATGGTGCATGGACCGCACAACCCGAAGTAATGGAGCCTTTGCTGGATTTGGAAGGTGCTATGTACCGTTACGATCCTAAAGATGATCCCACAGATGATTGCTTCCGAGCTGGCGGAAATTTGTGGCGCGTACTGACGGAAGATAAAAAGCAAATTCTGATTGAAAATACTGTAGAAGATATGGCTTCCGTTACTGAAAACATTAAGTATCGTCATGCAGTACACTGTTATTTGGCCGATCCGAAATATGGTGAGCGTTTCACCAAGGCTGCCGGACTAAGCATGGATAAAGTTCGGAAACTTTCTAAATTGGATCATAACGACTTGGTTCAGGCTACTCTTACAAACTCATTGTAAGCACCAACACCTAAAGGAAGTGTGCACTCATGAAGCAGCAACGAAATACCAAACAGCGTCAAATGGTTTTAGATGCGGTTCGGGCACGCTGCGACCATCCTAGTGCGGATCAAATATATCTTGATGTTCGATCCATTGACAACAAGATCAGCCGTGGCACGGTATATCGCAATCTAAACTTTTTAGTTCGGCAAGGAAAAGTACTTCAGGTTAAGCTGCCAAATATGGACCGGTTTGAAGGGCAATTGGATAAGCACTACCACTTTTTATGCACAGAATGTGGTGCGGTGTGCGATGTGCCATTGCCATACCATTCAAATCTGGATAAACAGGTAGCAGAAAAAACAGATTATACCATCGGAAGACACCGTGCGGTGTTTGAAGGATTATGCCCGGATTGCCGACAGAAGAAGGTTTAGACCAAACAAATAACCAAGCATTGGCAAACGGCTCACCCGGTAGGTGGGCTGTTTTGCTTGAATATAAGTTGAAAATACATAGAAAAGAAGATAGGCGAGCCGCAAAGAGCTGATATTCAAGCTCAAGGCTAAGAAACAAGAGTACGTAAAGGAAGCGCTGGACAGAATGGAGAGACAGCATAAGGGACGAAACGATATTTAAGAGCATTACGATGCAGCCAACAGTCTATCTATGTTTGTTCCCAAGGGGACAAACATAGATAGACTGACAAAAACAGCTATACGGCGTATTGAGCACTGGATGAACAACTGTCCAAGAAGGATGTTTGGATACAGAACAGCAGACGAGGTGTTTGCGGCTTGGGTATAACTGATACTATATGGTAGGCAATTAAACTTGCAATTTAGAGCATCCATGAGCAATAAAACTTTAACTTGACTGGCGGCATGAATTGATTTATACTATAAATTACATTAGCGTGCTACCGTAGTAAAATGATAAAAGAGAGAGTTATGGATACATATAAAAGAGATGTACCCGATGGAATGGAAGACTGCCTGCCTTGCGAGTGCCGTATAAAAAAAAATATTGAAAATTCCATCAGAAACCGGTTTTTGCTTTGGGGATACGATGAAATCGAAACGCCCACGTTAGAATATTACGATGTGTTCAGAAGCGGCGTTGGCGCTTACATGCAAGAGAGCATGCTAAAGTTAGTTGACTGTGCGGGGCGCATATTGGTGCTGCGGCCTGATATTACCGTACCCATAGCGCGCATTGCCGCAACAAAAATGCAAAAAGGCGAAAAACGTTTGTTCTATATACAAAATTCGTTTGCGGCTGAGCCTTCGTTAGGCAGAACGGGCGAATTTACGCAAGCCGGTATTGAGCTTATAGGCAAAAGCGGTTATTCCGCAGATGCGGAAGTAATAGCGCTTGCAATTTCCGCGTTAAAGGTTGCGGGTTTAAAAGAGTTTACTATCGATATTGGGCAGGTCAATTTTTTCAAGGCATTGGTAAGCGAATGTGTTGCGGACGGCGAGCTGGATATGTTGAGGCACGCGGTTGATTCTAAAGATGTTCAGGCAATTGAAACCGCGGCCGAAAAGCTGAACATTGAAACAGGTTTAAAAGAAAAAATTATTAAGCTGCCGCTATTGTTTGGCAACAGCGAAATTTTCGATAAAGCATTAGAGCTTTGTGACAGCGAACAATGCGTTGCAGCGGTCGAAGATTTGCGCAACGTATACGGGCTGTTGGTAGGATACGGCCTCGAAAAGCATATATCTGTGGATTTTGGCTTGTTGCATGATATTGCCTATTATTCCGGAATAGTGTTTAGGGGTATTGCGCAGGGGATAGGGTTTCCTATTGTGTCGGGCGGCAGATATGACGGGTTGATAGAAAGATTCGGAAGCCCGCAGCCCGCAACAGGGTTTGCGCTTGGCATCAAGCGGGTTATGATAGCCATGGAACGGCAGGGGTTGCTGCGCAGCCATACGGGCAACGATGTGTTGGTTGCATGCAATGACAGCGCTGCGGGGGCGGCATACAATTACGCGGAATCGCAAAGGAAAAAAGGAAACCGCACATTGTTTTATGCGGGTGCGGATAAAGAAAAGCTATTGAGCCTAAAGCAGAAGTATTCGGCAAAAAAAGCCGTATATTTTGATGCCGACGGCAGTATGAAAGAATTGTAAGAGGTTATCATGCAGATTACAATTGCGCTTGCCAAAGGGCGGATTGCGCAAAAAGCCCTCGATATACTCGAAAAGTGCGGTATAGACTGCAGCGAAATCCGGAATGATTCCCGCAAGCTGATACTGTACGATAAAAATTGTGATATTCGTTTCATAATGGTTAAGCCGACCGATGTGCCCACTTATGTGGACTACGGCGTAGCCGATATGGGGATAGTCGGAAAGGACACGCTGCTTGAAGCAAATTTGCCGCTTTATGAGATGGCGGATTTAAAATTCGCAAAATGCCGTTTGGCAATCGCAGGGTTTCCCGAAAAACGAAACCTTTTAACATCGTCAGTCAAGCGTGTCGCCACAAAATATCCGGAAATAGCACGTAAATTTTATGCGCAAAAAGGCGAGCCGGTCGAATGCATTAAACTTAACGGCAGTGTGGAGCTTGGCCCTATGCTTGGGCTTTCGGACGTAATATTGGATATTGTAGAAAGCGGGAGAACATTGGCCGAAAACGGGCTTATTATTATTGAACAGGTTTGTGAAATTTCTGCAAGGCTCGCGGTTAACCGTGCAAGCCTTAAAATTAAGGCATCGGTTTTGCGGCCTCTTATAGAAAAAATACAGAAAGCTGTGCAGTGATGCGAATATACGAATCGAACAACATAAAAGCGGTCTGGAAACGTCTTAATAGAAAGGCGGATTTGCAGGAAGAGGCACGCAGTGTTGTAGAAGAAATAATATCGGCGGTAAGAAAGCGGGGGGATTCTGCGCTTTTTGAATTTACTGAACGCTTTGACGGCTTTTCTTTAAACGAAAAAAACATATGCGTTACCAAAGAGCAGATAAGCGAAGCCTATTCATCTGTGCCTGACGATTTAATCGGCACTATCAGGAAAAGCGCCGGCAATATATTGGCATTTCACCAAAAACAAAAGCGCAACGGATACGAGCTAAACGATAACGGCGCAATTACCGGACGGTTGGTTTTGCCCGTAAAGCGCGCCGGGGTTTATGTGCCCGGCGGCAAAGCGGCGTACCCGTCAAGCGTGCTTATGAATATTATACCCGCAAAAATTGCGGGGGTTGAACAGGTGATAATGGTAACGCCTCCCGGCAAGACAGGTGCAATAGAGCCGCTGACGTTAGTGGCGGCGGATATTGCGGGCGCGGATGTTATTCTTAAAATAGGAGGCGCGCAAGCAATAGCCGCGCTTGCGTACGGCACTTGCAGCGTGCCAAAGGCGGATGTTATAACCGGGCCCGGCAACTCTTATGTGGCGGCGGCAAAACGCGCGGTTTTCGGTATTGTTGGCATAGATATGCTTGCCGGACCAACCGAAGTCATAATAATTGCCGATGAGTCTGCCAGCCCCGCCCACATAGCCGCCGATTTTCTTTCTCAGGCAGAGCACGACGAGATGGCGGCAAGCATTCTTCTAACCAATTGCGAACGATTGGCGAAAAAGGCGGCAACAGAAATAAAACGCCAGCTTGACACGCTGCCTCGAAAAGAAATAGCAATGCGGTCCGTGGACAATTTCGGGACAATAGTATTGACGCAAACTATTGACGAGGCTTTTGATATATCCAACGAATACGCGCCCGAACATCTTGAGCTGCTTCTGCTCGATCCTTTGAAGCATTTAAACAAAGTAAAAAATGCGGGCGCAGTTTTTTTGGGCAGTTATTCGCCCGAAACGGTGGGAGATTATTTTGCAGGCACCAACCATGTGTTGCCTACTTCGGGGACCGCTCGGTTTTCTTCCCCGCTATCCGTAGACAGCTTTACAAAAACAATTAACTACGTCTATTATGATAAAGAAAGCCTTAAAAAACATCGCGCCGATATTGAGCGGTTTGCACTTGCGGAAGGTCTTTGTGCGCACGCCCGCAGTGTGTCGGTAAGATTTGAGGAGATAAAATGAGAAACGCAACAATAAAAAGAGAAACCAATGAGACAAAAGTTGAGCTTTGCTTAAACGTTGACGGAACCGGAAAATACAAAATTGCCACAGGCATTGGGTTTTTTGATCATATGATGTGTCTTTTTGCAAGGCATGGGCTTTTTGATTTGGATTTGACGGTAAAAGGCGACTTGCAGGTGGACGAGCATCACACAATTGAGGATACCGGCATATCACTTGGAGAGGCTTTCGCTAAAGCGGCGGGAAACAAAGAGAATATATGCCGGTACGCAACGCAAATTGTGCCTATGGACGAGGCGTTAGCCAGTGCAAGCGTTGATTTTTCCGGGCGCGCGTGTTTGGTTTATGATGTAAGCTGCCCCGACGAGGTTGTGGGGGGGATAAGCTCTCAGGTGTTTGAAGAGTTTTTTCGCGCTTTTACCGTTTCGGCAAAAATCACTTTGCATGTAAAGGCGGAGTACGGCAACAATACGCATCATATAATTGAGGCGGTATTCAAAGCGGTAGCGCGGGCAGTCCGGTTTGCGTTGGAACCTGACAGCCGCGCAAGCGGCATACCTTCCACCAAGGGCGTACTATAACAATTCAGGAGAATCCGCATGATAATTTATCCCGCAATTGATTTAAAAGAAGGTGTTTGCGTTAGGTTGAAGATGGGTGACATGAAAAAGGTTACGCAATACGGAGACCCTGCAGACGTTGCTTGTAGGTGGCAATCGCAAGGAGCGGAGTATTTGCATGTTGTAGACCTTGATGCGGCGTTTTGCGGAGAGTTTTCCAACAAACGAGCGGTTATGGCAATTATTGAGGCAGTCGGCATACCTGTACAGTTAGGCGGAGGGGTGCGCAGCCTGCAGGATATTGAGCAAAGGTTATCTATCGGGGTGAAAAGAGTGATATTGGGCACCGCCGCTGTTGAAAATATGAAAGTTTTAAAGCGGGCTGTTAAGCAGTTCCCCGGGCAGATAGCGGTCGGAATAGATGCGAAAAACGGCAGGGCGGCAACGCACGGCTGGGTAAAAACTACACATTACAGCCCTGTTGAGCTTGCGCTTAAAGTGAAAGGGCTCGGGGTTGACACCATTATTTATACCGACATAACAAAAGACGGGATGCTTGGCGGTCCTAATGTAAATTCTACAAAAGATCTTGTGCAAAAAACGGGCATGCAGATAATTGCATCCGGGGGGATGAGCAGTGCCGCAGATGTGGCGCACATAAAGCAAACGGGTGCGCAAGGTGTGATAATCGGCAAAGCTTTGTATACGGGCGATATAGACCTAAGGCAGGCTATACGGTCCGGGAGGGCATAAAATGCGTTATAAAAGGATAATACCATGTCTTGACGTTCGCGCTGGGCGCGTTGTTAAGGGAGTTAATTTTGAGGGGATACGCGATGCGGGGGACCCCGCTATGATGGCGAAAGCGTTTTGCGAATCGGGTGCGGACGAGATAATATTTCTTGATATCACCGCTTCGCAACAGCGGCGCGGAATCATGAAAGAGGTTGTCGCCCAAACGCTGCGGCAAATTTCAATACCGTTGACGGTAGGCGGAGGAATGCGCACCATTGAAGACTTTGGGGATATGTTTTCCATCGGCGTGAATAAAGTGTCGATAAACACCGCGGCGCTGCTTAACCCTAAGCTTATATCAAACGCGGCTGATGAATTTGGCAGCGGGCGCATAGTTTGCGCAATAGACGCGAAAAGAAAAACCGGCGGTTTCGAGGTTTACATTAACGGCGGCAAACAGCCGGCTGGCAAAGATGCAATCGAATGGGCGAGAGAGGTTGAAAGAAAAGGCGCGGGAGAGATACTTGTTACAAGCATGGATGCCGACGGCACTAAAAACGGTTATGATATACCGCTTACCAAAGCTATAGCCGAGGCGGTTGACATACCTGTAATAGCTTCGGGCGGCGCGGGCAAATTAGAGCATTTAAAAGATGCAATACTATTGGCGGGCGCCGATGCGGTGCTTGTTGCTTCAATTTTTCATTTTGGAGAATGTACGGTGCAGGATGCAAAACAGTATTTAAAAAACCACGGTATTTCCGTCCGGTTGCAGGGGGACATTGTATGAATGTGCAAGATATAAAATTTGACAAAGACGGGTTAATACCGGTTGTAGTGCAGGACGCGGCTACAAATGCTGTGCTTATGTTAGCGTACATGAACAAAGAGGCGGTTGATACTACCCTTGCAACAAAAGATATGACTTATTATTCGCGCAGCCGTAAAAAGCTTTGGCGTAAAGGGGAGACGTCAGGAAATGTGCAAAAACTGCATAAATTGCAGATGGATTGCGATGGCGACACGCTGCTTGCGCTTGTATCCCAGACGGGCGCGGCTTGCCATACCGGCAGCTATTCTTGCTTCTTCAATATGCTTTATGACGGCAAAGACAGCTTAGCTGATTATTCTGTAATTGAAGAGCTGTCCGCACTGATAAATAAAAGGAAGAATGAAAAAAAAGAAGATTCTTATACATGCTATCTTTTTGAAAAAGGTATTGACAAGATGTGCAAAAAGATAGGCGAGGAAGCGGCGGAAATAATTATTGCCGCAAAAAATAATAGTGCTGACGAAATAATATCTGAAAGCGCCGATTTTATTTATCATCTGCTTGTGCTTTTTGCGCAAAGCAATGTTGCGCCCAAACAGGTGCTAAAACAGCTGCGCAGCCGAAGACAACAACAACGGTAGCAAAACGAAGAAAATACGGCTATAGCCGAGTAATGTGGGATTAAACACTTATAGTGATAAATATTGAATTTTGACATGATGCCTTTCATATTATACAATGTTGCAGCGTTGCAGTTTAAGATGTGGGAGCATAGCTCAGCTGGGAGAGCATTTGCCTTACAAGCAAAGGGTCACAGGTTCGAGCCCTGTTGCTCCCACCATATTCAAGCTTAACAGTGCCGTAATTGGGCGGCATTATGCGGGAGTGACTCAGTGGTAGAGTGCGACCTTGCCAAGGTCGAAGTCGCGGGTTCGAATCCCGTCTTCCGCTCCAAAAACGCCGTGTCCCTCGCCGAATTGGCGGGGGATATTGCAAAGAGCAGCATATAATAGTATATAGGGCGCCATAGCCAAGTGGTAAGGCCAAGGTCTGCAAAACCTTTATTCCCCAGTTCAAATCTGGGTGGCGCCTCCAATTATTGCCGAAGTGGCGGAATCGGCAGACGCACGGGACTTAAAATCCCGCGGAGGTTAAACTCCGTACCGGTTCAATTCCGGTCTTCGGCACCAAAAAGCCCCGCGGGGCTTTTTTTGATTTATTGAAAACAAGGTTTTACTTAATCGGGTTTGACAAAAAAGGCTTTGATATTTATAGTTTAGTCATAAATTTAAGGGGACACGCATGGTAATATTAGGTATAGATCCCGGGATTGCGCTTATGGGTTACGGAGTGCTGACATTTTACGATAACAGCCTATCTCTTAAAGAATGTGGTACAATAGTAACGCAGGCCGGTGTTGCGCTGCCGTACCGATTAAAAATAATATACGAGAACGTATGCGCAATTATTGCCAAACATTCTCCGGCATGTATCGCGTTTGAAGAGCTTTTCGCAGGGCGCAATACAAAAACTGTTATGCAGGTTGCGCAGGCGCGCGGAGTTGCCATGGCGGCCGCATTCTCTTCCGGGGCGCAGCTTTTTGAATATACGCCCATGCAGATAAAACAGGCGATAACCGGTTATGGCCACGCGGATAAAAACCAGGTGCAGCAGATGGTTCGCGTTTTGCTAAACCTGCAAAAAGTTATTACTCCCGATGACGCGGCGGACGCGGTTGCGTGTGCGATATGCCATGCAAACTCAAGCCGCTTTGCCGATGAATTTCGAATTAAATAAGGGGTTTATATGTACGAATATATTAAGGGCGAGATAACAAGCGCCGGCGCGGATTACGCCGTTATTGAAACGGGGGGCATTGGTTATCAGGTTTTTACTACGGCGCAGTCTTTGTTGAGTTTAAAGGTTGGCCAACAGACAATGCTTTATTGCAGGTTTGTGGTGCGTGAAGACGCTCAAACGCTTTATGGGTTTGTCACGCCTGAAGAAAAAGAAATGTTTATTAAACTAACGAGCGTTTCGGGAATAGGGCCAAAAGCTGCTTTGTCTTTGCTTTCCGCAATGAAAGTAAACGAGCTTGCGGCGGCGATAATTACAGCAAATGAAAATGCGTTAACAAAGGTTACGGGCATTGGCAAGAAGACGGCGCAGCGCATTATAATAGACCTGTCTGAAAAAATCCATACGGCGGAAGTTTTAGAAATTGAAGCAACGCAAGGGGCAGGAAAAGAGGCGGAGACCGTTGGCGCTTTGGTATCGCTTGGGTATAACCGTGCCGAGGCGGTCAGCGCTGTTTCATGTGTGTGCAGCTTGGCGGACACTACGGAAGAGCTTGTGCTGTTGGCGCTCAAGCGTATGGGCAAATAGGGAGGAGCATAATTGGACGAGAACAGAATAGTATCCGCCCGGTACAGTGAAGCGGACGCGGTTAACGAATTATCGCTGCGCCCGGCAACGTTGGATGAGTATATAGGCCAGCAAAAGGTCAAAGAAAATTTGGCGGTTTTTATCGGCGCCGCAAAAAAGCGTTCGGAATCGCTTGACCATGTACTGCTTTATGGGCCGCCGGGATTGGGGAAAACAACGCTTGCGTACATAATAGCAGCCGAAATGGGAGCGAGTATTCGAGTGACTTCAGGTCCGGCAATAGAGAGGCCGGGGGATTTGGCTTCCATTCTAACCAATCTTGACAAGGGCGACGTTCTTTTTATTGACGAGATACACAGGCTAAACAGCAGCGTAGAGGAAGTGCTCTACCCGGCAATGGAAGATTTTGCGCTTGATATAATAATAGGCAAAGGCCCTTCCGCGCGAACTTTAAGGCTCGGGCTTCAGCCCTTTACTTTAGTAGGGGCGACAACTCGGGCAGGAATGCTTACTTCGCCTTTAAGAGACCGCTTCGGGGTGATAAACAGGCTTTCTATGTACAGCGCGCAAGAGCTTGCGCAGATCGTAGTGCGTTCGGCGGGTATACTAAATATAAAAATTGAGGCGGACGCCGCCGTTGAGATAGCTTCGCGTTCAAGGGGTACTCCGCGAATAGCCAACAGGCTTTTAAAGCGTGTGCGTGATTTTGCGGATGTTAAAGGAAAAGGATACGTCAGCCTTGATATTGCGCAATACGGATTAAAACAGCTTGAAGTTGACGAGATTGGGCTTGACGGAGTGGACAAATCAATTTTGGAAACAATAATCCACAAATTTGGCGGGGGACCGGTTGGGCTTGATACTTTATGCGCCGCCACCAATGAGGAAAGCGTTACAATAGAAGACGTATACGAGCCCTATTTAATTCAGCTTGGGTTTATCAATAAAACTCCGCGCGGGCGCGTGGCAACGCGGCTTGCTTACGAACATTTAGACTGCCCGTATAACGGCGCGGACCCTCAGTTGCGGATAGACTTTGCGGAGGAATGATTGAACACGAGCGATTTTCATTACAGCCTTGACGAAAGCCTTATTGCTCAAACACCTGCCGAAAGGCGGGACGGCTCAAGGCTTCTTGTATACGAGCGTTCAACAAAAAAAACTGCACATCTTTTGTTTTGCGATATAGTAAGCTATCTAAGATGCGGCGACGTGTTGGTTTTAAACGATACAAAAGTTATACCCGCAAGGCTTTTCGGCAGGAAAAACGGCTCGGGCAGGGTATTTGAAGTTTTTCTGCTCAGGCGGTTGTCTGTTACGGATTGGGAAGCGCTTTTAAGGCCGGGCAAAAAACTTGCGGTTGGGGATTCCGTACTATTTTCAGACCAACTTAAAGCAATTGTGCAGGCTAAAAAACAAGACGGGGTCGCAATCGTCAGGTTTTGCTTTGATGGCGTATTTGAACAACTGCTGGATGAGTTGGGGGAAACGCCGTTGCCGCCTTATATACATGAGCAGCTTGAAGACAAAGCGCGCTATCAAACTGTATATGCAAAAAAAGACGGTTCCGCCGCCGCTCCCACCGCCGGGTTGCATTTTACGCCGGATCTGCTAAAAGCAATAGAAAACAAAGGCGTAAGAATAGCAAGGCTCACGCTGCACGTTGGGCTGGGCACATTTAGACCTGTAAAAGCCAAATATATCAAAGATCATATAATGCATGCAGAATATTTCGAAATATCCGGGGAAACTGCGCAGGCGATAAATGATGCCCGCAGCAAAGGAGGCAGAATAATGGCGGTGGGCACCACCAGCGTCAGAACTTTGGAAACTGTTTCGGACAAAAACGGCGTATTAAGGGCGGCAAACGGCCGGACCGACATATTTATTGCGCCGGGATACAAATTTTTAGCCACAGACGCTTTGCTTACTAATTTTCATTTGCCCGAATCAACCCTTATTATGCTTGTCAGCGCCTTTGCGGGGCATAAAGAGACGCTAAAGCTTTATAAAACGGCGGCAGAGCTAAGATATAGGTTTTTCAGTTTTGGCGATGCAATGCTGATATTATAACGGAGGAAAAATGCGCTTTACGGTAAATTGCAAATGCAAACAAACTCTTGCCCGGACGGGGCTATTGGAAACGCCGCACGGCATTATAAATACGCCCGTTTTTATGCCGGTGGGCACTAATGCCACCGTAAAGGCTTTAACGCCAAAACAGGTAGAAGAGACGGGCGCGCAGATTGTGCTTGCAAACACTTATCACTTATATTTGCGGCCCGGGCACGATATTGTCGCAAAGGCAGGCGGGCTGCACAGTATGATGGCTTGGGATAAACCTATTCTAACGGACAGCGGCGGGTTTCAGGTTTTTTCGTTGGGCGCTTTGCGAAAGATCACAGAAAAGGGTGTGCAGTTTAACTCACACATTGACGGCTCAAAGCATTTTATGATGCCCGAAAAAGCGATTGAGATTGAGCAGGCGTTAGGCGCAGATATAATAATGGCTTTTGACGAATGTATCGCATACCCGGCCGAATATAATTCCGCCGCCGCCGCCATGGAGCGTACGCACCGTTGGGCGCAGCGTTGCATAAAAACAAAAAAACGCGAAGATCAGGCCTTATTCGGGATCGTACAGGGAAGCACGTTTGCCGATTTAAGGCGCGAGAGCGCGGCCGCGATAGCCGGAATGGATTTTCCGGGCAATGCGATAGGCGGGTTAAGCGTTGGAGAGCCCAAACATACGATGAACGATATGATAGACGTTACAGTTGCGCTTTTGCCCGAAACAAAACCCCGCTATCTGATGGGAGTCGGCTCTTTTGACTGTATTGTTGACGGGGTTGCAAGAGGGGTGGATATGTTCGATTGTGTGCTGCAAACGCGTGTGGCGCGCAACGGAATGGCATTGACGAGGCAGGGACGAATCGTAATTCGCAATGCGCAGTATTCGCATGATTTTACCCCAATAGAACAGGGGTGCGACTGTTACACATGTAAAAACTTTACACGCGCGTATTTGCGGCATTTGATAAAGGCGAACGAGATACTTGGGGCAACGCTTTTGAGCATACATAATATTCGTGCAACAATAAGGCTTGTAACAGACATTCGCAACGCCATTGAAGAAGGCAATTTTAAAGAATTTCAGGACGACTTTTTTTTAAACTACGTTTATACCGCTAAATAGCAGAGAAAAATTTGGCGTTGTGCAGGATAAGCGTTACAAAACTATGCGGGCATTTAAAAAATAGTTGATTATTTATGATTACTGCTATAGTATAGGTAACTGTAATACAAAAAAGGTAGGTGAAGGGTATGCCACAGTTTGACGCAAGCGGATTATCTTCTTTATTATTGCCGCTTGGGATGATAGTTCTTGTTATACTTATGATGGTTATTCCTCAAAGAAAACGGAAAAAGCAAATGGAGGCTATGATGGCAAGCCTGCAGCCCGGCAAAATGATTAAGACTATAGGCGGGCTTTATGGTAAAATATTAGCCGTTAAAGATGATCTGATTACTATTGAGGTGCCGCCGGACAAAATTCGTATGGTGTTTACCAAAGGCGCAGTTGCTACTGTTGAGGATTCGGATCTTCCGGAGAATGAGTTAGACTCGAAATAATTATAACAAACGAAAGAAGACCCAAGCGGTCTTTTTTTTATTTTGCCTTCAGCCTGCTTACAAGGGTTTTGTCCGGGTTTATCATAATGCTGTTGTGATCTTGATATACCACCATACCCGGCTTTGCCCCGTTGGGTTTGCGCACGTTTTTGCGCAAAGCATAATCCACCTGCACTTTGGCGCCGCTTTTTGCGCTGCTTAAAGTCGCTGCTATTTGTGCGGCCTCGAGCAAAGTTGAGTTGGGCACCAACCCTTTGGCGTTCTCAATAAGCACATGTGCACCGGGAATATCTTTGGTGTGCAGCCAGATGTCGTCAGGCTCCGCCGTTTTAATTGTCAACAAGTCGTTTTGCCTGTTGTTTTTGCCTGCAAATATAACATAACCGTCCGAGGATATGAATTTGTGCGGTTTGGAAGGCGTTGCAACTGTGCGCACGCCCGGCTGTTTGCGCGGCATAAAGCCCGTTTTATGCAGCTCGTATTCAATTTCGTTAAGCTCGTCCGCCGTTTCGCATGAGCTTAAAGAATGCCGGACGCTTTCTAAAAAATCAATATTGTTTTGTGTTTCTTTCATCCTGCGCAAACTAAAATTAAGCCCCGCTTTTAGTTTAGAATATCTTTTGTATTGGCGCTGCGCGTTCGCCGCCGGCGAGAGCCGCGCATCAAGCTTTATGACAACCTCTTCGCCCGATACGTAATCTGTAGCCGATAAAACGCCTTGTCCTTTCGCAATCCTGTATATATTGGCTGTAATTATATCGCCGCGCATCTTGTATACATCGGCTTTTTTTGCCTGCTGAATGGTAGTTTGCTGTTTTTGCAGTGTTGCAATTTGTTTTTGCAGCTGCTTTGAAACAAGATTCATAAGCTTATCATGCTTTGCGGAAAAAACAATTGTAGCGTTTACAGCTGCGTAATAATCGTCTATCATGCTGTTAAAAGAATCGCAGCGAACGATCTGCGCGTCCGACATGCTGTGAAAATTGAACGCGGAATACGAAAAGGGCGTTCCGCCGTGCAGATACATGGTAGGTTCGGGCGGCTGTGAAAAAAAGTTTATAATAATATCGCTGAGTTTTTCGCTTTCCCGCGGCTGCTCAAAATATCCTTTGGGCATGTAGCGGAATAATATCTCGTCAGCCGTCTGGCCCGAAAGTCCTTGAAGAAAAGAGGAAAGATAGGTTTTAATGTTTGCGCCTTCACGTTTCCTTAGCATCTCTATCAGGGTAACCCGTGAAAGGCGCAAAGGGTTTAACTTTGACGATTGCGGCATTTTATACGCAAGCCCGGGCAAAACGCTGCGTATGCGGCTTTGAGAGCTTGTTATACGGCGTAAACTGTCCATAATCAGATTGTTTTTAACTAACATAATGTTTGAGTATTTACCCATAAGCTCGGATATAAGCATAATGTTTCGAGTCATTCCAAGCTCGTCTCTTGTTTCAAGAGTTAGCGTCACTACGCGCTCAAGGCTTGTTTGCTCAACAGCAATTAGCTTGGCACCGGTTATGTATTTACGTAAAAACATACAAAAAGCTGAAGGCGATTTGGGGTTCTCGTACTTTTTGGTCGTCAGATGCATGCGCGAATCGGCGCCGGCGCATATCAAAAGGCGCAGATTTTTTGGGTAAAACGAAATTATAACGGTATCTTTTTTGGGATGATAGATTTTTTCTATCTTGCAACCCGTAATCTGTTGTTCAATTTCTTTTAATGTATAGTATAGCGTAAGCCCGTCCAAAGTCATAAAAAAGCCTCCGAGCTTGTATTATACAGCTTCGTGACAGTCAAAGTAAATAGTGTTATAATGGCGTAAATTCCAATGGGGGATATTGCTATGAAACACATCTTAGAAAAAGCGAATGCGGCAAAAACGGCGGCGGCCGCGCTTGCATATATGGGCGCAGCCGAAAAAAATGCGGCTCTTATGCGTATGGCGCAGGCTTTGCGCGACAATTGCGCTGTTATAATAAAAGAAAACGAAAAGGATATAGCGCTGGGGAAAAGCAAAGGAATGTCCCGCGCGCTGTTAGACAGGCTTTCTCTTAGCGAGCGGCGTGTTGAGGGCATGGCGCAGGGGCTGGAAAAGGTGGCGCAGCTTGACGATCCCGTTGGAGAGGTGATACACACAACTTTGCGGCCTAACGGGCTAAGCATCGGCGCTAAGCGCGTACCCCTCGGTGTAGTGGGCATTATATATGAGGCCCGGCCCAACGTAACCTCGGATGCGGTTGCTCTTTGCCTTAAATCGGGAAATGCGACGGTTTTGCGCGGAGGCAGCGATGCCATAAATTCCAACGTGGCGATTGCGCAAACGTTGCGTCAAGCGGCGAAAAGCGCCGGGCTGCCTGAAGATGCTGCTGTTTTGATAGACGACACTTCAAGGGAAGCTGCAACTTATATGATGGGGCTAAACGGCATAATTGACGTGCTTATACCGCGCGGAGGCGCGGGGCTTATCCAGTCCGTAATCAAAAATGCGACAGTGCCCGTAATTGAAACGGGTATAGGAAACTGCCATATATATGTAGATGAAAGTGCGGATATTGATATGGCGGTAAATATCGTCCATAACGCAAAGACAAGCCGCCCGTCGGTATGCAATGCCGCGGAAACGCTGTTAGTACACAACGGTGTTGCGAATGCGTTTTTGCCATTTGCCGCGGATAAACTTAATGAAGTTGAAATTAGGGGCTGTAAAAAGACGTGCTCATTGATTGCCGCCAAACCCGCGGATGAGGACGATTATTTCACCGAGTATCTTGATTATATACTTGCCGTTAAGGTTGTAGACGGAATTGACGAAGCTATAAGCCACATAAATAAATACGGCTCTAAACACTCTGAAGCTATAGTAACGGGCAGCTATGCAAACGCCGAAAAGTTTTTAAACAGAGTTGACGCCGCCGCAGTTTACGTAAACGCATCCACCCGGTTTACCGATGGCGAAGAGTTTGGAATGGGCGCGGAGATTGGAATTAGCACTCAAAAGCTGCACGCGAGAGGGCCTATGGGCTTAAAAGAATTGACTACAATAAAATATATCGTGCGGGGCGCAGGCCAGATAAGATAAACTATGATTGGGAAATATTTATTCCCGCAACGCAATTGCAAGAGCCCGCTTGTACTTTACAAATCGGCGCTTATAAACTCTTTCAATTTTTCTATATGTTCTTTAACGCTTTGCGGGTTAGGCCCTCCCGGCAATTTGCGGCGGGCTATACACCTTTCAAGCGAAAGGTTGGAAAAAACGTCCTGCCCAAAAAGTGGGGAAAAAGTTTTTAATTCATCTATTGTAAGCAAATCCAATGTTTTTTCTTTTTGCTCGCAATGTACGACAAGCTTTCCTATAACCTCGTGAGCATCGCGGAAAGGCAATCCCTTGCTTACAAGATAGTCCGCCGCATCGGTGGCATTGGTAAAGCCAAGCCCGGCGGAAGAAAGCATTTTATCGGTATTCCAAGCGGCAGTAATCAGCATTCGCGCCATGACGGGAAGACAGGAAATTATCGTATCGTGTGCGTCAAACAAAGCCTCTTTATCCTCTTGCATGTCTTTATTGTAGGCAAGCGGCAGTCCTTTCATTGTTGTCAACAAAGAAATAAGGTCTCCGTAAACGCGTCCGGTTTTTCCGCGGATAAGCTCCGCCATGTCGGGATTTTTTTTCTGGGGCATTATGCTTGAACCGGTGCAGTACTTATCGCTCAAGCTGATAAAGCCGAACTCTTCGGTTGACCAGATAACAATCTCTTCAGACAGCCGTGACAAATGCATTGCGCAAACCGCGCAAGAATATATAAAGTCAAGCACAAAATCCCTGTCGGATACGGCGTCAATGCTGTTGGCGGTAAGCTCTTTAAAAGAAAGAGCGTCTTTTACCATATCTCGGTTAAGCGGGTACGTAGTGGTGCACAGCGCGCCAGAGCCTAAAGGCATGCTGTCGGCTGCGGTTTGCGCGTAAGAAAAACGAATGCAATCGCGCAAAAACATCTGTGCGTAGGCGGTTATATGATGCGCAAGAGTGGTAGGCTGCGCCTTTTGCATATGCGTATACGCGGGCATTGCGGAAAATAAATGCTCGCTTGCAATATCACAAAAAACGGCAATAAGCGCTTTTATTTGAGCAATGATTTCGGAACATGCGTGTTTTACGTACATTCGCATATCAAGCGCAACCTGATCGTTGCGGCTTCGTCCCGTGTGCAGCTTCTTGCCCGGCTCGCCAATGCGCTCTGTAAGCAATCGCTCAACGCTCATGTGAATATCTTCGTCCCGGGGGCAAAATTCAATTTTGTTTGATTCTATATCGCCGAGTATTGAGTTAAGACCCTGTATTATTGCATCGCCGTCCTCTTTAGATATTACGTTGGTGGCGCGCAGCATTTGGGCGTGGGCAATACTGCCTAAAATATCAAAACGATATAGCCTGCTATCAAACGATATTGAAGAATGAAACCCGGCGGCAAGTTTGTCCGTTTCTGCGCTAAAGCGCCCGCCCCACATTTTTTTGCTCAACTTTTTCCCCTTTCGGCATCAAGCAACGCTTTAACCTTAAGCGGCAGCCCAAACAGATTTATAAACCCTTCCGCATCCTTTTGGTTGTACACTTCGTCCTGTCCGAATGTTGCGAAAGCTTCGCTGTAAAGCGAATACGGCGAGCGTACTCCGCAGGCGGTTGCATTGCCTTTGTATAGCTTTATGCGTACCTGACCGGTGAGCGTTTGCTGTGTTGAGTCAACAAATGCGCTTAACGCTTCACGCAAAGGCGTATACCATTGCCCGTTATAGACAAGTTCGGCGAACCGCAAGCTGATTTGTTGTTTGTAATGCTTTGTGTCCCTGTCAAGAGTGACACTTTCAAGCGCTCTGTGCGCTTCGTAAAGAATTGTGCCTCCCGGAGTTTCGTAGACGCCTCGCGACTTCATGCCCACCAATCTGTTTTCGACTATATCGTCAATGCCCACGCCGTTTTGCGCTCCTGCTAAGTTTAGCGATTCTATCAATTCCACGGCGCTAAGTTTATTGCCGTCAATTGAAACCGGCGCTCCTTTTTCAAAACCTATGGTCACATAGGAAGGTTTGTCGGGCGCGCTTTCGGGCGGCGTGCATATTAAGTATAAATCTTGCTGCGGCTCGTTCCAAGGGTCTTCAAGGTCTGCGCCCTCATGGCTTAAATGCCAAAGGTTTCTGTCCATGCTGTAAGGGCGTTTTTTTGAAACGGGAACGGGCAAATTGCGTGCCTCAAGATAAGCGATTGCATCTTCTCTCGATTTTATTTCCCATTCGCGCCAAGGAGCGATAATGGAAATGTTGGGAGCTAAAGCCTTAACGGTTAGCTCAAACCTGACTTGATCGTTGCCTTTGCCCGTTGCGCCGTGGCATATGGCGTCACAACCTTCAATTTGCGCTATCTCAACCAAACGCTTAGCTATAAGAGGGCGCGCCATTGAAGTGCCCAAAAGATATTTGTTTTCATAAATCGCACCCGCTTTTAGCGTGGGGTATATAAAGTCTGTGACAAATTCTTCGCGCAGATCTTCCGTATACAATTTGGTTGCGCCGCTTTTTATTGCACGTTCATCGAGCGCTTCAAGCTCTTCCCCCTGGCCGACGTCTGCCGCCATAGCAATTACATCGCAGCCATAATTTTCTTTAAGCCAGGGGATTATCACGGACGTATCAAGCCCCCCGGAATATGCAAGCAACACTTTTTTATAACGCATAACAAATACCTCCGGTTTACTATGTTATAATTATACGCTTTGATGTATATATATGCAATACCCTTTTTATATTTTTTGTATTGCGCATTTGCAAAAGAAAAAGCGCGGCATATTGTAAGTTGGTCAAACATATTGAGCAGTGTGGTGTTTGAGGTACTCTATTGGCGAACGCCAACCAAGCGAGCGCATGGGTGTATTGATTGAGCGGAATCGGTAAGATTTAAGCCGCTGCCTTAAAGTCGGAGAAGAAATAGAAGGTTGTATTAGCCGCTTCTGGTCATTCCTGTGACTGCGTTCAACCTTGCCGTTGCGTTTTAGCGTACAAGGACGTATCAGTTTTTATTTTCAAGGCTCTTTTGTCCAATATGTATTGTAGTCCTACACAAAATATTTTTAGAGTGACTTCTCTACCTTTTATTGTTTTATTTAATATGATATAATAAAAAAAATTTGGAATATTAATTTTGAGATATATATGAGAAATAGAATTAAAAACTATTATGTTGACGATGATGAAATGGTATATAGATGCTGTTGGATATCATGGCGGGTTTTTAAAGATGCATTTAATCAATTTCAAACATGGCATATCTCTAATTGGATTAGAAACGATAGATACGACCCGACCTATCTTCCTATGTTTAGCCTATATTTATCCTATACTACTGAAAAAATTTTAAGAAGAATATATGATGAAATGGAAGTTTTTCACCCAAATGAAGAAGCAAATTGGAAACAGGGCATTTTCTAAAGCCTTGCATTTTGCAATCTTTTTGAATTTTTTTTAAAGAACACCTTTATTCAGATGATAGCTATAATGAAAGTTATTTTGATAATTTGCGGGAGATGTTGGATGGAGGTAGTTATTATAACGATGAGTACAAGAAGTTTTGGAGAATTATTAAAATCGATTATCCATATTATATAAATGATGAGTGGTGGGATGCTAATTATAATACCGAAAGACTATGCGTTTTTCATCTTAATAATATTGTGCCTGTAACTGATAAAGAAAGAGCACTAATACATCTGAGATTATATAAAGAATTAGATACTCCATATTTTGATAATGCTTTTTTTAACTTATCTTATAAAAAAATTAAATCAACTTTATGGAAATGATTTATTATTTCTACCTTTGCTGGTGGAGTCAGCGAAAAAGAGTAAGAAATACGAAAAACTCATTCAAGGTTCTCAAATATTTTTCGAGATAAATAACCTTTTAAATAATCCTGTAAGGCTTGTGAAGCTAACACAATTTAGGAAGCAAGAGCGTATAAAATTTGGATATAATAACGCTTCTGTGTAAATCTGTTTGATGATACTCATTTGCCCTCCTTTCTATATGCCTAAGGCCTGTTCCAGCTTCTCTACAGCCTCTGAATCCTTCGATTTCCAGGCATGGGCATAGATGTTCAAGGCGGTTGATGTCTTGACGTTGCCCAGCCTTTTGGAGAATCCACGCCCTCAATGATCATCAGAGTTGCATTGGTATGGCACAGCAGCGCAAAACATCTGCGGCACAATTGTAAGCGTTCTGAATTTTTATGGTGGGTAATTTAACTTGCAATCTACAGAGCAGAAAAAAGCGCTCTCAACGTAGATATGAACCAGATATAGTGCTTTACACCGCAGATTTTTATAACCGTTTCGTCAGCATGCCATTCATCTGAGTTGAAGTCAAGTGTGGGTATAAGCTCAAGGGCGATATTATGGAACAAAGGCACAAAGCTTCTGCACCAGTTGGAAACGGTAGTATGAGAAATCTTGACGTTATGGAGCAATCGAAACATAAGAGCAATCTTTCTAAACGAGCTATTGCCAATATAGAACATTGTTAGGGCAGTAATTATAAGAAAAACAGGGTAGCGCATCCGTTTAAAATCCGTCTTTCCGACAAGTTTGCTCATAGAAGGCGGCAATATGGCAGACGGTTTATGTACAAAGAAAGAGTGGTTACACTTTTTATCGCCGCAACGGAAGTTAGAGTAATGCTCATAGTCGTGGTGAAGGAAAGAGGCTTTACCGCAGACAGGGCAACGGGGATAGTTTTTTACTGATTGCAGACTGGGGCGATCAGGTGCAAACTGATGTAAGCAATTACGGCAAAGGTACTTTTGGAAACCTAAATTATCTTTACCGTAACGATAAAAGTTATGAGAATTGTTGCACTTTGGGCAACGAAACTGGTACAATTTCTGCATGAGGCTCTGTATCCTTTCGGGAGATATTAGTTTTCTAGCAGAAACATTGTATCAGAAAGGCTTATAGGGTCTCAATTTTCATTTAACTTTACAAAACGCAGCTAACTACGGGGAGGTATATTATGAAAATAGCTTTACTTATATTTGTATTTATAATTCTTGTCACAACAATGATTTCCTGTACAATTAACGGTAAACAGGATACGCAAGATACACCGCTATCGTTACCAAATCCGAATGGCAATCATACACCGGAAAATATACAATTAATTGATGAAGTGCTTTTAACTTCACCCGAAAGTGGATATTGGTATGAGTGGGATAAAGCAGGAACATACCCTGCGAATCAGGATTTTGAAGGTTCACTTTGTTACATCTCAGCACAAGATTGGTTGCTTCGTTCGTACGATGGCGGCGGAGATCTTATAATTAGTCGGCTTAACGGAGCGGAAACTAAAATTCTCGACAGCGGCATTCTTGGCTCAATAAATGTATACAACGGGATGATATACTATTTAAAACCTGATGGCGTTTGGAAAATCAAACCGGACGAAACTGAAAATTACCGAATTGTTGAATATAACGCAAATTCAATTAGAGATCATTTATTTATATTTGATGATAGTATTTATATCATAAAAGAATATGAAGAATATATAGAATGTACTGACCTTGAAGGGAAAAACCAAAAAATACTTGATGTACCTGATATACCAATGGGATTCTATTTTTTCGCTGAAGATTATTTATATTACGGTGCGGATTCAATAGATAAGGATCCGCTCGGTGACACCTGGGATATATGGCGTTATAATATTAACACTAAAAGTGCGGAAAAGCTGGTATCCGAAATTTTTGGAACGCTACTTGTCCGGGATGGTATGGCATATTATGTTTATGATAACTTATACCGTACAAATGGAGAAAAAACTGATACTGTAATAAGCGATGAAAGCCGGTGGTGGAACTATAATTATAATCTATATAGGAATTATTTACTTTATATCAAAACTGAAGATGAGTATGGGACCTATGATATTGGGGCGCTTTGTGCATTTAATGTTGAGACCGGGCAAGAGTATCCACTCTTTGATATATCTGAATCCAACATGAAAATTTATGTTACAGAGAACAATGTTTTTCTCTATTCGGGTTGTCAACAAGATCCAGTATATCAGATAACTTTTGTAAATGATACGGCACAGTTATGGAAGTTAAACGGATTATCGAAATCGTAGCTTGCCTGTGACTATTTATTAAGTATAAATACTTCTTCTATAACTACGATATCCGCGGCAGCGTGACCAACATAATAGGGCCGGATGGAAACCTTGTAACAGGATACGGTTATGACGAGTTCGGCAACCAGAGCCGCGGAGGTGACACAAGCTTTCTTAACGAGGTGACATTTACGGGGTCTGTATCTGACGCATCAACCGGTTTGCAGTACATACCCTCGCTCCACTGGGGCAGACCCTACCC
Organism: uncultured Christensenellaceae bacterium; assembly: GCA_964441275.1. Taxonomy (GTDB): domain Bacteria; phylum Bacillota; class Clostridia; order Christensenellales; family SZUA-584; genus SZUA-584. The sequence continues at coordinate 12,154 of CAYTUG010000017.1, read as the reverse complement.
TCGCTTCGCTGGGGCAGACCCTGAACGCGCGATTCTACCAGCCGACTACGGGGAGGTTTTTAAGTCGGGACAGTTACACCGGCAGCGCTTATGACCCCTGGACGCAGAACTTGTATGCATACTGCGGCAACAACCCCACCAACTTTGTTGACCCGACAGGGCATTTCTTCCAAGCAATAGGGAACTTCTTCAGTAACATGGGAAAAGCAGTTGTTGATACTGTTAAGACGGTCGTGAAAGTGGTTGTCGAGGAAGTGGTAAAGCCTGTGGTGAAGGCGGTGATCGCTGTTGTGAAAACGGTGGTGAACAATGTCGTTCAGGCTGCGAATACTTTTGTAAAGGCAGTAGCTATAACTGCTGCATACACGACAGCGAAAATTGTGGAAAAAGTGGATAAAAGCATAAAAAAGGTTAAAAAGGCAGCGAAAAAGTCAAAAAAGAAAGAAGAAGTGTTTGGAGCGCATAGTGACACGAAAGAATCCCTTTCAGAAACATTATTTGATATAGGAATAGTTAAATTAACAAAAACCGTGACAACAGATTTGACCACTAGCGGGACAAAAGGTTCAATAGAAGTATCATCGTATTGCAAAAGCAAAATAAATGCTGGCGAATATGGAGTAACGGGAAAACTAAATAATTTTAGTGTTAGCGGAAGTTTTGATACTATGTTTAATGCTAGTGTTGACGTGGGAATGCATTTTGATGATGCAAGGGTATATGCCGGTGTAAATGCTGGATTCGAAGGTCCCATTGGTTTAAAAATTGGTTGGACTAATAAAACTGATTTTGGGTCGGATACGACAAATGTTGACGTTGGTATTCCAGGTTGGCTTTTCGCCTTTGGAATTGGGATATACAAGTTTGCAACAGAAGGACAACCGATACCTCAATACATATTTGATTAATTACACAATGCAATTAACGGAATACATCAATCTGAGTAAGAAAGGGAAAATGTATGATAACAAAAAAACAGATACTATCTTATTTAATAGCTGTAAGTATATTTATTATGATTGGAATGATAGCGTATGGATTTATGGCATCATTTTTTTCTCTTCCAAATATTTTTGCGTATTTATTCTTAGGTGGCATAATGTTTGGAGGTCTTGCTTCGGGAATCATAATTTCCCGTCGATATATAAAACGCAAAAAATCGGTTGTTCTGGTTATTTTAAGCTTTATATTATTTCCTATATCATTAACTATAATTTATTTGGTTGGGTTGTATACGTTAATACCCGAATATATCAGCAACGTTATAGCTCTCATTCGCTTAAAAAAATCTGTTGAGCCAAAATCGGTTGGCGAAGGCTACTTAAGGTCAAAAAGGAAAATAGGCTATGCATTTGCAGGACTATTATCTATTTTATATGCTGTATATTTTATTAATATCAGTATTGTCGAAACAAACATTAATAACGATATCTATAAAAATACGGGTTATAAGATAGGTGCTCCCGAACATGTAATAATTAAAAACTATTACTATAATGGGGCTAACACCAATTACAGCAAAGACAATGATTTTAATTACGTAATAAAAAATGATACGCTTTTTATCCTGGCTAACAATAACGGTATATGTCATTCGGACATAATATTTGCGCAACCAAATGGAAACTACCCGGATAAAACAAACTATTTAAAATCTACAAACTTTTATAGCAATTTTTTAAGAAAAGAAATTGATATGTTATTTACCGAGATTAGGATCGCGAATCACGGAAATAAACATGCATTCATGCTAATAGTCGATATTAGAAGCGAACAAGAGAAGGTTGGCCAGATGATACAAACAAGGCATATGAATAAGCAAACAGCTGATATTTTTCTAGACAAAACGCATGCGGACCCTGAAAGTATCCAACTGTTTGGCGGAAAAGGAACACTTTTGGAAACAATACGAATTGCTAAGGGAAAATATATTGCATTCTATGATTCGTTTAATGATGATGAAAAAGATTATAAGGTAATAGTATCATATGATGGTAATGAATATACGCTTCTTACTTTCTATGATATTGTTAATTGTGATGTTTATCGCAAAGATTCGATAAATGATGAATAATTATTATGCCCCCAAGAGATGGAAAACCGAAAAATAATTATAATAGCTATATTTCTGATCACCTTAGCTGCGGAGGTGACACAAGCTTTCTTAACGAGGTGACATTTACGGGGTCTGTATCTGACGCATCAACCGGTTTGCAGTACATACCCTCGCTCCACTGGGGCAGACCCTACCCTCGCTTCGCTGGGGCAGACCCTGAACGCGCGATTCTACCAGCCGGCAACGGGGAGGTTTTTAAGTCAGGACAGTTACACCGGCAACGCTTATGACCCCTGGACGCAGAATTTGTATGCATATTGCGGCAACAACCCCATGAACTTTGTTGACCCAACGGGACATTTTATGCAGATTATAGCGAAGGTACTAAATCAAGCAGCGGCAAAACTCCAGGCAGTCTCAAAGGTTGTTCCAAGTATACTTAAGCCCGTTATAAGCGCAGCGGCAACTGCGATAAAAACTGCGGCAAATAATTGTGAACAGGCGGTAAAAGCGTCGGCGGCTAAGCAAGCAACGGCATCGTCGACACCAAAGACAACGAAGAAACCAAATACAGCGCCAAAGGCAAAGCCGAAAGGAGAGGCTCCGAATGAGGAAGAAAAGAAACCAGTATATATGGCACCAGTAATTGAAGCTTATAAATTGATTCAAGGGCTACCGGGAAATCAACAAGAAATACTTGGTGAGGTAAATAGGCAATATGGAACAGGCCCCTTTCATATTTCTAATAGTGGCTTGAGTAGAAAAGTTGAGGGCGGAACATTAGTAATTCTATCATCGAGAGATAGTAAACAGTTCTTAACACACTTACAAAATGCTGCCTCTTCTTTTACTGCGGCCTCTATTAGTTCAGGAACTGTTGCTACTGTATCATTTGCAACATTAAATCCTATAGGTGTTTTTGGGGCATTTGCGGAGGTGCCATGGCAACTAGTTTTGCTATAGAAGCGGATAGATATACCCGAGTAGCAAATGGATTGCAAAACTATAATGATTTAAGTAAAGGCTCGGCTTTTGTAATAGAGGACAGAGGGGAAATTGTGTTTCTCCCATATTACGGTTAATATTGGATATGAATTTATCAAAGCAGAAAGGAGTAAGCAAATTGAAGAGAAAATTAAACATTGCATCAAGATCTGTTGCGGCAGTATTATTTATAATAACATTAATTGGATTATTGAAGCACTTAAAAGTTGAACCATTCGCAAGTATAGGTGACTGGTATATAATAATGTTTATTGTAGAGGGTATAATAGGCATCATATCTTGTATAGTATTGCTTTGGTTTCATTTTAAATGTGAAGAAACTGATAGCACAAAGGATAAACAGAAAAGAGGGTAAAACTAATGAAAAAGATTGCATGGCTATTTGTTTTATTAGTGGTGCCACTGGTGTTTGCCGCCTGTACTGATGTACTCGATTCAAATAAAGAAGATGCAAACGCCTGTTGTTCAAACACTAACACCCTTTCCTACGCCCAAGCCCATATTATATGAGGAAGATATAGGAACCAGGGAACGATATGACGGGCTAATTAGTATCGCTATAAAGGCAGATAGATATACTTAGTTATCAAATGAGTTTAATAACTTTAATAATGCAGAAAAAGGTGCCTTTTTCATAATAGATAACTGCGGAGGGCACGTATTTTACTCATATGACGATTGATTTTAGAATTAAACTATATAATTTTGAAGGGAGTAAGCAATTTGAAGAGAAAATTAAACATTGCATCAAGATCTGTTGCGGCAGTATTATTTATAATAACATTAATTGGATTATTGAAGCACTTAAAAGTTGAACCATTCGCAAGTATAGGTGACTGGTATATAATAATGTTTATTGTAGAGGGTATAATAGGCATCATATCTTGTATAGTATTGCTTTGGTTTCATTTTAAATGTGAAGAAACTGATAGTAAAGAGGATAAAGAAAGAAGTGAATAATAAATGAGCTGTGATCTATTTTTCTTATAGGTATGAACAAGTAAGGATAAAACTAATGAAAAAAATTGCATGTCTGTTTGTTTTATTAGTGATGCTACTGGTGTTTGCCGCCTGTGTCGGCGAGCCCGATTCAAATAAAGAAGATGCAAACGCCTGCTGCTCAAACACTAACACCCTATCCTATGCCAAAATCTACATTATCTGAGGAAGATATAGAAACCAGGGAACGATATGACGAGCTGATTAGTATCGCTATAGAAGCGGATAGATATACCCGAGTAGCAAATGGATTGCAAAACTATAATGATTTAAGTAAAGGCTCGGCTTTTGTAATAGAGGACAGAGGGGAAATTGTGTTTCCCCCATATTATGGTTAATATTGGATATGAATTTATCAAAGCAGAAAGGAGTAAGCAATTTGAAGAGAAAATTAAACATTGCATCAAGATTTATTGGGGCATTATTATTTATAATATCATTAATAGGATTATTGAAGCGCTTAAAAGTTGAACCATTCTCAAATATAGGTGAATGGTATGAAATAGTGTTTAGAGCAATGCTAGCAATAGGTTTCATATCATGTATAGTATTTATTTGGCTTTATTTAAAATATAAAGAAACTGATAGCACAAAGGATAAACAGAAAAGAGGGTAAAACTAATGAAAAAGATTGCATGGCTATTTGTTTTATTAGTGATGTTACTGGTGTTTGCCGCCTGTACCGGCGAGCCCGATTCAAATAAAGAAGATGCAACTAAAACGCCTGTTGCTCAAACACTAACACCCTCTCCTACGCCCAAGCCCACATTATCTGAGAAAGATATAGAAACCAGGGAACGATATGACGAGCTAATTAGTATAGCTGAAAGATACAATGATTGGTCGGCAGTTTTGTTGATTCGTGAAATGCTAAGCGATGGTAAGATTGCTGAAAGTCAGTATTCAAATCTGTTCTCAATTGAGGCGTTCAAAGATGCCAAAAACTACGATGATGATATTTGGGACAAAACAAAAGGCAAGCTTAGCAGAGTTGCAGATGCTCTAAACGGCATATCAAAGGATATGGGCAAGGACGAGTTTTATAATTACCTTTGCGATGCATCGCAGCACCGGACAGTTTATATCTCGCTTTTTGATTCTATGGAAAAGCAGGGGCGCGTTATAAGAGGTGTAAGCAGTATAGATGAATGGTTTGAAGAACCGACAGATGAGAAATTTAATGCGTTTACGGAGTTGTATTTTTCAGACGATTTAACGCCGGGGGAAATAATAGTGCTTAGCTGCTATTTGCAGTATCATCCGAACTGCCCGGCGGAAATAGGGAGAAAGCAAACATCAAAGTATTTTGCATCAAAAGAAATACAGGAGCATGCAGGTAGGGCGTTAGAGAAACTGTATGGCTGAGAAACTTATTTTTCCATGAAGCGTACTACAATCAGATATTTTTAAATGACCAACAAGCAACTGTGATAAAAACTGTGGCAAACAATTATGAACGGGCGGCAAATGCGGCGGCTAAACAAGCAACAGCAGCTAAGCCAGCACAGACAACCGCATCGCCGACGCCAAAGAAAACCAAGAAACCAAAAAAAGAGTCAACTATAAGTGATGTAGATGAATACTTAGTTAATGAAGGATATGAAAAAAGTTTGACTGCCCATAAAAAGGGACAACTATTGAAGAATGGTCAATCGGTGTATACGGAGAAAAACCCAGTGCTCAATTGATTTTACTGATGATATATAATACTATATAAGACAACATAAGAAGTAAATAGAATTTTCAACTGAGGCATTAGAAAAGGTATAAAATGAATATTAAAATAATTGTACAAATGATTCTTATTATTTTTGTAGTTTTCGCTCTCGTTGGTTGTGATTCAAACGATTACGATCTTGTAGTATGTAAATCAACCTACCAAGCAAAGATGATAGAGTCTGATACAATATGCACACTGACATACAATATATATTATAGTAATAAAATAGTTAAGAAAATATACGTTACTGAAGAATATAAGCTGGAAAACGGATCAATTGAGGACTTAATAGGGTTTTCAGAAAGTACAGATTATACATTTAATCAGGATTATTTTAATGTAAAAGGTTTTACATATTCATCAGAATTGTATGATACAACTTTTATTATGAAGATGACTTTAGATTATACAGTGCTTGATATAAATAATATATCAGATGACATAAAAGGATTCTTTTTTTCGGAACAAGTGGGAGATGAATATGATAATGTTTCTTTAGAAAAACTCATAAATTATTATTCAGCTTTAGGATTTGAATGTAAAGAAGCCGGTTAATTGTTTTGTTATTCAGGCCCGGCGCGAGCAGACATATGAACGCGGAAACATTTGATCTGCTTGGAAATATGAAAAAGCAGACGTAAAGAGCATATGAAAACAAGATGGCATAGGGGTGTATATTCAGGGACTAAATATAACCATTGATGGTGGTACAATAGCTGATAATCCATTGAATGAGGCTATTCTGCATTAAAGGTGAGTACATATTATGAATAGAAATATAATAATATTTATAACATGGATATCTTTTATAGCTCTTATATTGGGTTGCAATAATGCGGTAATCAATAAACTACTTATCGAGGGGAGCTTTGACAATACATATCAGGCAGTTATTAACTCTAATAGCAATGTAACCATATATGGGGAACCTAATGAAAGCTATAATTTTGATGGCTGGGAAGATATAAGAAGCATATCGATTGGGTTTATTAATGCTGGAGCGGTAAAACATGATGGAACAGTTCTTATTACTGGCGAAAAAAACGGGGTATATCAAGCTATTAAGTGGACAGATATACAAATAATAAGATTCACGGCTGATAGGGTATTTGGATTAAAGAATGACGGCACTGTAGTACATACAGATAATAATATAGACAACCCTTTGACAAGTGAGTCATTCACAGATGGTGAGAACGATGTAGTAATTGGTTCAAATGAAGAACCTATTATTAGTAATCAACACCTTCAACTGGAACATTCCGAGGTTATTAAACCGGATTCGGACAAAACAGACACGTTTATCCCGGTAAAAGAATGGAATGAAATTAAGTATATTGAGACATCTCTTGTTTCAATTGTAGGTATAAAAGAAAACGGAGAAGTTGTTGGGGCAGGGCTGCATCCTGATGTTTCTGAGCAAATTAAGAATTGGAGAGATGTAAAATCAATAAGCTTGGCTCTTGATAGAGTGGTGGGGATAACAAGTAACGGAGAGATACTTTTTGCTGATAGACATGGTTATTCATTGCCATATCAAGAAATTAAAGGAGCTGTGAAAGTATGTACCGGGGAAACATATGTTGCAGCTTTAATGCCGGATGGGACCGTTAAAATAAGATATGCAGTAATTCCTTGGTGGCCATCTATAGACAATAACAGCGTAGAAATAACGCCAGAGATTCATAAAAAAATACAAATGGAATTAGCAGACCCCCTAAAGGTACTGGATAATGAAAAGGATGTTGTTGATATCAGTATTAATGTAGAGTTGTTAACAATATTAAAAAAAGATGGGACAGTATTAACTGGATAGATTATATTAATATAGCGAAACTCTGCAAACCGGGCGGGACAACTGGGATAAGCTGACGCAGTATACGTATGATGGGGTGAGCCGTTTGACAATGAGTGATGCCGCAACTGTATCAGTACACGGCAGTAGACGAATGCACGAGATTAGGATATCGAATGATATTTGATGAACTGAGTAGTGAAAATGCAGCAAGATTTCTGCACTACACAAGAAAGAAGTTCCCGTTTGATATCCAGTGCGTGCAGACGGATAATGGCACTGAGTTTACAAATGCGCTATCCAATTCCTCGGCACTTACGGCATTTGAGCAGTATTTGAAAAAGGAGAAGATACAGCATAAAAGAATACGCGTGGCAACACCAAGACATAATGGCAAGGTAGAGCGCGTACATCGGATGGACAGCGAAAGGTTTTATGCAACCAGAACATTCTATTCGGTAAAAGATGCAAACGAACAGTTACAGCGCTATCAGAGATGGGACAACAACTTTCCGCTGCTGGCTTTAGGGCGAAAATCGCCCCTCCAGTACTATGAGGGAGAACTTTGCTAAAAGTGTAACAGATCATTTGACAACGTAGAAAGCGGCAGCAAACACCGCTTGAATTAAGCTAAACTTTTGTATAAAATGTTGTTATGGAACATAATAAAAAGGTTGTGCTTATAACAGGCGCAAGTTCAGGCATTGGCCGCGCAACTGCAGAATTATTTGCGAACCGCGGATATATAGTATACGGAACATCGCGCAACGCAAGAGGCGAAACTATTAACGTTGGGGATTGTTCATATACACTTTTGCCGTTAACATTGGAAGCCGAAAATACGATTGCGGATGCGGCAAACAAGATAGTGCAACAGCACGGGCGCATAGACGTTCTTGTAAATGCCGCAGGCAGCGGAATAGCCGGGGCAATAGAAGAAACAACCGCCGACGAAGCGCGCGCGCAATTCAACGTATGTTTTTTTGGTATTGTCAGCGTGCTTTCTCATGTGCTGCCAATAATGCGAAGGCAGAAAAGCGGTATGGTTGTTAATATCGGTTCTTTGGCTTCTTGCTTTCCCATCCCTTTCCAAGCTATGTACAGTTCCGTTAAAGCCGCGCTGCATATGCTTACCGCCGCGCTTAGGCTTGAGCTTAAACCTTTTAGAATAAGAGCGTGCGTTGTAGAGCCGGGCGATACAAAAACAAATTTTACGGCAAAGCGCTTGTATACTGAAAAAACAAAGAATACGGCATATAGGCAATCTTTAGAGCGTGCGCTTTACGAAATGATACAATCTGAACTCTCTTCAAAAGGTCCGCAGCTTTGTGCCAAAACAATATTTAAAGTATCTCAAAAAAAGAACCCTCCGGTGCGCATTTCCGTAGGGTTTAAATACAAAACGCTTTATGCATTGTCCAAATTTTTGCCGCTGCGTGCGAAAGAAATTGCTATACGCATAATCTATTTAAAAAAAGACCCGCCCGGCAATGCAATCTGGACGTTTAACAAACAGTTTGGAGAAAAAAATGGACGCTCTTAAAGTTATATTAGAAAGAAGAAGCTGCAGAGAATATACGGACCGGTCTGTGCCAGACGATATGGTTGAAAACCTGCTTAAAGCGGGCATGTTTGCTCCCTCAGCGGTCAATTCACAGCCGTGGGAGTTTCTTGTGGTTAGAGATGCCGGAAAGAAAGCCGCTTTAGCAGATGTTTATTCAAAATGGAAAATGCTAAATGACGCGGCGCTTGGTATTGTTGTTATGGCAAACACAAGTAACTACCCTTCAAAAACGGTAGATTTTTTTGTGCAGGATTGCGCTAACAGCACCATGTGCATACTTTTAGCGGCTCACGCGCAAGGTCTCGGCGGCGTTTATCTTGGGCTTTACCCAAAAACGGCATTGATGAACAAAGTGCGCGCAATTTTTTGCATACCGGACTATATTATCCCTTTTTCTGTGGTGTCTGTCGGGCATCCCGCAAAGCCGCTGTACCCGCACAGAACGTTTAAAAAGCATAAAGTGCATCATGACGAGTATTAAAAATTTTTTATCATTCGGTGATTGTTTGCGCTTATAAACTATTTTATATCTTGTATAACTTCGGCGCTTTTTAATCTAACATAAAGTGCAAAACATCTTTTTGCTCAAACTTTTCACGTCTGATATCGGCGCCTACCATTTTCAGCTTATCTACGATATGATCATACCCGCGGTCTATATACTGCACACCCGTTATCTCGGTTTCACCGTCCGCCATCAAGCCGGCAACGATAAGCGCAGCGCCCGCCCTTAAGTCTGTCGCACGTACAGGGGCTCCCGTTAGGCGTTCGATCCCTTCAACAACGCACACTCTGCCGTCCGTTTGCACATTAGCGCCCATCCGCCTTATTTCGTTAATATGTTTAAAACGCGATTCAAATATATTTTCGACAATTATGCTTGTACCTTTTGCGGTGCTTAAAAGAACGGTTGCCGGCTGCTGCAGGTCAGTCGGGAATCCGGGATAAGGCATCGTCTTTATGTTTACGTGTTTCGGGCATCTTAAGCATGTAACGCGTAAAGAGTCGTCCTTTTCCTCAACCGTTACGCCCATCTCCATCAGTTTGGCCGAAAGCGCTTCCATATGCGTAGGTATAACCTTTTGAATAGTCAAATCGCCCCGCGTTGCTGCCGCCGCAATCATAAGCGTGCCTGTTTCTATCTGATCGGGTATTATCGAATAACAACAGCCGCCAAGTTTTTCTACCCCCGTAATGCGCACAATATCGGTACCTGCCCCTTTTATCTTAGCGCCCATGCGGTTTAAAAAGTTAGCGACATCCACCACATGCGGCTCTTTGGCCGCATTTACAATGGTTGTTTTTCCGCTTGCCTTAACAGCGGCAAGCATTATGTTGATAGTTGCGCCCACGGATACGACATCAAGATATATATCGGTGCCGGTAAGTCCGCCGGGAGCGCATGCCACTAACTTGCCGTATTCCGTCTTTACGGCGGCGCCCATAGCCTCTAAGCCTTTAATATGCTGGTCTATAGGCCTTAATCCTATTGCGCAGCCGCCCGGCAAGCTAACTACGGCTCTGCCGAAACGACCGAGCAAAGCGCCCAAAAAATAATAAGATGCCCGCATTAGCTTAACCGCTTTGTTGTCAATAATATGAGAACCTATGCCCGCGGTGTCAATTTGCATCATAGTTTTTTGAAGCGATACCTTAGCGCCCATATTGCCAAGCAAATACGCCAAGAGCCGCACGTCTTCAATGTCGGGCAGATTGTCTATCTCACACTTGCCTTCACACAGTATGGCCGCCGGCAGAATGGCGACAGCGGCATTTTTTGCCCCGCTTACGTTTATTGCCCCAATAAGCGGTTTCCCGCCTCTTATGATAATTTTCTCGTTCATACAATAATATTGCGCATAAAAAAGCGCACAACCTTCCATTTAGAATCGCGCATAAATATATAGATGAGTATAACAGCTAATCGCAATAGTATCAACATTATGATAAAAAGTTGTCGTTATTGTAGATTGCAGGGCAAATCCCTATTCTATTGCTTATCTTTATTTGGTAGAGACTATTTACACTGCGTGCGCTGAAGTGCGTCCTTATTTAAATGATTATATAAGTGTTGCAGAGATTCAAAATACAGATGATTTGAGAATCATAGATCTATCTGGAATAGACATGCAATCATCAAATGATAAAGAATATTTAGATAGCCTTATTGCACATGCCTTTTCACAACCAATAAAAAACAAAGGCTCGAATTATTTAATTACTCAATATATATCCGAATATATCAAGAAAATTGGATTCGATGGCATAAAGTTTAAAAGCTCATCAGACAAAAACGGAATTAACTTAACAATATTCAACTATGACAAATGTCGACCAATTAATTCTTCTTTACATCAACTTAACGACCGGACAATAAAATTAGATAAAAAATATCCTTATTCACATAAGACGGATGATGTGTACATTGATATTGAATTTGAAGATGTACTGTAAGATGCGCTACAGTAATAGCTGGATTTACCATTGCTAAATATAATAATACATATATTGCTTATCATTTCCCTCAAGATGATATCTATGAAGAAATACGAAACGCTACAAAAATTACTTCGGTGATAGAAGAAATTTGTGTTTCAACAATTAGGGAATTTGATAATCAAAACGAATTACGTGCTGTACCTACTAATGAAATGGATGACATAAAGAGAATAATCGATATTCTGACGAAAATGGGTAACAGCGAATTAGAAGATACCGAATCGAAATTTATAGAAAGTATCGGATTCAACTTTATTGAGCCCCGAAATGATATATAAATTAATGAGTCTGCGAATGAACCCATTGAAGATGCTCTAATGAAGAATGACATGATTTCAAGAGGGGAAGAAAGTGAATTTTTCAGTGTAATTGATGATGAAGGTAATGAAACTACTTTTGAAGTTTTATTAGAATTTGAATCAGAGGAAACAGGTAAACGCTATCTCATTACCAAAACCTGGGAGCGTATCGAAAATTGTGTAAAGCTCCATTGTCAGATAAAATACAACTGACGAT
>CAYTUG010000016.1:0-43786 GCA_964441275.1 uncultured Christensenellaceae bacterium | reverse complement strand
ATTCGGATTGTTGTACCGTGTCCCCGGTGTTTTGGAAGAAGCACGGCGTACCTTGTCGCATAGCATCTGCCCTTGTGGGCATGATTTGTGCTTATGCTTTGTTTAATTATTTGTACAAACTATAATTAACGGCATTTAGAGGGTAAGGCTTGAAAAAGGTGTTATGGTTGTTTTAGCTATTCTGACGGTTTCCGACTGTGCGCTTTGGGCAGCATAAGCGTTTTCGCATCCCGAACGATCATAGATTTTGGTATTTCAAAGGTTTGCGGACGGTTGCAATTTATAGGTTGCAAGCATGTGCGAGCGCCGGTTTTCGTTGTAGGTTGGACAATGATGCATAACAGACAATAAGAGGGCAGGAATTCCATAAATCTGATATAGTTGAAATTACAAAAAACAACATATGCAAGTAAGAGAATTCCTTAAATAGCAGAACAAATATTTTTTGCAATTCGCTTTAATTATACGGACATAGGTAGTATTAAAGTCCGCCTTGATAGGCTGCCTGTAATGGAAATAGTCGTCTAAAACGATAGATTAAGGGTTCCCTATGTTTTTGATGGAATTAGGAGATGACGGGGAAAACAGGGTAGCACGTTCGTTTAAAATTTGTTCTCCCCACCCTTTGTCATTTATATCATCAATGAGTAATGCAGCATTTTACCTCTCGCACATAGGGACTTTTAACCGGTTAGTAAAGAACCAAACGTCATGATTGAGTGATTATTATATTATGTAAATAGTGGCTAAACATTTTTCATTCGCGCAAACAGCATATTCTTCGGCATTTTATTGTATAAAATACCGCCTAGGACGCACAGCAAATTGAGTATACATCCCCAATTTTTTGATTCTGAACCACGGATTAGAAAATAGGTACTGCACAAATAAAGCATCCCCATATTTGTAATCCGGAAAACCGGCAGCGCTTTAGCAACTGATACTCAATAGAAGATTAGTCCGCCGCGATGGAAATGTGACATCGGCGTTTATTTGAATTATTATAAGCATTTCGTATTTATTGTGGTGCATTCTATGGACACCGCTATTATAAAAGTCCGCTCTTGGCAAACCAAGGCAACAACATGATTTTGGCAGGTTAACAGCAATAACCGGCTTATAATGCTGTTATATCGCCAAGGTTTGCAAAACCAATATTCTTTTAATGGTATTGCGCGTTTTTGAACTTTTGGTTAATGTGTGTGGTATTGTATAATACGATACGGATACGTAAAAATACGGAGGCACAAAAGCATAATGAAAATAGTAATCGTTGGAGACGGCAAGGTGGGGTTTACCCTGTCTGAACATCTTTCGAGAGAGGGCCACGATGTAACAATAATCGACAACAGGGAAGAAGTTTTATTAAGGACAATAGAGTCGTTAGACGTAATTACGATAAGGGGAAACGGAGCTAGCAGCTCGGTTCTTTTAAAGGCGCAGGCAGACAAAGCGGATTTGCTTATTGCGGCAACCTCGTCCGACGAAGTTAACATGATATGCTGCTTAACAGGCAAAAAACTTGGCGTTAAAAAGGCTATCGCAAGAATAAGAAATCCGGAATACAGTAATCAGTTAGCGATGATGAAGGAAGAAATGGCGCTTAGCATGATTGTGAACCCCGAGCTTTCCACAGCTATGGAGATTTCTCATTTGATCAGCTTTCCTTCGGCTATAAACGTGGGCGTTTTTGCGGACGATAGGGTGTACCTTTTTGAATTCAAGGTAAGCGAAGCCAACCCGATGGCGGGGCTGTCAGTCGCAAATATACAAAAAACTTATTTTTCCAACACGCTAATTTGTGCCGTAAACAGGGGCTCTCGCGTTTTTATCCCAAACGGAGATTTTGTAATAGAATCGGGCGATCATATACATGTGGCGGGGGAATATGAAAGTATAGGAGCGCACCTTAAGGCTTTAGGCTACAACGAGAAAAAAACAAAATTAGTTATGATTATCGGCGGAGGACTTATAACTTATTATTTAAGCAATATTTTGATTGATTACGGTATTGAAGTTAAAATAATTGAAAAGGACAAAACAAAATGCGAACAATTGTGCGAATCTCTTCCGCAGGCGCTTATAATAAACGGCGACGGCACAGAAAGGCAACTGCTTGATTCTGAAGGCATCGGCGATGTTGACGCATATATTGCGTTAACAAACATCGATGAAGAAAACCTGATAATGTCGATGTACGCTGTTTTCAAAAATGTTCCAAAAGTGATAGCTAAAATAAACAGGCTCGAATATGCCGATGTAATAAGACAGGCAGGTATAGACCGTGTTATCAGCCCCAAACTTATAACTGCCAATCATATAGTGCGCTATGTTCGCAGTATGCAGAATTTAAAGGGCAGCAAAATTAAAACGCTGTACAGGATTATGGACGATTCGGCAGAGGTTGTCGAATTTGTCGCAACTTCGTCCACAAAACATCTTGGCAAAACGTTGATGCAAATACCGTTTAAAAAGGATATACTGATAGCTACCATTGTCCGGAAAGATAATGTTATAATCCCCAAAGGGGACGATTATTTCCTTGAAGGCGATACCGTAATTGTTGTAACAACTATGAAACAGCTTGAAGATTTAAACGAAGTGTTTGAAAGATAACGGCGGTAATATATGAATTTTGGCATGATAAAGAACTTGTGCGGGCAGGTAATACGATTTGAAGCAATATTTATGTCACTATCGCTTATTGTTTCCGTTATATACAAAGAATATTTTTCAGCACTGATATTTTTCGGCATCATTCTGTTTATGTTTGCGTTAAGCTTTGTTTTATCTCATAAGAAACCAAAGGACAGATCTTTTTACGCCAAAGAAGGGCTTGTTACCGTATCTTTATCGTGGGTGGTAATCTCTTTATTCGGCGCGCTGCCGTTTATTATAAGCGGTTCGGCGCCTTCGTTTATTGACAGCCTTTTCGAATCCATATCCGGGTTTACTACCACGGGTTCAAGCGTGCTGTCCGATGTCGAGGTGCTTGATAAAGGCATGTTGTTTTGGCGCAGTTTTACCCACTGGATAGGCGGCATGGGCGTGCTTATGTTTGTTATGGCAATATTGCCAATGTCGGGGGCGGACCCTTTGCACCTGATGCGGGCGGAAAGCCCGGGGCCGACTACGGAAAAACTTGTGCCTAAAGCGCGCCAGACCGCCAAAATACTATACAAAATATACATAGGGTTGACATTGCTTCAGATTGCGTTTTTGCTTTTTGGGGGAATGCCCGTCTTTGACAGCATTGTGCATGCCTTCGGCACGGCGGGCACGGGCGGGTTTTCAATTAAAAATGCGTCAATAGGCGCCTATAACAGCGTATATTTAGAAACTGTGATTACTGTATTTATGGCGTTGTTCGGAGTAAATTTCAGCGCGTTTTTCTTGCTGATAGCAAAGAAATTTAAAAGCTTTTTAACGCATGAGGAAGTGCGGGCGTATTTTTTTATTATGGCTGTCTCTATTGTTGCGATTGCACTTAACACATTGGGCACAGTCTATCAAAGTTTTGGCGAAAGCCTAAGGTACTCTTCTTTTCAGGTTTCATCGGTTATGACCACAACCGGATACGCGACTACAAACTTTGACACGTGGCCTGCGTTTAGCAAGTTTATACTGCTGTTTCTGATGTTCATCGGAGCGTGTGCCGGTTCTACGGGGGGAGGCATTAAGGTATCCCGCTTTGTCATAATGTTTAAAACATTAAAACGGGAAGCTAAAAAGATACTGCATCCGCAGGCGGTTTCAATAATAAAACTCGACAAAATGCCGGTTCAGGAAGACGTAATAAGGGGTACGGGAGTTTTTATCGTTGTATTCTTCGTTATTACTGCATTTTCGATTGCGCTTGTTTCGTTGGACGGTTATGATATGAAAACATCGGCGACATCAGTTATGGCGTGTATCAACAATATTGGTCCCGGGCTTGGAATGGTTTCCCCCGCGGGCAATTTTGGGGCGTTTTCTCCTTTCAGCAAAATTGTTTTAATGTTTGATATGCTTGTGGGCAGGCTTGAAATCTATCCCATATTGCTGCTTTTATCGCCTGCGGTATGGCACAAAAAAAGAGCGTAGCCGTATTTGACAGCGCAATTACTTATTTTTTGATATGGATAAATATTATAACAGCGGCCAAAAATGCGGTTTAATCTTGAAGATAGCCATTCTTGCGTTGAACAGCTTGGCGTTGGAAATTCCGCCGGGCATGGAACACATATGCCCGGACGGGATAAGGGGTATTTGCTTGACACGCCGCATTTGCAGTTATATTATGAATTAATTGCTATAAAAAGAGGGTAATAATGAAACGTTGTTTTTTTGTAATATCAGCAATACTGCTGTTTGCCGCATGCGGTCAAAACAATATTCCTGACCAAACGAGCCCGCCCGCGCCGGTCACGTCCCCGATTGTTCAGCCGTCTCCCACGCCGCCGCCCGATTTTTCGCACATAGACTTTACCGGCATTTGGAAAGTAACAAGCGTTATAAAGCCTGACGGGGATATATTGAGCGAGCTTGAGTTTGTAAAGTTAGATACGGATTTTTATTTAGAGCTTATAAAAGACGGCGTCTATTTTTTATACGGTCAAGACGGCGGGCTTATCGGACAGGGCGAATACTCTGTCTCGTACAACATTTTGACGCTTAGCGCAAACGGTGTGCAAACGCTGTACACTGTAATAGACGAAAATACGCTCAATTGTTTATCTGCGGACGACAGCATAACAATTATGACCCGGCAAACAATTTCAAACGACGCCGAAGACAATGAAACGGATGACCAAACGCCAAACGAGCAAGAACCCTAAACGTTTAAAAGATTCGTATACCGCATTTAAAGTTTCTCGACCACCAACTGCCGCTATATTTGCGTTTTACAACCTTGCCGTTGCTTGCGGACGCGTCAATTATATATCCGTTGCCAGCCACAATTGCCACATGGCCCGTAACAACCAATATATCTCCTTTTTTGAGGTCTCCAATACGGTTTATACGTGTATATTTTTTACTGGAGGCCCATCCCGCCGATGTTAAATACCCTTGTTTTACCCCAACCTGGTTTAAACACCAATATACAAATCCCGAGCAATCAAAGCTGTTTGGCCCTTTTGCGCCGCGCACGTACTTAGAGCCGAGTTTGCTTGCCGCTTTAGAGATAAACGATTCAACGTTAGTTCCCGTCTTAGTAGGTTTGGAAGGGGTTTGCCCGGTATATTTCTTAACGTTTTGCGATCTTAGTTTTTCAAGCGTTTTTTTGCCCACCTTGCCGTCAACAGTCAACCCGTTACTTTTCTGAAAACTGCGCACCGCCGATTCGGTAGCCGAGCCAAAATAGCCGTCAACAGATTTTATATACCCGTATTTTTTCAATAATGTCTGGATCTCAGAAACACGATCGCCCTTAGCGCCGATTGAAATTGCAAAGCTTTGAGCTTTTTTAGAATTCAGCGCCATTTTTGTTTGCGGCCCGATATGCCCGTCTGCAATCAGCCCGGTGGCTTCCTGAAAAAGCTTTACGGCCTCTTTTGTTTTTTTGCCGAATGTTCCGTTAGGCTCGTCATCAAAATACCCCAGCTTTTTTAACCGCTTTTGAAAGTTAAGGATTTCATCGCTTTTATCACCAAACGAAAACATATTTGCCACAGCATCTTCGGAATACAGCATTTCGCGTGTTTTCCTGCCAACCTTGCCGTCAACGCTAAGTTTGTTTTTCTCTTGAAACCTTTTGACGGCATTTTCGGTATTTTCGCCGAAAGAGCCGTCAACCTTGGAGATATAATCAAGCTCGTACAGTCGCTGTTGCAGCTCGGTAACATCGGTGTTTTTAGCGCCTATTGTTATGGTATAGTATTGCGCGTTTTTAGAAAACAAGAGATCATAAGTGTCTTTATCTAAAACGCCGTTGGCAGCAAGCCCGTGCTGGTTCTTAAAAAGGTTTATGGATTCTTCGGTTATTCTGCCGAATATGCCGTCCGCCTCGTCATTGTCCATGTATTCAAGTTCCATCAGCCGTGTCTGAACGTCGGCGATTACCGAAGTTCTCATTCCATAGGAAAGAGAAACGGAATCATATACGGGCATTACGACCGAATAGCTGACAACTGTTTCGATAGGCGAAGTTTGCGGAGCGGCAGTTTGCTTGGGCAAATGCGGTTCGGTAGAAGCTATTTGAACATTGTTGCCTGAGAAAACGGCAATTGTTATTATTATTACAATAGTTGCGGCAAATCCCGAACAGATTAAGATTAAACGGCGTTTGTTTTTTATGCGTATTGCGCGTTTGCGCATTCCGCTTTCGGCAACCCGGGAACGCATTTTTCCGGCGTTTTTATCCGGTATCAAACGCAGAATAAAAGAGACAAAATTTTTAAAATGCTCCGAAAGGTTTACTCTCTTTTTTTTATACCGCATTTTCATAATATTCCCCAATCCTTTTGCAGGCAACTTATTTAATCACACGCTTGTCCCTCTAATTGATAACATTATATAGAACTATAAGCAGTTTCGCAACACTTTTGTAACAAATACTCGCATAATTTGAACGCAATAGGCGATCGGCGCTAAATAATCTATGCGCATGCGCCTTTTATCATTGTTTGTTTATGCGTTTTGTTTAGTCCATATTTGGTTAGTCCATATATATTGAAGAGTTTTAAGTGAAAAAGTTTTAACGAACTGCGCAAAAAAACAAAGGAGAAAAACATGCAGTTTCCTGATAATTGGGCACAAAAAATAGATAAAGGGATTTATGATAGTCAGCTAAGACATATTTATTCGAATAGGGCCGGCGGGCAAAAGCAACGGTATAAAAAAGCGGTTGAGAATTTTGAGAAATTATTTTGCGGACAAAGGGAAATCTGTATTATCAGCGCTCCCGGGCGTGTAGAGCTTGTCGGCAACCACACCGACCACCAGCATGGCAGGGTGCTTGCCGCGGCAATAGACATGGATATGATAGCGGTTTGTTCAAAAAGGAGCGATTGCATAATAAACGTACATTCGCAGGGTTTTAAACCGCTTAGCATCGATACGCGCGATACGGAAAAAAGGCAAAATGAAACAGGAACTTCGGCTGCCATTGTGCGGGGAATCGTAAATAGATTTTTGCACTATGGTTATTGTGCGGGCGGTTTAGACGCATATATAGAATCGGAAATACCCGTCGGCTCGGGGCTTTCGTCATCGGCGGCGTTTGAAATATTGATCGGCTCGATATTAAATTACCTGTATAATGAAAACGCAGTCGATAAGCTTTTTGTTGCGCAAACAGGAAAATACTCGGAAAACGAATATTTCCTAAAACCGTGCGGGCTTATGGACCAAACCGCTTGCGCAATTGGCGGCATAATAGCGGTTGATTTCAAAAACCCGGCCGCGCCAAAAATTGAGAGAGTGGAATACAGTTTTAATGAATCGAAGCACGCTATTATAGTTACGGATGCCAAAGGCAGCCATGCAGACCTGCTCAGCGAGTACGCCTCAATAATTCAGGAAATGAAAAGCGTTGCGGCATATTTTAAAAAACAAGTGCTAAGAGAATTGAATATAGAGCGATTGTTTGAACAAATGGCTGCTTTGCGGGCGAAGCTTACAGATCGTGCCATATTGCGCGCAATTCATTTTTTTGACGAAGACGAAAGGGTGGCGAAGCAGCTAAAAGCGCTTAAAACCGGCGATATTGAAAGTTTTAAAATACACATGATAGATTCGGGGCGCTCGTCCTCCGCAAACCTGCAAAACTGTTATCCCACGGATAATATTATTGAACGCAGCATTTCGCTTGCGCTCGCCTTAAGCGAAAGAGTTCTGGCGGGCACCGGGGCGTGGAGAATACACGGCGGCGGTTTTGCGGGTACAATAATTGCGGTGGTGCCTGATAACATAAAAAAGAAATATATAAACGCAATGCAAGGCGCGTTCGGGCAAGGCTGCGCGCATACGCTTTCCGTAAGGCCGGTTGGCGCTTACGTATTGGAGGAAAGGTATGGCTGAATTAAGATGGAATGCCGTAGCAAACGAATGGGTGATGATTGCAAGCCACCGGCAAGCGCGGCCGCAGATGCCAAAGGGATGGTGTCCTTTTTGTCCGGGAAGCGGAAAGGTGCCGCCCGAATATGATGTTTTCAGATATCCAAACGATTTTCCGGCGCTTATGAATACGCCTCCGGCGCCGGATGCGGTTGATACCGACGAGCTTTTTAAAGTTTCTCCTTCGTACGGCATTTGCGAAGTGCTTCTGTACTCTTCCGAGCACAATGCCAATATTGCCGGGCTTGATACAAACCACATACATAAACTTGCGAAAATGTGGAAAGAGGTGTTTGTTGATTTTAGTGCGGACCCTAAAATAAAATATGTGTATATATTTGAAAACAGGGGGGAACCGGTAGGCGTTACGATTCTGCATCCGCATGGCCAGGCTTATGGCTATTCATTTTTACCAAAGAGGGCGGAACAAAAAGTTTTTGCTGCGCAGAAATACACGGACCAAAAAGGACGATGCCTTTTTTGCGATTTACTCAAAGCCGAAATCAAAGATAACAGGCGCATAATATTTAGAAATAAACATTTTAGCGTATATATACCGTTTTTTTCGCATGTTGTTTATGGTATATTTGTAGTGTCCAACAAACACATACCCGACATATCAGGTATGGACGGGCAAGAGATAAACGCGCTGGGCGAAACCGTCCGTTCGGTTGCGGGGATGTATGATTGTTTGTTCGATACGCAGTTGCCGTATATGATGTGCATGCACAACGCACCAACAAATATGGACGATATGAAAAATACGTTTCATTTCCATATAGAATTTATCCCGCCTATGAGGTCGGGTACGGTGCAGCAGTTTTTTGCATCTTCGGAAATTGGAGCGGGAGCATGGTGCAATCCGAGCAGTCCGGAAGAAAAAGCCAAAGAGTTAAGAATTGCATATAAGAAATTTGCGGGAGGAAAACAATGAAAACAGTTCTTGTAGCAGGCGGAGCGGGTTATATAGGCAGCCATATGGTTGCCGCTCTTGATGGCGCAGGGTATAACGTTGTTGTAGTTGACGATTTGAGCACGGGGCACAAAAAGGCGGTTAAATTCGGAAAACTGTATGTGGGCGATGTGCGTGACGCGGGGTTTCTTGAAGACGTATTTTCCACAACGGCAATTGACGGGGTTATAGATTTTGCCGCATGTTCACTTGTAGGCGAAAGCTGCAAAAAACCGCTTAAGTATTATCTGAACAATTTATTGGGCGCGCAGATGATGCTTAGCGTGATGCGAAAATTTGACGTTAAGAAAATAGTATTTTCCTCTACAGCCGCGGTTTATGGGGAACCTGAAAAACAGCCGATAGAAGAGTGCGACAGAACAGAGCCTACAAACCCGTACGGAGAAACAAAGCTCGCTGTTGAAAAACTGCTTAAGTGGTGCAACATCGCATATGGCATCAAATATGTTGCGCTTCGCTATTTTAATGCGGCGGGAGCGGATAACAAAACCGGGATAGGGGAAGACCACAGGCCTGAAACTCATCTTATACCCATAGTGTTGCAAGCGGCGCTTGGCAAAAGGGATTATATCGGGATATTCGGCGATGATTACGATACTCCCGACGGCACCTGCGTTAGAGATTATATAGACGTTTGCGACTTAACGCAGGCCCATCTTATGGCTTACGAGCACCTTGAAAAGGGCGGCAGCGACATATTCAATTTGGGCAACGGCAGCGGGTTTTCGGTGAAAGAGATAGTTGAGGCGGCGCGCGATGTCACCGGCCGCGAAATTGAAGCGCGTATAGAGCCGCGCCGCGCGGGCGATCCTTCCACGCTTATCGCTTCCAATAAAAAAGCGGAAACAATACTTGGATGGAAGCCGCAGATTACAAACATAAAAGATATTATACAAAGCGCTTGGGATTGGCACAAAGAGCATCCCGCCGGATACGGCGAATAAAGGCAATATCAGCTTACCCCAAAAACAACGCCACAGCATCGGAACAAATTTCGCTTAATACTTAATTTTGCTGAAAAACAAGCATAAATTTTTTGTTGTGCGGTTTTTTTATTGGTGTCATTTTTGTTATAAATCAAAACAGTTAATCATACACATATTGCATGGAACAAAGAATAGAATGGCTTGATGCGCTTTGTAAATATCTGCCCGATTGTTTATTCGGCGCATTAAAAAGTATAAATGAAAATACCGCCAAATGCGTTGAAGAAGTTAGGCTGCGCGTAAGCCGCCCTTTGATGATATATACGTGCGACAAAGGCTATTGCGTAAGCGAATTCGGCAGTTTGTCCGAAACGCAAGGCATTATTGTTTCAGAAAGCGATACGGAGCAGGTTCTGCAGGCGATAACGGGGCGTTCTCCATATGCGTATAGGGATGAGATAAACCAAGGATATATAACGCTGAAAAGCGGCATCCGCGCCGGACTTGCGGGCAGCGCGCTTATAAGCAACGGCAACATCAAAGCGTTCAAAACAATAGAAGGAATAAACTTTAGAATACCGCGCGAAAGCTTTGGCATAGCAAAAACGCTTTTACCCTTTATATCGGACGGCAGCAGGCTTTACAGCACTCTTATAATTTCACCTCCAAGGCTCGGCAAAACAACTTTAGTCAGAGATATAGCAAGATGTGCGGGAAACGGAATTGGGCTTGCTCCCTGCCGCGTTTCGCTTATTGACGAGAGACAAGAACTTTCGGCGTGCTCATACGGCAGCCCGCTGTTTGACGTGGGCAGAGAAACGGATGTTATATCTAACGTGTTAAAGCACACGGGCGTATTTATGGCGCTGCGCTCATTGTCTCCCGATATTATCGTTACGGACGAAATAGGCAGAAACGATGATTTGGAAGCAATAAAAGAGGTAGCGAACAGCGGCGTGGTAATGATAGCGACTGCCCACGCCCCCGATTTTAACAGCTTAAGAAACCGATTATTCTTTAAAAAAGTTTGTGATGAAAATCTTTTTGATTCGTATGTTGTATTATCGGCTTCTCTCGGGCGGATAACGGTGGAACAAATATATGATTCTTCGGCTCAGGAGAGGCTGAAAACCCCTATATTACTCAAAAGCAGGCGGGCGGTATGAAACTTTTGATCAGTGCTGTGATAGTTATTTTAAGCGCCGCATTAGGAAGACAGTTTTCCAATAAACTTATGCAGAGGCTGCAGTATTTTAGGGAATATCAATCGGCGCTTACTTATTTGTCGGATAAAGTAGTGGGTTTGAATGAAGAGCTTTACAGGGCGCTTAGCGCTTGCGGGAGCGATTATATTCAGCCTTTTTTTGATGCCTGTGCGCAACAGCTGCGTGAAAGCCCGCAGCTTAGGCTGGATACCATTTGGAAAAGCTGTTTTAACGGCGTGAGCGCACGGTTAAGCTTTCTTACAAAAGAGGACATGCGCTTTATAAGCGATGGCGGGGCTGCGGCGGAAACGCTTAGCGCTAACCCAAGCGAAAGACAGGCGGAGTTATATCTAAAAAGGTTGAGTGAAAGGCTTGAGTTTTTAGAAATCGAGAAGAACAAAAAATGCCGGCTTTATAACATGGCAGGGCTTTTGGGCGGTCTGTTTGTTGCTTTGCTTGTAATATGAAGGAGGAAAGGTTTGGACATAGAGCTTATCTTTAGAATAGCGGCAATAGGCATACTGATTGCGGTGCTCAATCAGCTTTTAACCCGCGCCGGCCGTGAAGACATTGCAACGATGGCAACCATAGCAGGCCTTATTATCGTATTGCTTATGGTTGTGGATCTTGTCAGCAATTTGTTTGACAGCGTAAAGCGAATATTCAATCTGTACTGAATATGGAGATTGTTAAGGTTGCGTTTATAGGCGTTATTGCCGGAGTGCTTGTGGCGGCGGTTAGGCACAAACAGCCCGAACTTGGAATGCAAACCGGAATTGTTGCGGGCCTTATAATATTTATATATGTGCTTGATTACATCGTGACGGCAGTCGATTACGTTAAAGAAATAGTAAACAGTTACGCAATACCAATGGACGCTATCACGGTAGTAATTAAAATTGTAGGCATAGCGTATATATGTGAATTTGCGGTGCATGTTCTAAAGGATACGGGAGAAAATGCGTTGGCCGCCAAGGTTGAAATAGCGGGCAGGGTGTTTATTGTTGTGCTCTCGCTGCCTATACTGAGCGCATTTTTGAATATGATACTTGAAATGCTGGTATAAACATATGAAAAAAACCATTGTCGCAATAATTATTATATTAAGTATTATATTTTCGGCTTCCACCGCCAAAGCGCAGGATTTTGTGGAAGAGGCGCTGGCAGAGCAAACCGAAGACGAGATATTACAAAATATCAGCCGGGCAATTTCATCTGCCGATTTGAACGAAATAGAATCATACTACGAAGAATACGCCAAACAGCTAAAACCATTTACCAAAGGGAGCGGATTCGACAGCTTTATTGAGATGCTTGCAACGGGAGGCGCAAATTTTGATATATTCGGCGTGCTTTCGGCTTTGCTCGGCTTTTTTTTAACAGGAATAAACCAAACTCTGCCCGCCATTATTCAGATAATAGTAGTGGCCCTTATATTTTCGATTATTACGCACTTTTCGCCTTCGTTTGGCAGCACAGGAGTATCTAAGGCCGCGCTGATGGCGCAGTATGTGATAATCGGCACTATGACGATAAGCATATTATCGTCGGCATTTTCTATCGGCACCGGCGCAATATCGGCAATGACTGAATTCTCGACCGACTTTTTTCCGCTTATTATTGCGTTGCTTGCGGTGCTTGGCGGAATAAGCGCTTCTGCGATATTAAGCCCCGCCACCGTGCTTTTAACTACCGGCATGTCGATGTTTTACAAAAGCGTAGTTTTGCCTGTTGTTATTGTGCTTACCGTGCTTACAATAATTAATCATTTCTCGTCTACCGTAAAACTTTCCGGGTTTTGCTCTTTGCTAAAAAGCATCGTCAAATGGGCAATCGGGATAAGCTCAACGGTATTTATAGGCATAATAATGATGCAGGGGCTTTTAAGTTCAACGCTTGACGGGCTTTCAATCAAAACGGCGAAGTTTACAATAGGCAAAATGGTGCCCATTGTGGGCAACATGATATCCGACTCTGCAGACGTGCTGGTTTGTTGTACTCTGCTGGTTAAAAACGCAGTGGGCATATGCGGCGTTGTAATAATAATAGGCATAGTTATATCGCCTCTTTTTGCGCTGCTTGCCCATTATTTTGTGTTTAAATTTGCGGGTGCGGTGTTAGAGCCTATATCCGGTTCAAACATGAGCAAATTTACTCAGGATGCGGCGGGAGTGCTGCTGTTGCTGTTCGCCGCATTGGCGGCTGCCGCCGTTATGTTTTTTGTAACTACGGCGGTAATTATTGGGGCGGGAAATAACAACGTTATGCTAAGGTGACAATATGGATTCTTATGCTCTATCTTGGGCGGCGTCGGTTACGGTTGCAATACTTATAGGCACAATAATAAACATGATGCTCCCCGAAAGCGGAATAAAAAAATACGTTGCGACTGTGACGGGTATAGTTGTAACAATGATTATACTATCCCCTATAGTTAAGTTTTTGACCGGCAAAGACGTATCAAATACGTTAAACGATGCATTTAATTTGGCGGAGAAAGGGGAAGCGTTCGACTACGAAGGGGCAAGGTATAAGGACTATATTTATCGGTTATATGAGGTATATATAAACGATTACCAAAATAAAAATGAATAGTGAAAGGGAACAGACATGGCAAAATTACAAACAGAAAAAGAGCCGGGATTTTTTGCATCAAGGTTTAAGCAAATGGACTCAAAAAAAAAGATACAATACCTGATAATAATCCTTGTGGCTATAGTGATACTTGCAATATTTTTTGCGTCCGAGAGCAAAGCGCCTGTAAATACAAAAGAAATTGAGCCCATGCCGCTGAAAATAGAAAATGAAGATTTGGTGGAACAGAAATTAAAATGCATACTTTCAAGGATAGAGGGCGCGGGAGACGTGGAGGTTATGATCACCTATGAAACGGGAACGGAAATTGTCCCGGCAATAAGCAAGGATACGCAAATCACAACAAAAACGGATACGCGTAACAACGACACAAGCACAACAAATACGGAAAACACTCAAAGCGAGGTGGTAACATTAGCGGGAGGAAACAGCGCGCTGGTGATTAAAGAGAAAAGCCCGATTGTTAAAGGCGTTATTGTGGTTGCAACGGGTGCGGATAACATTGCGGTTAAGCTTAACCTGATAAACGCAGTTAAGACCGTTTTAAATATAGGCTCAAATCAGGTTGACGTATATAAAATGAAATAATAAAGGGAAGTGAGAACAATGAATAAGGTTAACAATGTAATGAAAACTAAAGGCAAATATGTTTTGCTTATGGCGCTTATTGTTATGTTGGCGGCTGTCGGGTATATCAATTTCGCTTTGGGAAACGAAACAACAAAGAGTGCCGCAAAACAAGAGCCGAGCGAAATTGAGGGCGCGATGTCTATGGACGATCTTGCGGTTATGTCGTCAAAAAACTATTTCTATGATTATAAGGCTAACAGGGAGAACCAAAGAGAAACGGAAGTGGCTTATCTTGACAGCATAATAAACGGCGAGCTAAGCGATGCGGAAAATGTAAAGGACGCGCAAAACCAAAAGATTCAGATAGTTAAGAATATGGAATCCGAACTGACCATAGAGGGGCTTCTTATGGCCGTGGGGTTTGAAGACGCAATAGTTACCGTACAAACAGGCTCGGTGAACGTTGTGCTGAAAAAGGAACAGATAACAAAAGAAGAAGCCGCAAAAGTGTTGGAAATTGTGCGCAAGGAAACAGGGGAACCCGCGCAGAATATTAAGGTAATATTGCAGGGGTGAAGCGAAAATGCAGGCAATAAACATTTGTTGCATGGCAGATTGTAATCAGTTGCGCTGTCTGTTATAATTTAAACATTAATTGAACGAGGTGAGTTGTTTTGAGCGCAAACGAAATGAACACACGGGAAGAGCAAAACGGCAGCATCTCCTTTGCGAATGACGTGGTGGCGACTATCGCAGGTTTGGCGACAATTGAAATCGAAGGCGTTGCCGGCATGAGCGGCGGTCTTTCGGGCGGCCTTGCCGAGCTGCTTGGCAGAAAGAACCTGACAAAAGGCGTAAAGGTTGAAGTTGGCAAAGAAGAATGCGCGATCGATGTTTTTATAGTTGTGGATTATGGAATAGAGATTCCCGCCATGTCGCAGAAGATTCAAGCAAGCGTTAAAAAGGCTGTTGAAACCATGACGGGGTTGCGCGTTGTTGAGACTAACGTACACATTCAGGGAGTGCGTATAACTAAAGAGAGCCCGGACGATAGCAAACGCGTACACTAAATAAGATTGAGGTACAAAAGAAAATGCGGATTTTTATCAGGTTTTTGTCGGCGATTTACGTTTTGGCGGTACTGTTTGTAGTTTGTGTTGTTTTGCTGTGCGTTTGGGGCGTAATCGACAGCATTCACCCTCATTTTTGGATTGAAATGCTATATAGCGGCAATGCGGCATTTCCCGTTAGCTTGTTAGGCGTTGCAATTGTTTTGCTTAGCTTGGCGTTTTTATTTTCAGGGTTCAAAAGGCGGACAGCTAAAGATGCTAAGGTGCGCGTTACCGAAAACGGTATAATATCCGTAAGTATTTCCGCACTTGAAGAAATGACGATGCGCTACCTTGCAAACGATGCGGCAATTCGAAACGTTAAGGCGTCCGTTAAGTCTAAAGACGCA
The DNA here is from genome assembly GCA_964441275.1 of uncultured Christensenellaceae bacterium. Lineage (GTDB taxonomy): Bacteria > Bacillota > Clostridia > Christensenellales > SZUA-584 > SZUA-584. The sequence goes on along the minus strand of CAYTUG010000016.1, from coordinate 28,021 downwards.
AAGCTTAAGGTTGCGGCGGTGCTTTCGGTGGCTGAAGGCACAAATATCCCGGAAACGTTAAGCGCGTTGCAAAGCGGGCTTAAAGCGCATTTAGAGCTGCTCGCGGGTATCGAAGTTTACAAAATAAAACTGCTTGTCGAAAAGACTGCACAGGTTGTAAAGGCGCGTGTCGAATAGTGGATTTTATAAGCTATGTTAAGTTAAAAAAAGGTTTGTTTACAGGCATAGGAATAGGATTGTCAGTAGGAATTCTTATTCTATCCATCGGTTTTTTCAGTACGTTATTTTTGGCGATATGTATCGGCATAGGCGCTTTTTTTGGCACACAAAACAGGTTTAAAAGAAAGTTGTTCGAAATGTTGGACAAGATATTGCCTGATGTTTTTAAATAGCGGGCGGAGGTTAATTTGAGCAGAAGGTCGGCACGGGACACCGCTTTTCGTTTATTTTACGAATACGCCGTCGCGGGCGAGTTTAATCCCAAGACAATGACAATAATGCGCGACTGTTTTGAAAAAGGCATGAACGACAATGCGTGGGATTATGTGATGCGCGTTATAGATATTTATAAAGAAAATTGTAGTTTAGTGGATAAAGCCATTTCGGAATGTTCAGATAAATGGAGCATAAGCAGAATGGCAAAGGTTGAGCTGTCGATACTGCGGTTGGGGGTTTGCGAGATTTATTTTTGCGATGATATCCACGAAAAAATTACTATTAACGAATGCGTCGAGTTAGCAAAAAGGTATGCGTCCGATAATTCCGCAGGGTTTGTAAACGGCATATTAGCGTCCGTTGTATCCAAGCCAGAGAAAATGCGATGAGCGCGAATGACATTTTCATTGCTTTAGATACAAGCGCATACACCACATCAGTTTCGGGCTATACAGACAGGATTGCGTTTGACGAGAGAAAAACTATTTGTGTGCCAAAAGGGGGCTTGGGTTTACGCCAATCCGCTGCCGTTTTCGAACATATAAAAAACCTTGATTTAATATTTTTAAATAATCCCGCAGTCAACAAAAGAATAAAAGCCGTTGCATACAGCGCAAAACCATGCCCTAAAGAAAAATCTTACATGCCTGTTTTTAACGTGGGTGCATCGCACGCCCGGGCGATTGCTTTTGCGGCAGCTGCAAAGCTTTTTGAGCTTACACATCAGCACGCGCATATTTATTGCTCATTTTTAAACAATTGTGTCAATGACGGATATTACGGGGCGTTGCACGTCTCGGGCGGAACGCTTGATGTGTTGCGTATTTTTATAACAGGCGGCATAATACAGCATATAGAGCAAATAGGCGGGGCTCTTGATATTACATGCGGACAGCTAATAGACAGGGTTGGGGTTAAAGCCGGGCTGCCGTTTCCTGCCGGTCAACAGGCAGAAAAGCTGTACTGCAAAACAACAAGCACGCTAAGCGCACATGTTAAAGGGCTTGGCGCAAACCTTTCGGGGGCGGAAACTCAGGCTGTACGAAGGCTTGAAGCGGGTGAAGATCGCGCCGAGGTTTTAAGCGATGTTATAGATTGCGTTGCAAACACGATAGTCTCGCTTACGGAAAACGCGGCCAAAACTTTTGGGCTGGGGCAGTTCATTTTTACGGGCGGCGTGATGCGCAACGGGATTATAAGAGAACGAATTAAAGAGAGATGCTCAAAAATCGGCGTTAACTGCATTCTGACGCACAAAAACTATTGCAGCGACAATGCTTGCGGCTTGGCTTATGCGGCTTGGCTGCACTGCAGTAAAGGAGAATAGGCGTGGCTAATATTATTGACGGGAAAACCATTTCGGCAAACCTTAGGGAAGAGCTGAAAATTAAAGTTGAGGGGCTAAAAGCTAAAGGAATTACCCCGGGTTTAGCGGTAATATTGGTGGGAGACGACCCTGCTTCGGCTGTGTATGTTCGCAATAAAGAGCTTGGCTGCAGCCAGACGGGTATACATTCTGTTGTGCATCTTATTGATGCGGATATAAACCGGGACGAGCTTATTTCGCTGATTCACAGCTTAAACGCGGATAAATCATTGCATGGCATTCTTGTTCAACTGCCTTTGCCCGCTCATATTGACGAGCTTGCAATTCTAAGAGAAGTTGAGCCTAACAAAGACGTTGACGGATTGCATGTGGTTTCCGCTGGGCGGCTGCTGGTTGGCGAAAAAGGGTTTAAGCCCTGCACCCCCAAAGGGATAATACATCTGATAAAAAGCACGGGCGCGGAAATATGCGGCAAAAATGCCGTAGTGGTGGGAAGAAGCAACATGGTAGGCAAGCCTGTTTCGTTGCTGCTGATGGAGAACAACGCCACGGTTACAATGTGCCATTCGCGCACCGCCGGTTTGGCCGGTATTTGCTCGCGTGCCGATATATTGGTGGCGGCAATAGGCAGACCCGAAACGATAACAAAAGACTTTATTAAAAAAGGCGCGATTGTTATTGACGTGGGTACAACAAAGGTTGACGGAAAGCTAAAAGGAGATGTACATTTTGAAAGCGCAATTAAAAAAGCAGGGTACATTACGCCTGTGCCGGGGGGCGTTGGGCCTATGACAATAACCATGCTTTTAGAAAACACAATTGAGGCGGCGCAGATTTATGGTTGACGTTGTATTTAGCGTTGCTCAGGTAAACGAGTATATAAGCCGCAAGATATTTAGCGACCCGTTTTTAAGCCGGATAAACGTCGCGGGCGAAATTACAAACTTAACTTTTTCAACCGTGGGGCACGCTTTTTTTTCGTTGAAAGACAAAGATGCCATGATCGGCTGCATAATGTATGATTATATGCTGCATGAGGATAAGGACAAATTAGGCGAAGGGGCGTCAATTGAGATAGGCGGAAGGCTAACCTTTTATAAAAAAAACGCCGCGGTGCAGCTTGTGGTTGAATCCGTAAAGCCTAAGGGAACAGGTGATTTGTTTGAGCTTTTTGAAAAGACGCGGAAAAAGTTGTCGGAAGAAGGGTTGTTTTTAGAATCTAACAAAAAGCCGCTGCCTTTCTTTACGGCAAGATTAGGCGTTGTAACGTCTGCGGCGGGCGCTGTATTGCACGACATAATAAACGTTGCAACCCGGCGTTTTGCCGGCGTGAGCATAATTGTTCACCCTGCCCAGGTGCAGGGCGCACAGGCTGCGGCAGACATTTGCCGCGCGATATCCTTCTTAAACGAACAAGCGGATGTGGATGTAATTATTGTTGCGCGCGGAGGCGGCTCTTTCGAGGATTTATCGGCGTTTAACGAGGAAAGCGTGGTGCGTGCCGTGTTTGAATCAAAAATCCCTATAGTGTCTGCCGTCGGTCACGAAACGGACTATACGTTGTGCGACATGGCGGCCGATCTGCGCGCGCCTACCCCTTCCGTAGCGGCGGAACTGGTAGTCAAAGAAAAGAGTTCGCTGTTAGATATGATTGCGCAGTACAAAAGCCAGCTTACGGGAGCTATTGCGCATACAGCTGAAATATACGAAAAAAATTTTAAAATGTATAAAGAGGCTATTTTGCGCTATCCGCTTTCAAACTTGCTAAACCAGGCGCAATCGCAAATTAGTCTTTCATTAAGCCGGGCGGAAAGCGCAATGGAATCAACCATATCTCAAAACGAAACTAAGCTTGTGCAATACGGAAGATTGCTTGACAGTTTAAATCCGCGTAACGTTTTAAGTCGCGGTTATTCTATTGTGTTTGACTGTGCCGGAAATATAGTAAAGTCTGCAGATTTGGCTTCGGGAGAACTGGAAATAGAATTCCAAGACGGCAGGGCTTACGCAACCGGGAGGGGAAGATAAATGGATAATTTTGAGCAGGAGTTGCTTAAACTGTCGGATATTGCGCAGCGTCTGCAATCCGGCGGAGAGGGTATTGAAAAGAGCATGGAGCTTTACAGCCAAGGCATAAGTTTGGCGGATAAGCTGCAAAAGAAACTTGACGAATACAAAGCAAAAATTGAAATAATCAAAACCGGCGAAAATGATACCGAAACAAATAGTTGAACAAATAAATAATCGGCTCAAACAATTGGTTGACGATATGTGCGAGCCGGGCATTTTAAAGGATGCCATAAGCTACAGCCTCCTTGGCGGCGGCAAGCGTATAAGGCCTGCGCTTTGCTTAATATCGGCAGAAGTATGCGGCGAAGCGCGTGAGGCTCTCGATTTTGCGTGTGCGATTGAAATGATCCATACGTATTCTCTTATCCACGATGATTTGCCCGCGATGGATAACGACGTATTGCGGCGCGGGAAGCCCACCAACCATGTTGTTTTTGGCGAAGGATACGCAATACTTGCCGGCGATGCGCTTCTAAACTGCGCGTTTGAAGTTATGCTTGATGCGGCGAACAATTCGGATTGCTCCGGCAAACATATTAAGGCGATGCATGTTATCGCCAAAGCGGCAGGCGTTAAAGGAATGATAGCAGGGCAGGCGGCTGATTTGTTGTACGAGGGCAAGGAGCCGGATTTTGAAGCGCTTAACTATATACACCTAAACAAAACCGCGGCGCTGATAAGAGCGTCCGTAACTTCGGGCGCGGTTTTGGCGGGCGCAAATCAAAACGAACTTGAAGCGCTCGATGTTTACGGTAAAAGCATAGGGCTTACTTTCCAAATCGTTGATGATATGCTCGATGTTTACGGAAACGAGCGCGAGCTTGGCAAATCAACAGGCAAAGACGATTTGAAAGGCAAACTGACCTATGTGCGGGCGCTGGGGTTTAAAGCCTCGCGCGATATTGCGCAGCAAAAAACCAAACAGGCGAAAGAAGCCGTATCTTGTTTTGGCAAACGGGCTGATGCTCTTATCAGCATTGCAAACGGTCTTTTAAACAGACAAAAATAAGGCGGTGCCCTTTTTAATTCTGATAAACATTTTTCTAAAATAATTTAATTTTTTAATATGCTTTTTGTTAAAGCATTTTTTTATTGTGCTTTAAACGGTTTTTTCTAACCATCAACCCAATACTTCTTTTTGCTCAATTTTTTAGATATATGAGCTTGTTTGAGTGTGGACTAAGTTAGGGCACACACCTTATTTGCGCCCCGTTTAAGCGGGTTTTAAGCGGTATAAAAGCATTTTTGCATGGCAATGCTATTGATATGAAAACGACCGGGGAGATATTGCATGCTTAACAACAAAGTTGAAATCTGTGGTGTGGACACATCAAAACTGCCAGTTATGAAACAAAAACAAATGTGCGAGATGATGCTTAAAATAAAAGCCGGGGATAAAACTGCACGTGAAGAATTTATTAAAGGGAATCTGCGCCTTGTGTTAAGCGTAATACAGCGCTTTTCAGGCCGAAAAGAAAATATGGACGATTTATTCCAGGTAGGCTGCATCGGCCTTATTAAGGCTATAGACAACTTTAACGTAGAACTCGGGGTGCGTTTTTCAACTTATGCCGTGCCCATGATTACGGGAGAGCTAAGGCGGTATCTGCGCGATAACAACAGCATCAGGGTTTCGCGCTCTTTAAGGGATATTGCGTACAAAGCATTGCAAATCCGCAATATGCTTTCCAAAAAAGAGTGCGCAGATCCGAGCATAGAGAAGATCGCAAACGAGATGGGAGTAAATACGCAGGATGTTGTGTTTGCCCTTGACGCAATTCAAGACCCGGTGTCGCTTCACGAACCGGTATATCATGACGGAAGCGACGCAATTTTTGTAATGGATATGTTAGCGGACGAAAGCAGCGCCGATTCGACATGGTTTGAAAGCATTGCTTTAAAGGAGGCAATGGAAAAGCTAAACGAAAGAGAAAAAAAGATTATTAACATGAGGTTTTATCAGGGAAAGACTCAGATGGAAGTTGCCGAAGAAATTGGCATAAGCCAGGCGCAAGTTTCAAGGTTAGAAAAAAACGCGCTAAAATCAATGAAAAGAACAATTTAACATTGTGATTCTTTAAAAAGCATTATCACAGTCTTTTTTTTATGTTTAGAATAATATTATGGAGAGGGGTGATTTAAATGACGCGTTTCTCCAAGCTAAGACAAAAAGAGGTTGTAAACACAATTGACGGTGCGCGCCTTGGTTATGTTTGTGATTTGATAATTGATATATGCTCGGGCAAAGTGTGCGCTATTGTGGTGCCCGGGCCTTCGCGCTTCTCTTTTTTGTTCCGGGGCGAGCGGGACACCATTATACCATGGGGCAATATCAAGAAGATAGGCGAGGATGTAATACTTATAGAAATAGATTCAAGCTGCGTGCCAAACTATCAACCCGGGCATTAATATTTTGGCAGTATTACGGACATTATGATATAATTAATGTCAATAATATTGTTTTGGGGGCTGCAATCATGAAATGTATATACTGCGGGCACATTGAAAGCAAAGTGGTGGATTCAAGGCCGACTGACGAAGGCAGTTCTATCAGAAGGCGGCGCGAATGCCTGATGTGTAAAAAGAGGTTTACCACATATGAAAAGATAGACAGCCTTCCGCTGCTTGTCGTAAAGAAAAACGGTGACAGGGTTCCATTTGACGCGGACAAAATAAAATTCGGCATTATAAAAGCGTGCGAGAAAAGGCCTGTCCCCATGCATGATATAGAAGCGCTTGTATCCGGAATAGAAAAAGCTATTTTTAATTCGCTGAAACAGGAGATTACCACCCGCGAGATTGGCGGGCTTGTAATGAAAGGATTAAAAGAGCTTGACGATGTGGCATATGTTAGGTTTGCCTCTGTATATAAAGAGTTTAAGGACGTAGATACATTTATGAATGAGCTTCAAAGGCTGCTTGAAGAGAAATAGTGGAAACAGGTTTTAAACTATACAACAAAAACGCGGTTGCGTATTTTAAGATACCTTCGTTTGAAAAAGCAGGGGGCGTTTGTTGCGCATTTTCAACCCGCATAGGCGGTGTCAGCAAAACGCCGTATGATACCCTTAATTTTAGCAAGAAGCGGGAAAACAGCAGCGAGAATTTTAACGAGAACCTGGAACGTTTTGGTTGTGCCGCCGGGTTCGACTATAAACGCGCGGTAAGCATTAACTACGCGCATAGCGCGAAGATTTACAAAGCGCAGCGGCAGGATGCGGGCAAAGGCATAACAAAAGAGCCCCTGCAAGCCGTATGCGATGCGCTTTTTACCGATGTGAAAGGTTTGCCGCTTATATCTTTCCATGCCGATTGCGCGCCGCTGTTTTTTTATGACCCTGTCAGGCGCGCCGCGGCGGTTTGTCATGCGGGCTGGCGGGGAGTGACGGAGCATATTGCAAAAAATGCGGTGAAATCGCTCATATTAAACGGGAGCGAAAAAACCGATATACTTGCGGCGATAGGCCCTTGCATAAGCGTTAAGCATTATGAAGTGGGCAAAGACGTAAAAGACATTTTCGAACGGCGGTTTAGCGATAAGGTTGTACAAAAAATTAACGACAGGTATTTTGCCGACCTTAACCAAGCGTGCATAGAGGATATGCTTGCCGCGGGCATCAGCGCCGATAACATAACCGATGCTAAGATGTGCACCTATGAGCATAGAGAGCTGTTCTTCTCACACAGGCGGGATAAAGGGCAGACGGGCGCAATGGCGGCGGTGGCGGCGCTTATTTGAAAAAGCGCGCGGCAAATAAGCGCTGGGACATAACGTGGATGTAAAGTTATAAAATGAATCACCCGAAATAAAAAAATAGCACAAAAAAGAACGGTAAACAAACCGGTTTGGTGAGATACTAAAAAGTATTACAATAGCTGCCATTTTTGAATCTTATGGCACAAAAGCTCCCTGCCTTAAGGCCGAACTAACTGCTAACAAAGCCAATATAAAAGGGATCGGGAATTGGATGAACAATTACTTGAAACGCATTTTTGAATATAGGACAGCGAATGAGATATTTGCAGCTCAGATATATCTGGCATTATATGATAGGCAATTAGATTTGCAATTTTTATACAGGCGTTTAATTATCTGCTTGCACATATTTTGTATTTATGGTACATTAGCGATACAAGCAGATCTTTTTAAGCCGAGAGTGGGAAAGCCCACTCTTTTCAATTATTTTATAGAAAAGAGAAGTTTTACTGCATTATTTTGGCGGAGGTAAGTCAAATAGCAAAAAAAGCGGAAAAGGCCGTTGAAGCGATTGTTGAGCCTATTATAACAAAAAACGGTTACGAATATGTTGATACAGAAATTAAAAAAACATCCGCCGGAACGGAATTGATTATTTACGCGGATAAAACCGGCGGGCTCATGCTGGAGGACTGTGAAATAATCAGCAATCTGATTGATTCGGCAATTGAACTGCAAGACCCGATAGAAGAATCATATTTTCTTTGCGTTTCTTCTCCCGGGCTGGACAGGACGCTTAAAAAGCCCAAGGATTTTGCCAAAAGTTTGGGCAAAAAGGTTGACGTAAAACTATACCGCAGCGTTGATGGAAAAAAACTATTGACCGGGGTGCTAAAATCTTATGACGATATTGGGTTTGCGTTAGACAACGGCGCAACATTTGAATATAAAGATGTGGCGGCAGTAAAACTGCATATTGAAATATAACGGAGGTATTGATGAGCAAAGAGTTTTTAAGCGCTCTCGATGCGTTGGAAAAAGAAAAAGGCATAGATAAGAGCATTTTAATAGAAGCGGTGGAAAACGCACTTGTTTCTGCGTATAAAAAAAATTACGGCACAACCATGGATGTGCGTGTAGTGGTAGACCCTGTTACCGGTTTGTTTAGGGTTTTTGCCAAAAAAACGGTCGCTGAGCCTGTTGAAGACGAAACCTCTCAGGTTTCACTCGAATATGCGCGCAAAATAAATATAGCATACGAACCGGGAGATGTAATGGAGATAGAGGTTACCCCTGGTTCATTTGGGCGGATTGCGGCGCAAACTGCAAAACAGGTTGTGGTGCACAGGCTGCGTGATGCGGAGCGCGGCGTAGTTTATAACAGGTTTATTGAACGCGAAGGAGAGCTGTTAAACGCTACCGTTCACCGGGCCGATAAAGCGGGCGTGCTTTTAGACGTGGAAGGCGCGGAAGGAATGATGCCAATATCTGAATGCATACCGGGCGAAAGATATAATGCTAACGACAGGATAAAAGTATATTTGGTTGAAGTTAGAAAAACGACAAAAGGGCCGCAGATAATTGTTTCGCGCTCTCACCCGGGATTGTTAAAAAGGCTGTTTGAAATAGAAGTGCCGGAGATTATGCAAAATGTTGTTCAGGTAAAAAGCATAGCGCGTGAGGCAGGTTCGCGCACAAAAATAGCTGTTTTTTCAGAAGAAGAAAACGTTGATCCGGTGGGCGCTTGCGTGGGGCAGAAAGGTTCCCGCATAGATAGAATAGTCGCTGAAATTGGCAACGAAAAAATAGATGTTATTCCCTTTAGCGCCGATCCTATAGAATATATTGCAAATTCTCTTCGGCCTGCAAAGGTGCTTATGGTGCGGATAAACGAAGAAGAAAAATCGGCAAAGGTTATTGTGCCGGATTATCAGTTATCGCTGGCGATAGGGCGCGAGGGGCAAAACGCCCGGCTTGCGGCAAAACTGACCGGATGGAAGATTGATATAAAGAGCCAGACGCAGATAGAACAGGCGCTTTTTAGCCAAGAAGAGCAAAACGGCGATGATTCAGACGATGTTGACGATACGCTACAATCAAACGGCAATCAAAACTTGCATAACGATGTAAGCGTTTCCGACGAAACGCAAGCATAAACGATAAATATACGTTAGGAGATTTTCGGCTGTTGAAACCTAAAAAAGTCCCGATTCGTATGTGTATAGCGTGCAGGCAGGGAAGACCAAAAAAAGAACTTGTCAGGATAGTTGCGGCGCAAGATAATCTTACGCCTGACGAAACGGGCAAGGCGCACGGCCGCGGTGCATATATTTGCCCCGATATCGCCTGCCTTGACAAAGCAAAAAAGATTAAGGCTTTTGACAGGGCGCTGTCCGCTTCGCTTGACGATAATGCATATAACGCAATAGCGCGCGTTATATTAAGACGTGAAATCAAATAGGTTTGCAATGGTGGGGCTTGCCGCCCGGGCGGGAAAGGTAATATATGGAACGGCCGCCTGCGAAAAAGGTTTAACCAAGGGCAAAATCAAATTGCTGCTTATGCAAAGCGGGCTTAGCGACAGAAGCGTTAATCATCTTGTTGCATTGTGTAACGCAGCTTGTGTAGAATATATTGTGGTGGACGAGCGCTTGGGAATACCGGCGGGGAAAGAAGGAATAATGGTGATCGGCATTACCGATTATAGATTTGCTAAACGGATAAAACAAATTTTCGAATGTGGGAGCGGCAGATGAGCAAACTTAATATTTTTGACATGAATAAATTACTTGTTGATAAATCGAAACAAACGGTTGCGCAGATAGAATCGCTGCAGGAAAGCGTGCAAAACCATCTGTCCACGTTAAAGCGTATTGAATCGGAGCTTTTAAGAATAGCGCGGGCGGAGGCTGAAGAACAACGGCTAAAACAGGAAGAAACGCAAACCGCTAAAGTGGCGGAAACAATAATTGTTGAAGAGAAACAACAGGAACAACAAGCGGAAATCAGACCGCCTGAGGCCGAGCAAGAGCAGACTAAAAAGCAGGTAGAAAAAGAGGCCGTTTCCAAGCCTGCTTTAGTTAAAAAGGATAAGGTGCGGGCCGCTAAAGATACTCCTAAAATACAAAAGCAAGCAAAGCCCGAAGGCACTAAAGCCGGCGCGCGGAAGAAAGAAACAGTTGGCGCTGAAGTTAAAAAAGGCAATGCGCTTAACGGCTTTATCTCCGTAGACAGGAAACCATCGCCGGGTAAAAAAGGCGCTAACCAAATGTACGGCCGCGAAGACAGAGGCAGAAAATCTAAAAAAGCGTTGTTTAAAGAAAGGTTGATATTCGACGATACTGATTTAAGATACAGGGGCAAACGCCGCATAAAATCCAAACCTGTCGCAGCCCCTCAGCCGATTGTTGTCGAAAAAGTTGTAATGACCACCGAGATGATATCAATAAAATATCTTGCGGAAAAAACCGGGAAACCTGTTTCCGAGCTGTTGAAAAAGCTTATGCTTCTTGGAATGATGTGCACCATAAATACTGAGATTGATTATGATACCGCGCTGCTCGTATGTTCCGAGTTCAACATTACATTAGAACAAAAGTTCGCCCAAACGGCCGAAGACGTTCTCGGGGAAGGCGATCAAAAGGATTCCAAAAAAGATCTTGTGCCGCGGCCTCCCGTCGTTACGGTAATGGGGCATGTAGACCACGGCAAAACGTCTCTTCTTGATGCGATACGAAAAACCCGGGTTACCGAGCAAGAGGCGGGCGGTATAACACAGCATATCGGGGCGTATACGATTGAACACAAAGATAAAATGATAACATTTCTTGATACGCCGGGGCACGAAGCGTTTACCGCCATGCGCGCGCGCGGTGCGCAGGTCACCGATGTTGCGGTGTTGGTGGTTGCTGCAGACGATGGGGTTATGCCCCAGACAGTCGAGGCTATAAACCACGCTAAAGCCGCGAAAGTGCCCATTATTGTGGCAATTAATAAAATTGATAAAGAAAGCGCCAATGTTGAGCGTATAAAACAAGACCTGACCGAATACGAGCTTCTTGCCGAAGAATGGGGCGGAGATACAATTATGGTTCCTGTTTCGGCTACAGCAAACAAAGGTATTGACCAATTGCTTGAGATGATATTGCTCGTGTCCGAGGTGCAAGAGTTAACCGCTAACCCCAACCGGTTTGCAAAGGGCACTATAATTGAGGCAAAGCTGGATAAAGGCAGAGGCCCGGTCGCCACAGTGCTCGTTCAAAACGGCACCTTAAAAGTATCCGATATGATAGTTGCGGGGGTGGCATATGGGCGCGTGCGCGCGATGGTTGACGATATGGGAAACCGCGTTGAAGAAGCGTATCCCTCCCAACCCGTAGAGGTGGTCGGGTTTTCGGAAGTGCCGGTGGCGGGCGATATATTGCACGCGGTAGAGCAAGATAAGCTGACAAGGCAGGTTGCGGAAGAAAGAAAAGACAAACAGAAAGCGGGAATGCTTAAAAACATCTCAAAGGTATCGCTTGACGAACTATTCGGGCAAGTGGAAGACGGCAGCATACAAGAGCTTAACATAGTAATTAAAGCCGACGTTCAAGGCTCTTTGGAGGCGGTCAAACAATCGCTTGAGAAACTTAGCATAAGCGAAGTTAAAGTTAAGGTTATCCACGCAGGCGTTGGCGCAATAAGGGCGATGGACGTTATGCTTGCTTCCGCGTCAAACGCAATAATTATCGGGTTTAATGTGCGCCCGGACAGCATTGCCCGTGCGGAAGCCGAAAAAGAAAAGGTTGAAATAAGGCTGTATAGGGTAATATATAAAGCCATTGAAGATATAGAAAAAGCGGTTAAAGGAATGCTTGCGCCCGAGCTGAAAGAAGCTATAATAGGGCACGCGCAGGTTAGAGAGGTGTTTTCCGCCTCTAATATAGGCACCATTGCAGGAAGCTATGTAACGGACGGCAAGATTGTTAAAAATGCGTCCGCGCGTTTGCTGAGGGACGATGTGGTGATACATGAAGGCGCTATCGCTTCTCTAAAAAGGTTTAAAGATGATGCGCGCGAAGTTCACCAGGGATACGAATGCGGTATAACGCTTAAAAACTATAACGATATTAAAGAAGGCGATATTATCGAGGCTTTCGAAATGCAGGAGATTGAAAGACAGTGAAGAACAGGATGCTTGGTTTGCAGTCAGAGTTTAAGCGGGTGCTAAGCGAAATAATAATGGGAGAGCTTAAAGACCCTCGCATATCGGAGATGCTAAGCGTAACGCATGTAGAATTATCGCGCGATTTAAAATACGCAAAAGCTTATATCAGCGTATACGACACTGAGAAAAAGAGAAAATCAACCATAGAAACATTAACGCATGCTCAGGGGTTTATTAAAAACGAAATTGGTGCGCGAATGAAAATAAGGCGGTTGCCTGAGATTACCTTTCTGCTCGATACAACAATCGAGTACAGCAGTAATATTTCGCAGATTTTAAAAAAGGTTTAGCGGTATGGAACCGATTGTAGAGGCAATAAACCGCGCGCAGCATATAACCTTGATAGCCCATATTCAGCCGGACGGCGACACGCTCGGCTCTTGTTTTGCTTTGGCGCACGTATTGCGAAAAAGAGGGAAAGCTATAATAGTTTGCTGCGACAGCGAAATGCCGGAAAAGTACCGGAATTTGTTTTTGCCTTACGAGCTAACGGCGCATAAACAAGCGCCGCAATCAACCGATTTGGCAGTCGCTATTGATTGTGCGGATAAAGCAAGGTTAGGGAAATGCGCCCGGATTTTTGATTGCGCGAAAGTTTCCGCCAATATAGACCACCATGTCACTAACGAAGGATTTGCAGACTTAAACTATATTACAGGCGCGTCTTCCGTAGGCGAGATGATTTTTGAGCTGTTTAACCTTATGCAAACAGAGCACGACGAACTTTCAGCAAAATTTTTGTATATAGCCATGGCAACCGATACCGGCAATTTTAATTATTCTAATACCAACAAAAATGTGCTAACATATACCGCGCAATTAATAGGATTGTTCGACCTAAGGGAGACGGCGGATGTTTTGTTTCGCCAACGCTCGCTTATCTTAACTTTGCTTATAGGCAGGGCGCTGTCCCGGCTTGAGATTTTTGCAAACGGGAAAATTGCGGCTTTAACACTACTTGCAAGCGACATGAAAGAGCTTGGCGCAAAAAGCGCAGATTGCGAGAACATAGTGGATTTTGCACGTGAAATTGAAAATGTGAACGTTGCGATATTTTTCCGCGAACTGCCGACTGCAATAAAGATAAGCTTTCGTTCAAAAGGCGATTTTAACGTAGGCGCCATTGCTTCGATGTACGGAGGCGGAGGGCACGCCGCGGCTTCGGGCTGTGTGGTGAACGGAAAACTCGACGAGGTTAAACCCCAAATAATAGAGAAAGTCGCGGAGCTTTTTTCGGATGAACGGCGTAATTAATTTTTTAAAGCCGCCGGCAATGTCTTCAAACGGGGCGGTTTTGTTTTTGAGAGGCTTGTTGGGCATAAAAAGAGTCGGCCATGCCGGCACGCTTGATCCCGGGGCATGCGGCGTTTTAGCCGTGTGCGTGGGAAAGGCAACCCGGATATCGTCATATATTGCGGATTGCAAAAAAGAATATGTAGCCGAAGTTAGTTTTGGCAAATCAACGGATACCGGCGACAGTTACGGGGAAATCATCCGCACGTCCGATATGGCTTTGCCGGAAATCGAAAACGTAAAAGAAGCCCTCGCAGGTTTTTGCGGGAAAACAGTTCAAAAGGTTCCGGCCTATTCGGCTGTAAAGCACGAAGGCAAAAAACTTTATATGTTAGCCCGTGCAGGAAAAGAAATACCTGAAAAAAAACGTGAGATTGAAATATTTAGCGCACAACATATAATGCAAACAGCGCGCAATTCGCACTTGATAAAGATAGTATGCGCAAAAGGGACATATATACGCGTTTTTTGCGAGGATTTAGGAGAAAAACTTGGCTTGCCCGCTTATATGTCTTTGCTCGTTAGAACAAAATGCGCGGGGCTTGATATATATCAGGCCTATACGGCGGACGAATTAAAACAGCAAGATTGCGCAAAAGCCATAAACTGCACCGAACAGTTTTTAACGCTGTTCCCTCGTGTAAGTTTGGATAAAACGAACAGAAGCAAGCTTGTAAACGGCGCACAGGTAGCCGCAAAGTGTGATGATATTGACAAAGCGCGCCTGTATGCGCAGGACGAATTTATCGGCTTGGGATATGTGCGCGGCGGGGTTGCTAAAATAACAACTTTATTGGTGGACTGACAATGCAGATAATTACGTTCAATCAGACAAAAAACTTAGGCAAACTATCGATTGCTCTCGGGGCATTTGACGGATTGCATATTGGGCATATGGCGCTGTTAAATGCGCTGAAAAAGGCTCAGGGGAAAAGCGCAGTGCTCACGTTTGAGCCGTTGCCGGCGGAATATTTCGGTACGGCAAAGCGGCTTTTTACCAAGCGGGAGAAGATAGAGGCTTTTGAAAGAGCGGGAATAGATATTTTGTGCGTTGCCGAATTCAACCAAGCGTTTATCAGCATAAGCAGCAAAGAGTATGAGAAAATGATTGCAGATTATTTTAGGCCGTCAACCGTTGTGGCAGGGTATAACTATACATATGGCAAAAACGCAAAAGGAAATGCGGATTCTCTTATAAGGGCGGGCAAAGATTTTGGATTCGATGTAAAAATAATACCTCCTGTAATTTTTGCCGGACAAGCCGTAAGCGCAACCCGTATTAGAAACTGCATTGAAACGGGAGATGTCATATCAGCGGCTTCGCTTCTCGGAAGGCCTTATTCTATTTCTGGAGAAATAGGATGCGGACGTGGGATAGGCGGCCGCAAATTGGGATTTCCCACCGCAAACATTTGCGTTGACAGCTTAAAGTCGGTGCCCAAAAACGGGGTGTATTCGGTTAATATCAATCACGACAAAAAAACTTACAAAGGCGTTTGCAATATTGGGTTAAACCCGACGGTAAGCGAAGGCAACATTAATAAAAGCATTGAAATACATATTTTATCACTTTCAAAAGACATATATAACGATAGCATTACCGTACATTTTTTAAAAAGGCTGCGGGATGAAAAAAAATTTAACAACATAGACGATTTAAGAACACAAATACAGAAAGATATAAAAAGCGTGTAAAGAACCAAAAACACATTGTGAGCATATATAAACTCATGAGGTGATTAATTTTGGATAGTTTCGCACGACTGCCTGTGATGGTGCAGGCGTTGATAGCTACTTGTTTTACATGGCTGATTACCGCTCTTGGCGCATTGCCCGCCCTTTTTTTTAAGCGTATAAACAAGAATATGCTTAATATGATGCTCGGGTTTTCTGCCGGCGTTATGGTGGCGGCAAGCTTTTTTTCGCTGCTTGCTCCTGCCATTACGCTTTCTGAAGAGATGGAAAGCGTACCCTGGCTGGTAACGTCCGCCGGGTTTTTGATTGGCGGGATCTTTTTAAAGCTGACCGACATGATACTTAAGAGATTAAAAAAGACGCGCGGTTTGTCTACTAAAGGGCGCAGGGCGCTTCTTTTGGTGCTGTCTGTAACGGTACACAACATTCCGGAAGGGTTGGCTATTGGCGTGGCTTTCGGCGCTTTGGCGATGGGGATACCGGGCGCAACGCTCGTGGGGGCGCTTATGCTGACGCTTGGTATAGGAATACAGAACTTCCCCGAAGGAACCGCAGTCGCAATGCCGCTTTTACAGCAGGGAATGAAAAGAAGCCGCGCATTTTTCTATGGCCAGCTGTCGGGCGTTGTTGAGCCGATAGCCGGCGTATTGGGGGTAATGCTGATAGGCTTTATACGCCCATTATTGCCTTTTGCGTTATCTTTTGCCGCGGGCGCAATGATTTATGTTGTTGTTGATGCTCTTATCCCCGGGGGAAGTGGTGAGCTTGCCGACGGAAAGCTAACGATGGGCGCTATGCTTGGGTTTGCCGTTATGATGTGCCTCGATGTTGCGCTTGGTTAAACAAAATGATTTTAAAAAGAAGTGCTTTTGGCGCAGTATTCTCTAATAATTAACAGTTCGCCTTAGCAAAGCCGCAGCTAATGGTGCGGCAATATTGACGAGATAACCTATGAATGCGAAAATAAAGGCGCTCAATCACGAGCGCCTTTGAAAGCATATAAACGCTAAAATCCAAAGTCCTCACCCAACAGCACTACGTTGATGATTTTTCCTTTTGTGGGCCTGTGTAAAAACACCGTTATGCTGCACATGCGATCTTCGCTGTCACAATCTTTGCAGCGGTTTTCCGTTGCACACGGGGTTGAAAGGGAAAGCCTTCTTGCATTTGGCGGACAGGCATATTTTTTAATCCGGGCAACGGCTGTATTTACGTTTTTGGTTAGTTTATTCTTCCCAACCACAAAAAAAACAATAGGCGGTCCGTAAAAAGAAGCCGCGACCCTGTTGCCTGTGCCGTCGATGTTTACCAAAACCCCGTCGAGAGTAAGAGCGTTTGCCGAAGTCATAAACACATCCGCGCTCATGCTCAGACGCCTTTGTTCAAGCTTATCGCCGCCGCTGCGGGACGCTAATTCGCTTGAATATAATGTGTTTCCCCGCTCTAAAAGCGCATCAACAATGCCCGTATCGAAAAGAGTTGCGCTGCCCCCCAAACCGACGGTGGCTTTCTTATCAATCTTTGACAACATATACTCTTTGGCTTTTTGTGCATTTTCCGCATAAATTGCATTAAACCCATTTTTATTAAGCGCTTTTAAAGTTTTGCCTATATTATCCATAAAACCCTCCTAACTTATCGATGCGTTGTTATGATAATACTATAATACAAACGGCGATAAAGCAATTGTTGCATTTCTTCTATGTTTTATATAATATTATCTGCGTGACAATAGGAGGATTAACCCGAATGACACAGTTGGACAAAATCAGAAACTTTTGTATAATAGCGCATATTGACCATGGAAAGTCTACCTTAGCCGATAGGCTTATCGAGCTTACGCATACCGTCTCTTCGCGCGATATGCGAAATCAGCTTCTTGATACCATGGATCTTGAACAAGAGCGCGGGATCACAATTAAAGCGCAGGCGGTGCGAATGTTCTATGGGTTTAACGGCGCAGAGTACACGCTTAACCTTATAGATACCCCGGGGCATGTTGACTTTAGCTATGAGGTATCGCGCAGCATGGCGGCGTGCGAGGGGGCGATACTCGTAGTTGATGCAAGCCAGGGAATTGAGGCGCAAACGCTTGCCAATGTTTATCTTGCGATGGACAACGGATTAGAGATTTTGCCAGTAATAAACAAAATTGATCTGCCCTCGGCGCGCGTTGACGAGGTATGCAGAGAAATTGAAGATGTTTTAGGGATTGACACTTCTGTTGCTCCCCGTATCAGCGCGAAAGAAGGAATCGGAATAAACGATGTGATAGAATCGGTAATTAAATATTTGCCCTCTCCTGAGGGCGAAGTTGACGCGCCTCTTGAAGCTCTTATATTCGATTCGTTCTACGACAATTACAAAGGCGCTATAAGCTATGTGCGCATTATGAACGGCAGCGTCTCGGAGGGAGACAACATTTTGCTTATGGCGCCCGGCAAACGTTTTGAGGTTACCGAAGTCGGCATATTTTTGCCTGCGCCGCTTAAAACGCAAAAACTGCGCGCCGGAGAAGTCGGCTATATTGCGGCGAGCATCAAAAACGTATCGGATACGAGAGTGGGGGATACCATTACAAATGCTAAAAACGGCATTAAGACCCCGCTGCCCGGCTACAAACACGTCACGCCTATGGTTTTTTGCGGAATATATACTGCCGACGGGGCGGATTATGAAGACCTGCGGGATGCGCTTGCAAAGTTATCGCTTAACGACGCCTCGCTTTTGTACGAGCCCGAAACATCTGTTGCGTTAGGCTTTGGGTTCAGATGCGGATTTTTGGGTTTGCTTCATATGGAGATAGTGCAGGAACGCATAGAGCGCGAATATGATTTAGACATTATTACTACCGCGCCAAGCGTAAGCTATCACATTACAACAGTTAAAGGCGAAAAAATTGTCGTCGATAACCCTACAAACTTGCCGCAGGCAGCGTTGATAGACTATATGGAAGAGCCGGTCGCAAATATAACAGTCATGACGCCCGACGAATATGTAGGAGCGGTTATGGAAATTTGCCAGGAAAAGCGCGGTACGTTTTTGAACATGGAATATATAGAAGAAACGCGGGTAATGATCCATTATGAAATGCCTTTAAACGAGATAATTTACGACTTTTTTGACATGCTAAAATCGCGCACCCGCGGATACGCTTCGCTTGATTACGAGCTAAAGGGATATAAGAAAAGCGATTTGGTCAGGCTTGACATATTGCTTAACGGCGAGGTGTGCGATGCGCTGTCCATCATAGTCCACCGCGAAAGAGCATATTCGCGCGGAAGGAGCATTGCGGAAAAACTAAAGCAAGCCATACCGCGCCAAATGTTTGAGGTGCCCATACAAGCGGCTGTAGGAGGCAAAATAATAGCCCGGGAGACCGTTAAGGCAATGCGCAAGGATGTGCTTGCAAAGTGTTACGGAGGCGATATATCGCGCAAAAAGAAGTTGCTTGAAAAGCAGAAAGAGGGCAAAAAGCGTATGCGCCGGGTGGGCAGCGTGCAGGTTCCGTCCGAAGCGTTTATGTCCGTGCTCAAAATGGACTGATGCGCAGCTTGGGGATTTACGTTCATATACCGTTTTGCACGCGCAAATGCTATTATTGTAGCTTTATTTCATACCCTTGCATGGAGCATAAATTCGGGCAATATATTTTGGCGGTAATAGACGAGGCGTACCAATATAAAAAGCTGCTCAAAGAATGCGTTGTCGATACTGTATTTATAGGGGGAGGCACGCCGAGCGTACTTGAAAGTTCGCACATTGCTAAACTTGTAAATGGACTTAAAAAAGCGTTTAAGTTCGAAGTAAAAGAGTTTAGCATTGAAGCCAATCCGGAAACGCTAAACGCAGAAAAAATATATGATTACGAAAAAATAGGGATAAACCGAATAAGCATTGGATTGCAGACGCATGATGATAAAATACTAAAGCGCATAGGAAGGCGCCATACATGGAACGATTTTGTTAAGGCGTATGATATAGCGAAATCAAAGCTTGGCAACATCAGCATTGATACCATTTTTGGGTTGCCGGGGCAAACGGTTAACAATTTTTTAGAGACTGTTAACCGGATCGCATCGATTAAGCCGCACCACATTTCGGCTTATTCTTTGGATGTGGAAAGCAGCACAAAACTGGCAAAAACCTTTTTGGGAGCCGATGAAAGCGCGGACAGGGCAATGTACCACGGCGCGATAAAAACATTGGAAAAGTTAAAATACATTCATTACGAAACATCCAATTTTGCGTTGCCCGGGTTTGAGTGCATGCACAATATCAAGTATTGGGCGGGGGCGGAATACTTAGGGTTAGGATGCGCCGCACATTCGCTGATAGATAATGCAAGGTTTTCCAATATTGAAACTATTGACGGCTATTTAAAGGCTGTAGGCAACGGCTGTTCCCCGATAGCAGCAAAAAAGAGAATTGAGCACGCAGAAAGGGAATGCGAATATATAATGCTGCGTCTTCGTTTGGCAACGGGTATAGATTTTAAGGATTACAATAGCCGCTTTAATAAAGATTTTGCTTTGCAATATAAAAAAGCGATCGACATCACAAAATCGGCAGGGCTCATACATATTGATAAAATGAGTATAAGGCCGACAATAAAGGGGTTTGACATGCAAAACGCCCTTATATGCGAATTCATTAAAAGCTAAATCGGTACTTGACTTTGCAGTAAATAAGTGCTATTTTGATGTTAGCACTCGACTTAATAGAGTGCTAACAATACGTTAAGAGGGGGGACCGCATGAACTTAAGCGAAAGAAAACTGTGCATATTAAAAGCTGTTATTGACGATTATATTATGACCGGTCTTCCTATAGGCTCGCGTACTATTTCAAAAAAACGCGGGATTGATTTTTCGGCAGCAACAATACGTAACGAGATGGCGGATTTGGAGGATTTGGGCTTTCTGGAACAGCCTCATACGTCCGCCGGCCGGATACCTTCCCAGAAGGCATACAGGTGCTATGTTGACAGGCTGATGAAAGCTGTCAAGCTAAACAGCGCCGAAGCCGACAATATTAAGCGTTATTTTGAAGACAAGATGTCCGAGGTCGGCCAGGTAATCGAAAAAGCGGCGCAGGTTCTGTCAGACACCACTCATCATATTTCAATGATATTAAAGCCGCAGATGAGAAACTCTAAAATCAAGCGCATTCAACTTGTTAAGGTGACCGAAAGAAGGGCAATTCTTTTGGTTGTGACAAGCGCGGGGCTTGTAACCGATACTGTTATAAACGTGCCGGAGGGTATTTCGTCAAACTACATTGAAATGATAGCAAGTATGCTGACCGAAAAACTTGCATCGAAAACGCTGGACGAAGCAAGCCGAGATATAAAGGGATATTTAAGAGGCGTTTTATCGGGCAACGACGAATTTGTGGTAAATATATTTAGCTCTATCGAATCGAGCATCGAGCCCCAGGGAGAGCGGGGTATAGTGTTGGGGGGAACACAGAATATAATAGATTACCCGGGATATATGAGCATCGAAAAGGCAAAGAATTTAATTTCAGTGCTCGAAACAAAAGAGATGCTTTACGAAATGATGAAAAAAGCGACACAGCTTGAGTTTTCCGTTACTATCGGGTCTGAAAACGAGGTGGAAGAACTGTGTGATTTAAGCGTTGTTACCGCAACGTACAAAATTGCGGACAAATCCATAGGTTCTTTCGGGGTAATAGGGCCTACCCGGATGGATTATCCCAAAGTTATATCAATACTCGAGCATGTCAGCAAGAGTTTAAACCAGATACTTTTAAGCTTTATAGAAACGGATTGATAAAGGGGGCGCAAGCATGAATGAGGAAAAGATCAACAACGAAAACAATGGAATAGAAAATAACGTTGCTGCAGGTTTAGCGGAAGAAGAACAATTAGAGGAGCTCGAAACAAAACAAAATGATGCGCTTGCGAATGCGCAACTCGAGCGGGATGAGTATAAAGACAGATATCTGCGAACGTACAGCGATTTTAACAATTATAAAAAAAGGTCTTTAAAATCGTGTGCGGAAGCGTTTAAAGACGGACAGTATGACATAATAGAAAAAATGTTGCCCGTGCTCGACAGTATGGACTGTGCCTTCGAACAGATAGATAAAGAAACTGCGGATAAAGCGTTGCTTACGGGTTTTGAGTTGGTGTGCCGTCAGATGAGAGATGCCATAGAAAGAATTGGCGTTAATGAAATACCGGCATTGGGAGAGGAATTTAACCCCGAACTGCACCAGGCAATACAGATGGTAGAGCCGGAGCAAGGCTCGGTCCCGGGAAGCATAGCATCGGTGATACAAAAGGGCTATAGCATGGGAGAGCGCATAATAAGGCACAGCATGGTTACGGTAAATAAATAATAAAACTTCATAAAGGAGGGAAAAAGAAATGAGCAAAATAATCGGAATTGACTTAGGAACAACAAATTCGTGTGTTGCGGTAATGGAAGGCGGAGAGCCTACCGTTATTGTTAATGCGGAGGGAAGCAGAACAACACCTTCTGTTGTAGCGTTTTCCAACAGCGGAGAGCGTTTGGTGGGCAAGGTTGCAAAAAACCAGGCTATAACCAACCCTGAAAAGACAATAGGCTCTATAAAAAGAGATATGGGTACCGACAGAAAGATAAATATCGAAGGTAAAACATATTCACCGCAGGAAATATCGGCGATGATTTTACAAAAATTAAAAGGCGATGCGGAAGCGTATCTTGGCCAAACGGTAACAGACGCGGTTATTACAGTTCCCGCATACTTTACTGACAGCCAACGGCAGGCAACCAAAGACGCAGGCCGCATAGCGGGGCTTAACGTATCGCGAATAATAAACGAGCCTACTGCAGCCGCTTTGGCATACGGGCTTGATAAGGAAATAGAACAAAAGATATTGGTTTTTGACTTAGGCGGAGGTACGTTCGACGTATCTATTTTGGAAATAGGCGACGGAGTTTTTGAGGTGCTCGCAACAAATGGAAACAACCGTTTGGGCGGGGACGACTTCGACCATAAAATTATGGATTATATAGTTTCCGAGTTTAAAAAAGAGAACGGAATCGACTTGTCAAAAGATAAAATAGCTATGCAGAGAATAAACGAAGCTGCGGAAAAGGCCAAGGTTGAGCTCTCGGGAGTGCTGCAGGCCAACGTTAATCTGCCTTTTATCACTGCGGACGCCTCCGGGCCAAAGCATCTTGACTTAACTGTAACGCGCGCCAAGTTTGACGAGCTTACGGCGGATTTAGTCGAAAAGACGGCAATACCTTTAAGAAAAGCGCTTGAGGATGCAAAGATAAGCGTCAGCGATCTCGCGCGGGTAATTTTAGTGGGCGGTTCAACAAGAATTCCGGCTGTGCAGGATAAAGTGAAAGAAATAACGGGCAAAGAGCCGTACAAAGGCATCAACCCCGACGAGTGCGTGGCGATTGGCGCGGCCATTCAGGCGGGCGTAATTGGCGGGGAAGTGGATGATATTGTGTTGCTCGACGTAACGCCACTTTCGCTTGGCATTGAAACGTTAGGCGGAGTTTGCACAAAGCTTATCGAGCGCAACACCACAATACCGACTAAAAAGAGCCAGATTTTCTCAACCGCGGCAGACGGCCAGACAAGCGTTGAAATTCATGTGCTTCAAGGCGAAAGAGAGATGGCGGCTCACAACAAAACACTTGGGCGCTTTAACCTTACGGGCATCCCGCCGGCGCCGCGCGGGGTTCCGCAAATCGAGGTTAGTTTTGATATTGACGCAAACGGAATAGTCCATGTTTCCGCCAAGGATTTGGGAACAGGCAACGAACAAAAAGTAACCATAACAGCGTCTACAAACATGTCTAAGGAAGATATAGACAAAGCGGTTAAAGACGCCGAGAAGTTCGCTCAGCAGGATAAAGAGGAGAAAGAAAAGGTTGAGATCCGCAACAACGCGGACGCTCTCGTATTCCAGACCGAGAGGACATTAAAAGAGCTTGGAGATAAAGTTTCAAGCGATGACAAGGCTAAAATTGACTCTGAGATTGCCAATGTAAAAACCGCCCTTGAAGGCACGGATGCGGATGCTATAAAATCTGCAACCGATAAGCTCTCGAAAGTTTCGTTCGATGTTTTTGGGAAGGTGTATACAAATGCGCAGGCGGCAGGCGCTCAAGCCGATTCGCAGGCTGCGCAAGAACCGGCGGACGATAATGTCGTCGATGCCGATTATGAAGTGGTCGATGACGAGAAAAAAGAAAAATAAAAATGTGCGGACATTATCAAAAGAGCCAGAGCGTTTGCCAATGCTTTGGCTCTTAAGATGTAAAAAAGCATATAATAACGTATAATTTTGTTGAGGCGGTGCTTTGGTTTTGGCTGAGAAACGTGATTATTACGAGGTGTTAGGCGTTGATAAAAATGCCGGCACAGATGAGATTAAAAAAGCATACAGAAAACTTGCAAAGCAGTATCATCCCGATGTTAACGAGCATAAGGAAAAGGCTGCTGAAAAATTTAAAGAAGCGAGCGAAGCTTACAGCGTGTTGTCCGATCCTAAGAAACGCGAGCAGTATGACAGCTTCGGGCACGCGGCGTTTAACGGCGGCGGATTCGGCGGTTTTGGTTTTGATGATATGATGGGCGGATTCGGGGATATTTTCGAATCTTTTTTCGGGGGCGGGCGCTCTTCAAGGCGCGCCGGCCCGGTTCGGGGGCAAGATATGCAAATGGAGCTTAAAATATCTTTTGAAGCCGCCGCGTTTGGAATAAACAAAGAAATAAGACTAAACAAAGACGTACAATGCGAGTCGTGCAAGGGCACGGGCTCACGCGCGGGGACAGAGCTTAAAACATGCGAAACATGCGGTGGAGCGGGGCAGATAAGACAGCAGCGCAACACGGCTTTTGGAAGTTTTGTAAATGTTGCGGATTGTCCCGACTGCGGAGGAAGCGGAAAGATAAACAGGAATCCTTGCCCCGATTGCGGCGGGCGCGGCGCGGTAGCCAAGCAAAAAACTTTAAAGATAGATATACCCGCGGGGATAGACAACAACCAGATTATCACTTTGCGCGGTGAGGGCGGCGCAGGGAAAAGAGGCGGTCCTTATGGAGATTTGCTTGTCTATGTAAGGGTTTCTCCTCATAAGTATTTTAAGAGGGAAGGATACGACCTTATACTTGAGATGCCGATTTCTTTTGTAGACGCAACGCTCGGTGCGCAAATAACTGTTCCGACTCTTGAAGGTAAGGTTAAATATAAGATAAGCGAAGGCACTCAAACCGGAACGGTTTTTAGGCTAAAGGATAAGGGAATAAAGTATCTTAATTCTACAAAAAAGGGCAGCCTTTATGTGCAGGTTAAAGTTGAGGTGCCAAAAAAGCTGAGCGAAAAGCAAAAAACGCTGCTGCGTGAGTTTAGCAAACTCGAAAAGAAAGAAACAACTTTTTTTGAAAGAGTATTAGGCAAATGAACTGGAAACAAGTAAGCATAAATGCCAATGAGCAGATTTGCGATATAGTCTCTTCCGTGCTTTTGGATGCGGGCGCTCACGGGGTTGAAATAGCCGGGGGGGCGGATGAGAATTCTAAACTATCGTGCGAAACGGTTAGCGGCGAAAACGTTACGGTAAAAGCATATTACGGTGAATACGATTTTGATCGCGTTAAGGCTTACATCACCGGGCGCATAGAAAGTTTAAAACTGCTGGGCGCGCCAAGCGCGGAAAATCTTACGTTTGAAACGAAGACAATAGAGGATGCGGACTGGAGTGAGAACTTCAGAAAGCATTTTTCGGTTTTTCGCGCCGCGGGGCGCATAGTTGTGAAACCGACATGGGAGCAATACAGCGCAAAAAAAGACGATATAGTGATAGAGATAGATCCGGGTATGGCTTTTGGCTCGGGAACGCACGAAACAACAAGCATGAGCCTTGAGCTGCTGCAAAAATATATCAAACGGGGCAATTCAGTGCTCGACGTCGGCTGCGGTTCGGGCATCCTTGCAATAGCCGCCGCCAAGCTTGGCGCAGAATATGTCCGTGCGTTAGATTACGATAGCGTCAGCGTGAACGTGGCTAAGGACAATGCAAAAGCAAACGGAACTGCGCATATCGAGGTTTTTGAATCCGATTTGCTTAAGCGTGCGGGAGACGGACCTTACGATTTGATAATTGCAAATATTATAGCGGATACGTTAATCAAGCTTAACAAAAAAGTTGGGGCTTTGCAGACCGAAGGCGGGATATACATTTTGTCGGGCATTATTAAGGAGCGGCTGGATGAGGTTTTAAAATCCTTAAAAAGCAGGAAGTATAACGTTCTTGAAACTTTGAACGCAAACGAATGGGTAGCGTTATCGGCGGTGAAGAGCTTTGCATAGGTTTTATGCCCAATCGGTTGAAGAAAACCGGCTTGTTATAGCTGATGACGAAGCGGCGCACATGAAAAACACGTTGCGCATGCGGGCAGGCGATGAGTTTATCGGATTTGACGGAACGGGTGCGGATTATTATTGCCGGATTTCGCAAATAGAAAAAACCGTCCAGGCAGATATTCTCAGAATTGAAAAAAACCCAACCGAGCCTAAAACAAACGTAACGCTGTATCAAGCTTACCCTAAATTTTGCAAGATGGAAGAGATAGTGCAAAAGGCTGTAGAGCTTGGAGCTAATCGCATAGTGCCTTTTATATCATCAAGGTGCGTAAAAAAACCGGATAACTGTGTAAGGCTTGGCCGGGTGGCGTTAGCGGCGGTAAAACAATGCGGCCGCAGCATAATACCCGCAATAGACGAAATATTAAGCTACCAATTTGCGCTTAAAGAAATGAAAAACCACCAAAAGCTAATAGTGTGCTGGGAGCGGGAGCGGAACACTTCGCTTATGTGCGCGCTTGGAAAAGACCTATCGGATATAGCCGTTGTTATAGGCCCGGAAGGCGGTTTTGAACAAAGCGAAATAACGGACATGCAGGAATCGGGCGGCGTTACCGTTACTCTTGGCAGGCGTATTCTAAGGACGCAGACTGCAAGCGTAGCGGCGCTTTCTATTATAATGCATTGTATGGAGCCGAATTGAAAAAAGTATCATTTTACACTTTGGGGTGCAAGGTTAACGCTTATGACAGCACGGCAATGCAGGCGTTGTTTGTACAGAGCGGATTTGAAATTGCGCGCTTTGGTGAAAAAACAGATATCGTTGTTGTAAATACATGTACAATTACTTCGGTTGCGGATAAAAAATCGCGTTCCATTATCCGCCGCGCTGCTGATTTAGGGCGTGTAATTGTTACGGGCTGCCTTGTTCAGCGCGATGCGGAGTCTGTTATGCGGATTGAAGGCGTTGCGGCAGCTATAGGCACGCAAGACCGCGCGCGCGTTGTGGAGATTGCGCTCAGATTGCTCGAAGGGGAAAGCGGTATTGATATAACTTGTTCTCTCGACGGGTGCGCGTTTGAAACCATAGGCGCAGCGGGCAACATAAGCCGCACCAGAGGCATACTGAAAATACAAGAAGGCTGCAACTGCTTTTGCAGCTATTGCATAATACCCTATGTACGCGGGCGCTCACGTTCCCGAAACTTTGACGATGCGCTTGCTGAAGCGCATCTTTTTGCGCAAAATGATATTAAAGAAATAATTCTTACAGGCATACATTTAACTTCGTACAATTATAAGGGAAAGCTTTTAGGCGATTTGATAGAACAGCTTGCGCACATAAAAGGCGTCCGAATAAGGCTTGGCTCTTTAGAGCCGGGAAACTTCAAGTTTTTAGAAAAAGCGTCCGGCGCGGCTAACCTGTGTGAGCATTTTCACATTTCATTGCAGAGCGGGTCGGAAGAAGTGTTAGGCAATATGAACAGAAAATATACGCCCAATGATTTTTTATCATACATAAACGATATAAGAAACGCGTTCGTGACACCCGCTATTACAACTGACATAATTGCGGGTTTTCCGAAGGAAACGGATAAACAGCATAAAGAGACGCTCAGCTTTGTAGAAAAAGCGGCATTTTCCCGAATTCATGTTTTTCCGTTTTCCGCGCGTGAAAAGACGCAGGCTTACGGTTTAAAACCCCGCGTACCCAAAAAAATAACTAAAGAGCGGGTGCGCGAGCTGATTTTGTTAGGCGGAAAACTTGAAAGCGAATACATAAACAGCCTGATAGGAATGCGCGAACAGATTATTTTTGAAACTCCGTCAAAGAATTTCGAAGGCTGTTTGGAAGGCTACGGCAGAAGATACGTCCGCGCGGCGGCAAGGGCAAAAACAAACGAGCTAAAAGAGATTACGCTGATAAAAAAACTCGGAAACGTTGTTTTTGGCG
>CAYTUG010000015.1:0-50268 GCA_964441275.1 uncultured Christensenellaceae bacterium | reverse complement strand
ATGAAACAAGGGATTGCCGATACTTCATGTCTTGTGTTATGTTATTCATGCAGGATTGGCTCCTTTCGGTATGTTTTTGTTTTACAACTCAACAATACCCCATGAGCTAACTCCTGCACCTTTTATTTTCAAGGTTCTTTTGTCCAATATGTATTGTAGTCCTACAACAGAGCAGAAAAAAGCGCCCTTAAGTTATTGACATCGGTACGGTATTATGATAAAATTCCGTCTTGTCGGCTGGACGATGTTGCAGGCCGTCAGACAGGCGCCTGTAGCTCAGCAGGATAGAGCAACGGCCTTCTAAGCCGTGTGCCCGGGGTTCGAGTCCCTGCAGGCGCGCCAGCGCGGTGGGTATAGCTCAGTTGGTTAGAGCGCCAGGTTGTGGCCCTGGAGGCCGTGGGTTCAAATCCCACTACTCACCCCATTAAAACAGTTGGGGTGTAGCCAAGCGGTGAAGGCACGGGACTTTGACTCCCGCATTCGTAGGTTCAAATCCTGCCACCCCAGCCAAAATATTTCGACCCATTAGCTCAGTCGGTAGAGCACTTGACTTTTAATCAAGGTGTCCCGCGTTCGAATCGCGGATGGGTCACCATTAAAACCTCGATATATTAGCTTGCGGGGTTTTTTGTTTGCTATATTTTTTTTGCCCCGCCTATTTTGCTAATTCTTTTGCCACCATAAATTAAAGAATATATCCAAAAATCTAAAACGCAAAACCTGAGCGTTGCTGAGCTTTAAATTGATATAAAACTAAATTGCAACGGATGCGTTTTGTGTGCATTGGTATTGCAGTTGTTACCGGGCTGTAACAATACTGTTACATACACAAGTTTAACGAATACTGCATATAATACTATGCATATTAACGTAAGGTTTTGCAACAGTTTGAATGCCCGTCGCTATTCATCTATTTCTACATAATTTAGGTTAACCCGGCTTACATTGTTAACGGAATAAGTGTTGATTTTTGCGAGATTATTGGAGGTTTATTATGAAATATACGGTTAAAAAAGGGGATACGCTGTCGGGTATTGTTAAGATGCTTGCCAAACAAGGCATAAAAACGTCAGTAAACGAGCTGGTTAAGCTTAATAAAATCAAAAACAAAAATCTGATCATTATCGGCCAGACGCTTACTCTGCCCGATAAACCTGACGTGCAAATTGAGGTTCCGGCGCCCGAAGTTCCCCTTCCCGTTACAGAGGTTAGAAACACGCTGAAGAAAGGCTCAAAAGGCAGCGATACGGTACAGTTGCAGCGCGATCTTGATCTGTTGGGGTTTCCCTTGGCGGATGACGGTATTTTTGGAGACAAAACGCTAAAGGCGCTTAAAAAGTTTCAGCACGCAATGGGTTTTAAAGAGACGGGCTTGTGCGCCCAGCCGGAATGGGACAGAATCGAAGCGGTAAAGAAGCGGCTTTTAAGCTGGGGATTTGAGCTGTCGCGTTTTCATGTAAAACAGTTTATTTCCTGTATGTCACTAAACCCGAAGCTGCCTGTAGGCAAAAAAACATACGCGAAGCTTGAGCAAACTCTTGTTGTCCCCCGTTTTATAAATACCGATATGAAATGTCAGTGCACCGCCGCCGGCAAAAACTATTGCGACGGATTCCCCGCGGGCGATGATTCGCTCGGCGTTCGGATAATGGCCGAAAGAGTAATTAGTGCAGCGGAAACCGAAAAAGGCGGGGCGATAGATGCGTATATACCCAGCGTTGCGCGCAAAACAAAAAACGGCGGGCGTGCCGGAGGGTATAGGTGCAGCCAATGGAATACGGACAGAAAAGGGGCAAAAGGCTCGCAGCACAAAACGCGCTCAGGCGCCGTTGATATCGCGTGCGATAACAAGGCGGATCTTAAATTATTGCAAAAACACGCAAAGAAGCTCAATAAATACGGCGGAAAAGGTTTAGAGGGCGCGAACATAGTGCATGTGGACTTGCGCGGCCGCAGCGCCACTTGGACCTATAATTAGCGCAGGGAAAAGCAAGGTGGAGTTAAGATGTTAAAAAAGCTTTTTATTGCAATTGCCGTTATCATGGCAATAGCGTTTTCGGCGGTTACCACAGCTTATGCTTCTGATGGGTCACCAATTAACACCATAAATTGGACTCAATGGATGATAGCCGCAACCGGGCTAGTATTGACAGGCGTGATAATACCGCTTATTAATGCAGTTTTAACATGGCTCAAAAGCAAAATTAAAAATGAAACGCTGCATACTGCGCTTAACGAAGCGCGCGAGGTGGCGTGCACTGTTGTGTCAAGCCTGCAACAAACGGTAGTTAATGATATAAAAGAGAAAACTGTAAACGGTAAACTTACAGATGAACAGGCAAAAGAAATTGCTCATACGGCTATTAATATGTTTTTGAGCGACCTATCAGAGAAGTCTCTTAAAGTACTTGAAGATAATGCTGATGACGTCGATGCGTATATCGGCAGGCTTATTGAAACACAGCTTCTGAAACTGAAAAGCGGAATCATTTAAACGGCGTTTAAAAATTGTTTTTGAATGAGCATAAAACATATTTTTGAATAGCGGTTTAAAATTAATTAAATACCATTAAAGGCGCTTTGTTCTACTATATTATGGTAGAATAGCGCCTTTTTTTGTGTTATGCGTAGCAAATTCGGATTTTGCGCGGCAACACCCCAAGGTGCAAGAAAATACCGCGCTTATATTCTAATACCTTTCCGTATACATTTTAAGCGTGCCTTCCGATGTAGCCTCATCAATCCATTCTTTAGATAATTGGTCCCATTTATCCTGTTTGCGAAGCTGCAAGATTGAATGGTATGTAGCTTCACGAACGTCTTCAAACGGCACTTCTCCGTCTAATATTTTTTCACAGTATAGTATATAAGCTCCATTGTAAATGCCAAATGGCAATGAGTACTTGCCTTTTGTTAACTTGAGCGCATTTTCGTTATATTCCGGTATATCGGATTTAGTATAAGGCCCTATTACCTTGCTGTTTTCCAAAGCTCCGTAATACAAAACTTGGGTATTCTCATTCATTACCTCATTAAAATCATCGCCCGAATCAAGCCTGGTCATTATTTCATCTAACTTCGGTTTAATAGAATCCATTCCTTCAGATACCGCCTTTTTATAAAGCGCATCGTCTTGCGAAACATACGCTTTATAAGCATCGTTTATAATATCCTCGTCTTCAAATTCTACAAAAATATGTTTTATTAGCCTATACCCTTCAGGATAGTAAAGTATGCTCGACCCAAAACTTTGCTGCCACTCTATCGATGTCGGATCGTTTTCTATGTTGCCTTTCTGAATGCTAAGGTTGCTTTCGTAATTAGAGCGTACATCTTGATCGGTTACTGTTATTTGGCTAAAATAATAATCCTGAATGTTTTTGAATATATAGCTGCGCATAATTTCGTCACGATATGAATCGTAAGTATATCCAATAGACAAAAGATATTGATCGAACTGTTTTTGAAATTCCTGATCATAGTCAAGAGCGGGGTTTGCGGCTACCGCTTGTTTAACGCTGTTTTCCACAGCAAACTTTGCAACATAATCAATTTGGCTGTCCATCTCTTCAATGGCGGATTTATCTAACTTATCAATGCCAAGCTGCGCCGCTTTGTCAATCGCAATTTCAAACACCGCCATCTCGCGTATCATTACATCACGTATAGCAGGCCAGCTTTCATTGTCTTTCATATCCGATATGCTTGTGCCCTGTTCCGAAAGCCTGTTTTGCATCCATCTTGTAACGGATTTTTTTGTAATTTCGCTGCTTTTGTATTGTATTATAATCTGATTATTGTCAAGCTCCTCATCCACCTCAAACAGACACCCGCCCGCAAATGCCAATGATAAGCATACTATAATTGCGATTATTCGTTTTATATACATAGATAATTTCTCCTAACTTTTTTGAACATCAAAAGTTTTTTTGACGAATACAAAAATTTTAGCACTGAAGCGTAAAAACGTCAACGCCGATAAAAAACCTAAAATAATTAGAGACAGCATATTGGTTTTATGATAAAATGTTATCGTTAAACAGAAAATAAGTAACGACAACTGGGATTGGCGCGCTTTAGGTTGCGCAATTTTCTCGAGGAAGGTAATAGATGGTTCTCTCTTTGATTAAGAAGCAATTATATGAACAGATGCTTCTTATACGCTATTTCGAAGAAAAGATAGCGCAACTGTTTGCTAAAGGCCGTATACATGGCACAACGCATCTTTATGTGGGCGAAGAAGCTGTTGCTGCGGGCGTATGTTGCGCGCTTGATAAAAAAGATTTTATTTTCAGCACTCACCGCGGTCATGGACATTGCATTGCAAAAGGAATAGACATCAACAAAATGATGGCGGAATTTTTGGGCAGGCAAGATGGGTGCTGCAATGGCAAAGGCGGCTCAATGCATATTTGCGACCTTGACAACAACAACTACGGCACTAACGGCATAGTGGGAGGCGGAATACCTTTAGCCGTTGGGGCTGGCCTATCTGTGCAGATGCGGCAGTCGGATTCAATAGTGGCATGTTTTTTCGGGGACGGCGCAACCAATCAGGGCACGTTTCACGAATCGCTTAACCTTGCGTCTATCTGGCGTCTGCCGGTTTTATTCGTATGTGAAGATAACAAATACGGGTTTTCCATGAGAACAGAAAAAGCGATGAATATAAAAAAAATTGAGGCGCGCGCCCAAAGTTACGGTATCCCCGGGCAAACAATTGACGGCAACGACGCTTTGTTGGTGTTCGAACAAACAAAAAAAGCAAAACAATACGTTTTGCACAATGGCCCGATGCTGTTAGTATGCGAAACTTACCGCATATCCGGGCATTCCAAAAGCGACAGCGATGTTTACCGCTCGGCGCAAGAAATAAAGAAATGGCAGACTAACGATCCGATTAAGCGCCTGAAACAGCAAATGTTAGAAAGCTTTAGCAAATCGGACCTTTTATCCATTGAAAAAAGGGCTAATCAAACTATTGAAAAGGCCGTTGAGTACGCGCTTGACTGTCCTTATCCGGAAAAAGAAGCATTGTATTGCGGTGTATACGCATAAAGAAAGGACACTATGAGAAGTATTACATATGCGCAAGCCATTCGTGAGGCAATTACCCTTGAGATGCGGCGTGACGAAACAGTGTTTCTTATGGGAGAGGATGTGGGCGTTTATGGAGGCGCTTTTGGAGTATCCGCTGGATTGATAGAAGAGTTTGGTCCGGCGCGCATAAAGGATACGCCGATATCGGAAGCGGTTATTGCCGGGGCAGCCGCGGGTGCGGCGATGACCGGTTTAAGGCCGATTGCAGAAATAATGTTCAGTGATTTTTTGACAATAACAATGGACCAAATTGTTAACCAAGCCGCAAAAGTCAGGTATATGTTAGGCGGTAAATTGAAGGTCCCTATGGTTGTCCGGGCTGCGGCAGGTTCGGGCACGGGCGCCGCCGCGCAACACAGCCAAAGCCCCGAAGCATGGTTTGCCAATGTTCCCGGGATTAAAATTGTTGTCCCGGCAACGCCTGCCGATGCGAAGGGGCTGCTCACAGCCGCAATACGCGATGATAACCCTGTGCTTTTTCTTGAGCAGAAACTGCTGTACAAAACCTGCGCCAGCGTACCGGAAGGCGAATATATAGTGCCGCTCGGCAAAGCGAAAATTTGCACAGAGGGCGATGACGCCACAATAATCACTTACGGCCATATGTTGGATATTTGCATTCAGGCCGCTAAAATTGCATCAAAAACCGGGATAAATGCGGAAGTTATAGACTTAAGAACGCTCATTCCGCTGGATAGGCAGACGTTGATAAACTCTGCAAAAAAGACAGGGCGCGTTATGATAGTGCACGAAGCTTGTCAAACCGGCGGTTTTAACGGAGAGATTGCGGCTACCATATGCGCCAGCGATGCATTTTACAGCTTAAAAGCGCCAATAATGCGTTGCTGCGGCGCCGACGTTCCCATGCCTTTTTGCCAAATACTTGAGAAGGCCGCCGTGCCCGAAGTCGATGAAATAGTGCAAAAAATTAACACGCTTGTTTCAAAATAAAAAGTTATTAAAAATCTGAACATTTTACCGGTTTGTCATTTGCTTTGTTACTCTGAATATATTGCCCAGCGTTTCCGCGGCGCTCATTGAAAGCTCGCCTTTGGCTTTTTCCGCAAATTCGCCCGCCTTGCCGCAAATATAAGAGCCATACACCGCGGCGTCAAAGCCGCACATACCGCCGGCCTGCCCGCCGCACATCAACCCGCCTATAACTCCCGTCAAAACGTCTCCGCTGCCTCCCCGCGCCATTCCCGCCGTACCCGCTGTTATAAAAACAGTTTTTGTTCCATTTGTGACTACCGTTGTTGCGCCCTTTAAAAGCAAAGTAACCCCATATTCTTTCGCAAAACGCTTTGCAATATCGATTGCATTTTTTTGCAGCTCTTCTATTGTTTGCGCGCTAAGCCGGGAAAACTCAGCTATATGCGGCGTTAAAACTATATCTCCCACAGAGTCATGCAAAACCGCCGGATCTTGCGCAATTATATTTAAAGCGTCCGCATCAAATACTTTTCGGATATTATAGTTTTGCAGTAAATGCCGCACTGCCACAGCCGTGCCATTGCACACGGACAGCCCGGGCCCGGCCGCCAAAGCGGTTTTATTTACCATAAGCCTTTTCAATTCGGGCACACAATCTTCAGAAATACATCCCGAAAAATCTTTTAGCGCAAAAGTCATGCTTTCCGGCAAATTGGTTGAAAATGAACTTTGAATACACTCGGGTACGGCGGCGGTTGTAAGCCCCGCCCCTGCTTTTATAGCTGCGCAAGCGCATAAAACGCCCGCACCCGCCATGCCTTGACTGCCCACGATGCAGGCAAGTTTTCCATAATGGCCCTTGTGTGAATCCCGTTTTCGTCTTTGCAGTTTCAAATCATCCGCAGCCCAAAACATTGCGCCTAAATCATAGCCGCAATCAACCCCTATTTTCCAAACAGTCAAACCGCCGGTGTGCGCCTTGCCCGGATAAAGCAAATGCCCCGGTTTTGGGTATTGAAAAGTTACCGTTTCGTTGGCGCGCACAGCCGCGCCGCAAACCGCGCCGGTATCTGCGGCTATTCCCGAAGCTATGTCGCATGAGATCACATATGCTTTGCTGTTGTTTACCAAAGATATAATATAAGCGGCAACTCCGGTAATATCGCGGGACAGCCCCGTGCCAAACAGAGCGTCGATTACGATGGAATCGCCGATGTTTTCCATATGGATGTCTGCCGTGTTTTCGTCAGTTATTTCAACAATATCAGATCCAAAAAAATCTGCGTTTGCCTTTGCGTCACCCTTTAGCTTTTTTGTTTTGCCGACAAGCAAAACAGAAACATCAAATCCTTTGGTCAAAAGCTGCCGCGCCGCCGCAAAGCCGTCGCCGCCATTGTTGCCCGACCCGCATACCACCGTTATTTTCTTTTCGGTGCTAAATTTGTTTGTTACCGCATTTGTCAACCCGAATGCCGCATTCTCCATAAGCAATAGCGAAGGTATGCCTTTTTCTATCATATGAGCATCAAGCCCGCGCATATGGTTGCTATTAAGTACCGGTATCATTTCGTCCCCCCCTCGGCAAGCGCATATGCTATCGCATAGCTACCGTCATGAGATATTGATATGTGCACCCGGTCAACATTTAACATTTGCGCGTATTGTTGCGCGGCTCCGCTGAGCAAAACAACGGGCTTTCCTTCCTGTTCTTTTAGTATCCCGATATCGGTAAGAGGTATGTCGAATATCCCTAACCCGAGCGATTTTAACACAGCCTCTTTGGCCGCAAAACGGCCTGCTATAGTCTCTAACCTAAAATGGCACTCCTCAAACAGCGCCATTTCGCCGGCGGTAAAAACGCGGTTAAAAAAGCGATTGCTCTGCGTCAGCCTTTTTATGCGTTCTATTTCCACTATGTCTACACCAACTCCCACTATCATATCACGTCATCCTAACCGCGTTGACTATCGCACGCGCGCAAACCTCTGCTCCAGCGGCAAGTATTGCGTTAAAATCAGCTTTTGCCGCGCCTGTTCCAAATGCGAATACAGTATCGCCGTCAAACATTGTGTGCGCCGGCCTTATTGCCATCGCTATGCCATCCTGTCCGGCCGATGCAAGTTTGTTTGCCTGCTCTTTTGAAAGAACGGCGTTGGTGCCCACTATCCCTATGGTGGTGTTTTGCGCAAACAGTTCTTGCGCGCAATTGCGCATAAGCGCGTTTGATACCGTACCGCCCCGCATACCTTTGATTTTTTGCCCCGAGCAATGATCGAATATGTCGCCAAAAGCGTTTACCGCAAAACCTGCCGCAACTACCGCTCCGCCGGGCAAAGCAATAGACGCCGTCCCAAAGCCGCCTAACTCGGAATTTGATAACCCCTTCGCTTTTCCTACGGTTGCGCCCGCCGCCGCCCCTACCGCGCCTTGCGCAAGCTGCGCTCCGCAAGCCGCTTTGCAAGCTAAATAGCCCGAATCGGCATCGGGGCGCACTTTTGAGCTGCCCACTGCCAAATCGTAAAGCACGGCGGCGGCAACTATCGGCACTCGCGCCGCACCCGTATCAAAGCCTATCCCTTGCTGTTCAAGGTAGCGCATAACACCGTCCGCAGCCGCAAGCCCGAACGCGCTTCCACCGCACAAAAGCAATGCATGCGCCTGCTGCACCGTATTGCACGGGCGCAACAGGTCAGTTTCCCGGGTGCCCGGAGCACTTCCGCGCACATCCACCCCGGCGACTGCGCCATCCCCCAACAGCACAACAGTACATCCCGTCTTGTTGTTGGAATCGGTATAATGGCCCGCTTTTATTCCTTCAATATCGGTCAAGCATCCGCTATACATAGCCTTTTTCACCTCTCAGAGATATTTCTCCCGCTACAAATCGTTTTTCAACGCCTTCGCTTTTTATCAGTATCGCGCCTTCGTCGTCAAACCCCGCAAATTCTCCTGCAATCTGCTCGTTATACCCTGTAAGCTTGATATTTCCTTTGATAGCATTCTTATTACGAAAATCAGGCATGAACGCCGCTATTCCGGTTTTTATAAACACATCGTGTGCTTTCAAATAAGAATCTATCACCGCCGAAGCAAGCAAGGTGTTGTTCGCATTAACATAATGCGCATCCGGCGAAACATTATCGCCTTTATGTTTAGTGTTTATTCCTATTCCGCAAATAACGTATTCTACCCCGTCGGGATTTATCATGCTTTCGGTAAGTATCCCCGCGCATTTTTTCCCGCCCATTACAATATCGTTAGGCCATTTGATACGCGGCGTTTCACTCGAAATTATTTCTATTGCCTCGCATACCACCAATGCCGCCATAAGCGTAATGCCCGAAACGCTTTTTGCGCTTAGATTCGGCCGGGTAAGTATCGATAAATACACTCCCTGCCCGCGTCCCGATATCCATTCGCGTCCCTTGCGCCCCCTGCCCGCCGTTTGCTCGCCGGCTATAAACGCTGCGTTTTGCACATTTGCCGCAGCTATTTTTGCCATGTCGTTAGTTGACGCCGTACTATCTTTGAAAAACACGGGTATGTCGCTTTTTAAATGGGCTTTAACGTATTCGCTGCGCGCAATCGTTGGCGGACATACCATACAATAGCCTTTGCCGGTAACACTTTTTATTATCGCGCCATCGTCTTTATACGCGTTTATGTGTTTCCATAAAGCGGCGCGCGTTATCCCGGCGTTGGCGCTTAGGTGCTCGCCTGAAACAAAACCCTTCGTTTCACAAAGACGCTTGTATATATAGTGTTTCATTAATCGTACTCCGAAAGAATTGAGTTTATTATTTCAAAATCAAAACCGCGGCGGGCAAGCGCGGCAAACGCCTTGCGTTTTTTATCAGACCCAAAGTCTTTTGATAAAATCAATCGTATCTGTTTTTTTGCCGCTTCTCTTTCATGTTCGTCCGTATACATCTGCATGGATTCGTCGATAAACTCTTTTTGCAGCCCAAGTTGACCCAGCCTGAATTGCACCATGCGGCGGCCTAACCTGCCTGCCGCAACCGCGCACCGGACGTATTCTTTTGCGTATTCCAAATCATTTATATACCCGTACGATTCAAGCTTTGCTAACGCGGCGGTTACAGCTTCGGCTGTTATTCCGCGTTCGGAAAGCCTGCGCGCAAGCTCACCCCGGGTTCGCATTTTACGGGCAAGCAAGGATACCGCCGCATCAAATGCATACTGTGTGTTATCTGATAGCACGGCTTTGTTAAGCGTTTGCACATCGATAGCCTGCCCGGCTTTAAGCCCAATCTTAACAATCGTTTGGGCGCTGAGCGCGGCGACATATTCACCGTCCGAGTAAATATTATAACGCTCTTTTCTTCTTATTTGTGGCTCAATCGCGCTTATCACCAAATTTTCTATCATATTTTCAATTATAAATGAATTTTAGTAAAACTTAAAGCGCATATTATTTTTTAATGTGTGCACAATAATACTTAAATACGATGCGGGAGGGATAATATGCAACAAAATATGGGCAATATGCCCGAAATTGAATCCAAAAACTTATCTATCATTGAAGACCAGCTAAAGCACGAGGCGCTTGCGACAAAAAAGTGCGAAGTATATGCGGGCTATTTTGCGGATCCTGCGCTAAAAAGCACCGTTGAACAGCTGGCAACACATCACAGGGATAATTTTAACAACCTGTTAGGTTATCTCGAAACACACAAATAAGGAGGTGTAACATGCATCAACAGCCGGATTTATCGGAAAAGGATTTACTTGACGATATCTTAAACCAAGAAAAACAATTGATGTCTTCGTATTCAACGTTCATCCAGGAGGCTTCCTGCCCAAGCCTTAGAAGGCTTCTTACAGACCAGTTTAATCAGACAAGTCAGGGGCAATATCAAATTTTCGACCATATGCGCCAAAGAGGATATTATCAGACAAAAGACGCAAGCGACCAGGAAGTGCAACAGGTAAAGCAAAGCTTTAGAAACGTAAAAAACGAATTGTGACGGCAAGGAACAAATAATAGACCCCGCTTTTTTAGGCCTATGCTCCCGGTAATTATCGGGAGTTTTGTTTTTGAATAACCTAAAAAAATATAATATAATAGCTTAAGGGAGAGCTTATGTTTTTTATCGGCGTTTTTGGGATAAGTTCTAAACAAAAGAAGCTGAGCGAAACCGGTAGCGTAATCTGCTACAGTTGCGGTGTGCTTTCACGCGCTAACCTTGTTTTAAGCTACAGCTATTTCCACATATTTTTTATACCTATTTTTCGTTGGAATAAGCGGTATTTACTCACCATGCGCTGCTGCGGCGCAGTGTATGAAGCAGACAAAGATTATGCGCGCGTACTGCAAGATACTGAAAAAATAGATTTTTCACGGCTTAAGAAAGTTAGCGACGGGTTTAGCGGGTTCCATTCTTTTTATGCAAAATGCCAAAACTGCGGTAAAAACATAGACTGCGGTTTTTCTTGGTGTCCTCACTGCGGAGCAAAACAAAAAGATTAAACCTGCAGCAAATATGTATTGCAGTCCTATCATTTTCGAACCAAAGCGGCGCTTTCTTGGTGTTGACTTTTCTTTATTGGTTGAATATAATGTTATTTGCTATAAAACTCCCATTAGTTAAGGCTTATATATGGTCTCTATGGAGTATGGGAGGGAGGGTTAACAGGTTGGCGGAAATACGCGTTGGAGAAAACGAATCCTTAGAAAGCGCGCTTAAACGTTTTAAGCGGCTTACCGCAAGAGAGGGAACTCTTGCCGAGCTAAGGAAGCGGGAGCATTACGAAAAGCCAAGCGTCAAAAGGAAGAAAAAGGCGGAGGCCGCCCGTAAGCGGAAGCGTTAAAGGAATACATATTTGGACACAAACCCGAAGAGCGCTTCGGGTTTTGTTATTTGCACAAATGTAGAAAGGATGCCAAATGAAAAGGATAGCGGCAGGGTTTGCGGTAGCGCTCGTGTTGATTCTTGGAATAATATCTGTAACAAATGCGCAGTCAAAATCAAGCGACGTTATGATTATAGAGGTAAAAGGAGAAATAAACGCGGCATTAAGCTCGTATATTGCAAACTCGTTAAACGAAGCGGAACAATTAGGCGCAAGCATAGTATTGGACATTGATACTTACGGTGGGCAGATAACAGAAGCGGATAATATTAAAAAGACGCTTTTGTCATCTAAAGTGCCTGTTGATGCTTACATAAGAAACAACGCTTTTTCGGCCGGTGTGCTTGTTGCTATATCGTGCGAAAGAATAGTTATGGCTCCTTCCGCGTCAATTGGCGCGGCGGAAACCATACCTAACGACGAAAAAACAATTGCTACTTGGGTAGGTATGCTAAAATCGGCGGCGCAGGCACGCGGATATGATACGCGGCTTGTGGCTGCCATGGCGGACAAACGCATAGCCATAAAAGATATCACCAATGAAGGCGAACTGCTAACCTTGGAAGCTGAAGAAGCATTTTTGCATCGCATATCTGTTGCTACTGCTAAAACGCTTGACGATGCTCTATCTTTACTTGGCTACGACGGGTACAACAAACTGCCAAAACCGATGAGTTTTTCTGTTGTCGCGGCGCAGTTTTTAACTTCCGTCTCGGTTATGAGTATATTGCTTCTTATAGCAATTGTATGCCTTGGTATAGAGATATTCACGCCCGGGTTTGGGGTTTTTGGCATAGTATCAATAATATGCTTTGCATTATATTTTGGCGGAAACTTTTTAGCGGGATATGCGCAGTGGTGGAGTGTCGCACTCTTTCTTGCCGGTGTTATTTGCGCCGGAATAGAGATAACAATACCCGGGTTCGGGATATTTGGTATATTAGGTATTATAGGAATAGGCGCAGGCCTTTTGTTTTCGGCGCGTGATTTTAACACCTTCTTAACCGTGATTGGAATTGGCATTGCGGGCAGTATAGTATCTATACCGTTATTATACAAATTATTTAAGCGTTTTGGGCTTATCCGCAAAATTGTGCTTTCAGAAAACATGGCGGCGGAAGAAGGCTATGCAAGCCACGTTTTAGATGAAAACCTTGTTGGACGCCAAGGGGTTGCTCAGACAGACTTAAGGCCGGCCGGTTTTGCGCGCATTGGCGGCAAGCGTTTAGGGGTTATATCCTCGGGAACGTATATCCAAAAGGGCGCAAACATAGTTGTAATAAGACATACCCCGGGCAGGGTCGAGGTTGAGGAGCTAAGTTTAGAAGAATAAAACATTATACAGTCATTATTACGGCGGCAGGCGCCGTCTTCTTTTTTTTGTTTTTCCGAATATAAATAAGATATATTCTTGCCGGAGAGAAAAATGTTAAAAAATAAACTCCGAGAAATTAAAAAAAGCGTTGTTCACAAGTTTGATATTGCACCTGAAGCGGCAGGCTGTGTACGCCT
This sequence comes from uncultured Christensenellaceae bacterium, assembly GCA_964441275.1. Taxonomy (GTDB): domain Bacteria; phylum Bacillota; class Clostridia; order Christensenellales; family SZUA-584; genus SZUA-584. Next base: position 36,849 of record CAYTUG010000015.1, on the reverse strand, counting down.
GATATTAATCGATAACAGCCACGCGTGTATAGAAAACCACAAGGGCGTTATGGAATATAATCAAAAAAAGGTTTGCATTAACGCCGGCGGCTTAAGCATTGCTATCAGCGGAAGCTCTCTTGTGCTTGAGCATTTCGACAGCGAAAATGCGGTTGTGTGCGGAGAAATAAAGGCTATACAGTATGAAAGTTTGCAACAATAAAGAGGTGGGCGGTTAGTTTGAGATTATGGAATTTTATTACCGGATATGTTATGATACGCGTTGAGGGGATATCGCTTGAAAAGTTTCTAAACTTAGCGCAATCGCACCGCGTTTCAATAGCGGCTGCCAAGCGTATATCATACACGGTGCTAAGCGCGGTTGTAAGCGCAAAAGGGTTAAAAAAGCTGCGAAATATTGCCGCCGAAAAGTATAACATAAAAGTGGTCAAACAGGCGGGTATACCATACCGGTTTTCAAGGCTTGCCGCAAGAAAAGTATTTTTCGTTGGGATTTTGGCAGTCGCCGTGTTGGCTTTTGCGGCATCAATGTTTGTTTGGGAAGTGCGAATTAGCGGACTGGAATATAACGAAACTGAATCGCTTAAAAAAGAACTTTTTGATTTTGGAATACATAGCGGGTCGCTTAAAACAAAGCTTGATTTAAAAGAAACCGAGAAACGGCTGATGTTGAATCATCCGGAGTTTGCGTGGATAAACATAAAACTGCGCGGGGTTGTTGCGGATGTTGAGGTTGTGCCCGCGATACCGGCTCCTAAAATTGTTGACGATACCAAGTCTTGCAGTATAGTGGCCGCTAAGGATGCTCTTATAGAAAGCGTTACCGCAAAGACGGGAAGGGCATGTGTGAAAGCCGGCGATACGGTACGGGAAGGAGATGTGCTGATATCGGGCGTTGTGTGGGACCCGGGCATGCCTCGGATGCTTTTCGCCGCACGCGGAGAGGTTATAGCAAAGGTTTGGTATGCGGGAACGGCAAGCGCGCCTTTGTACCGCAGCAGGCAAAATGCAACGGGGCGCGTGCAGATTAAACGTGTTATAGAGATAGGCGCGGACAGGGCGGCGATAGACGGAGACTGTACATTCCCGCAGTATCAAACATCGGATGTCGGCATGTATTATATAGTCGGGCTGTTTCTGCCGATAAGGCTTATAACCGTTAAGCACACTGAGATTAAAACAGAACTTGTGCCGGTTGATTTGCAAAATTTACGTGTTTATCTTGAGGAGAGAGCGTTTTATATAGCAGCCGGCAAAACAAGCGCGGATGTGGTTTCTCATGTGACGGTTTTTAAGCAAAACGAGAATGTGCTTTCCGCCACGGTTTATGTTCAGACGTATGAAGATATCGGCAGAGTTAACTATCTGGAGGAATGATTGATTGGACGAGAACAACAACATTGAACTTGACATAAAAGTAGGCAGTTTAGAGCAGCTGGTTACGCTGTTCGGCGCTTTTGATGAAAATCTTAAAGCAATAGAGAAAGAAACGGGGGCGGTTATCACTTCGCGCAATTCGCATGTGGTGGTATGCGGACGGAGGGAGAATGCAGAGCTTGCAAAGGTGGTTGTGGACAAGCTTATTGGCATGATAAACAGGCACGAAAAGATAAATTTATCCCGTATACGCTATGCGGTGGAACTTGCCCGCGAAGGCAATGCGGATGCAATAGAAGAGATAATGGCGGACGTTATAGCCATAACAAGCAAAGGCCGCCCTATAAAAAGCCGTACCATAGGCCAAAAGAGATATGTAAGCGCAATGCGTGAAAACACCGTAGTTTTTGCGATAGGGCCCGCGGGTACGGGCAAAACGTACTTGGCGATGGCTATGGCGGTTATGGCGTTTAAAAACAAAGAGGTCGAAAGGATAATACTTACACGCCCCGCCGTGGAAGCGGGGGAAAGTTTGGGGTTTTTGCCCGGGGACTTGCAAAACAAGGTTGACCCTTATTTGCGTCCGCTATACGATGCGCTGTACGAGCTTTTGGGCGGAGAGATGTTTGCGCGCCTTTCTGAAAGGGGCGCTATTGAGGTGGCGCCTTTAGCCTACATGCGCGGCCGGACGCTTTCCGATGCGTTTATTGTGCTTGATGAGGCGCAAAATTGTACCGAAGAGCAGATGAAGATGTTTTTGACGCGGTTTGGGGAAAATTCAAGAGTTGTAGTTACAGGAGACATAACGCAAATAGACTTGCCAAAAGAAAAAAGAAGCGGATTAAAACAAAGCATCAGTATACTTGAAGGCGTTGACGGCATAAGCGTTCAGCATCTGACCCATAAGGACGTTGTTCGCCATGAATTGGTTGCAAATATAATCAAGGCTTACGAAAGGTACGAGAAAAACTTAAGGAGGTAGGAAAATGCGGACAGCAAAAAATAAAGCTATTTCAAAAAGTCGAATATCGATTGCCATGATAATAGGGGCGATTGCGCTTCTGATAGTATTTATTTTTGTCGTTCTTTCGATAGCTCCGGTAAAATACGATATAAAGGTTGGGGAGGTAACTCCCGTAACATTGGCGGCAAACAATGAAATAGTCGACGAGGTAACAACCTTCGCGCTGAAAGAACAGGCGAAAGCCGCAGTATCGCCCAAATACACAATGGATTCCGCCGTAACGCAAGAGACCCTTTCCGCAATATCGGATTATTACAAAAGGGCGTCCGTCGCAGCCGACGGACTGCGCGATATATACATAACAAAACGTATAGTAGCTTCAAACCATACCGCAACGCGCGACGAACTTATTGAAAAGTTTAACCCTGCGTCGGTAAAATGGGGCGAATTTTTGACTGATGAACATTACAACGACGTCCGAACGGCCCTGCGCGACTTTAATATGCCGGACGAATCTATATTGGCTTTAGCTTCGCTTGGCTCTCAAAAGATTCTGCAAATAGAGAAAGAAGTAACGAGGGCCGCCAGCTTAGTGCTCGACAGCGGCGTAATGACTGAAAAGCTTGATTTTGAAAAACAAGGCATCGAGCGCGACCTTGGTTTTCTTTATCCCGAGCAGCCCGAATTGTATATAGCATTTTACCCTATTAACAAATTTTTAAGCGCCAATATGCTGCTCGATGAGCAAGCTACGGAGCGTGAACAAAACGCCGCCGCCGAAAGCGTAACTCCAATTACATACAAGCAAAACCAGACTGTAGTCGTTGCGGGAGAAGTTGTTACGCCCGCGCAATACGCCGTGCTTGAAAAGCTTGGGCTGGTTGGCGATAATGGCACGAATGTTGTTATGTATTTGGGTTACTTTCTGCTTGTTGCGATGTTTCTTGGAGTATTTGCAGTTTACCTTTATCAGTTTGAGCTCAAAATACTTGCAGAAACAAGAAAAGTTATTGTACTTGCCTTTATTGTAGTTATCGTTTCGGCTATTTCCTTGCCGCTCGCAAAGCTCGATACCCGAATTATATCTGTATTTTTTGGCACCATGTTGGCAAGCGTGCTTGTGTCTCAAAGAAGCGCTCTTGTTGTTAATGTGCTTCTTGCGTTGATAACAAGCGTAATTGCCTCGGGTCAAGCCGGTTTGTTAAACGCCGCAATGTCTGTAAGGCTTATAAGCGCCATAGTTGGAGGCACGGTAAGCGCATTTTCGCTTTACAGACCGGGGCATCGCTCTTCGCTTATAATTGCCGGGCTTTTCGGGGGCGGCGCGGCTATGATTATTGTGTTTCTTTTTGGGATTTTGGGCAACAAACCGGTGACTTTTGAACAATTGGCAGTAGATTCCGGTTTCGCTCTTGGCAGCGGATTGTTGGGCGGAGTGCTTGCGATTGGTACTTTGCCCATATGGGAGGCCGTATTTAGGATTTCAACTCCCGCTAAACTTTTAGAATTGTCCAACCCTAACCATCCGTTGCTAAAAAGGCTCACCGTTGAGGCGCCGGGCACATACCACCATAGCATACTTACCGCCAACCTTGCGGAAGCGGGGGCGGACGCTGTGGATGCAAACGCATTGCTTTGCCGGGTATCTTCTTATTTCCACGATGCAGGCAAACTGGTTAGACCGCGGTATTTTGCGGAGAACCAAAAAGGCGAAAACCCGCACGATGCGTTAGACCCGCGCGAGAGCGTAAAGATAATCAGAGGTCATGTGGAAAAAGGGCTGGAATTAGCTCAAAAATATAAATTGCCCCGCGAGGTGCAAAAAATAATTGCGCAGCATCACGGAAACAGCATAATTCCGTATTTTTACCATAAAGCCGCGCAAGCCGGGTTAGAGCCTAAGGAAGAAGATTTCAGATACAAAGGGACACGCCCGGCAACTAAGGAAGCGGCAATCATGATGCTTGCGGATTGTGTTGAGGCGGCTGTGCGCAGTTTGGACGACCCCGACAGGGAACAGGTTAAAGATATGATAGATAAATTAATTACGGAAAAATATAACGACGGGCAGCTTGACGATTGCCCTTTAAGCAGGCGCGATTTAAGCAACATAGCGCAGGCGTTTCTGAATTCTTTTGATGGGGCGTTGCATGAACGCGTAAAATATCCGGGGCAGGCGTGATGCCGTTGCTTAAAGTTTTTGTGGCGCAAAGCGTTGTTGATGTTCCGCCAAGATTGGTTAAGGCAGCTAAAAAGGCGGCCCGCGCCGCTGCAAAACTTGAACACAAAAAAGGAAAGGTCGCGCTTCTTTTTACCGATGATGAGAACATCAGAAAGCTGAACAAAGAGTTTAGAAATATCGATAGCGATACGGATGTTTTGTCCTTCCCCTCTGATGAAAAACGCTTTTTAGGAGACATAGCAATATCCTACCCCTGTGCTTTACGCCAAGCGCGCGAATTTGGGCACCCGCCCGCGCGCGAAATCGCTTTTTTGACGGTGCACGCTATGCTTCACTTAATGGGCTACGATCATTTGTGTAAAAAGGACGAGACCAAGATGCGTGAAAGGCAACGCGAAATATTAAAATCTGCGGGGTTTTTAACCGATGAAGAATTATAAGCAATTGACAGCCGCCGCCAAAGCCGCGATGGAAAACTCGTATGCGCCTTATTCTCGTTTTCGTGTGGGCGCCGCTCTGTTATGCGAAAACGGCAAGATATTTACGGGAGCCAATGTTGAAAACGCATCGTATAGCGTAACCTGCTGTGCCGAGCGCGTTGCGCTTTTTAAGGCGGTAAGCGGGGGAGAAAAAAAATTTGAGGCTATTGCTGTAATATCGGATTCAAGCCAACTTACATACCCGTGCGGAGTGTGCCGCCAAGCGCTTTGCGAATTCTCGCCCGGCATGAAGGTTATTGTATCTGACAATGAGCAAAACTATAAAGTAACGACACTAAAAGCGCTTTTGCCGTTTGCGTTTACCGGCAAGGATTTGGAGAAATGATTGGAACATAAAACAGCATTTATAGCAATTGTAGGCAGCCCAAATGCGGGCAAATCAACGCTGATAAACGCGTTGGTAGACAAAAAAGTCGCTATCACATCAGCTAAGCCGCAAACAACGCGCAACCGGATAGCGGGGGTGGTGACGGGGAAAGGGTATCAGTTGGTTTTTCTTGATACGCCCGGGCTGCACAGCCCCAAAAACAAGTTAGACGAAATAATGCAAAAGACGGTATACGACGCCATGCGTGATGTTGAAGCGGTGTTATTCGTTTGTGATGCACAGCGCGCAATTACTGAAGAGGAATTACAGCTGCTTTTAAAGCTGAAAGAAAGGGATTGCAATATAGTTGTTGCGATCAACAAATTAGATGCGGCGGGCAAACACAAGTGTGTCGAGCAAGCGCAGAAACTTTCCGGCATTGCAGACGATGTGTTTTTAATATCAGCCAAGACGGGCGAAGGCGTTGATAAACTATCAGATAAACTAATGTATTTTTTAGTTCCGGGGCCTATGTTTTATCCCAAAGATATGTATACGGACCAATCCGAAAGCTGCGTTGTTGCCGAAACAATTCGCGAATGCGCATTGGAGCTGCTAAGAGACGAGGTGCCGCATGGAATATGCGTTTTGGTTGAAAGCATGGGTAAACGCGAACAAAAAAGCATTGTTGATATTTGCGCCGTGATAATGTGCGAAAAAGAAAGCCACAAAGGAATTATTATAGGCAGCGGCGGGCGCATGTTAAAGCGCATCGGGACTAAAGCAAGGCTGAAGATAGAACAAATGCTTGCAAGCAAAGTGTACCTTAAACTTTGGGTCAAAGTTGAGCAAGACTGGCGTGACAGCATACGCATTATGCGTGAGATAGGGTATGAATAAATGGGCATTGAGCGTAAAACATTGGCTGTCGTGATTAGAACGGCAGACTATAAAGACAACGATAGAATGCTCACGCTTATGACAAAAGAGTACGGGCGGATGAGCGCCAACGTGCGGGGCGCAAAAAAACAAACGTCAAAGCTTTTTTCTGCCGCCTCTTTGTTTTGTTGCGGAGACTACATATTTTACGAAAAAAACGGACGGTTTGGAGTGAAAGGCTGCCAAATACGGCGCACATTTTTTGGGCTTCAAAACGATTATGATGCTTTTTCCGCATCGTGTTTTTTAGCCGATGTGTTGGATAAGGTTGCATTGGAAGACAACGTTTCCGCCGGGCTGTTTTCGCTGTTTGCACACTCGTTGTATATTCTTGATACGGGCGCTTTGCCTGCGGATACTGTTATATGCTATTTTCTGCAGAGGCTGTTTTACATTGAGGGAATATATCCTTGCCTTGATTGTTGCGTAGTGTGCGCCAAAAGCAACTCCCTTAAGGTTTTTTCCTGTATATCCGGAGGTGCGGTATGCGCAAACTGCGCTAAAGAGCATGGCGGTACGGTTATAGATGAGGCGTTTATAAACGCCATGCGCAATATGGCACGGGTTGCTCCAAAGGATATGGGAACGCTTGCATTTGAACACAAGGTTGTAAAAACGATGAAGCCAATTCTTATCGGATACCTTGAAAACATGCTGCAAAGACAGCTGAAAACAACAAAGTTTATATGCGAAACGTAATTATTTTGTGGACAAAACAAACTGTGCCCGGTTTTATTTTTAAAAATTTATATTAATATGAAACGCTTGCGGTAATTAAAAAACAGCATAAAACTATAAAGTTTCTTGAAAAATAAACGGGATTATAAACTTTGCCGGCTGTTTAGCTTGCCGATAAGCGCTGTAATTGCAAGCAAGTAAGAATCAAACCCGAACCCAGATATTTGGCCTATGCAGCCTTGCGCCGTAACCGATTTTCTGCGATATTCTTCCCGGGCGGCTATATTGCTTAAGTGCACTTCGATTGCAGGCAGCCCGCAGCATTTGAGCGCATCTAAAATAGCTATGCTGTAGTGCGTGTAAGCGCCCGGGTTTATAACTATTCCGGCATAGCTTTTTTGCGCGCTTTGGATTTTGCCGATAAGCGCGCCTTCATCGTTTGATTGAAAGACGTCCGCCTGCACGCCGTTATTTTTGCCGAATTCAACAATCATATCGACAAGAGCCTCATAACTCTCTTCGCCGTATATTTCAACTTCCCGGTTGCCGACAAGGTTAATATTTGGGCCGTTTATTACGAGCAGCTTCATTTTTATAGTCCTCCAGTTTGTTTAATAACAGCGTTGCGCAGTTTTTCGCATCGCCCAAATTTTGTACGGTTATATCCGCGTATTGCTGATACAGCATATGGCGTTGAGAATATAATGATATTAGCTTCTGCCTTCCGTTCGCAAGCAACGGGCGCGTTGATACGTCCACTTCGTTAAGCAACAGCTCGAGCGGACGGTCTATATATACCACGATTCCGGTCTGCTTAAGAGCCGCCATAGCCGCACTCGTTTTAACTATTCCGCCGCCTGTGGCAATTACCGTTCGCGATAATTCCGCCGCTTTACGTGCCGCGGAAAGCTCGTAACCGCGAAAGGCGGCCTCGCCCCGGGTTTCAAATATACTTTGTATGTTTCCGTGTTCTTCTTCTACCATCGAATCGGTATCAACAAACTTGAACGGTCTTTTTTTTGTCAGCGCCTGACCGATGGTAGATTTACCGCTTCCCGGCATTCCTATGAGCACTATGTTTGAGCGGGGCGCCGGCTCATTAACCGTATTGAATATAGTAGAGCAAATTGAATCGCTGAACGGGCGCCCTGTCCATATTTCCTGCGCCTTAACCGCTTGCGCGCACAGCATCCACAGCCCGCCCGCATTTGCCTTTCCGAAAGCCGCCGCCTTTTTAATCAGCACTGTGCGCGCCGGGTTATAAATAACATCTGCCACCGCGCCGCATTTAGCTATAACCGAATCGTCAACGGGGCATTTATCGGTGTCGGGATACATGCCGACAGGGGTGGTATTTATAAGCACTCCTATAGAGTCTAACGAATCGAGCGTATCGTACCCGACCGCTTTTAGTTTTTTATGGGCGCAATCCGGGTTTCGGCTTGCCACAATAATTTCTGATGCGCCCGAATCCTGCGCGACGCACAGCGCGCATAAGGCGGCGCCGCCCGTGCCAAGTATCACAATACGCTTGCCCGCTAAAGCAATCAAATTTTTTTCAAGCATATATTTTAACCCGAAATAATCGGTGTTATAGCCCAGGCGCCTTCCTTCGCAAAAATGGATGGTGTTTACGGCGCCTATTGCGTCCGCCTCTTCGGTTAAAATGTCGATATGCTTAATTGCCGCCGTCTTATGCGGGATTGTAACGTTTACGCCTATAAAGCCGCGCTTCTCAAGCAGTTTAAGCCTTGCACCAAGCTCTGGCTGCTGTATTTCAAACAACGAGTATTTGCCCGTCCGGCCGGTAAGCCGCCAATATTTTGCGTGTATCTGCGGCGAAAGGCTGTGCGATAGCTTTCCGCCTATAAGACCTGCTTTAAACAAAAGACCTCCTTTTTGGCGGTTACGCTTGGGTCATGCGCGGATATGAGCCTAACCAAACGAGTTGCGCCGCATGTGTTTTTGCTTTTTCTAAGGTTCGGGCTATGTGTTCGCTTTCTATGCTGCCTTCAAAGTCTAAATGAAACAAATACTCAAAAGGACATCCGGCAAGCGGGCGCGATTCGAGCTTAAGTATGTTAATATCGCAAAACAAGCGCAAAAGGCCGTAAAGAGAGCCGGGTTTATGATCCAGTTTAAACACAATGCTCGTTTTATCGCAACCGGCGGTTAAACTTGGTTTTCTCGCAACCGTTACAAAACGTGTCGAATTGTTTTCGCTGTTCTGGATATTCTCGGCTAAAACCTTAAGCCCGTAAATTTTTGCAGCCATAGGCGAGGCAATACAGCCCATGGAAACATCGTTTGCCTCAGCAACTTCGCTTGCCGCCTGAGCGGTACTAAGAGCGGGGAGCGCACATAAGCGGGGGCGGGCAGACAAAAACCGGCTGCATTGCGCTATCGGCTCGGGATGAGAGCATACGGTTTTAAGCCGTTCAATACTCGTTTTGTTAATCCCAAGAAGGCTCAAAGAAACCTTAACAAGCCTTTCGGCTATTATATAATAACCATATTGTGCAAGCAAATCAACAACTTTTGTAATGCTCCCCGTTTCTGTATTCTCGGCGGGCAATATTGCGCGCCCTATGCCGCCTTCACGCAAAGCCTCAAACATTGATTCGAATGTGTTATAACCGATAAGCTCTGCATTCGCCCCGAAAGATTCGCATGCGGCTATATGTGAGAAAGAGCCGCATTGCCCAAGATAACCAATAGAGCAAGTGGGGTTTTCTTCTGTAACCGACGGCGTTGCGATGTGTTGGCGTTGTCTGCTTATGTTCATAAGAGAACGAAAGAAACGCCGCGCGGAGTCGCTGTTTGCTTTGTCTTTCAGATGCGCAACGGCATGCGATATAACCTCATTCTCGCGTACGGCGTCAAAAACGGGCTTTGAATAACGCTGTTTTACCCGAGCAATTTCATCAGCGATGCAAATGCGGGATTCAAACAGAGCGACAAGCTGTTTATCTATATTATCAATCTTTTCCCGGAAAACCGCCATTTCTTGTTCGTATCCCATCAGATGCCCCTTTCCAAAAACAAATCAAGCACGCAAATATATGCCGCGGCTTCAATTGCCGCCGCCGCGCGCGGTACTATGCATGCATCGTGCCGCCCTTTAATTTCAATAGTTTCTGCGGCAAGAGTGACAAGGTTTATTGTCTGCTGCGGCGCAGAAATGGAGGGGGTGGGCTTTATTACGGCTTCGAACACTAAGGGCATCCCCGTTGTTATGCCGCCGAGCACGCCTCCGTTGTTGTTTGTTTGGGTTGATATTTGATTGCCTTTAACTTTGTATGCATCGTTGGCGGAACTGCCGCGCATTTTTGCAAAATTAAAACCGGCGCCGAACGAAACGCCCTTGACCGCGGGGATTGCAAACAGCAAATTGGCAAGCAATCCTTCTACGGTATCAAAAAACGGGCTGCCGAGCCCGGCGGGCAAACCGCACACTGCGCATTCTACTATTCCTCCAACAGAATCGCCTTTGGACGCGGCGCTGTGTATAGCGCCTTCCATGGCCTTTTGCTTTGCCTGCTCTATAACGGGCAGGCGCATTGACGATAGGCTTTGCGCTAAGCTAATTTTGATATCAGTTTTGTCGAAAGGGACGTCTTCAATGTCTTCTATGCGCCGGACATGCGTTGCGGCGTACACATTGTGCTCTTTTAGTATTTGTGCGGCTATTGCGCCTGCGAACACCAAAGGAGCGGTAAGCCTGCCCGAAAAGTGCCCGCCACCCCGAGGGTCGTTGTATCCGTTGTAGCGGATATGACCGGAATAGTCCGCATGGCCGGGGCGGTTAATAGGGGCGCTGTAATCAGAGCTGCGCTGCGCCGTATTATGAAACAATACGCAAAGCGGAGTTCCGGTGGAATGGCCTTTGTAATAGCCGCTGACAACTTCGAAATCGTCCGGCTCACTTCGCTTTGTTGACCACGGCTCGGCGCCCGGGCGCCGCCTGTCAAGAAAAGTGCGGATTTCTAAAAAATCGAGCACCGTGCCTGCGGGTATTCCGGTTATGACCGCCCCTATTTTTGGTCCGTGAGATTCCCCGAATATGTCGATAATATAATTGCGTCCCCATATGCTGCTCATAATACATAACCTCCTAATGCTTTAAAATCTTCAAAAAATTTAGGGTATGATTTTTCTACGCTTTGTGCGCCTTGTATGCTTATTCCGCCGTCTGAAGCTGCTGCGGCTATTGCAAAAGCCATAGCGATACGATGATCTCCAAACGAGTCTATTTGCCCTTTTGCAGCCCTGCCGCCCGTTATTGTAAGCGAGCTTTGTGTTTGGGCGGTTTTTATGCCTAATTGTGTTAGGTTATATGCAAGAGCGCTTAACCTGTCCGATTCTTTTATGCGCAGCCGCGATGCGCCCGTTATATTGGTGTTGCCTCTTGCAAAAGCTGCGGCTATTGCAAGAGGGGGCACAAGGTCGGGATACTGAGATACGTCAACGGATATGCCGTGCAGTTTAGATTTTTTTACTATGAGCGTATCGTTTTGACGCGTTATGTCTGCACCCATTTGGCGTAATATCTGCACAATTGCGCTGTCAGGCTGCAGCGAATCTTTTGCAAGGCCTTCTATTCGCACTTTGCCCGCTATTGCTCCTCCCACTAAAAAAAACGCCGCTTGGGAATAATCGCCCTCTATGCTAAGGTTTTGCGGCAGATATTTTTGATTGCCGCTTACATAAAAGCAATCGTTTTTAGCATCTACATCTATGCCGAACCGGCGAAGAATATAAACGCTTAAATCTACATATCCGCGGGATTCTAATCCTCCCTTTATTGTTATGCTTGAATTTGTATTAAGCAAAGGAAGGCAAAGCAATAACCCGGTAACGTACTGAGAGCTCACCCGCCCGTCGAGCATAAAATCCGCACCGCGCAATTTGCCGGCTATGCACAAGGGCAGGTTGGCATCTTCCGGGTGGGCGTATTTTATTTCTTGCCCGGCAAAAATCCGCAGGTATTCGCTTATAGGTCTTTTCGGCAATCTGCCCGTTCCCGTAAAAGTGTACCGGCCGCCCAAGGCGCATGCGAGCGGTAATAAAAAGCGAAGCGTAGAGCCGGATTCACGGCAATCTACAGCTGCGTTTTGATTTGAAGCTAACCCGCCGTTTATTGTCAAAACACTGCGGCTGTTGTTGGCTATGTTTATGTCGCATCCTAAGCTTTTACACCCCTCTGTAGTGGCAATTATATCGTCCGACAAATCTATGTTGCTTATAATGCTTTTGCCGTTTGCCAGCGCCGCCGCTATTATGGCGCGGTGAGCCGCACTTTTTGAAGGCGGAATGCATACGGTTCCGGCGAGCGCGGACGGCAAAACAGTTTTGTTCATGGCCACACCTCAAATAAACAATCGCATATCGCGCGGGTCTATGCTGTGTAAAAATGCGCTGCCCGGGCGGTTTAACATAACAAGGTTAAGCGCGCTTGCAATATTTTTTTTGTCAACTAATATCCCTTTGATTATTTCCTCTTTATCAAAACTGCTTATATCATGCGGAAGATTGTTTTTTTCGAGCACTTTGACTATGCGCGCAAAAGTACCCGGTTTCGTCAGCCCCGCGCGCTCGCCCACCGACGCCATAGTTGCCATGCCTACCGACACCGCTTTGCCATGTGTCATGCCTGTGCCGGCAGATGCGCACAAACGCTCGATGCTGTGCCCTATGGTATGCCCGAAATTAAGCAGCATACGCTCTGCGGTATCAAACTCGTCAATAGCAACTATATCGCGCTTTATTGCAAGGTTGGCGACTATAAGACCTTCCAACGATTTAGAGTTTGCGTTTATTGCGCTTTCGTCTTCGAGAAGTTTGAACATAGACAAATCTTTTATAAGCGCATGTTTTATCAGCTCCGCCATACCGTTTTCAAACTGGTCTTTTGGCAACGTTTTTAACACGCTTACATCTGCAAAAACCGCGCTCGGCTGATGAAAAGCGCCCGCAAGGTTTTTTCCTTCGGGCAGGTTAATTGCAGTTTTCCCGCCAATTGAGCTATCTATTTGAGCTAAAAGCGTGGTTGGTATTTGAACGTAGCGCAAACCCCGCATATAAACCGCGGCAGTAAAACCGGCAAGATCGCCGATAACGCCTCCGCCGAGCGCGATTATTACATCGGCGCGGTTGTAACTGCGCTGTGCCAACGAGCTTAAAAGGTTGGATAGATTATCTATCCGCTTTGCCGATTCACCCGGTTCTACCGTTAACAAACAAAAATCAAGCGCCCGATCGGAAAGATGCTGTTTTAGCCGTTCGCCGTACAGATTGTTAACCGAAGTGTCGGTTATAACAGCAAAACGGCTTTCCGGGAAAATCTGTTTCAACCTTTCGGAAATAAATTCGAAAAGTTCTTTTCCTATGTATGTGCGGTATGCGCTGCTTTTTGTTTTAATTGTTAGCATGTTCATAAGTATCAGTCCGCCTTTATCATGGTGTTTAGCAATTTTTCAAGTTCGCCCGAGTTGTTTTTGCGTATGGCTTGCTCTAAGCCGTTCAGATTTTGTTTGAACTCATCAATGCTTTTTAGCAGATATTCTGCATTATCGGTGAATAGTCCTGCCCAAAGGGAAGAGTTCAGGCTTGCAACACGTGTTGCGGAATGAAAACTGCCTCCCGCACAACGTGCGCTTTGTTTTCCGATTTGCCACAAAGAAAGCGCCACAACGTGCGGCAGATGGCTTACTAAAGCAACAATCTCGTCATGCTTTTTTGCGCTGAGCGTAATCATTTCACTGCAATTTAGCGACCTCATAATAAAATCTGCCCAAAAAAGCGCCGTATCGTTGGTCCTTTCGGTTGGAGTCAATATTATAGGGGCATTGCTTAACAGATTTGAGTCGGAATTTGAATACCCCGTCTTTTCGCTGCCCGCCATTGGGTGAAGCGATAAAAGCACGTGCCTCTCGTTCATCTCATCGCACAGATAATGCGCAACGTGCGTTTTTAACCCCGACAATTCGGCAAATACGCCGCCCGGTTTCAGACTTTCTTTTATTTGGGAATACGCGGGCGGGACGCTTTTGTGAGGCAGGCTGCATATTGCTATATCGTAATGGTTTGGTTTAGGTATAAAAACAGAGTTTATCACGCCGTCCTCAATAGCCGCATTGAGCGTATTTTCATCCGTGTCAAGCCCATCGATGAATGTGCAGCCTGACATACGCAAAGCCTTTGCAACCGAACCGCCAATAAGGCCGAGCCCAATTATAAGAATTTTTGACGCTTTTATTGACATTGTTTACACCGTCCTGCCCATTATATCCGCCGCCAATTTAAGTTGGTTTACCACCTTGCTAAACTTTTCGGGCAGCAGCGATTGTTTCCCGTCTGAAAGCGCTTCTGTCGGTTGCTCATGCACCTCTATCATAACCCCGTCTGCACCCGCACTGACAGAGGCTAAAGCCAACGGGCCAACCGCCCACCAATGGCCTGCGGCATGGCTTGGGTCTACCACAACAGGCAGATGGCTTTGGCGCTTTACCACCGGCACTGCGCTAATATCAAGCGTGTTGCGGGTCGCGGTTTCAAATGTTCGTATGCCGCGCTCGCATAAAATGATGTTGGGGTTTCCGCCGGCGGATATATATTCAGCCGACATCAGCCATTCCTCTATTGTTGCGGACAACCCGCGCTTTAACAATACGGGAGTTTTGCTGTTCCCAAGCTCTTTTAGCAGCACAAAGTTTTGCATATTGCGCGCGCCTACCTGAATTATGTCCACAGTTTCAACGAATAAATCAATATGCTGCACGCTGGTGATCTCGGTGACTATGGGCAGCCCGGTCTCGGCGCGGGCAGTTTTTAGATAGTTTAAGCCCTCGATGCCAAGCCCTTGAAAACGGTATGGGCTGGTGCGGGGTTTAAAGGCGCCTCCGCGTAAAAAATTTGCGCCCGCATTTTTAACTTGCTTTGCGATAGAAACTATTTGTTCTTCGCTTTCCACCGAACACGGGCCGGCGATAATGGCAAGCTGGCTTTCACCTATTGAAAAGCCGTTACCGCACACAACTGTATCGCCCGGATGAAAAGCGCGGTTTACCTTTTTGTAAGGCTCTTGCACCCGCAGCACCTTTTTTACAACGGGGCTTTCCTGAATGGGCTCAACATCAAGAGAGGCGGTATCGCCCACAAGCCCTAAGATAGAGTAGTTAACGCCGTCTATTCGCTGTATTTCGAGAGAATAGTTTTGTTTTAGCGATTCTATAAGTTCCGTTATTTTATTATTTTCGGCGCCCGGCTTTAAAATTACTATCATTTGATGCCTCCTATAAATAAATCAAAAAGGAGCCCGGCATGAGCTCCTCTTGTGTGCATTTACTTTCAGCCTGTTTCAAAGCAACCCATTTTCGCCGGACATATTTAACGCAAAATAACCGAAGCTAAAATAATAGCTCCGGTAAGTAAACGAAAAATATTGTTTGGCGAGAGAACACTTTTCCATTTGTGCCCCTTATTAGGTTTCTTTTAGTTATTATATGCACGGGGCAAATCAAAAGTCAAGAAAAGATTGTATCTCACATAAAATTCTTGTAGATTGCAAGTTTAATTGCCCACCATAAAAATCCAGTCCACTTTAAGATGCAAACACCTCGTCTGCCGTTCTGCATACAAACATCCTTCTTGGATAGTTGTTCATCCAATATTTGATTCGCCGGCTTGTTGGCCGCCTTGTTGCTTCCCCGCTCGGGCGGGTGATCGCCAACCGAATATCTTAAACACAACACTGTCCAATATCTAAAAAGCGTTAGTCAAGCTGTCTGTAACACCCGTACTAACCCCATGTTTTTATTTCAGACACATGAAAAAGCCTTTCGTAAAGCGAAAGGCTTTTAACTTATTGTTTCTATATTATGAGCGAAGTAATGGGCAAATTAACGGCTAAAGTCCTTATCCCTTAACCGGTTGTAATACGATGCCACGGGACTAAAATCCGTTATGTGATTTTCACTTAGCTCCAATATTTCAAGATTGACGAGACCTTTTAACGCCTTGATATCGCTGATGCCGTTGTGATACAAATACAAACGAGTTAAGTTGGTCAAGCCAGCCAGCGGGCTTATGTCGCTTAAGCTGTTGTTGCGCAACATTAAACTGTTCAGGTTGGTCAGATCCGCCAGCGGGCTTATGTCTTGTATATCGTTGAAAGACAAATCTAAGGTATGCAGATTGATAAGCCCGTCCAGCGCACTTATATCGCTCAAACCCGCAGAGGACAAACCTAAGTTTGTTAGCTTGGTAAGACCTTTCAATGCAGCGATATTGCGGATGTCGTTGAAAGACAAATCCAAGGCATGCAGATTGATAAGCCCCGACAGTGCACCGATACCGCGGATGTCGTTTCCAGACAAATCCAAGGTGTGCAGATTGATAAGCCCCGACAGTGCATCGATACTGCGGATATCGTTTTCGGACAAATTCAGCATAGTTAGCCCGGTAAGGCCCGACAGCGGGGCAACATTACGTATGTTGTTGGCATACAACTCCAAGTTAGCCATTTTGGTCATGCTTTTTAGCGTATTTATATCGCTTATGCCGTTTACGCTTAAATCCAAACTAATCAGTTGCGTCATATCTGCCAGCGCACTGATATTTGTTATTTTATTTTCGTGTAATATCAAACTGGTTATGTTGGTCAAACCCTTAAGTGCACTGATGTCTTGTATGTTGTTGGCAAACAAATTCAAGCTGGTCAATTTGGTCATGCCTTTTAGCACGCTTATATCGCTGATGTTGTGGTGCTTCAAATTCAGATCGGTGAGGCTGGTCAGGTTTGCAAGCGGAGCTAAGTCGCTAATTTTGCTATCACCATGCCACCCCTCCAAATCCAAACTTATTAAACCGGTCAGATTCGCAAGCGTGCTTATGTCGCTTATGCGGTTGTACCCCAAATTCAAGCTGGCAAGATTGGTCATACCTTTCAATGCGCTTATGTCGCTTATATCGTTACCATTCAAATCCAAACTGGCAAGATTGGTCATACCTTTCAATGCGCTTATGTTGCTTATGCCTCTCAGTTTCAAATTTATCAGGTTAGTCAGGCGTGATAGCGCACCAAAGTCGCTGGTTGGATGGAGCCTCAAATCCAAACTTGTAAGATTAGTCAGACCCGTAAGCGGACTGAGGTTTTCTATGAAGCTCCCGCTTAAATTCAAACTAGTCAAGTTAGTTAGGCGTGCAAGCGCGCTGATATCGCTGAACGATCCACTTAAACTCAAACTGGTCAGGTTGCCAAGCCTTGCAAGCGGCCTTAAGTCGCTGATTTGGTAGTTTCCGGCTAAATCCAAGCCGGTAAGATTGATCAGACCGGAAAGCGGGCTTAAATCGATGATCCGATTTTCGGATAAGTCTAAACCGGTAAGGTTAGTCGAGTCTTTAAGCGCACTTAAATCGCTTATGCCATTGCTTTTTAACCCGAGTTCTGTCAATTTCGTCAGGCCGGTCAGCGCATTTATGGTTGCGTTTAAGTCGCTTATGCCGATGCCGGATAAATCCAAACTGGTTAAGTTGGTCAGGCCCGCCAGAACGCTTATATCGCTGATGTCGTTAAACCCCAAATTCAGATTGGCAAGCTTAGCAAGCCTCGAAAGAAAGCTTAAATCGGTTATGCCGGTGCCGGATAAATCCAAACTAACAAGGTTAGTCAGGTTCACCAAGGGGCTTAAGTCGTTTATGGCATTGCAACTCAAATTCAACGCCGACAGCTTTGTCAATTGTGCCAGCGGGCTGATATCGCTGATTTGATTGGCATCTATACGCTCATCTTTCAGTTCAAGCACTCCTAAGCGAAGCTCCGTCAGATCCTTGAAGTGCGCGAGCGCGCTGATGTCGGATATGTTCTTTGCGCTCAAATCCAGCTTTGTAACGCCAAGCGTATCCGCTGCTGTGATATCCCCGGACTCTATGCATAGTTGCTCGCGTACCGCAGCCTCCAAATTGGCGTCTGCAAATACTATTGGCATAGGTTCCGGCGCGGGAGAAGGCATATCAATGACAGTTTGCACAGGTGTTTGTGAGTGCGAAGCCGCAGGTGTCAATGCTAACGGCAGCACTCCGCTCGTTATCAACACGACTGCGGTTGCAGCAACCACAATGATCCCAAGCACGATATAGGGCAACGGCTTCTTGTACCATTTTTTTGAGTTTTCCATTGGTTGACCTCCGATGGCTCATTTTAATAATAGCCTACTTGACGTTTAGTATGAATTAACTTTCGTGTTTACTCCCGCCTGCTCTGCCAAGGCAGGCGGCGGCATCAGTTTAATTGAAAGTCTGTCATCCACCGTTCATAACACGCCTCGATAGGGCGATAGTCGTTTATGGGGTTTCCTTCCAATAACAATATTCCCAGGTTGGGCAGCTTTTTCAGAGGACTCAAATCTTTGATGCGATTTTCTTTCAACTGCAGCACCATAAGGTTGGTCAAGTTTTCAAGCGCACTTAAGTTGCTTATGCGGTTGTGTTCCAAATTCAGAATATTGAGTTTGGTAAGCCCCGCAAGTGCGCTTATGTCGCTTATACGGTTGTTTCTCAAATCCAAACTCGTAAGATTGTTAAGCCCCGCAAGGGCGCTTAAGTTACTGACCGATACGTTACGCAAATCTAATCTGATAAGATTGTTAAGCCCCGCAAGCGCGCTTATATCGCTCGTGTTAGTATCTCCCAAATGCAAGCTGGTCAGTTTAGTCAAGTCCTTAATTGCGTTTAAATTGCTTATGCCGCTGCCGGACAGGCACAAGCCGGTCAGGTTGGTAAGCCCCGCCAATACGCTTAAGTCGCTAACGCCGGTTTTCCATAAACTCAAGTCGGTTAGTTTGGTCAAGCCCTTAATTGCGTTTAAGTCTTTTATGCCGCTGCCATACAAATGCAAGTTTGTCAGTTTGGTGAGACTCGATAGAACGCTTATGTCGCTTATGCTGTTAGACGCCAAGCTTAAGTTAGTCAAGTTGGCAAGCCCCGCCAAAGCGCTTATATCGCTTATGCCTTCGCCATGTAAAATCAAACTTGTCAGTTTGGTCAGGCTTTTCAGCGGGCTTAAGTCGCTTGTATCGGTGCAGTTAAACTCCAAATAAATTAAATTGGTAAGCCCCGTAAGCGCGCTTATGCCGCTGATGCGGTTGTACCCCAAATTTAGACTGGTCAGATTGATAAGGCCTTTAAGAGCGCTTAAGTCGGTGGTAGCCTGGCTGTACAACAAACAGTTAAAACCCAAATCCAAACTTGTCAAGCCGGTCAGGTTTTTAAGTGCGCTTAAATCGCTGATTTGGTTGTAGGCCAAATCCAAACTTGTCAGTTTACTCATCCCCGCAAGTGCGCTTAAATCGCTGATTTGGTTGTAGGTCAAATTCAAGCTGGTCAATTTGGTCATGCCTTTTAGCGCGCTTATATCGCTGATGTTGTGGCCTTCCAAATCCAAGCTGGTCAGGTTAGTCAAGCCGGATAGCGCGCTGATATCAACGTAGCTAACTAATCTGCCTGATATGCTAATATCCCTGCCCAAATCCAAGCTTGTCAGTTTAGTCAAACCCGCAAGCGCACTTAAATCGCTGATGTCAGTGTCAGACAGGTTCAAACTCGTCAGTTTGGTCAAGCTTTTAAGAGCGCTTATATCGTTTAAGCCGAATAAGTAAACAGCGCCCAAATTCAAATCGGTCAAATTGGCCAGGTTTGCCAGGGGGGTTAAGTCTTTGATCGATACGTTATTCAAATTTAGGGAGGTAAGGTTGGTAAGGCCTGCCAAAAAGCTGATATCATCGTCACTGGTATTTTGCAAATTCAGGCTTATCAGATTAGTGAGGCTCTCCAACGGGCTAATATCTCGTATGTCTTTATTGTTGCCTAAATTCAAGCTGGTAAGATTGGTAAGATCCGACAGCACGCTTATATCGCTTATGCCGGCGTTGGACAAATCCAAACTTACAAGGTTGGTAAGATTCGCAAGCGGGCTTAAATCGCTCAAGTTGTTGCGAAAGTCATTATCCTTTTCCACATTCGGACGTGTCAGTACGGGCAGTCCTCCCATCCGGGTGATTTCATCGATTTGACTGCTGTCCAAACGGTTACCCTCCGGTTCAAGCCCTGCTAAGCTAAGCTCCGTCAGCGCTTTAAAATGCACGAGATCGCTTATATCGCTTATGTTTTTATCTTTCAAATTAAGCTTAGTCACACCAAGAGCATCTGCCGTAGTGATATCCCTGCCATCTATGCCCAGCTGCTCGCGCACCGCAGCTTCTAAATTCACGTCGCCAAACTCAATGGGCACTGGCGTTGGCGTCGGTACAGGATCGGACGTTGGCACTGGCGTTGGCGGTTCTTCTTGCACCGAGGTGGCGCATGCAGTGAAGCTTAGCAGTAGATATATAGCTAAGCAAGCAGACAATGTTTTTTTCATTGGCAGGTTCCCCTCATGAGAATTTCTAAATGCTGTTATGCCCCATATTATAACATAATATCGCATATTTATGCTAATGTCAATATAAATAAATGCCTATTGTATACATTGTAAATTGCAAGTTTAATTGCCCACCATAAATGCTTCCGGCCACGGCATTAAATTGCATCAGTTTTCCGGCAAATAACCGCCGATACGGCTTCTAAGTAAACAGCCACCAAACCATAATCCGCTTAAATGCATTCAAAAAATTAAGCACGTCTATCTTTTTTCCCGATACCACATCTACCCTGCCTATTTCATCGCCATCCGCAAGTATCTTAAGATATCCCACTACTTCTCCCTCCGCAATTGGAGCGCATATATCTTCGAGCAGCACCAGCTCCTTTTCGAGAGCGCCTTCCTTGCCTTTTTCAATAAGAATCGAAAATTCTTGCGCAGCATAAATATTTATTGTCGGCTCAGTCCCCCCCGAAACCTTCAAGTTAGCCGCTATTTGCTGCCCTTTGCGTACCATTGTTTTTGATACAAACCCGGCAAATGCATAGTCAAACGCACGTTTTGCTTCGTCAAACCTTGCCGAGCTGCTTGGCATTCCCAATGAAATATAAATAAATCGGCTGTTGTCTCTTTTGGCTGTTGCGGCAAGACAGTATCCCGATGATGCCGATGAACCGGTAGCAAACCCGTCGCAACCTTGATAAAAGCGCACAAGTCTGTTCTGATTGACCATTTCGGTTTGCCGGCCGTCTGGATGAGTATAATCTTGCATCCAAATGTCGCAAAATTTAAAAGCAAGCTCGTATTTTAAAAGTTCGCAACAAATAACCGAAGCGTCCTTTGCGCTCATTTTATTAGAATTTCCCACGCCTGTAGCGTTTTCAAAGCTTGCGCCTATTCCCAGCACCTGGGCTTTTTTATTCATCATCTCTACAAACGCTTGTTCGCTTCCTGCAACTTTTTCCGCTAAGGCGACACAAGCATCGTTTGCACTGCACACCTGTACAGCTTTAAGCAAATCCGAAACGGAATGATTGGTGTTAGCATCTAAAAAAACCGTTGAACCGCGAACTGAAGCGGCATGTGCGCTAATAGTTACCGTGTCGGAAAGCGAAAGCATCCCCGCTTTTTCTTGCTCACAGAAAAGTAAAACAGACATAATTTTAGTTACGCTCGCGCATTCGTACTGTTCGTCCGGGTTTAGCTCGTAGAGAACGTTGTTCGAACCCGCATCAATTAGTATTGCCGCCTTAGCATTTGAGCTAAACCCTTGGGCGGCGGCTGTCATTGGCAACACACAAATAGCTAATATGGCTGCAAATGCAATAAAGATTTTCTTCATTCTATTTTTCTCCCCGTTTTTTTATAGTTTTTCCTAAAGGCTTAAAGCATATTCTTTTACAATGCTCCAATTCTCATTGAATGGTGGCTGATGATAGTATATAATTTGAACATGAATATTTTAACCAAAATAACGGTTGGCTTGCTTATAGCCATTTTGCTTTTAACCGGATGCGCGCCTTCGGCGGAGGAAACAGAGCGCGAACGCGCATACTATGAGCAAAAATACGCAAACGAGCAAGAACCCCAAGGCGATATCGCAAGGCTGCTCAATTTTCTTGACGGCTGTGTGGGCGGCGAATATATATTCGGCGGGCAGGGGCACGCCGTAACTGACGATTTTATTGACAGCGTATACGAATTATACCCCGATTATTTAGACGGCGGCCGGTTGGAATACCTGCGCAGCGTTGCACAAAACGCAAATATAAACGGTCATCGATTCCCGCAGGATTATGCGTGGGACTGCAGCGGGCTTTGGTGGTATGCTGCAAATGAGCTTCATTTATACGAAAAATATACTGACAGGACGGCGCACGACACTTACACCGATTACTGCTTGCCCATTACAAAAGAGCAGTTGCAACCGGGCGACATTGTATTTGTCGAAAACGAACAGGGCAGAATTGTACACATGGGCATAGTAGGCAAACACGGCTTTATTTACGAAGCCGTAAGCGGATTTGTGGGCGTGGTGCTAAAGCGTACAATAGACAGGCGAGTGTACCATGATAAAATACGCGGCGGCATTTTGCAAAACGGAAATTGGAACACTTTCGGAAGGCCCATAATATTTCAGTGATGCTCTTCTAAGTATTACACAAACAAAAATATAATAAGACACATGGTATGCCTATGCGAACCGCAAAAACGCCATGTGTCTTTAAAGTTTTTACCCGCAGCGTTTTTAAATGTCTGCTGCGACCTGCTTTGCCACACTGTCCATAATTTCGTTTATCTGTTTGTTTTGCACATCTATACCCCGGTCAGTTATGCGCGAGAGTTCAGTCGCCATGGGCAGCTCACCCAATAGCTTTATTCCGCTTTTCTCTTGAAAATCATCCTGTGCATCCCCAAAGAGGCGTATTTCCTTGCCACAATCCGGGCAGGTCAATTTTGAAAAATTTTGCACAACGCCTATAAGCTTGATTTTCATCATCTCGACCATGTTGACCGCTTTAGAGACTATCATTGAAACCATATCCTGCGGTACGCTGACTATTACCATTCCGCTCAAAGGGATAGACTGCATTACGGTAAGCGGCACGTCACCCGTACCCGGGGGCATATCTATTATTAAATAATCAAGCTCTCCCCAAAAAACCTCTTCCCAGAACTGCTTGACAGTCCCGGAAAGGATGGGGCCCCGCCAAATAACTGGCTGCGTTTCATCGGACAGCAGCAGATTAAGAGACATTACACTGATCCCTTCGGCTTTAGCGGGCACAAGCCCCAATTCGCTCTGCTCTATTTGCGCGTCTTTTATACCGAGCAGCCGCGGAATGCTGGGACCTGTGATGTCCGCATCCAATATGCCGACTTTATAACCTTGCTTTAAAAGCGATTTTGCAAGCAGCACGGCAACGGTTGATTTGCCCACGCCGCCTTTTCCGCTCATCACACCAATTACATGTTTTACTGTGCTGTATGGATTATTCTTTATTGTACAGTTTTCCGTATCACTACATTCGCCCTTTGAAGGGCAGTTTTCGCAGTCTGCCATTTACCCGGCTCCTTTTCAATATCGTACATTATTAGATGTTATGCGCCTTAAGTTGCTTTGTCAATAGATTTTGAAAAATTATTTGACATATACCCATAACAATTGTATAATGAAATTGCAAATGGGTATATGCCCATATTAAAATCACAGGAGGATAGAAAAATGCCAGGATTTGATGGTACAGGCCCTATGGGCGAAGGCCCGGGCACAGGCGGCGGGTTTGGCATATGCGGAGCAGCGCGCAACCCCGGACTTGGCGGCGGATTTGCAGGATACGGCAGAGGTCCGGGCAGACGCGCAAGACGCAGAGTTTATGGCGTCAATGCGGTTTCTTCTGAAGTCGCAGAACTTCGCAGGCAGGTTGACGAGCTAAAAAGCAGATTAGACTCTGAGCAAAACAAAGATTCTTAATCAGAGCAGTATTAAAGAACTTTGAGAATTACGACTGATTATGATAAAATGGTCCTATGTTAATGGGACTGTTTTATTACAAGGAGATAAATAATGCCGCGACCGCGCAAACCAAAAATTATATGCTCAATGCCGTTATATAACGAGTTCGGCCCGCGTGAAGCCCCAATAACGGGAGAGCCCGTAATACTTAGCGTTGAAGAATACGAAACAATAAGGCTTATAGACCACAAGGGCATGGACCAGTCACAATGCGCCAATGAATTGGGTGTCGCGCGCTCTACGGTTCAACGCCTGTATTCCGATGCGCGCGCAAAGATAGCAAAGAGCATTGTAACCGGCAAGCATTTAAACATTTCGGGCGGCGACTATAAACTATGCCCCAAACGCAACAACCCGGCCCTTTGCGAGGGATGCGGCAGGCGCAGAGGGCGGCACAGGCGCGGCAAACCTTAACTCTGTTTTATTATTTCAAAAAGCTCTTTAGCGGTATATACCGGCTGCCTGCACGAAAAGTTTTCGCACATGTATGCCGCAAAATCCACATCTTTTCTATAGCTCTTCAAATACGGAATTAACTTATCGTTGCTGTCCAAATCATTGAACAAAACCGTATCAAAAGGCTCGAACCTGCCGCATAGCAGCTTGTAAGCCGACAACGCTTCTTCGTTATTGTTATGCGACGAAATTATTATATGCCGGTTTTTTGCAACCCGCATCATAAGCGCAGATAAAAGATGTATATGCGCTGCCGAATGTTTGGTCGCTTGCGGCAACAGCGCATCTATGGCTTTATCCGCTTTTTGTTGCCAATACTGCTCACCCGTAATCCGCCACAGGGCAACAAGCGCCATAACGGCACACGAGCTTCCCGAAGGCAATGCGCCGTCATATTCATCGCGCGGCCTAATAAACAGTTCTTGATTTTCAGACATAAAAAACCCATTTTCGTCTTCAAACAGAACAAGCATCTTTTTCGCAAGCATTAGCGCCTGCTCCAAATAGTGCGTATCCCTTTGCGCAAGATAAACCGAAATCAGCGCATTTACCATGTTTGCGTAATCGGCAAGAAAGGCGGGTCCTGCAGCCCCGTCAAGATAAGCGCCGCATAAAAGCGTACCCTCTTTATCGGTCAATTCGCTAATTATAAAATCCGCCGCTTTTTTGGCACATGCAACGTATTCACGCGTATCAAGCAGCATGCCTGCCTGCGCCATGGCGTCTATTGCAAAGCCGTTCCATGCGGCGGATATTTTTGTATCTTTAAACGGTTTTACTCTGTTCTCACGTATTGTAAAAAGTTTATCCAATACTCTTTCATGTCCGCTGCCCGCAAAACCATCAGTGTTGAGCCTGTTTAATATATATTTATCTTCAAAATTCGGTTTCCCGCCAACCCCATAATCTGATTCTATTAACGAAAGCTCATCCCTGCTTAGCGCCTTTTTCAACTCTTCGTGTTCCCATACATAAAACAGCCCTTCCCCACCTTCAGAATCCGCATCTTCGGCCGAATAAAAACCGCCCTCTTGCGTTTGCATATTGCGGATTAAATATTGTGCAGTTTTTTTGGCTACATATCTAAACATCAATTCGCCCGTCACCGCATAGCCTTGCGCATACGCTTGCAGCAAAAGGGCATTATCGTATAGCATTTTCTCAAAATGCGGAACAAGCCATTTTCGGTCGGTTGAATATCGTGAAAATCCGCCTCCGACATGGTCAAATATGCCCCCTTTATACATGCCGGCTAAACTTTTCTTCACCATTGTTAGCGAGTTTGCACGATCGTTTAGCTTGTAATCACGCAGCAAAAACATTAAATAATGCGGCATGGGGAATTTAGGCGCATACGAGAATCCGCCAAATTTTTTATCAAACATCTTTTCCAGCTCAAGATATCCGGTTTCTAATACATCGTCAAACCGCACCTCTTCATTGCTTTTTCCGGCAAATGTAAGATTCTCGGCTGTGTTTTCTCCAGTTTTTATCAGCTCTTCGCGTGCATGCTCCCAAAGCCGAGCGATTTTTTCAAGCAGCTCAATCAACCCAATGCGCCCGTACATTGACTTTGGCGGCAAATACGTAGCCGCAAAAAACGGCTTTTTATCGGGCGTTAATATAAGCGTAAGCGGCCAACCCCCGCTGCCCATCATAGCCTGGCAAACATTCATATACACCATATCTATATCGGGCCGTTGCTCCCTGTCGACCTTGATTGCCACATAGCGTTTATTAAGTATTCGCGCCACTTCGGCATTTTCAAAGCTTTCGCGAGCCATAACATGACACCAATGGCATGTGGAATATCCTATAGAAAGAAATATTGGCTTATCCTCTGTATTTGCCAAATCAAACGCTTCGTCTCCCCATGGATACCAATCAATGGGGTTATAAGCATGCTGGAGCAGATACGGCGATTTTTCATAAACAAGACGGTTTACTTTGGAATAGGTAACCATAATCTCACCTGCTTTTCAGCTTTATTATACCCTGTTTTGCGCAAAATAGGATAGGAGCAATCATAACAAACTGCGTGCGCCCAATGCCCTGCCCTGTTGGCGCAACACACCTTTTTAGCAATAGCATATTATAGAATATACCATATGAAAGGAGCTTATTATGTACTTCCCTTATAGACGATACCGGCATCCATATGATGATCAGAGTTTTGCAGGCGATTTCCCATGCTACACGCATAGCGACTTTGGCGATTATCCGCATGCGGCGTATTCGGAAAACCCCAACAGAGCAATTGCGCAAAAAGACTTCGGGCGCGAACCGTTTGTTACAGACATAGAAGACGCGGCAAAACTAAACACCGCTTTTCGTGCGGCTTTGTGGACGGGAAACAATTTGCAGCTGACATTGATGAGCATTAACGTGGGCGAAGATATCGGTTTAGAGTCCCATCCTCATGTCGATCAGTTTATCCGCATAGAAGACGGAAAAGGGTTGGTTGAAATGGGAGACAGTAAGGATCAGCTAAATTATAAAAGAAGGGTGGATGATGATTACGTAATTCTGATACCCGCGGGAAAGTGGCACAATCTGACCAACATTGGCAACAAGCCGCTTAAACTTTATTCTATATATGCGCCTCCTGAGCACCCTTTTGGCGCGTTGCACCAAAATAAAAAAGATGCGGAAGCCGCCGAAGTGTATAACGCATACTGAGCAGTATAAAAGCAGCCTTTAACGTTAAACCTTAAAGGCTGCTTCATTGTTTTCTTATTTGCGAAAATAAAAGTCTACCCGTGTAGTATTTTACATATTTATTAATAATGCCTCTTTTGGGTGAAAAAATGATCGTATTCAAAGCTATAAATAAAACTTTGCTTTATATCTGCATTTGTTTTGCAGTCTTGGTATTGATTATATTGGCATTGTTGCGCGTTTTGCCTATAAGCCTGAAAGTTATGTCAACAGACGATAATTTGAAATGGAAAAACATAATAGACAAAATCTTTGTAACAAGAAACCAATCAATGCTAAACTGTGATCTTGAAAACCTGAAAGATTTATACCTCGTTGACGAACGCAATGGGCTTTGGGCATATGAAAACGAAATTCGCAGAGCAAATTATCTTGATGGCTGGGCTAAAAAGCAATGCTGTTCTATATTGGATATAAGCAGCGAGTTTAAAATAAACAGCATTAAACAGGTAGGAAGGGGCTTTTCGTTTTATATAATTGCATCGACTAAATATACATATTCGTATGACGGCTGTCCCGATATTGAAAACTTTTTTCATTTGGGCACACACCATTCTATAGATTTGATCCCCAAAGAGGACGGTTTTATAATAAGCCGGGAATGGTATGCCGATCCTTTATCCTGTATGCTTGATACCGACAAGCTAT
This sequence comes from uncultured Christensenellaceae bacterium, assembly GCA_964441275.1. Lineage (GTDB taxonomy): Bacteria > Bacillota > Clostridia > Christensenellales > SZUA-584 > SZUA-584. The sequence goes on along the minus strand of CAYTUG010000015.1, from coordinate 9,146 downwards.
CTTCAGACATAAGCGAGCATATCCAATCGCACGAACCCAAAACCAACTGCACAGATAACAGCAAAAGAATAGCCGCGGTAGAATATGCAGATAAATTCTGCGGCGCAACTTCCACAAGCGGTTACAACAGCGAATATACCAATTACAACTCGTTAGGGGGAGATTGTACCAATTTTGTCTCGCAGGTGCTTTTCGAAGGCGGAAGATTTAAAAAAAATTCCGCATGGAACTACAACAACAGGAAAGGAAGCTATATATGGATAAAAGCGCAAGCGCTGAGAGACTATTTGGTTTATAGCGGCAGAGCGAGCGTTATTGCCAAAGGCAGTTACACGAATGTTTACAAGCACGCATACAGCTTGATGCCGGGAGATATTATTGCGTATACCAAAAAGGGAAAAGTAGCGCACCTTGCCGTGGTTACGGACTTTGATTCAAAGGGGTATCCGCTTGTAAGCTGCCATAACGCCGACAGATATCATGTTCCATGGGATATAGGATGGCGGTACAGCGGCACTGTTTTCTATTTATTATGCGTACACTATTAAAACGCATTTAATCTGATTATGCTGTTTAATATTTTAACAGGCGCATAAAAGGTTTTTGGTGTTCAATATCAAAATATAATGTTTCAAGTTGATATAAAAGTATTATATATTAACTGTCATGTAAATAAAACGGGCAAACCACCCGAAAGGGCGGGACGCAAAGCTACGAGCCTAAGGCAAAGCTATGGCAGTCGGGTTGCAAATAGTTTGGTTTGCGACCCTTGCCTTTTAACTAAACAAGGGTTTTTTTATCAGCATAAAAAAGGAGGATTGTTATGTCCGCCGTTAACATGTTGCAGGGCGCACAATCAAGCGGCGCAATGAGCGTACTAAATACAAGCGCACACAACCCAAATAATACAGGCGTTGCAAGAGCAGCCGAACAAGCGGCGAGCGAAGAGCTTAAAAAAGTTAAAGGCAGCGAAAAAGCGTCTGCCTCCGCCATGCAGTTAAAGTATGTGTTTTCTACCCAGACCAAAAATAAAAGCGCCGAAGCCGAGTCCGACCAGGCTTACTACATTACGCTTTCGGAAGAAGCCTTAGAGCAATTAGAAAAGCAAAAATTAGTATGAAAGCAAAATTTTAATCTAACGCAAAAACCCTTGAAGTATTGTTTCCTCCGCCTCTGCCGGAGTTAAACCTAACGATTCAAGTTTAAGCAGTTGCTGCGATTCCAAACGCCCTATGGCCGCCTCGTGAACCAATTGAGCGTACTCATGGTGTGCGCTAATGCGCGGAGTTGATATAACAACGGCATTGTCCATTATAATTGCATCACACTGAATATGGCCGCGGCACGCATTTTTGCCTATCATGTCAAACAAAAAATCCTGCTTGGAATTAGCTTTGGCAACAGACCGGGATATTATCTGCGCGGAACAATCCGCACCTTCCATTTCAATGGATATGGATGAAAAAGCATGCTGAGCGCCGTCTGTCAAAAGCCGCTCTGTGATTATCAGTTTTGCCCTGTCGCAAAGCTTAATTGCAGTATCACGGTGAGTGCTGTCCACCCCGCTTATCTGGACAAGCTCAAGCTCGACTGTGGAACCTTTCTCAGCATGGATTATCGTTTTAGGATTTAACACCTTTTGCCCCGTGCCTTGACCATAATGTTTCTCAACATAACGCATGCGGGCGCCGCGGCGTACAAAAAACTCGTGTATGCCGTCGTGCTGCGATTTAGCGTTGCCCGGATTATGTATTCCGCATCCCGCGACTATAAAAACATCCGCACACTCGCCTATTTCGAATGTGTTATATACGACATCGGTCAACCCCTCCGCCGTCAATATAACGGGTATGTGCACACTTTCGTTCTTAGTGTTGGGTTTTACGGTTATATCGATTCCCTTCCCGTCTTTTTTTGCGGCAATATCTATATTGGCGGTAATGTTGCGCGCCGCGCCCTGCCCGTTTCGCCTTATGTTGTATGCGCCTTGCGGCACATCGTGAATATCCGCCACTTGTTCAAGTATCAGCTTATCCAATGCACTGAGCATCTTCCACCTCCACTTTGCCGCAGTTTTCGCTGCATAAACAATCCGCCTGAACGCTTGGCCTGTATATCTCGCTGCATGGCACATTGGTGCGAATCCCGCCGTTCGAAACAAGAATTATCTCGTCCGCAAGCTCTAATATTCTCTCCTGATGAGAAATTATGATTATTGTAGTGGATAACCGCTCGTGCAATTCTTTAAACGTATCAGCCAACCTTCTAAAGCTCCAAAGGTCTATACCCGCCTCCGGTTCATCAAATACCGCCACTTTCAAGTTGCGCGCTAACACGGTCGCAATCTCTATGCGTTTGATTTCTCCCCCGGACAGAGTGGAGTCAACATCGCGCTCAAGGTATTCCCGAGAGCACAGCCCCACCCCGTATAAAAGATCCCATGCTTTTTGGGCGCCTTGGCCTATGGAGAATGCAAGCAAATCCTTAACTGTTATGCCTTTAAAACGCGGCGGATGCTGGAACGCGTACCCTATGCCCAAGTTGGCACGCTGCGAAATATCCTTGTTTGTAATATCTTCACCGTCTAACATTATGCGCCCGCTCGCCGGCATGTCTATCCCCATTATAATACGCGCAAGCGAAGATTTGCCGCTTCCGTTGGGCCCGGTAACAACATATAATTTGCCTGTTTCAAGCTGCGCACTAACATTTTTAAGAATTGTATTTCCCGCTTTTATCAGCGTAACGTCATCAAGCTTAAGCATAAATACCCCGCATTTTTATAATAGCCCGATTATAATACTTATTTCGCATTATGACAAGGCTTGAACGTTTAATAATTCCGCTTTCGCCAAATCGCCAAAACACTCTTTTGATCAGTTGTTTTGATACAGATTAAGCTCATTAACATGATGCACTGTAATTCACAAAGCTAAGTTTTAACATATGTTGTTTTACTGTCCCGTTGGTTGCAACTTATACTGCCGTTATCAAAATATGACCAAAAAATAAAACATTAAAATGCGCGAGACCGCACCTGCGCAACGAAGAATATGGCACAGCAATGCAATAAAGGTACGGCTTAATAAAAACGCTGCATGTTTGCAGATATTGTATTTACCGACTGACAAACCGCCGGTAAATAATATTTCTTTTTACGGCAAGTATTCTAATATCCGCCGCCAATCAGCAACCCTTTTTTGAAATGTGACAACATGGGCCGGACTGGTAGATCCAAGCTTTGTAAATCCTATATTGTCAAATTTAAATCCTATGCGCTTAGAAAACAATTCGTAAGCCTTGCCGCCATTAAAAAAGGCGTGCTTGATATTCGGGTGCGCAAAAAAGAAATCGTCAAAGTCGTTTATTGATGCGTTTTTAATGTTTGAATCAAGGCTGCCCTCTCTTTCGCAGCACTTAATAACATCCCAAAGCGCTATTCCGTTTGATAGAAGCATATCAAGCCTTAATTGATAGTCCGTTGAAAAAGGTACGTTAAGCAAAAAGCTCATAAGCGGCCAAAAAGCATTTCTGGCATGTCCGTAATACTGCTTTTTGCGTAACGATTCGCCGCCCGGCATCGAGCCTAATATAAGAATTCTGCTTTTATTGTCTACAACGGGCTTAAGGCAGCTTATTATGTTCATACAAAACCCTTTACAGCCGTATTATATAAAAAATATGCGCCAATATCAATTATAAAAGACCGGCTTGCACAGCCGATCATATCTTAACTATTCTTTTATAAAATGCTGGTTAGCTCCCGGCGTTGGAGGAAACGAATCGCCTTTATCAAGCGTAACACCATTTCTTACTACCTGCCCTCTATCATTAACTATTTTGTAATCTCCGCTTTGCGGCGCTTTTTGGCCTGATTTGAATTTTTGCATTTTTACTCCACCTTTCAAAAAGTTTGTCTCAGAATATTTTTTACCGAACTTCACAAATTATGTGCCAAAAATAAATAGTCATAAACGATTAAAAGGCTAACCGCGTTTTCCGTTTTGTTACATGACATCTAAGCGTTAAAGTTTTTTTCATATAACATAAGTTTTTTTACTCTTTTAACTTATTTGTATGATGCTTTGAACCGGTTTGCAAATTGACTTAGCCGTTTTTTGCTGTTATATTATATTAGCCGTGTACCCGTAGCTCAGCCGGATAGAGCGTTGGACTCCGACTCCAAAGGTCAGAGGTTCGAATCCTCCCGGGTACGCCAGCGGCGAGTCGCCGCTCACACTATCGCGAATCATCGTTTTTGGTTCGCGATATCTTTATACCCGCGCAAAAGCATACACCTTTTTTTGGCAGCGCAACTCATGAAAAAAGCCCGCAACTCCTATCGCTGGTTTTTATTGACTCAAAATACTATCAGCGCATCCGCTACGAGCATGTGCATAATGAAAACGGGAAACTGATTGTGACGAAGAGAAAGTCACAATTGTTTGTATGAACTATACACTGTAGGGATCAGCCTTGCCGAGATATCTGCGAGACTGAAAAAAATGAAAATCCCATCCCCCAGAGGCAATTCAACATAGATGAGAGAGACAATACGAAAGATATTGCGAAATGAGAAGTATACAGTATCTGTGATTTTGCAAAAGACATATATACCGTCTTGGAAGCGGTAGGCTTCAATAAATTATATAATGTGCTTATACATGAGTGCTTCGGTAAGTTCTGCCATAAACTCAATCGGTTCTTCAAGGTCGTTTTCTATCCAGGTTTCTACAACGCTTATGAGTACCGCTGATATTTGTGCGGCAATGTATTTGTATGCCCTTGCATCAACCGTCTTTTCGTCCAGCTTGGATAGAATATGATCTTTTGTGATGTATGCCGATATGCTCTTATGGGCGAACCGGATAAGCCCCTTGTTATAAAATAGCAAAAGATCGTCACGATTATCCATTACGAATTTGAACGAAATTAATAGAATTTGTTGCACGCTCATATGTTGCAAATCAACTTTGGATTCCATCTCATGAAAAATATCGTTAATTAAATAATGCACCACATCATCTTTTGAATGAAAATTATTATAGAAAGTTTTGCGCACAACATCGGCACGCCTGCATATATCAGTGACCGATATGTCCTCATAGGCATGATCTTTTATTAAAGATAATAAAGCGCCGGATATGGCTTTCTGTGTGCGAGTTGCCACGATGTTTGTCTGTTCTCTATGCATTACACACTTCCTCCACTTTGTGTAAGATATCAGATTATGCGTCTTTCAGATTGACTTGCACCTCTAATATTATATAATAGACTTATAACTTACTCAAGTGTGTAATTTGGGGTGTGAACAATGAGGGGTAAATTTTTTCTACTCACCGGAGCTACCGGACTTTTGGGCGGGAATATACTAAAAGAATTAACCGAAAGAGGCGAGCGCGTCCGCGCACTTGCGCTACCTAACGATGCCGCGATAGCAGGCATGCCGCATGGGGTAGAAGTCACAGAAGGCGACCTTTTGGATAGCGCAGCATTGGATAGATTCTTTTCAGTACCGGAAAGTACCGAGATCATTGTCATACATGCGGCAAGCATCGTTACGATGGACCCCAAGCCCAATGAAAAGGTTCGCGCAATCAACGTAGACGGCACAAGGAACATTATTAGAAACTGCTTGCGCCACAAAGTGAAAAAGCTTGTTTACGTAAGCTCGACAGGCGCAATCCCCGAGCTTCCCAAAGGGCAACCTATCCGAGAATCAGAAAACCATGACCCGGATAAGGTGATCGGTTATTACGCCAAAACTAAAACGATGGCCACAGACTTGGTTTTGCAGGCGGTGCGGGAAAATGGTTTGGATGCGTCCGTCGTGTATCCAAGCGGAATTATCGGACCGAACGACTATGGCTTCGGGCTGATCACAAGCGCCATAAGGATGGTTGCGGAAGGTCGGTTGCGCGTTTCAATCGGCGGTACGTTCAATTCCGTAGATGCAAGGGATCTGACCGCTGGAATCCTCGCCTGCGCCGAAAGAGGGCGCAAGGGCGAAACCTATATTATGGCCAGCCGTTGTTATACCTTCGGTCAATTAATAGAAGCCATATGCAAAGAAGCCGGAACCAAAAAACCTCTTTTAACTATACCGTTATGGCTCGTTCGCCCTTTTTCCGGTCTTGGCGCGTTATATGGCAAGATTACAAACGGACCCAAATGGTTTAGTCGATTTACTGTCTACAACTTGGAGAGGAACAACAACTATTGCACTGAGAAAGCGGAAAAAGAGTTAGAATTTCAATGCCGGTCGCTGAATGAAACCATCGCGGATACAATAAGTTGGCTGAGGCGTGAAGGAAAAATCAGATCGAAGTGAAAAAACAGGTCGTATCGTTTTATAAAACTTAATGATTAGGATGAAGCATATTCACGCTTGTTTCTAAATCAAACGGCATCCACATTATTCAACTATTTGATTTAGAAACAATCTTTCATGATGACTTTTGGTCTGATCCATCATGAGCAAAAACTGTTGCCCATGTCTGTTTATGTTGTTAATTCTCGTTTGGATATTGCACCGAAAAGAATTCTGAGTTTCGCAAAACCTCTTATTACCCATACCCGTTTGACATTTGCCCGCATAATCCAAAAAAAGGCAAAACCCTCTATGCGTATTTCATAGAAGGCTTTGACACTTGCGTTGTTAACCTTAACGCATTCTTTCTTGTTATCTGACGCTAAATCTTTTTTTATTCCCTAAATAATCCTGCACGCGGCGAAGAGCCTCGCCAAAACGCTGAAAATGCACCACTTCGCGCTCTCTTAAAAACCTAAGCGGATCAATGACATCAGGGTCGTCCGCCATCTTTATCAGATATTCGTAAGTAGAGCGCGCCTTTTCCTCCGCCGCCAAGTTTTCATACAAATCTGTTACCGGATCTCCTTTAGATTGAATGTAAGCCGCGGTAAACGGGTTGCCTGCAGCATTGGCGGGATATACCCCTTTTCCGTGGTCGGCATAATAGGCGGCTAACCCGGCCTTTTTTATCTCCTCAACGCTTGCGTTTTCAGTCAACTGTCTTACCATTGTACCAACCATCTCAAGGTGGGCTAATTCCTCGGTGCCTATATCGTTGAGCGTAGCCTTAGCTTCAGGTGTGATCATAGAAAAACGCTGGCTCAGATAACGCAATGATGCCGCAAGCTCACCGTCCGGCCCGCCATACTGTGTTATGATAACCTTTGCCATACGCGGATCTGACTTTTTTATCTTTATTGGGTATTCAAGTTTCTTTTCATATATCCACATTATTTATCATCTCCCGCCAAATAAAAATTAAACTGATACTGCCAAGGCCAAGGATCGTCTATCCACTGCCACGGGTATTTGCTAACCGACCGATACGAGCTAAGCGGCCCGTACATTCTCTCGTACTCACTTCGCAAAGCGTTAGCCTGCGATACAACTGCATTATACTTGTTGAGAGCTTCACGATCATCCGGATGGGTGTTCAAATACAAATGTAAATCAACCGCATAAAAATCAAGAGCTGTAAGTTCTCTTAGCATTTCTTCCTTTTTCATGACGATGCCCCTTTGCTTATAGATAAAAATTCAGGAAACGCCGTTCCCGACTTTAGTGCCCTCACAGGCTTTAGTGTATCGCACATTTTTTGCCATGGAACATATGCATGAGCTAACTGAACATTTTTAATCTCCTGTTCCCATGGTATGCATATTTTAGACACAGTCGCCATATCGGGATATTCATTATATATCATGATATTTCTCCTTAAATCGCCTAACCCCCTTAGGCGTTATATCTTATAATATGAAAATACCCGAATATAGTGTCATACATATTCAGCATTCGACACTGTTTTTAATGTTCGTATATTGGTCAGTTAACTTTCGCTTGGTTTTGGCTCAATGGGAGAGGTATTTTGAGCGCAGTTTTCAAAGTTGTTTTCATCTGTCTGCAAACCGTTCGTTTCGCTTTGCTGCGCATCTTCAAGTTCGGGTTCCATCGTTTCCACTGCTGCTTTTATATCCGCATCGGCAAGCGTTAAAACAGAAGCATCGGCTCTTTTCTGTTTTTGGAGTATAACGTAATTTAGTATAGGCGCCGCGCAAAAACACACCAAGAAACACAGCATAGCAAGCTCAATGCTGTCAAAAAGCCGAAGCGTGCGCACTTGCCCGGTAAGCAAATCAATAATGTTTTCGCTTAACGTAAATACCCCTGCCAATGCCGGCGCTTTAGGCGCCGCTTTAAACCCCAAACAACAGATAGCGATAACAACGATAGCCATGCCCGTAACCGGCTTTATTACTGGCATGGTAAATGTGAGAAATAAATAATTCGACAGTGCCGACAACAAAACCATAAGATTGGAAGCTAACAAAAAACGGTAACCGCATTGTTTTTTGATTGCAATATAAATAGTTGGCGCAATGCACACAAACACCCCCGCTAAATTAACGGAGATCAAAGGCAAAACGTTTATAACAGGAACGGCGCAAAGCGCTGCCGCCATAAAAAAATATATTACAAAAGCCGCCCCGCCTATTTTAAGTTGCTCCAATATTCTTCTTAAGCTGCCGGTTAAATAGAGCACAGGCAGCGAAATCATGACTATTAAAGATATGCTCATCATCTACCTTTATTTCTTTGCAGGCTAAAACGCAAAACTAATACTAACCATAATTAGCTTTACACATAATCTTAAAAAATATTGCTGTAAAAAAAATATTTATAACTGCGAATTCGAAATTTGCCTTGATAAGAGCTATATCCTCTTCGGATAGAACTTTGATTCTTCGAAAAAGATTAAAATATTACCATCATATTATTTAGTTATCTTAATTAGATTATTGTACTATATTATAACATCCGTTATAATGAGTTATATGGAGGTGACTTTTATGACGATTGATGAAATCCTGAAAAGCATACGCAAAGAATTGAATATATCTCAGGAGACACTCGCCCGCGAGTTGAACGTTAGTTATGCTACACTCAACCGTTGGGAGAATAAAAAAGCAAAGCCAAGTCGCTTAGCGATGGATAAGATTAAAGACTTTTCTTCCGCTAAGGTGTTATCGGCAGAGATAACCGCGGCATTGGAATACACAAAACAATGATACAAGGAGAAACGAATTATGCCATATACTGTGGATGATATTTTTAG
>CAYTUG010000014.1:0-61085 GCA_964441275.1 uncultured Christensenellaceae bacterium | reverse complement strand
TGGCGGAGGAGGTGGGATTCGAACCCACGTGGCGCTCACACGCCAACTCGATTTCAAGTCGAGCTCGTTATGACCTCTTCGATACTCCTCCGTGAAAATATCGCATATAAAGCATTGGTAGTATAGCAAAAACAAATCATTTTAGTCAAGCCGGATATGGACTGCTATTTGTATTATCCATTAAGATTAACATAAAAAGTTAACAACAATCGCACCGTTAATATTGCGCGGAGGTTAAAAAAGGGATATACTTCTTGCATACAAAAACGAGGAGAAATCATGAAGCAGGTTAGGCGCATATTTATTGAGAAGAAAAGCGGGTACGATGTTTCGGCGCAAAAAGCGCTTGAGGATTTTAAAATTACCCTACACAAAAAATCGTTACAGAATGTTCGTTTGCTTGTCCGCTACGACATCGAGGGGATAGACGAACAAACTTTTAAAACGGCTTTGCGCATGGTTTTTTTCAACCCGGCAACGGATATTATTTATTTTGATAACTTAGTAACGAAAGAAAACGATATTGTTGTTTTAACCGAGCTGTTGCCCGGGCAGTATGACCAGCGCGCGGACAATGCGGCGGAATGCATAAAACTTATTGAAGGCAATGTCACAGTTAAATCCGCAGACGTATATGTGTTAAGCGGAATCGGCAAATCGGATGCGCGCGATATAAAAAACTATATAATAAACCCTATAGATTCGCGGGAAGCTTCAAACATATTACCGCAAACATTAAACGAGGGTTTTACAAAACCGCAGCCGGTGCCTATTTTACACGGTTTTTGTTCGTTCGATGAAAAAGCGTTGCGCGGTCTGCTCAAAGAGTACGCGCTTGCGATGAGTTACGAGGATATCAAATTTGTTCAGGCGTATTTTCGCGATGACGAAAAGCGCGACCCCACCGCTGCCGAAATCCGGGTTTTTGATACTTACTGGTCTGACCACTGCCGTCACACTACCTTTTTTACAAAGCTTGATATTAAGTTTGACGAAACAGCCGGCGAAGCGAAAAGGGTGTATGAGGAGTATTTAAAAGCAAGAAAAGAAATTGGCAACAAAAAGGATATTTGCTTGATGGATATTGCAACCCTTTATATGAAAGAAGCAAAACATAAGGGGCTTATGCAGGATTTTGACGAATCTGACGAGATAAACGCATGTTCAATTAAACAGAGAATAACCGTTGACGGCAAACCGCAGGATTATTTGATAATGTTTAAAAACGAAACGCACAACCATCCCACAGAGATTGAGCCTTTTGGAGGCGCTGCCACTTGTCTTGGGGGTGCGATCCGCGATCCGCTGTCGGGTCGAAGCTATGTGTACGGCGCAATGCGTATTACCGGAAGCGGCGATCCCCGCGAAGCCGTTGAAGACACCATGCCCGGCAAATTGCCTCAGAACAAAATATGCAGACAGGCGGCGGCAGGCTATTCATCGTATGGCAACCAGATTGGGGTTGCCGCGGGCTTGGTGGAAGAAATATATCATGAGGGTTATAAGGCAAAGCGAATGGAATTAGGTGCGGTTGTGGGGGCTGCTCCGGCGCAAAATGTTGTACGCAAAAAACCTGTTCCGGGCGATTTGATACTTTTAATAGGCGGTGAAACAGGCCGCGACGGCTGCGGAGGAGCAACAGGCTCTTCAAAGGCACATAATACAAAATCGATTGACACATGCGGCGCCGAAGTGCAAAAAGGCAACCCTATTATTGAGCGCAAGATTCAACGGCTTTTCAGAAATAAAGATTTTGCGCGCCTTGTAAAACGTTGTAACGATTTTGGCGCAGGCGGCGTTAGCGTAGCGATTGGCGAGCTTGCGGACGGGGTGCAGGTTAATCTTGATCTTATCCGCAAGAAGTATGAAGGGCTGTCGGGTACAGAATTGGCAATATCCGAAAGCCAGGAGAGAATGGCGATTGTTATTGACAAAAAGGATTTGGAAACCGTAGTAAACCTTGCGCGTAACGAAAACTTGCATGCCACGCATATTGCGAATGTTACCGACCGCGGGCGAATGGAGCTTATTTGGCAAGGAGACACCATTGTGTCAATAAAGCGGGATTTTCTCAATACCAATGGTGTAACGGCAGCAGCGCAAGCGCTCGTTGCCAATCTCGATAATTATGGACTGTTTAAAGAGCCGTTTACCGGAAACCTGTCTGAAAGATTGTGTTCGATACTTGGCGACATTAACATATGTTCTAAAAAAGGGCTGGTCGAAATGTTCGATTCTACCACAGGGGCTTCAACGGTGCACATGCCATTGGGAGGCAAAAACCAGCTCACGCCTGTCCAGGCCATGGCGATGAAAATAGCGGCGGATGGCGAATGTTTGGACGCAAGCCTTTTCTCGTACGGATTTGATCCGTATATGATGGAAAAAAACCCGTTTATCGGCGCGGTATATTCGGTTGTACTTTCGTTAGCTAAAATTGCTGCATCGGGCGGGGATATAAGCCGCGCTTGGTTGACTTTGCAAGAATATTTTGAGCGTTTGGCGGACGAGGAAAGCTGGGGCAAGCCGGCGGCGGCATTGCTCGGCGCTTGGTGGGCACAGCGCAATTTTGCAACGCCGGCTATTGGCGGGAAAGACTCTATGTCGGGCACTTTTGAAGATATCCATGTTCCTCCCACTCTTGTATCGTTCGCTTTGTGTACAAAAAAGGCGGCCGATATTATCTCCCCCGAATTCAAGAAAGCCGAAAATGGTATATACCGTATTCGTATCGAGCGGGAACAAACCGGGATGCCTTGTTTTGAGGGCGCAAAAAAAATGTATGCGAAACTGCTTGCGGCAATTGAGAGCAAAAATGTTGTTTCGGCATGCGCGGTAGAGCGCGGAGGAGCGCTTGCGGCAATAGCAAAAATGGCATTGGGAAATGATATTGGCGCTGATCTTAACAATTGCGATATTGAAGAGATGTCTTGCAAAGCATATGGCGATATCATTGTAGAAGGCCATTCCCTTGATTTTGAGCGCATTGGAACAACGGGGGGGCAAGGCATAACGCTAAACGGCGAAACCGTATCGCTTGAAAAGCTGCACCGGGCGTACGAAAAAACCTTATCATGCGTTTATCCTGCGTATAAGAGCGCCGGTTCCGCCGCTCCCGATAAATTATACGATGCGGCAAATATTTATGTGGGTTCGGTTAAAAAGGCAAAACCGCATGTTATTATACCGGTGCTGCCCGGAACAAACTGTGAGTACGATTCGGCGAATGCTTTTTTACGCTCGGGTGCTGTTGTAAAAACTCAAGTGATTAAGAATTTAAACGCAAGAGATTATGTTAGCAGCACTGAAGAGTTTATTGCGAATATTGACAACAGCCAGATACTGTTTTTGCCGGGCGGTTTCTCGGGAATTGACGAGCATATCGATTCGGCTATATATTTAGCGGCGTTTATGAACATTTCGCAAATTAAACACGCAGTTGAAAAGCTGCTTAACAGAGATGGGTTGATATTGGGGATAAGCAGCGGTTTTCAGGCGCTTGTTAAGCTTGGACTGTTACCGTATGGAGCATTTTCCAACCAATGCGCAAACAGCCCCACGGTTGCTTTAAACTGCGGCGCAAAACACATATCTAAGATGGTGCGCACCCGGATATCATCCAACGCATCGCCTTGGCTTGCAATGTGTAATTTGGGCGAAATACATTCGCTCGCCGTATCAAACAGGAACGGGAGGTTTTGCTCAACCTTAAAAACAGCTAATGAATTGCTCGACAACGGGCAAATCGCTACTCAATATGTTGATGAAAATGGAGCGCCAACAATGGGAGAGGGCAACCCAAGCGGTTCGATGTTTGCGATTGAGGGTATTTTGTCCGCAGACGGGCGCATTTTCGGCAAGATGGCAAATTCGGAAAGATATAGCGAAAACACGTTTAAAAACGTTCCCGGGAATAAAGGCCAGCGCATTTTTGAAAGCGGAGTGAATTATTTTCTATAGGCATCATTTAGCATATAAATAAAAAAAGGCGGTATGCTCCGCCTTTTTGTTAATCTTCGTCAGGCTCTATAAGCCCTAAATCTCCGTCATGGCGCTGATAGAGCACGTTAATTTCATTTGTTTTTGCATTGCGGAATACAAAGAATTGATGTCCTAAAAGCTCCATCTGCATTTTTGCTTCTTCAATATCCATAGGTTTTACAACGAAACGTTTTGTGCGTACAATTGCCGGCGATTTTTCATCGATTTCGAAAGTATCATATTCTTTGGAAAACGCGTCATCGCGCAGCCGTTTTTTTAGTGCCGTACGGTGTTTGTGGATTTGTTTTTCGAGTTTTTTTACTACGCCGTCCACAGATGCGTACATATCGCCGGAAGATTCTTCCCCGCGAAGCACCACACCGTCAAACGGAATTGTAACCTCTACTATGTGTCTTGATTTTTGGATAGACATTGTAATTTGCGCTTCGGTATTTTCATCAAAATACCTTCTTAGTTTTGACACTTTTTTTGTTGCCAAGTCTTTCAAATAATCAGAGACTTCCATTCCTTTACCCGAAATTGTAACACGCATATGTCTGCCCCCTCTCAGAGAATTATTGTTGAATGCCGCCAAAGAGCTTATATATATTTTACCTCCAATCAGACAATGATAAACAACGGCGTTTATAACATTAATATTCGTCTGCAACGATGTTTTTTCCTGCAATTCCAAAGAAGCGCATAATAATACCGCGCACCCGGCCTTTGACACAGTACTACAAGAGGTTCGCCGACAGTTTGCTCAGAACAGACTTGTTCGAGGCACATAGTTTAATCCGCTTAGTGCTGCTCCCGTCAAGGCCTGACACGGTTTACGGCAAACCATTGCACGAGGCCCATTCCTCAACGCCACTTACCGGCTCCATACCTTACAATATTGTGCCTCGGACCGGGAATCCAACCCTGCTGTAGCGGATTGCAGGTTCAGGGCACCGCTAGCTCCCCGTCTGGCACGGTAAACTTGTTTATAATTTTTAATGCGGCTATTTAAAAAACTGTTGCCGCAGTATACATTCGCTGCGCTCCGGCCCTACCCCTATCATAGATACGGGCGTGCCCGTTTCAGTTTCTATAAACTCGATATAGTTTTGCGCGGCTTCAGGCAAATCCTCGAACCGTCTGATAGACGATAACTCGCTGCTCCAGCCCTTAAATTCTTTATAAACCGGCTTCGCAACCGCAAGGTTGTCGAGCGAAGCGGGAAAATCTTTTGTTATTTTACCACCTATATCATATGCCGTACAAACTTTCACGGTGTCAAACCCGCCCAAAGTGTCCATGCGGGACAGCGCTATAGACGTGATGCCTCCGGTATGCACGGCAAAGTTGACAATTACAGTATCCAGCCAGCCGCAACGGCGCGGCCGCCCGGTCGTAGCGCCAAACTCGTGCCCCTTTTGCCTGATCATATCGCCGGTTTTGCCGGTTAATTCAGTCACAAAAGGGCCGGTGCCCACACGCGTAGTATACGATTTTACGACTCCTATAACCTCGGTTATAGCTGCCGGGGGCAACCCCGTACCAATGCTCACGCCGCCCGAAGTCGGGTGAGAGGACGTTACATAAGGGTATGTGCCAAAATCCAAATCGAGCAGCATCCCCTGAGCGCCCTCAAAAAGCAATTTTTTATCATGTTTGTAATAGCGGTGGCAGAGGGCAACGGTATCGCATATAAAAGGCGAAAGCCGCTTTGCGTACTCTGAAAACTCGTCAAGTACCTTCCGATATTCCAATGGTTCACTATTGTATATTTTGGCCAACAGAGTATTTTTCATATCGAGAGCAGTTTTTAGCTTTTGAGGGAAACTGTCCGAAACCAAATCGCACATCCTAAGCCCAATCCGTGCCGCTTTGTCGGCATAACATGGCCCAATTCCGCGTTTTGTCGTACCAATTATTTGCGCTTCTTGCGCCGTATCTTCGTTAATGCTGTCCAAAAGCCTATGATACGGCATAACCATATGCGCCCTGTCGGATATCTTTAACTGTGCCAGGTTAACCCCCTGCCGTGCAAGAATCTCAATCTCCTCGACAAGAGCGCCCGGATCAACAACTACACCGTTGCCGATTATGCAAGGCTTTTCTTCGTATAAAGCGCCGGCAGGTACAAGATGAAGCGTATATTTTGTATCGTCAACAATAATAGTGTGGCCGGCGTTATTGCCGCCCTGGTATCGTATTACTATATCGGCTTCGTGTGCGAGATAATCCACAAACCGGCCTTTGCCCTCATCGCCCCATTGCGCCCCGAAAACAGATATTCCCGGCATATAAACTCCTAACCATTAAGATTAAAAAGCGGGGTTTTATCCCCGCCTTAAGTCCTATGACATATTAACAGAAAAAAGTTTTTGAGTCAACCTAAAAGAAAATCATAATTACACAAGACTAAATTGCAAGTTTAATTGCCCACTCTGAGGTCCTTGTTTAAAGGGCTTTTTATTATTTGACGTTTTCATCGCCTAATACTTATATAAAATATATTTATGCTTGACACTATAATAATGAATAGTTTTTTTCAGTGTTCGCCGTTAGATTATTGTCTTATTGCTGATTTTGCAGTTCATCTATATCTTTCGTTGCGGCTATGTATAATTATAAATTTACGATAAATGGACGCAGCAAACAGAATAATATTTTATTCATTTTTGTAAGCAGGCAGGATAATTTGAATTTCTATTTTTCACGCTCAATCTCTCGAATACGCACTCTGTGGAAAACAATGTGGATAAGTAGGATAAAAATATTCATTCAAAGTGCGCAAATATTCATTCAGTAGAAATTGATTGACTTGCCTGTATTAAATAAACTTTCCGACATGTGTAATATAATACGGCATGTTATCATTATTATGCATTATCCGCTTAAACCTGCCGCGGGGATATTCTTAATAAATTTGGGAATGATTAAAACAACATATTAAAGGCGGTGTTGTAATGAACAGCTGTATGGATGCAATAAAAACGCAGATCCGGGCTTCAAAGGGTGCTCTAATCAAAATAAGAACCCGCACGGGCAGGCGAAATGGAATAGAACTTGGGGGGATAATAGACGGGCTTTACCCCGAGGTGTTTACAGTCATGGTAAAAGAACACGGAAACAGCCGGCGCTATTGCTTTTCGTATTCGGAAATTCTGACTAATCACGTGCAGATAGTGCCATATCAAGAACCTCTCCTGTCTGCGCATCCTGAAACATGAGCCAATAACCATGCGCATCGGGCAGGTTGCATCGCAAAAACGTACCAAACCCTTCAAGCCAAATAGGCGGCGTAACATCATATTCTCCGGGTACGCCTATTGCCTTGGCAACCTTGCCTTCTGAAAATATTTTGCCCGAAATATAATGCCACCATCCGGCAGGGCCGGGATATGATATTTTAATCCATTCGCTTTTCGGAAACAGCGATGGAAAAGGATTGATCTTATCCCGTCTTGCAACGTGCGCACACCTGTCGCAAGTATCATTTTGCCGCTCAGTTTTCACGGTGTTCACAATTTCAGGTTCGGGCGCGCATTCTTCTGCGCGCTTGAAAGCGCATCTATCTTTATGCCCCTCAATTTTTGTTTTACTGTCCTTTCTGTTCATTCGCGCAAGCCTGAACTGCACCACAATCTCGTCCCAGTTTAAACTTTCGCTCTTTAGCAAAAAAGAATTAGCCGACTCGTGTACTATCGCCACACTCGCTATTTCATTTACAGCAACCAATTTTAGCTTGGCCTTAAGCTGGCCTTTGATGATTTTGCCTGCATTGTACTCTTTTTGCTTTGAATCCCACAGGTAAAGCGAACAGTCTGTTTGCGGTAATCCTTGGGCATTCAAATCTAAAGCCACTCCGTCATCTTGCGCCAATAGTTTTAGTGTCGCTTTTAAATTGTTATTCTCACTTGAACTTAGCAGAATTAACCTGCGCTTTATGCTTTGCATGGTTTCTCCTTTCGCTCAAGTTAAATATATGAACTAGCGGAATTAAAAATGCTTATAATACCGCTTTACGCTTATGGTAAATAAACCGGTATCCAGCCGTTAAACATTTGCGTTAAAGGGACAATTGCAATTTAGATCCTCGGATATGTGCCAAGATATTATGTTAAAGGTTTAGATGCTTTTAAAGCACACCTTGTTTCGGCCCTGATTTTTTGCCATATAAAGCGCGCTGTCAGCCGCGCCTAACAGAGCATCAACTGTGCATTCTGCGCTGCAACAAGCGACTCCAATGCTTATTGTTATAGAAATGCTTCCCGAACGCGTTTTTATCCTTGTTTTTTCAACTTGCCTGCAACAGTTTTCAAACATTATAATCGCTTCGTTTTCTGTATCCGGCGTGGCGATTATCAAAAATTCTTCGCCGCCCACTCTGCCAAAATAATCTGAATACGGAAAGCAATTTTTAAAGATTTCAACAAGGTCGCACAACACATCGTCCCCGGTTTGATGGCCATAAGTGTCGTTGATGTTTTTAAAGTGATCGATATCGCACATTCCCACAGCTATAATATTGCTTTTAGAGTTGTTTATAAACTCTTTTTCGAGTATGGACAATATTGCGCCCCTGTTTAATATCCCTGTTAAAGCATCGTGTGTTGCCTGATAAACCAACTTTTCTTTGCTTAATACCAATGCATCCTGCAGCTCAATCATCCGGCGTCCGACTTCAACCCGAGCGCGCAGCTCCCTTTTGTCAAATGTTTTAGACAAAAAATCGTTGGCGCCGGCATCAAGGCCAACTATTAAATCATCTTTTTCGTCTTTCCCCGTAAGTATGATAATGTACGGAGGACGTTCGGTTTCTTGTTCTCTGATTTTTCTTAAAAGTGTAAGACCGTCCATTTTAGGCATAACCCAATCGAATATAGCCAACTGAGGCGCATTGGGTTTTTGCATCTCCTCTAACGCCTGCAAGCCGTCTTTTGTTTCAATAACTTGATAGCCGTATTCCTTTAAAGCGGTAGACAGTATAATCCGGCAAGTAGCGCTATCTTCCGCAATCAATATCTTCATCGGGCTTTCCTTTACCTGTTAAAATGCTCATGCAGTCAAACTCCTTCGTATTCCGGTGAGCTATACAAAAATATTATTAATAATAGGTTACCTAACCATAAAGTTTATACCCTTCTTGTGTTTTGTTAAACAAAAAGCCGTTCGAATATCATAACAGACTATACAATCAAGCGCAAATTCCGTAAGCTAACTCCAAATATTGTTTGGTCCGGCAACCAAACGCATCCTGTTTGATAACTTTTAACTCTGTTGTTGGCAAAAGCGGTTATTATAACAAGCGTTATGGGCTTTGCCGCCACGATTAAAACTTTCAAAAAGTCCGGCAAAAAATATTGTTGACACTCTGAGCCCTTGATAGGGCGATAATGATAGCTTTATTTGACTGTTGTCTCTGAGCATTTCTTTCTGCTCTGTTATTGTATTTTCTGTGTGTAATTATACCTTTTATATACGAAAAAGTACCTCCCTTTTGCAAGATTGGACTTTTTCAGTGTATATATATGCGGATGACTTTTGACAAAAAGATGGTAGGACTGTTGATTTTCATTGAGAAACAAAAAAACAGCTCCAATTAGGCTGGATTTGGTTCCATTAACTTGACTATCCGCTTCACATTGACCGCAAACGCTGTAAAATACGTTTGCAATCGAATAGAGGCAAGACCCACGGAATCGGCTTTATCAAGACCGTGGGCCACCTTCATTTCACCGTTTTTTTTCTTCAATGCGACCAGAACATTCTATTCGGTGGAAGATGCAAACGAACAGTTATAGCGCTATCAGAGACGGGACAACAACTTTCCGCTGCTGGTTTTAGGGCGTAAATCGCCCCTCCAGTACTATGGGGGAGAACTTTGCTAAAAGTGTAACAGATCATCTGACAACGTAGATTTAAATTTATCGCTATAATTGTGTTTATATATTTGTGTGTGCTATAATAAATTTTAAATTATGATTGGAGTTTACCATGCGGCGCATTTTGCTGACTATTAAAGAAATACAATCAGAAGGCGAAAACGACGAGCTAATAGAGTTTGTTACCGAAGGTCTTTTTTCTAAGCTTTCTGACGGCTGTTCGCTTGAATATGAAGAAAGCGAATTGACCGGAATAGACGGGTGCACCACAAAACTGACGCTAAAAGAGGACTGCGTTATTTTACAACGCAGCGGCGCATATGACACGCGGATGGAATTTTCGCCGGGCAGCGTTTTTCAGGGTTATTATTCTACACCATATGGTACAATGAATCTAAGTATATTTGGAGTGCGCATAGAAAGCCGGCTTGGCGAGCAGAACGGAAGCTTAAATCTTGAGTACGAAATGTCTCTTGGGGAAATATCTACTTTGAATAAGCTTAATCTATCGTTTAAACAAGTGGACGATGGTAAAAGCTAAATCAGAAAATTATAAATTGAGGTGATACCGTGAATATTAAGTGGCTTGGTCATTCTTGCTTCATAGTAACTTTGGAAAACGGCGCAAAGGTTTTGTTTGACCCTTACGATAAAACTGTGGGTTATAAGATATCAAAAATAAACGCGGACGCTGTGCTTATAAGTCATTCGCACTTTGATCATAACGATTTATCCTATGTATGCGGAAACTACACTGTTTTTGATAAACCGGGCAGTTACACATTAGGAGATTTAGCAATAGAAGGGTATAAAACATGGCACGATTGCGAGCAAGGAAAGCTGCGCGGGGACAACACTGTTTTTATGCTTTTCGCAGATGGTCTTCGTGTTTGCCATTTGGGCGATTTGGGCTGTGTGCCCGAGAAAGCCGTTTTGGAAAAGCTAAAAGGCGCGGAAATTGTTATGGTTCCCGTTGGCGGGAATTATACAATAGACGCAAAACAAGCGCTCGATTTATGCGATATGATATCTCCCAATATAATTATTCCTATGCATTTTAAAACGTCGGCAATAAACATTGATATTGCGCCTTTACAAGACTTTTTAGAATTAGCCCGTAGCAATTACGACATATCTCATCTTGGCAAATGCCAGATGGATATAGATAAATCTTCGCTAAAGAAACGCACGCGTATAATGGTTATGGAATATCTTTAAATTCTTTTCTTATCTTTCGGAGGGGTTCTTATGTCAACTAAGTTCATATTCGTCACCGGCGGGGTTGTCTCATCGCTTGGGAAGGGCATTACCGCTGCATCACTCGGGCTGCTGCTAAAAAGCCGCGGCTACAAAGTTTCGCTTCAAAAATGCGACCCTTATATTAACGTTGATCCGGGGACCATGAGCCCTTTTCAGCATGGCGAGGTTTTTGTTACCGATGATGGTGCGGAAACAGATCTTGATATCGGGCATTACGAACGTTTTACGGATGAGAACTCTTTTGCCGATTCAAACGTCACCACGGGAAAGGTATATTGGGAAGTTATAAGCAAAGAGCGGCGGGGCGATTATCTTGGCGGCACTGTTCAGGTTATTCCGCACATTACCGATGAGATAAAGCGCCGCATATATAATATAGCTGAAAAATCAAACCCCCATGTTGTTATTACGGAAATTGGCGGCACGGTGGGCGATATTGAATCACAGCCGTTTTTAGAAACAATCCGGCAAATAAAATGGGAAGTCGGAGAGAAAAACTGCGTGTACATTCATGTAACGCTGATGCCCTATCTTAACAAAGCGGGCGAACTTAAAACGAAACCGACCCAGCACAGCGTAAAGGAGCTGCGCACAATAGGTATAGACCCTGATATAATCGTATGCCGCAGCGAAATGGAGCTTAACAACGACATAAAACGCAAAATATCGCTTTTTTGCAACGTCAGCCCTGAAAATGTAGTGCAAAATATTGATACGCAATCCCTTTACGATATTCCTATGCTTTTACGCGATGAAAATCTCGACACTATTGTTTGTCAAAAACTTGGATTAGAAAACACCGCTTCCGATATGCAGCAATGGGAAAAGATTGTCAAGATACAAAAGGCAAAAAAGCCGTCCGTAACAATAGCAATTGTAGGTAAATATATTGAACTGCACGATGCATATTTAAGCGTGGCGGAATCTCTTACACACGCCGGAATCGCAAACAAACTTGATATTAAAATTTTGTGGCTAAACGCAGCCGACCTTGAAGAATCTTGCAACCCAAGCGATATTCTAAAATGTGCCGACGGAGTTGTGGTTCCCGGCGGTTTCGGCGAACGTGGTATAGAAGGCAAAATTAAGGCAATACAGTATTGCAGGGAGAATAACGTGCCTTTCCTTGGTATTTGCCTTGGTATGCAGCTTGCGGTCATCGAGTTTGCGCGCAACGTAATCGGCTGTAAGAAAGCCAATTCAACAGAGCATTGCGCAAACACTCCTTATCCGTATATCGATATAATGCCTGAACAAAAAAAGGTTACAAACATCGGGGGGACAATGCGGCTTGGCAGCTATAAGTGCCGGCTTAACAAAGATACTTTTGCATATGCGGCATACGGCGCAGAGCTGATAGATGAAAGACACCGCCACCGGTACGAGTTAAACAATAAATATCTAAAACAGATAACGCAACACGGTATGCGGGTTGCGGGGGTAAACCCGGATTATGGTTTAGTAGAGATATTGGAAATTGAATCGCACCGCTGGTTTGTGGGAGTTCAGTTTCATCCTGAATTTAAATCAAGGCCTATCCGCTCTCATCCGCTTTTTAGAGAGCTAGTGGCGGCGGCAAAACAATATAAAACAGACCGCCGGAATCCGTAAACGACCGTTTGGTGTGGAGGAATGCATGAGCGAACAAAAATCAAAGAACTTTATTGAAGAAATTATTGACAAGGATTTATCCGAAGGCAGAGTCAAAAGCGTAATAACGCGTTTTCCGCCGGAGCCTAACGGCTATCTGCATATCGGCCACGCAAAATCGATTTGTCTTAATTTTGGCATTGCTAATAAATATGGCGGAATTTGTAACCTTCGTTACGATGACACAAACCCAACCAAGGAAGACGACGAATACATCCAAAGCATAAAACGCGATGTGGAATGGTTAAACTTTTCCCCGGCCGCTGTGCTGTACGCCTCTGACTATTTTGATTATATGTATCGGTGCGCACTTTTGCTTATTGATAAAGGTTTGGCATATGTATGCGATTTATCGGCAGAGCAAATCAGACAATATCGCGGAACGTTAACGGTTCCCGGCAAAAACAGCCCATACCGCAACCGCAGTATTGAAGAGAACAAACGGCTTTTTATCGAAATGAAAGACGGCAAATATGCGGACGGCGAAAAAGTGTTGCGGGCAAAAATAGACATGGCGAGCCCCAACCTTAACATGCGCGATCCCGTTTTATACCGCATTTTACGCGCCGCGCATCACCGCACCGGCGAAAAGTGGCTGATTTATCCGATGTACGATTATGCCCATCCGTTAAGCGATGCACATGAGCAGATAACGCACAGCATATGCACGCTTGAGTTTGAAGACCACAGGCCTCTTTACGATTGGGTGGTTATAAACTGCGAGTGCGACCCCGCGCCGCATCAATATGAATTTGCGCGCCTTAATCTTACGCGCACAATAATGAGCAAGCGCTATTTAAAAAAACTTGTTGATGCCGGGTTTGTTTCCGGTTGGGACGATCCGCGTATGCCCACTCTGTCCGGCTTGCGCCGCCGCGGTTACACCCCCCAATCAATACGTGATTTTTGCGAACGCATAGGAGTTGCAAAATCCAACAGCGAAGTAGACACGGGCCTGCTTGAACACTGTGTCCGGGAACATTTGGGCACAACGGCATACCGCCGCATGGGAGTGCTTGAACCTTTAAAGGTAATAATACAAAACTATGATAAAGAATTCGAGATGCTGCCGTCCGAAAACCTGCCGAAAAATACGCAGGCGGGCTTGAGGCAGATAAGGTTTTCGCGCGAATTGTATATAGACCGGCAGGATTTTGCGCTTGACCCGCCGCCTAAATTTTTCAGATTATCGCCGGGGCGCGAAGTGCGTCTTAAAGACGCATATATCATCAAATGCGAACGTGCGGAATTGGACGGGGACGGAAATGTTGAAACATTGTATTGCAGTTACGACCCTGATTCAAAATCCGGAAGCCCGGCGTCCAACCGAAAGGTTAAAGGCACTCTGCACTGGGTGGACGCACAAACTGCGGTGCAATGCGAGATACGCCTGTATGATTACTTGCTAAATGAAGGGGAAGGGGATTTTAGCGAAAGGTTGAACCCCGAATCTGTTAAAATTATAACCGATGCTCTTGTAGAGCCTTCTATTGCGCAAGCTTGCGTTGGCGAGCGCTTTCAACTTTTAAGGCAAGGATATTTCTGTGTCGATCCCGACAGCACAAAACAAAATATGGTTTTAAACCTTATCGTGGGGTTGAAAGACAGCTATAAATAGTAAACATGCTATAGAAAGGAGTAAGCAGAGTAATTTGATATGAAACAAGTCAGAACACGTTTTGCCCCAAGCCCAACCGGCTATATGCATATCGGGGGCCTGCGTACCGCTTTGTATGCGTGGCTGTTCGCAAGAAAGCATAATGGCGCATTTATTTTACGCATAGAAGATACGGATACACAACGCGAAGTACAGGGCGCAAAAGAGCTTATTTATTCAACATTGCGTAAAACAGGGCTTTTCTACGATGAAGGCCCGGATGTTGGGGGCAATTTCGGTCCGTACATTCAAAGCGAACGACTCGATATTTACAAACGCTATGCAGACAAGCTTGTCGAAACCGGCGCGGCTTACAGATGTTTTTGTACAAAAGAACAGCTTGCGCAAAGGCGCGAGGAAGCGCAGCGGCGCGGACAGACCTACAGCTATGGGAAACACTGCCTTGGGCTTTCAGAAAAAGAGATTGAAAACCGGCTTGAATCAGGCGAGCCATATGTAATACGCCAAAATATACCCAAAGAAGGACACACAACTTATAACGATGCTGTTTTTGGGGATATTTGCGTGCCCAATGCGGACCTTGACGATAATGTACTGCTAAAAGCGGACGGTATGCCTACGTACAACTTAGCAAATGTTATTGACGATCATTTGATGGGCATAACGCACGTTATTCGCGGAGTGGAATATTTATCGTCCACCCCCAAGTACAACTATCTGTACAACGCGCTTGGCTGGGATATACCGGAATATATACATCTGCCCGTTGTAATGAAAGACAAGCAGCGCAAGCTTTCAAAACGACATGGCGATGCTTCGTTCGAAGATTTTATAGAACAAGGATATCTTAAGCAAGCGCTGATAAATTACATTGCGCTTCTTGGGTGGAGCCCGGGCGATGAAAGAGAAATATTTTCTCTTGAAGAGCTGGTGCACGCCTTTTCACTTGAGGGTTTGTCTAAGTCATCGGCGGTATTTGACATTGATAAACTGACATGGATGAACGCTTTATACCTGCGCTCATTGGAATCACAAGAATTTACCAAACTTGCAATGCCTTATTATCAACAAGCAAAGCTAACAGATTTTGACCTTGATATGATAACCGGGTTAATCCAGCCAAGGCTTGAGCGGCTAACACAAATACCCGAAAAGCTTAGTTTTCTTGCGTCGATGCCTTCGTTTGAGATATCGCTTTATGAAAATAAAAAAGCGAAAACGGATGCCACGTCCGCATTGGCGGTACTTATAGAAACGCAAACTTTTCTTAGTGATACAGACGATTACTCTGCAGATTCTCTAAAAACCAATCTTACAAAATTGGCGGGAACGCTCGGCGTAAAAACCGGCCAGCTGTTTTGGCCTTTGCGCATAGCGATCACGGGTACCGCGGTAACCCCCGGAGGAGCGGTTGAAATAGCATATCTTTTAGGCAAGCGGGAAACGCTAAAGCGGCTTAATGCAAGTATAGTTACACTAAAACAACAATTAAACGCTTAGCCTTAGAACAAACCGTCAATGCGGCCCCTATCATCTATCGTAATTTGCTCCGCAGCGGGGCACGGCGGTAACCCCGGCATAGTCGTCATATCTCCTGCAAGAACCACAATATAACCCGCGCCGGCCGAAAGCTTTATGTTGCGTACGGTGAATATAAACCCGGCAGGGCGGCCAATCAAGTGCGGATCGTGAGAAAGAGAATACTGGGTTTTAGCAATACATATAGGAAGACCGCCATAGCCGTTTTTTGTCAAAGCGTCAATTGCTTTGAACACGCCAGCGGAATAATGAATTTCGTGCGCGCCGTATATCGTTTTTGCTAACTTTTCAATTTTAATGTTAATAGCGTCGTCGAGAGAATAAGGAAAACGCGGTTGTGTTTTCATCGCCGCTTTTATTATCTCTTTCGCAAGGTCAACCCCGCCTTCGCCGCCTTTTTCCCAAACCCTTACGGGCACTGCGGCAACTCCTCTTGCGGAGCACAGTTTTTGCACTAATTCTGTTTCCTGCGCTTGATCTGTCGAATAGCAGTTTATTGCCACAACCGCCGGCAAACCATAAAAATCCTTCAGGTTTTCAATATGCTTATCAAGGTTTTGCATTCCCTTAACAAGCGCGCCATCGTCAGGTTCACACAATTTGTCTTTTTGTTTGCCCCCATGGCTTTTTAACGCGCGTATTGTAACAACAATAACAACCGCGTCCGGCCAAAGCCCCGTTTGGCGGCATTTAATATCGAGGAATTTTTCGGCGCCTAAATCTGCACCGAATCCCGCTTCGGTTACAACATAATCCGCAAGGTGCATAGCCATGTTTGTGGCTATATAACTGTTGCACCCGTGAGCAATGTTTGCAAACGGACCCCCGTGCATAAGACAAGGCGTTTTTTCAAGCGTTTGAACTAAATTAGGCTTTATGGCGTCTTTAAGCAAAGCAGCCATAGCGCCCGCCGCCTTTATTTGTGCGGCGGTTACCGGACGCTCGTCATAGGTATAAGCAACTTTGATACGGGAAAGCCTTTTTTTAAGATCGTGCATGTCTCGGGCAAGGCAGAGCACAGCCATTACCTCGGAAGCCGCGGTAATATCAAACCCGTCTTCGCGCGGCATACCGTTCGCGCGCCCTCCCAAACCGCATGTTATAAACCTTAACTGCCGATCGTTCATGTCCATACATCTTTTTACGGAAATCCGCCTCGGGTCTATACCAAGTTTGTTTCCGTGTTGTATGTGGTTGTCAACAAGAGCGCATAAGAGATTGTTGGCCGCCGTTACCGCATGTATATCGCCGGTAAAATGCAGGTTGATATCTTCCATTGGCACAACCTGCGCATATCCGCCGCCCGCTGCCCCGCCTTTCATGCCAAACACAGGGCCAAGCGACGGTTCGCGCAATGTTAGATAGACATTTTGCCCGCAACGCGCAAGGGCATCGGCTAACCCGATTGACACTGTAGTTTTGCCTTCGCCGGCAGGAGTGGGGTTTATGGCGGAAACAAGTATTAGCTTTGCGTCACGTTCGCCTTTGGTTCTGTTGAGTATAGAAAGCGAAACCTTGGCTTTTTTATGACCAAACGGTATAAGCTCTTTATCCAATATACCGTTATCTTTAGCTACCTGTTGGATAGGCTTAAGGCTTGCTTCCCTTGCTATTTGTAAGTCTGTTTTCATTTATGTCTCTTTCTATTATGTATTAACGCTTATAACGTTTTGTTCGTTTAAAATTTTACTCCGCTTGTTCTGATACATCAACCCATCAATTTTAGTAAAGATATCTTTAACAGTCAACATGCAAACATCAGTGAACAGATGGTATCCGATTGAGAAATCGAGTTTATATGCTAAATTGCTCTTTGCGTTATAGTGCGCAACATTGCTGCGCAGCCTGTTTATCACGTATTCGGTAGTTTTAAAGCCGCACTGGTCCAATACAATAAGAAATTCGTCTCCTCCGTAACGTGATACAAAATCGCCTTTCCGAACGCTTTTTTTAAGCAACGCCGCCGCCGCAACTATTACCCTGTCGCCTTCCGTATGGCCATAAGTATCGTTAATCTTTTTAAAACCATCAATATCGAGCATCAATGCGGCGAAACAATCGGTTTTAGCCGACTTAACTAAATCCTGTACGTAATCATCAAGGCATTTGCGATTATAAAGCCCGGTTAAATGGTCTATTTTCATCTTTTCGCCAAACGCATATATCTGAATAACAAGCAACCCTATAACCGCGCTTGGCCATACTATTCGTACATCTTTTAAAAATATATGCTGAGTTACGCAAATAAGTGAAATAATAACAGGTAAAATTAACTGAATATAAAATTCGGTTTTAGGTACGCTTTTTTTGTTGCGCCAAACAACTATAGCCGCCAAAACTATATAGAACCCCGGCACACCCCCGATAAGAAAGAGCAGTGTGTTCGCTACAAAAATATTTTCCGATGTTATATAAAATAAATAGGGGGTAGAAAAATTGTATGCCAAAAGCAATGCGCAAATAAAAAATGGTACGCTAAACATAGCATATCCCCGGTTTTTAAGCCTTCTGCCCTGCCGCAGCAAACAAAACAACAACCACATAAAACAAAAAAATGAGCTTGCCAAATATATGAAAACGTAGCACAGGTGCAATGCTAAATTAACAAATGTGCCTTGCCTGCCTTCAAGAATAACTACAGCCGTTTCATAACATAACAGCAGTATTGCGCAAAAGACCATGGCGTTAAAAAACCGATGCCTCTCATTTTGTGCGTTTCCGGTTTTTTTCGAGCTGAACATTACTATAAGAAGAATTATCAGCGAAAATATGTTTATATCGTATTGAATAAACATAATACTGTTTTCTTTCTGAAAATATTCATTTAATGTTGTTATTATATGTTATTTTAATATTGTAGTCAATCTGTCATAAATTAAAAGAACCCCAAAAGCCGCTTGCAGCCTAAGTGTTCGGGAAGTATAATAGTGCTACGGAATTTACGGAGGCAATATCAATGGAATTTACTAAAATGCATGGGCTTGGGAACGATTTTATTATCTTTGAAGATGACGGCAGTCCGCGCGATTGGGGAAGCCTTGCAATCAAACTTTGCGCCAGAAGGATCGGAGTGGGTGCGGACGGCATTCTTTTGGTGTTGCCTTCTAAAAGCGCAGATATAAGAATGCGCATAATAAACGCGGACGGAAGCGAAGCCGAAATGTGCGGCAATGGAATACGCTGTTTTGCCAAATATGTTTTTGAAAACGGCATAGTGGCAAAGCCCGACATTACCGTGGAAACGCTTGCCGGAATTATACGTCCTAAACTTTGCGTCACAGACGGCAAAGTGACAAATGTGAGCGTTGATATGGGATATCCGCTTTTTGAACGAAAGGATATTCCTATGGAAGGCTCAGGCAGTGCGTTTGATGTCCAAATCGAAGCCGCCGGGCAAAATATTACCGTAAACTCGCTGCTTATGAATGTTCCGCATACCGTTGTTTTAACCGACAGTTTAGACAATGTCGATGTTATAACGGTTGGCGCGTCTATTGAGCGCCATCCGCTATACCCTCGCAAAACAAACGTGAATTTTGTTCAAATAATGGACAGAAATAATTTAAGAGTCCGCACATGGGAACGTGGCGCCGGCTTAACTCTTGCTTGCGGCACCGGAGCTTGCGCAAGCGCGGTTACAGCTTATAAAAAAGGCCTGACCGAGCGTAAGGTTGCGGTCAATTTAACCGCAGGCAAAATGATAATAGAGTATCTTAAGTCCGGACGCGTAACAATGAGCGGCCCCGCGACGCTGGTTTATAAAGCGGATTTAGAATTATGAAGTCCTTTTTGCCCAAGGGCATATTGTATCTTTCGCAGGTTTTTAAATCTTTCGGATACACTTTGTACCTTGTCGGCGGCTTTGTACGCAATTCAATACTTGGGCTTCCCGTTACCGATTTTGATATCTGTTCCGCCGCGTTGCCGGAAGATGTTGTCGGCATTGCACAAAAAGCGGGGCTAAAAGTCGTTGAGAAATCTTTTTCTTTGGGCACTGTTGAGATACACTTGAGTGCCGACAATAAACATTACATATTTGAACATACCACTTTTAGGCGGGATTTCTATCCTTCCGGAGGCACACACCGCCCTTACAGCGTAACCTTTACAAAAAACATTGACGAGGACTCTAAAAGACGCGATTTTACAATAGGATCGCTCTATATGGACATATCAACGCAAGAACTTATAGACCCGACAGGCAAAGGTCTTTCCGACCTAAAACAACGCATAATAAGAAGCGCAGCAGAAAAGCCGGGGGATACCATTCGCGATGACGGCTTGCGCATTATGCGCATGGCAAGATTTTGTGCCGAACTTGGGTTTTCTATTGAAGATTCACTGTTGGAATGCGCAAAACGGTATTGCTATTTGCTGTCCGATATATCGGCGGAGCGCAAACGCGACGAGCTGATTAAAATATTGCTGTCCGACATAAAGTATGCCGACATAAAAAGCAGCCCCTTACGCGGACTTGAAGTTCTGTTTTCAATAGGCGCTTTAAAATACGTGCTTCCGCATATTAACACCGCTGACGCCGCCGGCGTTAGTCTGCCAAAAAGTTTTTTTGCGTGCGCCGCCGTAAAGTCCAAACTTAACTTGCGCCTCGCAGCTCTTTTGCACGATATAGGCAAACCGGGTCCGCCCACAACAGCCGCAGATATTTCCGGCAATGGAATTGACGTAGAGACAGCGGCAAAAAAAGTGCTTGCAGACTTAAGGTTTGACAACAAAACAATTAATTCAACAGTTCCGCTTATCAAATATCACATGTTTGATATTAATGCTAAGCCGGCAGATATAAGGCGGTTAGCCGTAAAGCTTGGCAGGAATGCATTTGCGGATTTAATTGAACTTCGCCGCGCTGTACAATCCGCAAACGGGTTGAATAATGGTTCTATATTAGATAATTGGACGGCTGAACTTGAAAAAATGCGGGTCGAGCAAATGCCGTGGAGTATAAAAGAGCTTGACATCACAGGCGCACAGATATCAAATATGCTCGGCATTGGCAGCGGCAAGGTTATAGGCGAAATACTAAACTCTTTGCATTCAGAGTGCATTCTAAAACCTGATAAAAACGTAAACCCGCAATTAAAAAAAAGGGTGATACAGCTTATAAATGAAAAAAATATTACTATATGTTAACATATCTTAACGAAATGATTACGTTAGTCTTGTGTTTTTATTGTTTATACAGTATATTATAGGCAAATATAGTTTTGTAAGAGAGAACATAAGTGATTAAATTTAATTGCAAAAACAACGGATTTGAAAACAATTCAAATATGGGGACATTTGCAAATATTTCGTTTAAGATTACAAGCGAAACTGATTTGGGCAAACGCAGGCTGCTGTTTAAAACCCGTCTTCATTATTACGAAAAAGGAAAGGGCGAGCCGCTTATTTTGCTGCACGGGCTTGGGCAGTCTTTATACACTTGGAGAGAAAATATCGATTATTTCGCCGCCAACGGGTTTCGGGTAATTGCGCTTGACATGGCGGGGTTCGGGTACAGCGGGCATCCAAATATATATTATACTATTGATGAAAACGTAACAATACTGCGCGCCTTTATCGATTCTCTCAACATTAAAAGGGCACATTTTGCCGGGGTTTCAACAGGGGCGCAAATTGCTTTGCTGTTTGCGGCAAAATACCCCCAGCATACGGACAAGCTTATACTTGTTTCACCGGGCGCGCCCAACGAAAATTATCCGTTTATGCTTAAGCTTCTTACTACATGGTACGGCGCCACATGCTGCAGGCTGTTTTTACGCGAACCCACTTTTAAAAAAGTGCTGAATGAATTTTATTTTAACGCCACTCTTTTGGATTCAAAAACAATTGCGCAGTATTTTAAACCCTTTAAAAACAAAAATACAAGGGAAACGTTAATAAGATACTTGGCAAATTACGATGATTCAAGAATTGTTTCGCTGCTTGGCAATATAAAAAACCAAACGCAGATTTTTTCCGGTGCGGAAGATAGGAATCACCCCGAAAAGGAAATGTGCGTCTATGCGCAAAAGCTTATGTTTTCACAATATTGTAAAATCAGAAACTGTTCTCAAAATGTGCATGAAGAAAAATCCGATACATTTAATTGTAAAACCCTTCAGTTCCTGCAAAGCGATTATATCGGCTTGCGCGTAAACAGTTACGGTCATTACCGTGCATACAGGCGCTCTTAAATAATTTAACCTGCCCTTTTACAGTTACCTTAACATTTGTTAAATCCGAATCAGTTTCTATCATAATTATTATTCCCAACCATTATTAGCTCTCAGATATTTAATTTAACTATCCGTACCGGCGCAATTTTTGCTTTTAAATTTTTCTCTTTTAGACTATAATATATATATAATTAAGTAGGTTTTATTTTTATACTGCATAATCACTGAAAATAACCAACAAAAGGGATGGTTGGAGGGCATCTGTAATGCTGCATATTGGCAAAGGGGCTGCCGTGCCCCTAAAAGATATCGTGCTTATACTCGACTATAAAGAAGCAATGATAAATAACGATACCAACACTTTTTTAAAAAAATTATGCGATAGTGCGCATACTTTCTTTATTGAGGAATTTAACATTAAATCAGTGGTTGTATCTCGATTTTTAAATAAAGATTTTATTTATTATTCACCCATATCACCGGTTACGCTTTACAAACGTTCCAAACAAAAATAGCCCGATTAAATTTTAAAGAATAATCATAAGCGGCAAGAATATGGTTGGCTGCCGCAATAGAAGGTTATATCAAGGAGAGCTTTAATGCAAAATATTAAAAATTATGATGCTTCGCAAATACAAGTATTGGAAGGGCTAGAGCCCGTAAGAAAAAGGCCGAGCATGTACATAGGTTCTACGGACGAGAGGGGTTTGCACCATTTAGTGTACGAGGTGGTCGATAACTCGGTAGACGAAGCTATGGCGGGATATTGCGATAAAATAAGCGTCATCTTAAAATTAGACGGCAGCGTCTGCATATCGGACAACGGACGCGGGATTCCTGTTGGCACCCAAAAAAAAGTTGGTAAATCGGCTCTTGAGGTTGCTCTTACTATGCTGCATGCGGGGGGCAAGTTCGGCGGTGACGGATATAAAGTTTCTGGGGGGCTGCACGGGGTGGGCGTTTCGGTGGTAAATGCGCTTTCCCAAAAGCTTATTGCTACCGTTTGCCGCGACGGTAAAATGTACAGGATGATTTTTATGCGCGGCGAACCGCAGGGCGAAATAGAAATTGTAGCAGATACAGACGAGGCGGGCACCATGATTCAGTTTTGGCCTGACCCGAAAATTTTCGAGACTGTCAAATTCACATTTGATACTATAAGAGCCCGGCTTCGCGAGTTGGCCTTTTTAAACAAAGGCGTGCGCATAATAATTTCCGAAGAGAGCACTGACAAACACTATGATTATTGCTTTGAAGGCGGAATTAACGAGTTTGTAAAATATCTTAACAAAAATAAAAACAAGCTTCATCCTCTTCCCATTTATTTTTGTTCGGAAAAAAAGGGCACAATGGTTGAAATCGCGATACAATACAACGAATCATACAACGAAAACATTCTCACCTATGCCAACAACATCCCGACTCACGAGGGCGGGACCCATCTTTTAGGCTTTAAATCCGGTTTAACGCGCGTTATTAACGATTATGCGCGGCGTTTTAATCTAATCAAAGAAAAAGAAGAGAATCTTTCGGGGGAAGATATACGCGAGGGTTTAACCGCGGTGATAAGCGTAAAAATACATGAACCTCAATTTGAAGGCCAAACAAAAACAAAGTTAGGCAACAGCGAGGTTCGCCCGCTTGTGGACGGCGCTATGGGGCAGGAGTTTAAGGCGTTTCTTGAAGAAAACCCCGCTATCGCAAAAGAAATAGTAAACAAGTGCCTTGTAGCCCGGCATGCACGTGAAGCGGCGCGAAAGGCGCGCGAATTAACAAGAAGAAAATCCGCATTGGAAAGCGCCTCTTTGCCCGGAAAGCTTGCCGACTGCAGCGAACGTGATGCGCAATTGTGCGAAATATTTATAGTAGAGGGCGATAGTGCGGGGGGAAGCGCCAAACAGGGCAGAGACCGCCGATTCCAGGCAATACTTCCCTTACGGGGCAAAATACTGAACGTAGAAAAAACCCGACAGGACAGAGCGCTTGCAAACGCGGAAATACGCGCAATGGCAACCGCTTTCGGCGCAGGCATAGGCGAAGAGTTTGACGTTTCTAAACTGCGGTATAACCGAATAATCTGCATGACGGACGCAGACGTTGACGGCAGCCACATCCGCATACTGTTGCTTACTTTTTTCTACCGGTATATGCGGGCACTGATAGACGCAGGCCATGTTTATATTGCACAACCGCCTCTTTATAAAATAACTAAAAACCGCTCCGAAAAATATATATACAGCGATGAAGCGCTTGAAGAACACCTTAACGAAATTGGTCGCGACGGCGTTTCAATTCAGCGCTATAAGGGGCTTGGAGAAATGAACCCGGAACAGCTGTGGGACACTACTATGGACCCGGAAAAGAGAACGCTTCTTAAAGTTACTCTTGAAAATGCGCTTGAAGCGGAGGAGATATTTACAATTTTGATGGGGGACGCGGTCGAGCCACGGCGAGAATTTATTGAACAGAACGCAAAACTCGTTGTTAATCTGGACGTATAGGAGAAAATGTAATGCAAAGGAAATCGATCATACCAATTAATATAGAAAAAGAGATGAAAACTTCTTTTATCTCTTACGCAATGGCGGTTATTATAAACCGGGCTTTGCCCGATGTCCGGGACGGCCTAAAACCGGTTCACCGTCGCATTCTTTATTCTATGAGCGAACTGTCGCTTACCCCGGATAAACCGTTTCGAAAAAGCGCGCGCATTGTGGGCGATGTGTTAGGCAAATATCATCCGCACGGTGATTCCGCAGTCTACATGGCAATGGTGCGCATGGCGCAGGATTTTTCTACAAGGCATCTTTTAGTAAGCGGGCATGGCAACTTCGGAAGCATAGACGGCGATGCGCCTGCCGCGATGCGCTACACCGAAGCGCGCCTTTCTGCTATCTCTATGGAGCTTCTAAGGGATATAGAAAAAGATACGGTTGATTTTGTACCGAATTTTGACGAAACGCTTATGCAGCCGTCGGTAATGCCTGCCAAATTCCCAAACCTTCTCGTTAACGGCACCGGCGGGATTGCCGTAGGGATGGCAACAAACATACCCCCGCACAACCTTGCGGAAGTAATTGACGCTGTCATATCTCTTATTGATGATGACGAAGCGGATATCGATACATTTATGCAACACATCAAAGGGCCTGATTTTCCCACCGGCGGTATCGTGATGGGTATGGCGGGCATAGCTTCGGCTTATCACACAGGCCGGGGCAAAATATGCGTGCGGGCACGCGCGGAAATAGAAGAGCACAAATTAGGGCGGCAGCGCATTATAGTAACCGAGCTGCCCTATCAAGTTAACAAGGCTTCACTTATTACCCGGATAGCGGAACTTGTGCAGGATAAAATACTTGACGGAATATCCGATATACGTGACGAGAGCGATAAAAATGGAATGCGCATAGTAATTGAGCTAAAAAGGGATGTTAACGCAAATGTTGTGCTCAACAGATTGTATAAGCATACGCAAATGCAAGATACCTTCGGGGTAATAATGATTGCTCTTGTGGACGGCGAGCCTAAGGTGCTTAACTTAAAAGAACTTTTGTTTCACTATGTCGAGCACCAGAAAGATATAGTAGTTCGCCGCACAAAGCACGAACTTGAAAAGGCCAGCGCGCGCGCACATATACTCGAGGGGCTGATAATCGCGCTTGATAACATAGACGAGATAGTCGAGCTTATCAAAAAATCTCCCGATGTTCCAACCGCTAAAGACCTGCTTATAAGCCGCTTTGCTCTAACCGATAAACAGGCTTCCGCCATACTCGATATGCGGCTACAAAGGCTTACAGGGCTTGAGAGAGATAAAATACAAAACGAATACGAAAAGCTTTTAGAGCGAATCGCTTATCTAAACAGCGTGCTTGAAACCCCTCAGATGGTTTTAGATATTATTAAGCAGGAATTGCTTGAAATAAAACAAAAGTTTGCAGATGAACGCCGAACCGAAATTGCGTTTGCGGTGGAAGACATCGACCTTGACGAGTTAATACAGGAAGAAGAGATGGTGGTCACGCTTACTCATTTTGGTTACATCAAGCGTATACATTCCGATACATACCGCACCCAAAAGCGCGGGGGGAAAGGAATAACCGGCCTAACCGCGCGTGAAGAAGATTTTGCGGAACACGTTTTGATTACGTCTACGCACAGCCAGTTGCTTTTTTTCACAAATATGGGAAAGGTATATAAGCGCAAATGTTATGCTTTGCCTGAAACCGGCCGTACCGCCAAAGGTATAGCAATTGTTAACCTGTTATCGCTTGACCCCGGCGAGAAGGTCTCCGCCGTTTTCCCGTTGCTGGAGGAAGACGACAATACCATGCTTTCACTTATAACTAAAGACGGCATCATCAAAAAAACAGCTGTTAGCGCATTTAAAAATATCCGGCAGTCCGGGCTGATTGCCATAGGTTTAAGAGAAAATGATGAATTAATTGGCGTTCTTCTAACCAGCGGCAACGATGAAATTATTGTCGGTACCGCAAAAGGCATGTCAATCAGGTTTGCAGAAACGGACGTTAGGGATATGGGCCGCACGGCTATGGGGGTAAAAGCAATCAGTCTTAAGGACGATGATTTAGTAGTCGGCGCTTGTATCGTGCGCAACGATAATGACGTATTGGTTATTTCGCAAAACGGTTATGGAAAGCGTACGCCCATTAGCGAATACAATGTTCAGCGCAGAGGCGGAATAGGCGTTAAAACGTTAAATATAACGGAAAAGACAGGCGATTTGTGTGCTATAGGCATGGTAAGCGGAGATGAAGATTTGATGCTTATCAACGATGCGGGCATTATTATACGCACCAAAGTTAATGAGATATCCGTTTTTGGCAGGGCCACCCAGGGAGTGCGCTTGATGAGCGTTGATGAACAAACAAATGTTGTGTCCGCGGCGCTCGTTAAACCGGACGAAGAAGAAAATGAAGAATGCTAAACCCGGCAAAATATATTTTATACAATATTATTTGTGGAGCCTCTTGCAAATGTATACCACATATTGTACAATGCGTATAAATAATTTAAATCGTACTGTCTTTTGTATTAAACTTAAGGCAAATAAGCGTATTCCTTCTTTTTGCAATGGTATAGGTTTGCGGCACGTAGAGGGGGGCTCTAAGGAAACAGAGGGAATATAGCAAATACGGGGGGGGGGGATATTATGCTCCCCGTATTTAATTTATGGGTAATCATGAGATACAAAAGAAAACGTTATCGTCTTGTTAAACAAAAATATTTAAAAGCTGTTACAATCGCTTTTATTGTTTTAGTTTTAATCGCCGCGTTATTTATAATTATATCTGTAGTGGAAAAAAACACCGAGACGTCCGATGCGGTAAACGCTGTACTTGAAAAAGGTATATTAAACGTTGGTCTTCGAAGCGACTTAGGACCGCTTTGCAGCTACAATATAAAAACTTCCGAGTTTGAAGGCTTTGAAAAAGATGTTGCGGACGAAATCATAAAGCGTTTGTTTGACAAAGCCATACTCGTAAATTATATTGAGGTATCCTCCAAAACCAAAACTGCCATGCTAAGGCGCGGAGACATCGACATTGCTCTTACCGCATCCGTTGCAACAAAAACAAGCGGAATTAATCATACTCTTTCATATTATTCCGACGCTTCCGCTTTTCTTATAACGGACGAGCGAATCGAGAATATGCACAAACTTGAAGGCAAAACTATAGCAATAGTATACGGCACTCCGCAAACGCAAGAGATAACAAAAGGTGTAACGGCAGCCGAGGGATATCTTAATAGTATGCAAATCGAAGTGAATATAAAAACATACGCTTCATATCCGGAGGCTGTTTGCGCACTTCAGAATGGATTCGTTGACGCTGTTTGCGCGAGCGATAATATACTTAAGCTATACGGTAAAAAGGGTATGATTATTTTAGCCGAATATTTTTTGCCAAGCAAATATTGTGTCGAGGTAAGCGATAGTTTAGGAGCTTTCTACAGGGCAATCAACCCTGTTATCAACCAAATGCAATCAGATGGAACTTTAGATAGATTATTGGAAAAATGGGGTTTGATTAAATATCCTGTTTCATCCAATCCAAATCAATAGAGGAGGCGGTTTTAATGGAAAGCGGGCTAATAAGAGCGGTGGCGGCCGTTCCGGCCGTAAGCGTGGGCAACATGCGGAAAAACAAAGACAATATATATGCCATGATAGCTGCTGCGGATAAAGAGAATGTTTCGGTAGCGGCATTTCCCGAGCTTTGCATCACATCGTATACTCTTGGAGATCTTTTTTTGCAAGCCCATGTACGCAAGCAAAGCGAAATAATGTTAAAAGAGTTGTTGGAGCAAACCAAGAATACAAATGTGCTCGCAATAATAGGGGTTCCGGTATATACCGGAGGCAAACTTTACAATGCTGCGGTAGCCATTCAATCCGGACAAATTCTGGCGGTCATCCCCAAGATCAGCGCTCTAACCAACAGAGAAAGGCGCTGGTTTGCCTCTTCGGTCGATTCGCCTTGCCGGGATATTAGAATTTTTGATAAGCGTGTGCCTTTCGGACCCGATATTTTATTAGAATGCTCCAACGGTTTTGTAATCGGAATAAACATAGGCGAGGATTTATGGTCACCTCTGCCGCGATGCGCATACCAAGCGTTAGCAGGCGCGACAATTTGCGTAAACATTACTGCCAGCAATGAGCAAATCGGAAAAGCCAAACGGCGGCAAGAATTTATCAAACATATTTCCGGGCAGTTAAACAGCGGATTTATATATGTTTCAGCAGGCCCGGGCGAGTCTACCACGGATACCGTATACGGCGGGCATTCAATAATTGCGGAGAATGGAGAGCTGCTGTCAAGCTCTTCCCGTTTTGAGTTTGAATCTTACATCAGCATTACCGAATTGGACATCGATCGCCTTGTTCACGACAGATTGCGAAAAAACGCTTTCAAACACAAGCAAACCCGCGAGTTTACAAGGGTAGCGTTTGATTGCAGGCAAGTGGAGCCGAAATTCAGAAGCATAAACAGTATGCCTTTTGTACCTGACAATGCGCATAAGCGTGATTTAATCTGTCAGGAAGCGTTTGACATACAGGTTGCCGCTTTAACCAAAAGAATATTGCACACCGGGCAACAAAGGATGTTTGTTGGAGTGTCGGGCGGTTTGGATTCGGCGCTTGCTCTTATGGTTTCTTGCGAGGCGGCGAAAAAAGCGGGGCTTTGCGAATCTGCCGTTAGCGGGGTTGTTATGCCCGGTTTAGGCAGCACCGACACGACTCAAGAACTCGCTAAACAGCTGATAACAGCATTGGGCGCAAAATTAATAGAAATAAATATTGTAAACGCAACAAAAGCGCATTTAGCTGATATAGGTCACAACGGTTTGGCCGATATTACATTTGAAAATGCGCAAGCGCGAGAGCGCACGCAAATACTTATGGATTTAGCTAACAAAGAGCATGGGCTTGTTATTGGCACAGGCGATTTGTCCGAATTGGCGCTCGGTTTTTGCACCTATGCGGGCGACCAAATTTCAATGTATGGCGTTAACTCCGGAATTGCCAAAACCCTTGTACGCGCTATGGTCGTTTATTTATCGAAAGACAAAAAAGAATTGAACGAAATAATATGCAATATTGTCAATATACCGCCTTCGCCCGAACTTAGGCCTCCTGATAAGCAAGGCGCGCGGCAGGATACGCAACAATTAATCGGACCTTATGATCTAAATGATTTTTTCATATATTACGCGATAAGGTTTCAAATGCCGCCGCACAAAATAGTATTGTTGGCTAAACACGCTTTTGATAAATACAGCGAATCTTACATTAAAGAACAGCTGAAAATGTTCTATAAAAGGTTTTTTTCGTCTCAGTTTAAACGCTCTTGTATGCCGGATGGACCAAAGGTTGGAAGCGTATGCTTTTCGCCTCGCGAAGAATGGAAAATGCCTTCCGACGCCGATGTACAAACGTGGCTTTCAGATTTATAAGCGCTTAGAAATCTGCCTCTTTATAATATATATCGAGCAATAGTTCGAGAGTCGCTTTTTCATCGTGAACAAAAACCGATGAATCCTTTATCCTTTTTGTATTGCCGGGAATAGATTCTTGCCTTATCTTGTCAATGTTTATTTTCTTGAGCAATTTAGCAAAGTCAAGCATGTTATCCGTGTTAAGATTGGTTTTCACATATCTTTGTAATTCGTCATAAAGCGAAAGTATTATATCAACCTCGCCCATGTTCTTAATTTTTTTGGCAAGCGCAAGCATAAATGTGCGTTGGCGCGCCGCTCTTGTTATATCACCGCCCGCCGTATCATGCCTGTTGCGGATGTACTCTTCGGCATTGCTGCCCTTTAGCAGTACCGTTTTGCCTTTTTTACCAACGTTGGGTATATAAGCGTCAAGCGTAACTTCAACTCCCCCAACGGCGGAAGCAACTTTTGTTATCCCATCCATATCGATGCTCGCAAAAAAGCTGATAGGAATGTCGAGCGTTAGCCCGATTGGCTCGGCGAGCTCGCATTCGCGCTGTAAAAACATCTGAACACATGCCATAGAATTTATTGGGCGATAATCATTCCTGCCGCCATAAGAATATGCGGCATTAATTTTAGCCTGAATTGTGCTTGTAATTTCGCCGGAGCTGTTCACTTTGTACATAGTTGTATACGTATCACGCGGAATTGACAATAACGTGGCTGTTTTCTCCACAGCATCTACCGCGCACACCATAACCATATCGCTTCTGTAGCCTTTGTTATTTTGGCGTCTTTGCACATTAGAATCGATTCCAAGGAATAACAAGTTGACAATTCCTTCATTCTTAATATACTTTTTACCGTTATAATTTAATATATTTTCTGCCGGAGCGTTAGAAGCTTGAACCTGCGGATTATCAATGGCGGGTGTCTTGTTCCCCGATAGTACGACCTTTGGCTTTTCGAATAGGGACTTATAATCATCGCTTTTTATGCGCATAAAAAGCAAAGCCACAACAACAACTGCGCCCGCCACAAGAACGGCAAGAATTGCAAGCAAAACAGAAATTATTTTTTTGTTTTTATATTTATTACCAACGTCAATTTGCAAATTTTTTACCCCATTGCATAAATCAATAGTTACTGTAATAGTCACCCTTACGGTAATCATAAACAGTACCGTCGGTATAGTAATCCAAATTATCAAGCGCAAGCCCGGTGCCGATTGCAACACAGGATATTGCGTCTTCCGCAACATAACAAGGTATGCCTGTTTTTTCGCTTAACAGCCTGTCAAGCCCGTACAACAGCGAACCGCCGCCCGACATACATATGCCGTTTTCAGCAATGTCAGACGCAAGTTCGGGCGGAATGCGCTCAAGCACGCCATGCAAGGTTTCCATAAGCGCATTGAGCGGCTCTTCAAGAGCCTCAATAGTTTCGTTAGAGCTAATGGTTACAACCTTGGGCAGCCCGGATATTAGGTTGCGCCCGGCAACTTCCATATGTATTTGTTCTTTCCGGGGGAAAGCGGAGCCTATGTTAATTTTAATTTCTTCGGCGGTTCTGTCGCCTATAAGCATATTATGCTTCTTTTTCATGTGCCGGGCAATAGCCTCGTCAAACTTATCGCCCGCTATTTTACAAGAGTCGCTCATAACTATGCCGCCAAGCGATATTACAGCAACATCGGTTGTACCGCCGCCCACGTCTATTATCATATTACCGTAAGGCGCGCCTATATCAATGCCCGCACCAATAGCTGCCGCCATCGGCTCTTCGATAAGACCGGTATGACGAGCGCCCGCTTCTTCGGTCGCCTCAATAACCGAACGGCGTTCAACTTCCGTTACTCCCGATGGCACACACACAATAACTCTCGGTTTAAAAAACAGCCGCCTGCCAATGACTTTGCGCAAAAAATAGCGTAGCATACGTTCCGTATCATGAAAGTTTGAAATTACACCGTTGCGAAGCGGTCTGACAGCCACAATGCTTCCGGGCGTTCTGCCCAGCATTATTCTTGCTTCTTCTCCTATGGCTATTATTTCCCCAGTATTTCTGTTTACGGCAACAACTGAGGGTTCTCGCAACACAATTCCTTTATCCTTCACATAAACAAGAACGCTCGCCGTGCCTAGATCAAGCCCTATATCATTAAATTCAAACCATCCCATTTTCAACTAAACCCCTTCGTTGATTTGTGTGTTAACCCAAATTTGCAGACTAACATATACTATAATATATATTCTTTCTTTTTTCAACAAAATAATATTGTCAATTCACGATAACAAGCCGCTATTTTAACGTAAAATATTTATGCTAATAACGGTGAGAGAAGATCATTTAAGTCATTTATGGTCCGTATTTGGGTGATAGCTTCTCTTAACTTTGCAGCTTTGGGCACTCCTTTTAAATACCAACAAGCATGTTTTCTCATCTGTAACATTGCAAGCGCTTCTCCTTTATATTTGCAACATAAATTTGCTTGCCTTAAAAGCATTCGCACCCTCTCTTTTGTCGAGGCTTTAGGCGGCACATTACCATTAAAAAAATAATGTTGTATTTCTCTGAATATAAACGGATTGCCAAGCGCCCCGCGCGCCACCATAACGCAATCACATCCGGTTTCGCTTAAAGCTTTATGCGCATCATAGGCAGAAAAAATATCACCGCTTGCAATAACTTTTATCCCAACAGCCTTCTTTACGTCCTTAATTACGCTCAAATCAGACTT
The DNA here is from genome assembly GCA_964441275.1 of uncultured Christensenellaceae bacterium. GTDB lineage: Bacteria > Bacillota > Clostridia > Christensenellales > SZUA-584 > SZUA-584. The sequence goes on along the minus strand of CAYTUG010000014.1, from coordinate 28,271 downwards.
GCCGCTATAGAATTGTTGGCGGGTGCGCCCATGAACCGTAACGGCGCTTGCCCCTGCCCGCTCAGCCATAACCGCAAAATCTATTGCGTTCAGATTATGCTCATCCCAGCCTTTTCTAAACTTAACGCTGACAGGTATATTCGAGGCAGCAACTGCGGCTTTTATAAGCCGCATTGCCAAATTAGGATTTTGCATCAAAGCGCACCCTTCCCCATTTTTGGTTATCTTGGGGGCAGGGCATCCCATATTTATATCAAATATCGCAATGCGGTTACCGTATGTCTTTGAAAGCGTGTCTATGCACAATTCAAGAGAGCTTGCGTTGTTCGTAAACAGCTGTACACCCATTTTTGTTTCGTTTTCCGCAAATTGCAACAACGAAGCTGTTTTAGGAGAGTCGTATCTTAATCCGTTTGCACTGACCATTTCAGAATAGCCAAGCCGGGCGCCTTGTTCGATGCACACATGCCGAAAAGCCGCATCACTAATGCCGGCCATAGGTGCAAGCAACACTTTAGGAATGTTCATTCCTCAATTATCCCCTCTATTTCATCCGACGGATAATTTGATGTCGGCTGCAAAACAGGCGCAAAAGACGCAGGCGGTAAATAAGAAGGTTTGGGTAAAAACTCAACGAGTTCAATAGCCGTAATGCGCCAATTATCCTCATAACGCATTAACGTGATATTGTAAACCGCATCGTCCCACTCGGGAGGCGTTTCGCCCAACGATGCGTTTTCCGCCATAACAAATAGTTCGCCCCTTATTTTAGAAACCTTTTCGGTAACGCGCATTGTCACAATGTCGTTCCACGGAAGAATAATTGAAAAATCTGTTTTAGCATCATATTCATAACTTGAAATAATATAAGGTTTGTATTTTAAATCTTTTAGAAGAATATCGTTTTCAAGTATATTTTTTGAAAATACCTTGGTCAGCGGGGTGGGATCCGCCCCTTTTATTACAACATCCGCCCTTAAGTTTAGACCGTCTTTTACCAGTACCTGTACATTCATATAATCCATAGCGGCAAAAAAGGATAGCACAACAATGCCCACAACGAGCGATGCCAAAATCAATCGTGAGAACAGATACCATAAAAACCGTAACGTTGTTACCAAGTTAGGAGACAAAACATCACCTCTTAATTGTTTCCAATCATACCATAATTACTTTTTATCCACAATACACTATGTGCGCTATATAAGCACTATACAAGTCATGTGTTTTTTTGTAGAATATTATCAGTATTCTAAGGAGAGTTAGAATGTATCTGATAATATTTAACCCCACAGCCGGCGCGGGACGTTCTTATAAAGCGATGAATATTGTTGCAAGATATCTTTCAGATAATAACATTGACTATATGCAAATAAACACCGAGTATAAGCGCCACGCAGTAAAGCTTGCGAGGGAAGCAGTGGGCAAAGGCTACGATGGTATTATTTCGGTAGGGGGAGACGGTACGCTTTTAGAAATAGCCGAAGAGCTTTTAGGCACAGATGAGAAGTTAGGCATTATACCCGCAGGCACCGGCAATGACTTTCGCCAGTCAGTAGGAATCCCCAAAAACATAGAAGATGCACTCCAAATAATTTTGGCAGGCAACACAAAACGCGTGGATATTGGCCTGATAGATAACCGGCAACCCTTTTTAAATGTTGCAGGCACCGGTTTTGATGTAGATGTTATAAACAACACCAATAAAGTGCGGAAAATTGTTACCGGTGGGTTAGCATATTTTTTGGGCATTGTTATGTCAATATTCAAATACAAAAGTTTAGATTTAAAAATTACCGTAAATGAGCGATGTTTTATTCGCAAAGTGCTTCTTATCGCCATTGCCAATGGAAAATGTTACGGCGGGGGGCTTGCTGTTGCCCCCAACGCTAACGTACAGGACGGGCTTTTTGATGTGTTGATATTAAACAAAGTCGCAAAATGGCGCATACTCTTTGAACTGCCCAAGCTCAAGAAAGGTCAAATTGAAAAAATTTCGGTTGCCGAAACTTTAACATGTAATAAAATATCAATCGAATGCAATCCACCTAAATATTTTAATATTGACGGTGAAATATACGAGCATACGCCTAAGACGCTTGCGGTTAAGTCTTGTGCTCTAAGCGTTTTTTGTCCTCAATAAATATATTAAAACCAAATTGCACTTAAATATTTTGGAATGCATTTACAACATATTATGATATAATTATAGCGTTACCAACTGTTTAAGAGGTTTTAATGAATATATATAAAAAACAAAGAAGCAAACCGCTACAAAAGAAAAAATTATTGTTCTTATCAATGATTGTTATTTCAATATTTGTATTTCTAATCGGGTTTTTATTGATTTTGACTACAGGAAAAGAACTTTCAGATTTAATGGTCAGCATGCCTTTTTCGTTTGAAAACAAATACTTTGGCATGGGACAAAATATTGTTTTCTCGGAAAAGGAATACTTAACTTGTATAGATCCATCAACAAATATCGTTTGGCAGCTTGGCCTTTTTTCAGACGGTTTGTCTTTTACTCACAATGACGAGATTATAGTGGCTAACAGCAGCGCAGTAATTCAGACGGTAAACTCTAACGGACAACATCATTTTTCCAAACAACTTGACGGAACTATCGTTTCAACCAGAGCGGGCAAAAATAAAGTCGCGGTATATGTGCAGCAAAAACATAAAGATTCAACGCTGTCGTATATTTTAGTTTTCGATTTAAGCGGAACAGAACTTTTTAAAATTGAAGTAACCGAACGCTATATACTTGATTATGGTTTCGATTGGGAAAGCAACAGCTTATATTTGCTTGAAATTGATGTATCGGGAAGCGTGCCTATTTCGAGAATATCTACCTTTCGCCCCGAAACGCAATCTATGACGGGCATTAAGGAGTTAAAAGACCAATTGGTCAGCGACATTCACATTATAGGCGAAAACATTTATGCACTCGGCACAAACCACCTTACCGTGTATAAATCTTCGTTAGGCTCAAACGATAAATCAATAATGATTTACGGTTGGCTACTTGAAGATATTTATAGAACCGCAGAACCAAAGTTTGTTTTTATACCGGCAAATAAAGAAGGTTATATAGATATCGCGCGCATAATATATGGTTCAGGCAAAGAATTTTCAATAAATATGCCTCCCGAGGTATTTGACATAATCTATGAAAATGACAAAATTTATTGCTTTGCAAATAAAAATATTTTCGTATATACTGTTGACGGCAAATATGAAAGAACGTTTTCTTTTCCGTTTGAGATAAGCAGCATAAAAAGAGCTTTCGGGAAATATGTGTTTGTCATTCAGGACAGCAATATTTTTTTAATGCAATTGCCATAAAGGCGCTGGAGGGTTTGACGTGAATCTTATAAATTTATTTTTTATACTGATTGTCGTTATCGTCATACTTGAAGGATTTCATCGTGGATTTTTGCATTCCGCTTTAAGCCTCGGCTCTACTTTTCTTGCTCTTGTCACTTCATATTTATTTTATCCTCTGATGTCGGCCTCGATTAAAAGCAACAAAACAATATACGATTATTTTATTTATTACACCGAAGGAGCGGAAAAAATAGCGTCGTTTGAAAATACTAAGCTGCTTGTTGAAAAAATATCGGTCAGCCAATTAAACGAAGTATTGTCAACCTCAAATATGCCCCAGCCTTTTTTAGCGTTTATACGTCAAAACGTTGAGAACAAGGCGTTTGCATCGCATGGCGCAACTACTTTGGGCGAATATTTTAACCTGACACTTGTTTCGGTAGTTATTAATCTTGTAGCTTTCTTGTTTGTCTTCCTATTAGTAAAATTAATTCTTTCCTTTATTCTTGGCGCAACAAATTATACGTTTCAATTTCCGGCGCTTGAGCAATACAATCGCTCAACCGGCGCAGTATTTGGTTTGATAAGAGCGTTTTTATTTTGTTTTTTGATTGCGACAATAATTCCTGTAATTTTGCTTATGATGCCCGTTCAACAGATTGCAGAGCTTTACAGCGGCTCAAATTTGGCCAAATTCTTTAGCGAAACAAATTTTTTCTGGCATTTTATCAGAGCAGTTGTTTAATAATGTTTCACGTGAAACATTGTTTTATTTGTACGACATTAAAAAATCATACAATAGTTGAAGTTGATCTTTATTATAATACGATAAAATGATTTTGCCCAATTTTATATCTCCCGAAATTTGCACCTTTGTTCCAAGTGCAGCGGCCAGAGTTTTTTCCGCCGAGTCTATTTCCGATTCTCTTTTAGTGCTCTTTTTTTCTTTTTGCATGTTTTGCGTAAGAGTCTTAATTATCTTTTCTGTTGCGCGAACAGAGAGCGATTGCTTAACTATGCGATCAGCGAGTTTTTGCCTTTGTTCGTCACCTTCTAAGGCTAAAAGGCATCTTGCATGACCGCTTGAAATATCGCCTTCTATAACCATCGTACGCATCTTTTTATTTAGTGTCAGCAATCTTAGCGTATTGGCAATCGCGCTTCTTGATTTTCCAAGCCTTGAAGAAAGTTTATCTTGAGTTAAACTATGCTCGCTCATCAGCATCCGCATTGCCTGCGCTTCTTCAATCGGGTTTAAATCCTCACGTTGAAGATTTTCAACAAGAGATACTTCCATTAGTTCGGCTTGAGAGCATTCTTTAATAACAACCGGCACATTTGTTAATCCCGCTAACCGCGCTGCCCTGTATCTTCTTTCACCCGCAACAATTTTGTATCGAAATCCGTCCTTTTGCACAATGATAGGCTGAACAATTCCGTATGTTCTTATTGATTGCGCAAGTTCCGCAAGCTTTTCGTTATCGAAATTTTTTCTTGGCTGAAGAATGTTTGGATCAATATCGTTAACATCAATGCTCATTAAGCCGTCTGCCTTTTCGTTAGCTTTTAAACCTTCGTCAATGAGCGCGCCAAGCCCTTTGCCAAGCCGTTGTTGTTTCATAATTGCGCTTCCTCGTTATATTCTATTATTTCGCAAGCAAGGTCGTTGTAGCACTGAGTGCCAAGGCAAGTTGCATCGTAGCGAATAACGGGCAGCCCGAAGCTTGGAGCTTCGCCCAACCTGACGTTGCGCGGTATTATGGTTTTATAAACTTTGTTTTTAAAATATTTTTTTACTTCTTCAACCACCTGTATTGACAGGTTAGTGCGTCCGTCAAACATTGTAAGAACAACGCCTTCAACCTCAAGAGCCGGATTTAAGTTTGTTTTTACTAATTTAATTGTATTTATTAATTGTGAAAGCCCTTCCAACGCGTAATACTCGCACTGTATCGGCACTAATATTTTATCTGCGGCCGTTAGTGCATTGACAGTGATAAGCCCGAGGGAAGGCGGGCAGTCCATAAATATAAAATCGTATTGATCTCGCAATACATTAATTGCTTGTTTTAAAATCTGCTCACGTGCAATACGGGAAACAAGTTCCACTTCCGCTCCCACTAAATCAATATTTGCGGCAATAACATCAAGCGTATTTATCATTGTTTTAATTACCGCTTTTTGTGCATCTATACCGTTTATTAAAATATCGTAAGCTGAAAACTCAACTTTATTTTTGTCTATCCCTAAACCGCTCGTTGAGTTGCCTTGAGGATCAACATCAATCAGCAATACCTTTTTGCCTTTTTCGGCCATACACGCGCTTAGATTTACAGCGGTAGTGGTTTTACCAACCCCGCCTTTTTGGTTTGCTATCGCAATTATCTTAGCCATGTTTATTACCCTCCTTGCTATTTCATTATAAGGCATAAATATTTATTTTAAAAGAGAGACTTCTTTGATATCCAAAATACAATAAATCATTACAGTTTGTTAACATTGAACGCCTACTTTTTATCTGCTCTATATGTTATTATTTTTTTATTATAATAGATAATATTAAAAACATCATAAACTAACTGTAATGAAAATGCTCGATGAAAGGTTAAGCAATGGACAAAAAAATATTAATAATGGGCGATTCACTCTCAAAAGGAGTTATTTTCGATGAAAACAAAAATAAATATATGTTGATCGATGATTGTTTCTTTAATCTTTTATCAAACGCTATCAACGCCGAACTAATAAACGTGTCTCGATTTGGTTCAACTGTAACCGACGGTAAAAAAAGGTTGGAAACAATGATAAAAAAGTATGATCCGGACATTGTGGTAATAGAATATGGCGGCAATGATTGCGACTTTATATGGGACGAAATTGCAAACAACCCTGAATTTGATCATATTCCGAAAACACCTCTTGATGTTTTTGATTTGGAAATAAACTCGATGATTGATTATATAATTAAATTTGATAAAAAAGCTGTATTAACAACATTGCCTCCTCTTTATGCGGATTATTATTTTAACTGGTTTACGGGTAAGGACGAACAAAAAGGTAATAATATCTTGAAATGGCTTAAAGATATTTGGAGAATATATTGGTGGCACGAGCGTTATTCTAACTGCCTTTCTTCAATTGCGAGCAAAAGAAAGTTGCCTTGTATTGATATCCGCAACGCTTTTTTAAAAGGGCGTGAGTTTTACCAATATATTTGTAAGGATGGAATTCATCCTAACAGAGCGGGCCATCGGTTAATATTCGATACTGTTATGAGTTTTATTAAAGATAATGCTCCCTTTTTGCTGCCGGCTCAATGTTAGCGAATATATATTGGTAAAACATATTTATTATGCTATACTGCTTCTATGAAATTGATGGAATATGTAAAAAAAATCAAAGGTTCAAAACTAACAAGAAATCAAATCATCTCGCTAATAGTTTTTATACTTATTATAGCAGCGCTTATTATTCTTTATAATGTAGGAAAAAATTTTGGTTGGTTTAGAGTATTTGAATCAAGAGAAAGCCTTAAGCAATATGTAACGTCGTTCGGAGTATGGGCGCCACTCGCATTTTTTCTGTTACAATTTGTTCAAGTGATAATTGCGCCTATTCCGGGGGGGCTGACAACGGTTGTAGGCGGAATGCTGTTTGGCTTTGTTTACGGTTTTATTATTTCTATTTCTGCCGTAATACTTGGTTCACTCTTTGCATTTTTGCTCGGCAGATGGTTCGGGCGGCCATTGGTTGAACGGATTGCAGGAAAGGAAATAGTCGAAAAATATCTGACAACCGTTTCTTTGCGTCAAAGAGTTATACTTTTTCTGATGTTTTTACTGCCGCTGTTTCCCGACGATTTATTGTGTATGGTTGCCGGTCTTTCGGCAATATCTTTTAAAACATTCTTTTTTATTGTGTTGTTTTCACGCCCTGTGGGGTTTGCAATTTTTGCTTTTTTAGGTTCTAACGCACTTTCATTGCCGTTTTGGATTTGGATTATACTTGGCGCAGCCGCCATATTTATAGTATTTTTCGGTTTTAAATATACACCGCAAATAGAAGAGTTTGCGCGAAAATATATTGAAAAACTTTTCAAAAAAGATTAGTTCTTATTATTTGTTTTAACAGGCAATACCAGATATAAATAACTTTCACCGCTAACAGGGTGCAACACGGCCGGGCTTATACTGGTATTAAAATCAATTGCAATTTCCTCATCATATATTTCTTTTAATACTTCTAACAGATACCGTGCGTTAAATGAAATATCAAGTGTTTTTCCGGTCAAATTTATATCTACCAATTCTTTTGATTTGCCAACCTCGGAATCAGATGTAATGGTCAGAAATTCATCTGACATAGAAACGTTAACAAGGTTTGCTTTTGATTGTCTTGAAAGTATGCTGGCACGCTCTAAACAACCCAAAAGCTCTGAACGATTTACTATAATACGAGTAGAGTTGCTGTTTGGCAAAATGCTCTTATACCTTACATAGTCCCCTTGCAGCACCCTTGTTGCTATCTGCACATCACCGCAGACAAAGCCCACTATTCTGTCTCTAACATAAAGCCTTACCGTATTATCATCATCAGGTATTATTTTAGCAATCTCCCGCATTGATTTTGCGGGCACAACTATCTCCATGCCATCAAAATTAGATTTGTTATATTCTTTTCTCATGGCAAGCCTGTATCCGTCAAGAGCCACCATTCTAACTACATCCTGTTCTATTTCCATCAAAACTCCGGTAAGTATTGGTTTTTCTTCACTCGTAGATGCGGAAAAAATGGTCTGGTTGATCATAGAAACAAGCTGCTTTGAAAACAAAGTAATACAATCGTCATTGTCAAACAACGGGAATTCGGGATACTGGTCCGGCTCCATGTATCGTAGGGTCGTGGAGGAATGACCGCATTCAATTAAAACATTGCTTTCATCGGTTATTATTGTTATTTCACAATCGTTCAGTTTTTGTAACAACTCTGAAATAATCCGCGCAGGTATAACAAAATCACCATTTTCATAAATTTCTGCCTTCAATACGCACTGTATGGATAATACACCATCTGTACCATATATTGTAACTTTATCATCTTCGGATTTGATTCTGAGCCCCTCAAGTAAAAAAGAGGATGATTTTAGAGATGCCGCTCTCGTAGCAATATTTACACATCTTTGCAGTTCATTTTTGTTACAAATAATTTTCATGGTATATACCTCTTTGAGTTATTATTGTTGCACTATATAGTATTGTAGCAGTAGCAGTAGTAGTATATGTTTATAACTTGGAAAACTGCATTTTTGTTAATTCAATTCTGAGTTAGTACTACACAGCCATCCATATTAATTTGGGTAAACAACGTATATAAAATGTTGTTTATAAGGTATTAGTTATTAACTTAAAACTAATTTAGCATCGGTTATCCACTATTCTTTCAACTCCGCTATAAAATCATCCACAACTGTTTTGGTTTCCGAATTTCGTTGAATTTCTCTTTCTATTTTTTCATACGCATGTTTTACGGTTGTATGATCGCTCTTACCATATACCTCCGCGATGTTTTTATACGATATATCTACCAATTTTCTGGTTAAATACATTGCTATTTGGCGCGGATAGGCGATGCTTTGGTTTCTTTTGTTACTTTTGATTTCCTCTTCAGACAAACTGTAATAATCACAAACGGTTTGCAATATATCTTGCGGCGTTATTTTTTTGTTGTTTGTGGTGGTTAAAAAATCCCGTATTGCAATTTCAGCTTCAGACAACGTTGGAGCTCGGCCGTTTAACATAGAATACGCAATTATTTTTTTTAATGCGCCTTCAAGGGACCTGATGTTTGATGAAACTTTGGTAGCTATAAGATCTAATATTTCGTTTCCAATCTCATATTTTAGTGATCCCATGGATATAAAATCTTTTGTTTTTTTAATAAGTATTGCAAGTTTTGTTTCATAATTTGGCGGTTGAATATCGGCAATAAGCCCGCCTTCAAACCTTGATTGTAATCTTTCTTCAAGTTTTGAAATCTCTTTGGGCGGTTTGTCTGAAGAAAGTATAATCTGCTTGTTGTTTTCGTATAAATCGTTAAATGTATGAAAAAATTCTTCCTGTATACTTTCTTTTCCGGCAATAAATTGTATATCGTCAATTAGCAAGACGTCTGCTTTTCTGTATTTTTTGCGAAATTCTTCAGTTTTTGATGTCCGGATAGAATATATAAGATCGTTAAGAAAAGGTTCGCTTTTAACAAACATAACCGAAAAGGCTGCAACACGTTCGCTTATGCAGTTTGCAATCGCTTGCATCAGATGTGTTTTGCCAAGCCCTGTTTTACCATAAATAAAAAGCGGGTTATATGTAAAACCCGGATTATCCGCAACCGCCCGCGCGGCGGCATGCGCAAATTCGTTTGAACTGCCAACTACAAAGCTTTCAAACGTAAACATAGGATTAAGCATAGTCCGAGACGAAATCATTTTTTCCTGAGGCGATTTATCAGGCAGACTAAACTGTTTAGCTTCTTCGCTGTCAAGAAAATGCACGTCAATTACAAAATCGTAACCAAAATTGGACGCCGCATCGTTAATTGCGGTTGTTATTATATCTTTATAGTTTTTTTCTACAAGCTCCTTGTGAATCGAGTTTAAAGTTTGAAAATAATATGTTGAGTCAACCCTTTTTAAGGGGTTTAGCGTTTTTATCCAAGTATCATAACGAAGCCTTGCTAAATCTTGTTTTAGTATTTCCAGCGTTTTTTCCCATACCAATAAAAACGTATCCACTAAACTACCTCAAAATAATAATAAAAAAAGCTAATCCACACACTTATCCACACATGTGGATAACAATATTTTTTCGTCTCAATTATTCTATCATATTATTTTAATAGTCTCAACAATCAAAGAAAATCAATCTGATTAAATAAAAACAGAGCGCGGGATTAGCGTATATAAACATGTGCATAAATTAAAAAGTGCACATACTCCACGAACTGTTAACAGATTATATTGTGTATAAGTTTTGGTATTACCCGTGTTTGCGAAAAAGCAAAACAACGGTTTATGTGTGCCAGCGCTATTTTTAACAGTTTAGTATCGCTTGCGTGCAGTTCAACTAAAACATCACCCGAATTTACTTTATCGCCGATTCGCTTATTTAAAACTAAACCTGCCGCAGGGTCGATTCTGCCGTTTTGTTTATTCTCTAAAATGCTGGCGATTTCGCCCAAGGATCTACAATCTACAGCGCTTAAATAGCCGCTTTGTTGCGACAAAACCGGCACTTTCATATTGGCAACGGGAAGCAGCGAAGTATCAACCGTCACCGTCTCGTTTCCATTTTGCGCTTTAATTAAATCGGTTAATTTGTTTAAGGCATTCTTGCTGTTTAACGCTTTGTCCAACATTTGCTTTGCGTTAACCTTATCTTTTGCTTTTGCAGACAGAATCAGCATTTGAATGGCTATTGCCATTGATACTTCAAGCAAATCGCCCCCCGGCACCGCGCCGTTGAGTATATCTATTGCTTCTTTAACTTCAAGTGAATTGCCTATTGAGTTTCCGAGCGGCTGGCTCATATCGCTTATAACTGCGCATGTTTTGCGGCCCGCGCTGTTGCCGGCGGCTACCATCGTTTCTGCAAGTATTTGCGCTTCGGAAACATCCTTAATAAAAGCGCCGTTTCCGGTTTTAACATCTAATACAATAATATGTGCGCCCATGGCTAATTTTTTGCTCATTATGCTGCTGGCGATAAGGGGAATGCTATCGATAGTAGCGGTTGAATCGCGAAGTGAATAAATTAGTTTATCGGCCGGGCAAAGATTTGGAGTTTGTGCCGTTATGGCAACACCTATTCTTTTAATCTGCGACATAAAAGAATGTACGTCGAGGGAGGTATTAAACCCGGGTATTGATTCAAGCTTGTCTATGGTTCCGCCCGTATGACCAAGGCTGCGTCCGGACATTTTTGCAATTTTCAATCCGCAGGCGCAAACAAGGGGCAACACAATCAGCGTAGTAGAGTCTGCTACACCGCCTGTAGAATGTTTGTCCGCGACAGTACCTAGGCTGTCAAGGTTAACCATCTCACCCGAGTGTGCCATGGCTTTAGTTAATTGAGCCGTCTCGCCGCGCTCTAACCCGTTTATATACATAGCCATAAGAAGCGCCGCCGCTTGATAGTCATGAATAGCGCCGTCTACATAATTATTTATAAAAAAACGTATTTCTCTATCCGTCAATTTTTTTCCGTCACGCTTTTTTTCAATTATATCGAACATGTCCATACTTATTGCTCCTAAAACACTATAATAGCATTTGTATTATTATATCATAAAGCAATAGCGTTTTAAGAACAATGATAAACAGTTTTAAGCCAATAAGGGCATAGGCAATAAAGCGGCTGTCTGCTATAATTAAGATAGTAATTCACAATAGGAGTGTTGGCTTGAGAAGAATTCCTTTAAATATACCAAACGTGCTTACATTGTTTAGAATGTCGTTGGTTCCCGTTATAACAGTATTAATTTACTTTGGTTATACAAGATGCGCACTTATTATTTATATTGTCGCTTGCGCTACAGATTTGTTAGACGGTTATATTGCGCGGCGTCATAAGCTTGTTACTCAGGTTGGGATGTTGCTTGATCCGCTTGCGGATAAGCTATTATATATTTTTATTGTAATATCTTTTACGGTAACAAAAGTGCTTTCGTGGTATATACTTGCTTTTATACTTGCTAAAGAGCTTTTGATGATCTGCGGCGGGATATTTCTGTACTACAAAAACATAATTGCTTCCGCAAATGCATTCGGTAAGATTGCGGCATTCATGGTAAACGTATCCATAGCCTTTACATTTTTACACGAGATTGTAAAACCCTATCACGAGTATTTTATTTATCTGTCATTAGTTCTAATGTTCGCTTCTTTGGTTCAATACGCTTATCTGAACGCCTATAAGAAATTAAAAAAACAAAATTCGGCATCTGAAATTAAAAATACGCATCAAAAAAACCTATCATAAGGGATTTTTGCCGCACTTAGTTTCCATTAAGGAACCTGCGCAAGATAGACAACGTTTGCTATACCAAGTTCGGTTATATCATACCAGACAACATTTTTGCCGTTGGCGCTTGCAAGCAATGCGCGCGTGCTGTCCGACGATAGCCGCCCGGTTGAGCCGTCTTTAAAATAATAAATAAATATCGTCTCTTCTTTTGTATAGGTTACAAACCCATCGCCGACGAAATAGTTTACTATGCCCTCCGCTATAACTTTCGGCTCCGAATATGTCTCACCGCTGCGCGTACACAACATCAGCCGGCCGTCACAATCTCTGTTGGTATCAACAAAAACAACATTTGTGCCGGATATCATAGGATCATATACGTTCTCAACATCAGGGCGGAACAAAACCTTTTGAGCGTCACCGCCTTCTCTTAGCGGAACTACGCATATTTCAGGCTCTAATGATGCGGATGAGCCGTCAAGCACTTGGCTTTCGCCGAACGGTTGAACATAAACAATTGCATTATCAGACATAAAAGGCGCGCTTGTCGAGAAAAAAGTGTTATCGAAAATTTCTATTTCAACGGATTCTTGCGTGGGCAGGTGATACAGATAAAGCCTGTCTTTGGTTTTGGCCGTTTGCTGCGACCATAACGCATAGTCTCCAAAAATAGATACTTTTGGTTTACCGTAAAGGTATTCTCTCATTACGAAAGATTTTGATGACTGTCTGTCAAAGCAACAGACGGCACCGCCGTATTCGTCTTTACAATCAAGATAGATAATATATTTACTGTTTATTTTAGGTTCGAATAGATAGTCGTATTTTTTCGCAATCCCTTCAACCACTTGGGTATCTTGGGTTTGAATATCAAATATTGCAATTGAATCAAGAGTTGGGGATGCTTGAAGTTGATTGCCTGTAGAAAAAACAACTTCAGTTTCAAAAGAATACGGATCGTTAATTGATTTATGTAAAATCCCAAGCTCTTTTGCCAAATCGGTCATATCTTCGCGGGCTATTGGTTTTTGCGAAGGTGTAGGGACGGTAGAGGCAAGGGTAGGATTTGAATTGTCGGTGCCCGACCCGAAGAGAGGCACAATAACAAGTATGAAGACGGTGATCAAGCCTGCGGTAAATAAAAGTATACCGGCTATTCTTACTATAGGACCAATTTTAGAGGCGCGGAAACGTGTTGAACTGCGCCTGCTTCGGCTTCTGCCCGTGCGCATGGCTCTTCTTCTGCGGATTTTTCTAAGTTTACTTCTTATCCTGCCAAACACAATATTTCCTCCAAGCATTTACTGACACAATTATATCAAAATATATGCAATAAGCAACCAAAATGAAATAACAAACGCAAAAGTTGTGAGCGGTTTAATGCGAGATAATCGAAATACGCTATGTAAGATACGAACATTGACAAAATATTTTTGCTGAGTTATTCTAAAAAAATGTTAGTAGACGCTTACAATAAAAACGGGCAGACAACAAAGTATCATGCACTTGTGATAAAATTTTAATCGCGGCGCGCACGCTTATTGTTATGTTATTTTACTAATTTACATAATATGGGACATATTGATGCGGACCCTAAGCCGGTACTACGGTTTTTTTATCACTAACATTACGGGTTATTAAGCAGCTTTTTTTGGAGCTGAAAAGGTGCAGACGAGCAATATTATTAACGGATGCTTGAACACGCAATCAGCATTCTTAAAAGCGGGAGAGTGGAAAACCAATGTTAAGTTTAATGCGCTACCTAAAGCCATATAAATGGAACGCGATATTTGTTTTGTTGATGACATTTATACAGTCGCTTTGCCAGCTTTATTTACCCACGCTTATGTCTGAGATAGTGGATAAAGGGGTGGTTGGGCAAAATGTGGCGTTAATAATTGAAACGGGATTAAAAATGCTTGGGGTTTCGCTAATTGTAATTGCTTGCACAATGCTTGCAAGGCTTTTTGCAACTAAATCTGCGGCAGGATTCGCACGTGACTTACGGCATGATGTTTTTAAAACCGTAGAATATTATTCGCTTGCCGAGTTTGATAAAATTTCAACCGCGTCTTTAATAACGCGCTCTACAAATGATATTACTCAGGTTCAAAATGCCGTTACGATGGTGCTGAGCATGTTGATTTTTGCTCCCCTGATGTGTGTTGGCGGAATAATTATGGCGCTGAGTAAAAATGTGTCTTTATCATGGCTTGTCGCCGCCATAATTTTGTTTTTGTCTGCGCTTGCAATTGTTATAGCTCTAAAAGTTATACCTCTCTTTAAAACGCTCCAAAAAAAGATAGATAGAATTAACTTGATATTACGCGAAAGGCTTACCGGAGTGCGGGTTATAAGAGCGTTTAACAAAACCAAATATGAAAAGACGCGTTTTTCAAATGCAAATAAAGACTTAACCCAAACAACAATTTTAGTTTACAGGTGGATGGGCGTTTTAATGCCCTCTATTTTAATGACACTGAATTTGGCTACAGTCGCAGTAATATGGTTTGGGGGGCTAAAGGTTGGCCAAGGGCAAATGCAAGTAGGAGATCTAATGGCATTTCAGCAATATGTAATGCAAGTTATGTTTGCCGTAATAATGGCGACAATGATGTTTGTTATGTTGCCGCGCGCATCGGTGTCCGGGGTGCGGATTAAAGAGGTGCTCGAGCAAAAACCGGCCTTTTCCGATTATACGGATGCAGTTCCCGATACCAAGCCGCAGGGCTGCCTTGAGTTTCAAGATGTAAGTTTTTATCATGCCGATGCCTTAGAACCCGCTCTTTCGAATATTAGCTTTAAGGCGCCGCCCAATCAAATGACAGCAATAATTGGCGGCACAGGGTCGGGCAAATCTACTCTTGCAAAACTCATACTGCGCTTTTACGAGGCAACCGCAGGTAAAATATTGCTAAACGGGGTCGACGTTAAAAATTATCCCCAGGCGGAATTGCGCAGAAAAATCGGATACGTGCCGCAAACAGCCAGTTTGATTAGCGGCACAGTTGCAGATAACCTGCGTTTCGGGAACTCAAAAGCAACCGATAGTGAATTGACAGAGGCACTTAAAATCGCGCAAGCAGGTTTTGTAAAAGAGCTTGACGGCGGTTTAAACGCCGCGGTTTCACAGGCGGGTAAGAATTTTTCAGGGGGGCAAAAACAAAGGCTGTCGATAGCGCGAGCGCTTGTTCGCAAACCGCAAATATATATTTTTGACGATAGTTTCTCTGCGCTTGATTATAAAACCGATCTATTGCTGCGCAAAGCGCTGTCCAAACGGATAGAACACGCGGCGGTTATAATAGTGGCTCAACGGGTTAGCACCATTATAAACGCGGACAACATAATTGTATTGGAGTCGGGGCGTATTGTCGGGCAAGGTAATCATAAAACACTGATCAATAGCTGTGAAACATATAAAGAAATTGTAGAATCACAACTTGGTGGGGAGGGTTTGGCATGAGCGGATTTTCTCAAAAAACAAAAGGCCCTGAAAATAGGCGCGTTATGCAAAAAGGGCACCGCCCGGGAGCGCACGCCGCGGAAAAGCCGAAAGATTTTAAAAAAAGCTTGAAAAGATTGATACGTTATTTGACGCGGCATAAAATATCGTTAATCATAATCGTTGTTTTGTCGGTTGGCAGTACTGCTTTTGCAATTTTAGGCCCGAAAATACTTGGGACAGCCACAACCGAATTGTTTTCTCCGTCTGCGGCGCAACTTAAAGCTTACAGCGTTTTGGAATCCGCACTGCCGGTATATGAAAGAGAGCAGTTGAAAAGCGAAGAAATTGACATTGAGAACGCGTTTTTATCGGCGATAGAGAAAGTTGACGAGCATCAAAAACAAAAGCTGCTCTTGGCGGCGGCACAGCTTGAAACCGCAAAACAGTTGAAAATAGATTTTTCCAAGATAGCTAACATTCTGCTTACCGTAGTTGGTTTATATCTTGTAAGCAGCTTTATCTCGTTTGTCATGCAGTTTATTCTTGCTAAAACTTCACAGACAATTGTGTACGATATGAGAAACGAAGTGAGCGAAAAAATTTCTAAATTGCCGTTGAAATATTTTGATGATCATACGCACGGGGAAATACTCTCGCGAGTTACCAATGATATAGATACTATTTCGACATCGCTATCCCAAAGTTTAAGCGAGATTATAACATCGGTTGTTATGCTGATAGGCATCATGATTATGATGTTTTCAATATCGTGGGTTATTACCATTGTGTGCCTTTTGGTTTTGCCGGCAAGTTTTATTGTTACAAAATATGTTGTCAAGCGTTCTCAAAAACACTTTAAGGGGCAGCAGGAACAGCTCGGGCATATAAGCGGACATGTTGAAGAAATGTATTCAGCTTTTGAAATAGTCAAGGCTTACGGTAAAGAGAAAGACAACATTAAAAAGTTTGACAGTATAAATAATAAGCTGTACGTTACAGGATGGAAAGCGCAGTTTTTATCAGGGCTTATTATGCCTCTTATGAATTTTCTGAATAATATTTCATATGTGTTTGTTTGCGTTATCGGCGGAATTATGGTTATAGACGGCCGTATAAATGTAGGGGACGTTCAGGCTTTTATTCAGTACTCCCGCAGATTTTCACAGCCTATTACCCAGGTTGCGCAGATATCCGGAGTGTTGCAATCAACTTTGGCGGCTGCCGAGCGGGTTTTCGAACTGCTTGACGAAAATGAGATGTCTCAGGACGTTTCTTTAAAAACGCTTCCTCCGGCGAAAGGAGCAGTCGAGTTTTCGGATGTAAGTTTTGGATACTTGCCCGGGCAGAAAGTAATAGATGGGTTTAACCTAAAAGTTAATGCGGGTGATTTGATTGCGATTGTCGGCCACACAGGCGCCGGAAAAACCACGCTTGTTAACCTGCTTATGCGTTTTTACGAAATAGACAGCGGGGCAATTTTTGTGGACGGCGTAAATATTGCGTTAGTGCCTCGGGAAGCATTGCGAGAGCGTTTTGGAATTGTGCTGCAGGACACCTGGCTGTTTGAAGGCACGGTGCTTGAAAACATCGCATATGGGAAACTTGACGCAAGCGAACACCAAATAATAAAAGCGGCAAAAATGGCGCATGTGGATTACTTCATACGCACGCTGCCTCACGGTTACAATGCGGTGCTAAGCCAACAGGCTTCCAATATATCGCAGGGGCAAAGACAGTTGTTAGCTATTGCCCGCGCTTTGTTGGCAGACCCTTCAATTTTGATACTGGACGAAGCAACAAGCAGTGTGGACACACGAACCGAGGCATATATTCAAAACGCAATGATTGCGCTTATGAAAGGCCGCACAAGCTTTGTAATTGCGCACAGGCTTTCAACTATTCGAAACGCGTCTACAATATTGGTTATGGAAGGAGGGAAGATTGTAGAGCAGGGCAACCATGAACAATTGATTAAACTTAAAGGCCATTATGCGGAGTTGTATAATAGCCAATTTGCGGACAGTTTTGCCAAAAGCTGAATTGTACGAAAATATTAATTACCGCCGTTAAAACTTTGACTTAAAATATAATTACTATTTGTAAACAAAATGTTAAATAGTGCTATTGTTAATATATTTGCCTTATTCTTTTAGTATTATATTTTAACAATACAAGCTAATATTATTGTTGTAAAAAACTCACACGGTTGAGTGTTTAAGGAGAGTGTAAGAAATGCTAAGAAGGATGTTCATTGGCCGAAATGGCCCGGATCAGCTTTCGTTTGCGCTTCTGATACTGTCGCTATTGCTCAACTTTATTCCTTTTAAGTACATGGTTATAATAACGACCACAATTATTTTTATTGCTACATTTCGCATGTTCTCACGAAATATTGTTAAGCGCCAAAAAGAAAATGTTGCTTTTTTGAGTGTGGTTAATAAAATTAAATCGTGGTATTATAATATTAAAACCAGAGGGCAGCAACGCAAGTATTACAAAATTTTTAAATGCCCAGTCTGCTCTTTAAAACTCAGAGTACCGCGGGGTAAAGGCAAGGTATCAATAAAATGCTCTAAATGCGGTAACAAAATAATCAGGACAACTTAAATCAACGGAGAGGTAACATTATGACAACAATAACAAAAGATATGACAATTTCTCAATTGCTTATTCTTGATTCGGGATGTGCGGAAATATTGATGCAAGCCGGTATGCATTGTATCGGATGTCCGGCGTCCGCGGGAGAGAGCATTGAGCAGGCGGCGGCTGTGCACGGCATTGACGCGGACAAGCTTGTTAACGATTTGAATGCGTATTTAACGAAAGATAAATAAGGGGGATAGAAAATGGTAAAATACGAATGCACCGTTTGCGGTTATGTGTACGACCCTGTCGAGGGGGACCCTGATAACGGTGTCGCGCCCGGCACAAAGTGGGAGAATGTTCCCGAGGATTGGGTTTGTCCTCTTTGCGGAGCATCGAAAGATTTGTTCGAAGCACTTTAATTTGTTTTTTGATTTTGGGCTAAACACTTGTTTTAGCTGTGCAATTTCAAACGCTTGATATTCATTTTTGGTATCAAAGCGTTTTTTTTCGCTTATAAAAAGCTATTGTTATCGCAGGTAAGCATAATCGGGTTTTAGATAATCTCTTATAACCGGCGATGGAATTGCAAATTCGGGCTCGCCGGTTGTGCCGCACGCAATTTCGTATTTGGCAAAAGCAATATGTAACCGGTTGCTGTTTATAAAAAAGGCGGTATCTTTTGTGATACCGGGGAAATCCTGCGGCGAGAAACGCTTGTCTTTGCTTATTATTTTTAAAACATACTCGTCAATGGCTTTATCGTACTCTGAGGATGGCAAAAACAGATCGTTGATATGCAGCAGTTCGTTGCGCATTACATCAATATTAAAATAATGCGAATTGGGCATTCCCGTGCCGCCGTTTTCTAAATCGGTGGTTATACGCATAGAAAACAATTCGCAATTATTATTAACTGCATAATCGATAACCAACACGCATACATAAGGCACCCATTGTTGGGCGGTTAACGCATCTTGCTTTGCGGCTTCCCGCGCCGTATTTACGATTGCCATAATGTTAGAATTGACATTGTTTTCAAACTGTTTGTCCGACAAACCGCTAATTATTGGAATGCGTATATCTTCAATAAGAATGTCGCTGCCGCAAACAATTGTTTGCTCGCTGACATTAACACAATGTTTTTGAAAGCAACAGGATGTCAGCGCAATCAAAATTGCTATAAGAAATGCAGGCTTTCGCATTTGTCTCACCTTTCATACAGCGTACTATTTAAGAATATACTGATTTGGGTGAGCAAAATGCATAGACAAGAAAAAATTTTACGTGTGGTGTGTTCAGTGTTTGTTGCTGCCGCATCTTTTGCACTGTCGTCTTTTTTTGTTGATATTTCAACATGGTATAAAACGCTGCGCAAACCGCAGCTTATGCCCTCTGATACCGTGTTTGTTGCAGCATGGATATTGCTTTATGCATTCCTAAATATATCATCGGCAATTTTATTGGTAAAAGATAAACAAAAATATAACGCGATACTAAAACCGTACCTTTTTATAGCCGTATTAAATCCGTTATGGACATTTACGTTTTTTTACAGGCAAAATGTTTTCGGCGCATTATATGTGCTGATAATTTTAGTTTTTGTTACATTGCAGCTTTTACAAAAAACATACAAAGCCAACATATATTCCGCATATTTTATTCTGCCGTTTATAATTTGGATTAATTTTTGTTTGTATCTGAATTATGAGCTGGTTTTTTTAAACTAAGTTTTTGCAACTAATACGTTTGCAGGTTTGCCGCTGCGCATAAATTAACTGGAGTTACAAACAATAACCATAGAAAATGAACATTATGCAGGAGGACATATTATGAAGGCGACAGGTATTGTAAGGCGAATTGACGAACTTGGCAGAATTGTTATACCTAAAGAAATCAGACGTACTCTACGTATTAGAGAAGGCGACCCGTTAGAGATATACACGGACAGAGAGGGTGGTATAGTCCTACGAAAATATTCGCCTATAGGAGAGCTTGCCGCGTTTGCGCGCGATTTTGCCGAATCGCTCTCAGCCACCATTGGAGCAACCGCAATAATCTGCGACAGGGATACCGTTCTTGCGGCCAGCGGCGATAATAAACGCGAGTATGCGGAGCGCGCCGTAAGCGGAGCTTTAGAAGATGTAATGAATGCAAGAAAGATAATTAACAATACCGGCTCGGAAAGCGTTATTCCGCTTGTAAGCGGCGAAAATCAAACCTTAACCACATCGCAAATTATTGTTCCCATAATGTTGGACGGGCAGCCGATAGGGGCGATTGCATTGGCCGTGCGAGGCGGGGGTTTAAACGAAACCGCGCTAAAAGCGGCCGAAACTGCTGCCGCATTCCTTGGCAGGCAAATGGCACAATAAAAAAAGCCCAATATGCGGGGAAATCTCCCCGCATATTGGTGTTAGGCCGGAGCAAGCTTTTGTATGCAGCGGAAAGATATTCCGTCACATTTGTTATTACTGTAATTTCTGGTTAGAAGTATAGAAAACACAATAAAAAACTTTATTCCGATACTTTGTTTGCGTAACCAATTTGCAAACAGCGCAATGGCAATCGCGCTTTGCGCCAATGAAACTTGACTTCAAACATGTGTATGTTAACATATTGCCTGTACGCTAAAAAAGCTTTCCGATTAGCTTTTTATAATATAAAAAGGGAGTATTGTTGTGAAATTGTTTTTGGACTGTTTACCTTGTTTGTTGCGGCAGGTGCTTGAATCTTCCCGTATGGCAACGGATTGTGAAAGATTGCAAAAGGAGATAATGGACGAGGCTATAAGCGTTTTGTGCCGATACGACTCGTTTAAAAATTCGCCGGAAATAGGGCGGGATATGCACAACATAGTTAAAGAACGTACAGGGAACAAAGATCCGTATTTCGAAATAAAACAAAAAGATTTACAGACCGCGCTTAGCCTTTATCCAAAAATAAAAAAGTTGATTTCAAACAAAGAAGACAGTTTGTATTGGGCATTAAAAGCGGCTGCAACGGGGAACGTGCTTGATTCTGCCGTAGGCTCGGGTTCTGATATCGAAAAGAATGTGGATGAGGAGCTTAACAAGGATTTTGCTTTGTGCGACCATATAATTTTAAAACAAAAATTAGGATCGGCGAAAACTATTTTGGTTATAGGCGATAATACGGGTGAAACCGTGTTTGACGGCATTTTGCTTGAACAGCTTTCGGATTGGGATTTAGTTTATGCTGTAAGAAGCGCGCCTATTATAAACGATGCAACTACAGAAGAAGCGTACGCATCGGGTCTAAATAAATATGCAAAAATTATGTCTACAGGATGTGACGTGCCAGGCGTAATTCTTGAAGAATGTGATAAAGAATTTTTAGATATTTTTTATCAATCCGACATCGTAGTCTGCAAGGGGCAAGGAAATTATGAAACGCTATCGGACTGCGACAGAGATGTATTCTTTTTGCTTAAAGCTAAGTGCCCGGTGCTTGCGGCATTGCTTGATGTAAATATAAATGAATATGTATTTAAGTTTAACAAATACATTGCGGAATAGTACACGCAAAACGGCGGAGGCGGGGCTATTGGGGAGAACTGAACCCCCATCGATAACCATTGTAAATAGGTTGTTTTCGGTGTGTTATGATAAGAGAGTGTTTTTTAATGGGCTATTCTGCCTCATTGATGCTCTGAAGGCGTTAATTATGGTTAAAAAAGTAGATATTATTCCGGCGGGGCTAAGAGCGATTGGGAGAGACAAGGTCGGTATCTATTGTCGTGTTAGTCCCTCATCCAGTGCGCAGCTGCATAGCTTGGCGAGTCAGGCCGCCCGAAAACCCATATCCGCGTTCAGCCTTTCAAAGACGACATCTCGAACAATCTCGCAGAAGCATTCCACAAACAGTTCATGGCGTGGTACAAAACCAAACAGGGATTTAATTCGTTTCAGTCTGCCAACAACCTAATAGCAATGTCCGTCTTCTTCTACAACTTTGTACGACCGCACTCTTCCTTGAATAACATAACTCCGGCACAAGTTGCAGGGCTTAGTCTGTCTGATAGGCAAAAACGCAAGCATTACCTTATCGCCTAATATCATTTTTCAGTGCTGTTTAACTTTCAGTCCTTAACTACAAAGTAATCTGTTTTTTAATCTTCTTGGGGCTGAAAGCTTACTCTTTTCGTAGCATTTCTATACCTGAGCTTGCTAATCTTCCACTTTTTACTTTACAGTCCCAGAAATTTAATTATAAAATCCTAAAATATTGACTATACACTCTAAATTTTATATAATTATAGCAATAAAGTATATATTCATTAACTTATTTAAACATGAGTTTTTTCGATAAAGGCGGTCAGTTATGAAAAATCATGATTTTTATGCGGTTTTGGGAGTCTCCCAAAAAGCGTCTTTGTCTGAAATTAAATCTGCATTTCGTCAAAAAGTTAAAGAAACACACCCCGATTTACATCCTGACGACCACGAAAGTGAAAGTAAACTTGTAGCGGAAGCATATGCTGTACTATCCGATTCAACCCAGCGCAAGCTTTATGATACCAACCAAAAATATGATGAAATGAAAGCGGGCATGACGGTCGCCGATATTGAGGCAACGATTCGTGCCATGCATGAATATGTTTCACCATATAGGGCACAGGCTATGAAGTCTATGATATCGGGTGTTGTCTGGCTATTGATAGGTTTAACTGTAACCTTGATAAGTTATTCTGCTGCGTCCGGCGGCGGCCAATACGTTATTATGTGGGGCGCTATTTTATTCGGCGGTATTCGAGCGATTCGTTCGTTTTCCCGTTGCTCTAAAATAAAAAGCCTTGTTGGTGAGGCTGAAGAGAAGTTGTGGGCGGCTTATACGGCAGATAGTAAGGATGAAGCGGAAAATTCGAAATTTTAAATTTGCTGCAATTTCAGACTGCTATCGGAGCTTTTAATAATAAAGACGGCAATATGATTGATTGTTATAAGGCAAAGGCATACGCCGAGGCGGGTTAAAAGCTACTCCATCTCCTTACAGGTGGAATCATTCGACTGTCCATAAGATTTTGAGCTTGCAGGAGTATTGCGGGGACGTATAGCATAGCTGGAATACCGGTAGGGGAAAACTACGAAAACACTATGACTATAACGCCTGAAGGCACAGGCGGAACCGTTACATTCGGACATACTGCCAGATATGAGTTTTCAGAAGGAACGATAACCTTTACAATAGATGAGCCTCCATTTAAAGAAGGAACAATACACCATCCCGGTGTCAGAGGTACTTTTACATTCACAAAGGTCAAAGACGGTACAATAACCGGCAACGGTGAGTTTGTCGATGAATCTTATGGCAGCATAGGTGAATACAACAAGAGTTACTTTCAGAAAAAGTTTGCAAGAAAGTTTTAAGGAGGTTTTGTTATGAAACGAATCATATCCATTGTGCTGACCGCGGCGCTGGCATTGTCGATGACGGCCTGCGGAAGCGCCGTACCGGAACCGACCGCTACGCCCAAGTTGACCGCCACGCCGGAGCCGACCGCTATGCCAGATGCGGAGCGGACGGTCGTTTCGGAGGGGAACAAAAGCGGCGACTACGAATACACCGCTTATTCCGACGGCACGGCGGACATCGCCCGCTATATGGGCGGGGACGCGGAGTTATCGATTCCGGAGGAATTAGACGACCTTGCCGTGACGAGCATCGGCGACATGGCGTTAGCCGACTGCGATGCGCTTACAAGCGTCACGATACCGGAGGGCGTGACGAGCATCGGCGACAGTGCGTTTTACGGTTGCAAAGCACTCAAGAGTATTACGATTCCGAGCAGCGTGACGAACATAGACTCATCGGCGTTTGAAAACTGCGAAATGCTGGCAAGCATCACTATACCGGAGGGAGTGACGCGCATCGGTTTGTGGGCGTTTTCCGGTTGCAAAGCACTCAAAAGCATCACGATTCCGGGCAGCGTGACGAATATAGGTTATCGGATGTTTGAAAACTGCGAGTCGCTTAAGAGCGTCACGATACCGGAGGGAGTGACGCACATAGACGACAAGGCGTTTGAGGGTTGCGAGGCGCTCACCATCGTCTGTAAAAAGGGCAGTTATACCTGGAACTACGCCGTTGAAAACGGAATCGCGTATAAGGCGGGGTAAAAATTAATCGGATTTAAGGAGGTTTTGTTATGAAACGAATCATATCCATTGCGCTGGCCGCGGCGCTGGCATTGTCGATGGCGGCCTGCGGAAGCGCCGTGCCGGAGCAGACCGCCACACCGGACGGTGGTTTGCCGGAAGTGCACGCCCAAAGCGTCACTGTGCCCGACTACCCTTTGCTGTATGTCGTGGCGCAGGACGTGACCGCACTGGCCGCACAGCAGTACATAACGGCGCGGTTTTACCTTGATGCGCTGCTGGAGATGGAACTGAACGCCGGAACGGAAGCGGAGTATTCCTCATTGCTGGATGAAGCAATCGCGCAGTTTTCCCTTGCGGACGAATACGCGGAGCAGGCGTTACTCGCTGCGGACCTCGCGCAGATGTATCTGGAATCGGAACTGTCCGCGAGCGGCGTGGCATACGCTGCCGATGAAACCGGCGGGATCGTTTTGCTTGGATACAAAGCCGCAAGTGGCAGCGTTTCCGGCACGCCGCAGATTCAACTGCTCGCGGCGGAAGACGGCGATGCGCTTAGGGAGTGGGCGGAGGACATCACCGCGAAATTCGACGCGGTACAGGGCAACCAAAAATGTAAAGCCCTCGGTGAACAGCTGGGCGTGGACGCGAGAGAAGCCTATAACCAGCTTCTGGCCGCGCAGGCGATCATCAAGCAGGGCGCGGATGCGGACGCGGCGTTTTATGACACGGCGATGAAAGCGGCGATGGTAGTCAAAACCACCTGCAAAATCACCGTTATCGCCGGCACGGCAATCGCCACGGGCGGCGCTTCCACGCTATTGGAGGGCGCGGCGCTCGTCGTTTCCGGATCCTCGGCGATCATTGAGGTCGCTGCGACGACAAGCACGATCATTCTTGGCGAAAGCAGCGGATTGACGCTTGCATACAACAAGGTACAGGACGCTATGGCGCCGGTTGAGGCTGTTCTGGGTCTTCTGACATTGGATTTCAGCAGCGCGGCGAAGCTGTCCACAAAGACTAACGAAGCCGGCGCGGCGCTTGTCGGCGCGATTGACTACGTCGGCAACGGGCTGCGCAACTTTTTCCAGGACGGAAAAATCATGGGGCTGCAGAAAAAAGACTTGGCTCAAGGGTCCAAAATGCTTACCGCCGGAACGGTTGACGTGGCGGCTCTTGCCTCAGACGCCGGGACAGATACGGAAAAAACCGGTAAAATCAGCGATGCTTTTAAATCAGCCGGCATGGAAGGCGTCGCCGACGTGATTGACGCCGCCGCAATCGGCATGAGCGCGGCAGCCGGAGCCGCGACGGAACCTGTACCGCCCCTCGAAGCGGCAAAAACATTTGTTCCCCAAGTCCCGATCGAAGAAGTCAAGAAAGCGGTTCAGCAGGTTATAAAGAATTCCGGCCTTGATTTGGGTAACTTCGATTTGGGCTTAAAGAATTCTGACCTTGCGGGGCTATATAGTATAACGGGAATACCGGTAGGGGAAAAATATAAAAACACTATGACTATAACGCCTGAAGGCGCAGGCGGAACCGTTTCATTCGGACATACTGCCAGATATGAGTTTTCAGAAGGAACGATAACCTTTACAATAGATGAACCTCCATCTAAAGAAGGAACAGTATACCATGCCGGTATCAGAGGTACTTTTACTTTTACATTCACAAAGGCTGAAGACGGCACAATAACCGGCAGCGGAAAATTTGACGGCGAAGCGTATGGCAGCAACTTCGCTACTGTGCCGGGCAGTATAGATGGATACACACTTATAAAAATAGGGTAAAGACTGTCCTGCTTCTTCTCTAACCGGCGGGAAGACGTTTGTGAATACAATTAGAATTATTTTCAGAAAAAGTCTACAGAATAGTTTTAAGGAGGTTTTGTTATGAAACGGATTATATCCATTGTGCTGGCCGCGGCGCTGGCATTGTCGATGGCGGCCTGCGAAAGCGCCGCGCCGGAACCAACCGTCACGCCGGAGCCGACCGCCACGCCGGAGCCGACCGCCACGCCGGAGCCGACCGCCGTGCCCGAGGCGACCGTCACGCCGAATACGGAGCGGAAGGTCGTTTCGGAGGGGAACAAAAGCGGCGGCTACGAATACACCGCTTATTCCAACGGCACGGCGGACATCACCCGCTATATGGGCGGGGACGCGGAGTTATCGATTCCGGCGGAATTAGATGGCCTTGCCGTGACGGCAATCGGAAACAAAGCATTTTTGGACTGCAAGATGCTCACTAGCGTCACGATTCCTAAGGGCGTGACGAGCATCGGCGACATGGCGTTTGCCGACTGCCATGCGCTCACAAGCGTCACGATTCCTGAAGGCGTGACAAGCATCGGCGGCTCGGCGTTTGGTCACTGCGTGGCGCTCACAAGCGTTGCGATACCGGAAGGAGTGACAAGCATCGGCGACAATGTGTTTGATTATTGCATAGCGCTCACGAACGTCACAATTCCGAACGGAGTGACGAGCATTGGCGATGAAGCGTTTTTCGGTTGCGAGGCGCTCACGGGCGTTGTGATACCGGAGGGAGTGACGAGCATCGGCGACAAGGCATTTTTGTTCGCGGGGCTCACAAGCATTACGATTCCGAATAGCGTGACGAGCATCGGCGGCTCGGCGTTCAACTGCTGCATGGCGCTCTCAAGCGTCACGCTCCCAAACAGCGTGACGAATATCGGCTGCGGTGCGTTTGCCGGCACACCTTGGCTGGATGCCCAGAAGCAAGGCGATTGGATTGAGCTGGGCAGCGGTGCACGATTTGTGTATGCGGGGGAACAAACTGACGTGACGATTCCGGCGGAGGTAAAGACGTTCGATTTCTATGGCAATTTGTTGGTCAAGCAAGTCACGATACCGGATAACGTGACGGCAATCGAAAACGAAGCTTTTCTCCTCTGCGAGCGGCTAACGAGCATCACTATACCGGGCGGCGTAACAAGCATCGGCAGCGGGGCGTTTTCTGGTTGCCGGGCGCTCACAAGCGTTGCGATACCGGAGGGAGTGACGAGTATCGGCGACAGGGCGTTTTACGACTGCGATGCGCTCACAAGCGTGACGATTCCTAAAGGCGTGACAAGCATCAGCGATTGGGCGTTTTACCGTTGCACCGCGCTCGCGGGTGTTGAGATAGCGGAGGGGGTGACGAGCATCGGGCATTCGTCGTTTGAGCTCTGCAAGGCACTCACGAGCATTACGATTCCGAGCAGCGTGACGAACATAGACTTATCGGCGTTTCAACACTGCGAAATGCTGGCAAGCATCACTATACCGGAGGGCGTGACGAGCATCGGTTTGTGGGCGTTTTCCGGCTGCAAAGCACTCAAAAGCATCACGATTCCGGGCAACGTGACGAGCATCGGTTATCATATGTTTGAAAATTGCGAGTCGCTTAAGAGCGTCACGATACCGGAGGGAGTGACGTACATAGACGACCAGGCGTTTGAGGGCTGCGGGAAGCTCACTATCGTCTGCAAAAAGGGCGGTTATGCCTGGAACTACGCCGTTGAAAAGGGCATCGCACATAAAGCGGGGTAAAAATCAAGCGGATTATAGGAGGTTTTGTTATGAAACGGATCATATCCATTGTGCTGGCCGCGGCGCTGGCATTGTCAATGGCGGCCTGCGTCAGAAATCGTCCTGTACTCGGGTTGTAATACCTTGCGTTTAGGTAGTGCATTCCGGTGCTCTTGTCATGTATCGCGCCGGTAAACTGCGTTTCGTTGTAAAAGCTGTCTTTAATGTTATTACCTAA